>CADCNI010000015.1 GCA_902802795.1 uncultured Ruminococcus sp.
ATCGCTTTTATGAAACGGCACAACGGCGGTATGCCAAAAAAGACCTGCTGTCCTGTTGAGAATTCTTTTCCCGTCATCATCGAGGGATTCTACGGCATCGGACGAGACAAAGCCAACACCCTCTGCGGCGAAATGGGCACCGCCTTCTGGCTGGAGGAATGGGAATATCCCGCCATCGGCGTGGTCATCTGCGACACGATTTCCGGCGGTCACGACATGGTATTTCTCGACTACACCGAATGCGGCAAAGACGGCGAACCCTGCGTGGTGAATGTAGATCAGGAAGCGAATTACAGAAGAGAACGGCTTGCCGGTAATTTCGAGGAATTCATTGAAAAACTCAGCACGGAGGAAGAACTGGGGCTTGACTAATGCGTAATGCGTAATTCTTAATGCGTAATGGATGCGTCCAATGGGAAGAAAGGAATGACCGTATGACTGACCGATATGAATACATCAAATGGTACTTAAAAGACAATGTATGCGATGATACGGTGGTTCTCTTGTATGAGGTGGACTTGGAAAACGGCCGCTATGCGACCCGCGCCGCGGAAATTTTCTCCGATCGGAGCGTCTCTCCCATTGTGGATGAGGGGAATCCGTGGATCACCGAAGCGCCTGTGCCGACGGTCGATGAAATCAACACCGACCCTTATTACAGCGCTCCCGAATTTTACGCGGAACCTATCACCCGGAATGAATTTGAAACCGTTTACCGGGCCGATTTCTACACAGGAGCCATTACGTTTCCCGGGAAAAAACGGGAGCGTTGAAGGTCGCAAAAAATATCAAAAGAACGATTTGGCAGATCAGTCTTTATGACGCTTAAACTTTATTTTTGGAGGAAACTTTTTTGAACGAAATTATACTGATAAAAAACGGTGAGCTGGCGCTCAAGGGACTCAACCGCAAGACTTTTGAGGAAGTGCTTGCCAAAAACATCCGCAAAGCCGTTGCCCCTGTCGGTGACGTCAAAGTATGGCGCGCGCAGTCCACTATGTATGTCACGCCGCTGGACGATACCGACATTGAGGAAGCCGCCGAACGAATTGCCAAGGTATTCGGCATTGCCGCGCTCAGCCGCGCCGCTGAAGTACCCAAGGACATGGACACGATTCTCCCCGCCGTCTGCGAATACCTGTGCGACGAGCTGGAGGAAGCCAAAACCTTCAAGGTCAACGCCAAGCGCGCCGACAAGAAATTCCCCCTCAAAAGCCCCGACATCTGCGCGGCGGCAGGCGAATATATTTTAGAGAAGTTCCCCCATCTGACAGTGGATGTGCATGAACCCGACGTCACCGTGACCATCGAGATCCGCGACACGGCGGCCTACATCCACAAGCAGCCCATCCGCGGCGCGGGCGGATTGCCGGTCGGCACCGGCGGACGCGCCTGCGTGATGATTTCGGGCGGCATCGACTCCCCTGTCGCTTCGTGGATGATGGCTAAACGCGGGCTGGAGCTTTCGGCGGTCAACTTCGCCTCTCCCCCCTACACCAGCAAACGCGCTGAGGATAAAGTAAAAGACCTGCTCGGCAAGGTATCCGAATGGTCGGGCGAAATCAGGCTCCACATCGTCCCCTTTACCGAGATTCAGGAGGCCATCCGCGACTATTGCCCGGAGGATATGCTGACCGTTATCATGCGACGCTACATGATCAAGATTGCGCAGATCATTGCCCGTCGTGACAACGCGCTTGCCCTTATCAGCGGCGAGAGCGTGGGACAAGTGGCAAGCCAGACCCTTCGCGCGCTCGAATGCACCGACGCGGCGGCGGATATGCCGATTCTGCGTCCGGTCATCGGCATGGATAAGGAGGAAATCGTCAGCATTGCCCGCAGGATCGACACCTTTGACATCTCCATTCTGCCTTTTGAAGACTGCTGCACCGTCTTTACGCCCAAGCACCCCAAAACCAAGCCGATTCTCGACAAAATTGTACAGGCGGAAAAAGCGCTTGAATCCGAAGAAATCAACGTAGCGGCGATGATCGAAAAGGCGGTCGCCAATACGGAAGTATTTACTATAACGCCTGAAAAATAAATGTCCAAAAGGAGGTACGGCAATGAACGAATATGAACTTTCGGCAAAACTGGTAGAATCCCTGAAAAAACACGGACTGAAAATCGCGTCTGTCGAATCCTGCACCGCCGGACTGATTTCCAAAATCATCACTGACGCGGCAGGTTCCTCAGAGGTCTTTGATTTGGGCATTACCACCTACTCCAACGAAATGAAAACCAAAATGGTGGGCGTTCCCGCCGAAATTCTGGCGGCGCACGGGGCGGTTTCCCCCGAAACGGCGCAGGCCATGGCGGAGGGAATCCGACGCGTATCCGGCGCGGACATCGGCGTCGCCACCACAGGCATTGCCGGACCCGGCGGCGGCACACCCGAAAAACCCGTGGGGCTGGTTTATACCGCCATTGCCACGATGAGCGGCACCGAAGTCACCCGTCTGATGCTGGACAAACCCGGCGCGGACAGAGCTTCCATCCGACAGGCAGCGGCCGAAACGGTACTGACCAATGTACTGCTTTATCTGGAGCGAATGCAATAAAGCAAAACCGACATACCAAAAGGAAGGGAAAATGATGGCAAGACGCAAACATGACGAATTGTTTGAAGAACTGGAGTACACATTTCAAACACAACCAACAGGCACCAACAATAAAACAGCAAAGAAACAAGTAAAAATGAAAAAAAACAAAATGGATCCCGTCAGCAGGGTCATTCTGACCGTATCGGTCATAGTGTTTATCGGTTCCGGCGGATTTTTGCTCTACAAATATTTCGGAGAACCGATGCTTGAACAGTGGAGTCTTGCCTCCTACAAGAACGACTATGATGGCAAAACCACCAACTCCGCTGAGAACGGCAAATGGAAGGGGGAAAAAGAGGAAGAAGAACAACGGCTGGAAAACGGCGTGCTGGCCTCCTTTGAAAATATTATTAAACAAAACAGCGACGTTGTAGGCTGGATCAATGTTCCCGGCACACCGATTGATTATCCTGTTGTCCAGACTTCCAACAACAGCTTTTACCTCAATCACAATATCAACAAGGAGTCCAATTCATCGGGATGTCCGTTTCTGGATTACCGGAATATTGTAGGGATGAACACCCTCTCCAGATGCTCTCTGATCTACGGCCATCACCGACGCAACGGCACTATGTTTGCCAAGCTCAAAAACTATAACGACATAGATTTTTACAAACAAAATCCCGTCATTCGTTATGACACCATCTACAACCGCTATGAATGGGTCGTTTTCGCAAACTTCCGCACAACCGCCAACACCGCCACAGGCGTTCCCTTCAACTACATCCGGACCAGTTTTGAGTCGGATGAGGATTATACCAAATTCATTGCCGACATCAGAAAACGCTCCCTGATTGACACCCCTGTGGATGTAACGGCGCAGGATCATATCCTGCTGCTTTCCACCTGTTCTTATGAAAAAGCCAACTGGCGCATGATTATTGCCGCGCGAAAGGTGCGCACAGGCGAAACCGACATCGACGTTTCTGCGGCAAAATTGGCGTCCAATCCATTGATGCCGTAAAGCATCTGATACCGTAAGGGAGGGAATAAACCGTTGTCCGTCGGTATAATATGGTACAAGACACAGCCTGATTCCGCTATCGCGGCGGCAGCAAGCGATCTGCTCACTGACTACTGCGGCGCTGTCACCAGTCACGATACCACGGTAAAGGCGGAAAAAATCGCGCCTTTGCTCCATGAGATTCTGTCACGCTCCGGGAATGTCATTATCATTGGCGGTCTGGATTGTCGGTCAGAAGAAGAAAATATGATTTTTATCCTCTCTCGTATTTTAAATATACCCCTAGAATCCGCCTACCGCAGCCGCTCGCGCTTTTGTTATGACCGTCTCCACAACAAACGACTGCCCTCTCTGTCCGGTTCTGTTTTGTTTCCGTGCCGTTTCGGAGGACCCGAGGGAGTGCTGCTTCTTTCGGGGGAACAGAGTATCATCCTTCTTCCGACCGCCGTTCGCCCGGCCATTTCAGTTGCTGTATCCGTCAGGAAATTCCTTGCTCCAAAAGCAGCACAGCGCCAGAATAAGGTGGCCGTTATTCCTTTTTCAGACGAAAACAGACAAAAAGACTACGAAAAATTTACTCGCAAACCGCAAAAAATGCTAGCCACAAGAGAATATGACGAAGATGAATTGCGCAGCGTTATGGAACGCACCATACGTCGTGCCCATCGCAAATACGGCGCTCATTACGCCGAGTCGATGTATGACAACAGCAACCGCGGAACGCCAAAAAGCAAAACAAAAAAAACCGGTTTCGGTTTTTTTCAGTAACACCTAGCTTGTTCTTTTGGACTTTGCGTGGATGGTTATGAGAAATTTAAAAAAAATACAAACATTTATACGAAATGTATGGTATAATAAATCATGCAATGAAAGAGGTGTGGTCAAATGTATCAAAAGCATAACTTCTGGGTCAAAGCCGTTGCCCTGATTTTGGCGGGCATGATGGTAATTGGTATTATTTCCAGTGTTCTTTTTAGTATTTTCTCATAAAGATTGTGAGTTTATTACAATTATTTTTTTCGATTACCCGTTAAGTTTTATACATATTATCTAATTCGTAAAATTATCAGTGAGTTTTATTCACTACTACTGGAAAAATGATTTTATTTGGAGTATAATATAAAATAGGTACTTGGGTACTTGTTATAATCTTTGTGTTATACAATTTATTAATCAGGTGGTGCTATTATGACGCTAAATCAAAGATTAAAAAAATTCAGAGTGGCTTCTGGCCTCACGCAGCAGCAGGTAGCGGATGTATTGAGCTTGGATCGCTCGACATATGCTTACTACGAATCGGGAAAGACAACGCCCGATATCAGATCTGTCAGCAAGCTGATCAAAATTTTCAATATCAGCTATTATGATCTGATTGATGAACCGGATCCCACTTTGACGGTCAACGACGCGGCAAATGACGAAGACGAAGGCGAAAAGATGCACATTTATGAGCTTTCCAAGATGGAAAAGCAGTTGGTCATCAATTTCCGCATGCTCTCCCCCGCTCAGCAGGAGGATTTGCTTTTCTCATTAAGTTCTTCCGCTTATGATAAAAGTAAAAAGTCCCGCAAGAATACAGCCGACAGTATCGATTCAGACGAGGACTAAGCGTTTATGACGTGAGAGAAAATGCCCGTTTGCACACGCTGTAACGGATCTCAAGTCAGGCTGAATTTTGACGGATAATACAGTCTGTCAAACATAAGTGGTCTCTATTGAAAAACGAATGATTTGCACATCAAAAACGGCGGAACTTCATTTTGTTTCCGCCGTTTTTCATTCTCTGTTTTTTGCAAATAAACCGGTAAAATATTGGCCTGCTCTGCGTTCCATCATGTTCACGATGACACCGTTGAGCAATCCGGTAAGCGTTCCCACTGTTGTCAGAATCGGCAGCAGCGACAACACTTCCCAAGCCGAAGTCAGCCATGCCGCCACCGCCGTCTGTGCCGCCATATGCACAGCGCCTCCTGCGGCGCTGAGTCCGGCCGCGGACAGTTTGCCTTTGCCGTGGCCGGATTGACGAGACAGCACCGACATGGTCAAAAGACTTGTCACACCGCCTGCCAGCGAATACGGTAATCCACCCATTCCTGCAAACAGCGCCGCGCTGACGAGGATTTTGGTCAGCATAACACCTGCCGCCGTATGTTCTGAACCGGACGAACGCAGCGCCAGTAGAACGGCAATATTCCCCAGCCCCAGCTTGATGCCCGCAATGGGCGGCACCACCGGAATCAGAAATTCCACATATCCCAGCAAAACGGCAAGCCCCGACAGCAGGGCCGCCACCGTGACTTTTCCTGACAGCGTCACCCGGATCTCTCCTTTCCCTGTTTTTCATATCGTTATAAACAGCTCTACCCTATTGTACATCTCAACCGCGCACTTTGCAATAACGGAGGTGATTTTTTGAAGAAATCTCAAAAAAACAGCATTATTCTGACGGTGACAGCGCTGCTTTTATTGCTGATCGGGAGCATAACGGCGGTTCTCTCTCGGTCAGAGAAAAAGCCAGTTTCACAAACCGAATTTGCCCTTGACACCATCTGTACCGTTACGCTCTACAATTGGGACGGCGAGGGGCAGCAGCTTTTGTCCGACGTCTTTACGCTTTGCCGTCAATACGAAAATCTGCTGAGCACCACTGTCAGCGGCAGCGATATTTATAAAATCAACCACAGTCACGGAAAAACCGTTACCGTTTCCACTGAAACGGCGCAGCTCTTGTCCGACGCGCTGTCCTATTGCGAAATGAGCGGCGGCAAATTTGATATCACCATCTATCCTGTCAAACAGCTCTGGGATTTCAGCGGAAACAACGGCGCCATTCCCGATCAGGACACACTTGAGCGTTCACTCCGTCAGGTCAATTACCGCCAAATGGTTATCGAAAAAAACCGCGTTACCCTTCCCGAAGGAAGCGGCATTGATCTTGGGGCTATTGCAAAAGGTTACATCACCGACAGAATCGCCGAATACCTGCAAAACCGACATGTGCGTTTCGCCGTCATCGACTTTGGCGGCAATATTCGTGTCATCGGAACAAAGCCGGACGGAAGCCATTGGAAAGTCGGCATTCAAAAACCGTTTGACAGCGCCAGCATAATAACCGTGCAGGCCGTTGACGAATCCGTCGTCACTTCGGGAATCTATCAACGGTACTTTACGGAAAACGGCCGCCTTTACCACCACATCCTCGATCCATCCACAGGCATGCCCTGCGATACGGGGCTGGCTTCGGTTACGGTTATCGCACAGTCTGCTGAACAGGCTGACGCGCTGTCCACCGTTTGCATGCTTTTGGGATACGAAGCATCCTGTCAGCTTTTGCGGAATTATCCTGATACGCGAGCCTATTTTGTTACTTCCGACATGAATGTACTCACTGTCAGCTAGCCACGCTTTCATTGTATGACCTTGCATTTTCCGAAAAAATCCGCAGTCTCCCACAAGGAAACTGCGGATTTTTCACTAAGCAAGAATGATTTTGCACTATCAGGAAATAGACACATTTTCGCCCTCTGTATCCTCATCGGAAACATCCCGATACAATTCGTCAATCGGGACATGCAACACTTCCGCAAAAATCTGCACCTCGTAATCATAGACCGAGCGAAGCTGATTTTCAACCTTGCTGATTGTTGCGACAGAACGCTTGAGATGTTTCTGCTGACACATTTCACTGAACATCGTCTGAGAAATATTTCTCGCATTCCTGAGCATTTTGAGTTTCGGGCCTATCACGTTCAATACGCCTTTGTCATCATTTTCCTTGTAATACATATCTTCCATCCTTTCTTTCCTTAAAAATTCATGAATCGCCCAAAAATCAATCTATTGCAATACTGTTTTTTCTTTGAAAAAGCGCAGCATTTTTGTAAAACAATCATTAGATTTGTTATAATTCTAACATTTTTCACACTGCATGTCAAGTGCCAAACGCGATAAAAAGACTGAATTTTTCTTATTTTTACAAAATTCCCGATAGATTTTGACGATTATAATAATGCAATTTATATTGTTATATAAATTTTAATGATTTTATAAGACGTTATTTTTGTAAAAATAGGCTTTGTTTTCCTCTTGATTTGAGAATTGTTCACTTTTTTCCTATTAATTTTTTCAAGTCCTATTTTACAGTTTATTTAAAAAATCCTGATTTCATGATTTGATTTGCGATCAGGAACCGATTTTTTTTACGATTAAGAAAATCATTAGTATCAGATTGATATTTCAGTAGTACCTTCGTATATCCAAAGAACGGAGCCAAAAAATAATTTTTCTCAATCAGAACGCCAAATCTCATCTTTCTATTGAAAAAGAAAGCGGAATATGTTATAATTCTACAAAAAGAAGATGAAAGAAGGCTGTTTTCTATGAACATCTGGCACCACATTGCAAAAGAACGCATCTCTCCCGAAGATTTTGTCGCCTGTATCGAAATCTCCAAAGGCGGTAAAAATAAGTATGAACTCGACAAGGCCACCGGCATGCTCAAACTGGACCGTGTGCTTTACACCTCCACCCACTACCCCGCCAATTACGGTTTCATTCCCCGCACGCTTGCGGCAGACGACGATCCGCTCGATGTGCTGGTCATTTGTCAGGAGGCCATCCTCCCCCTCACACTGGTGCAGTGCTATCCTATCGGCGTGATCAAAATGACTGATAACGACTCCGCCGACGAAAAGATCATTGCGATTCCCGTCAAGGATCCCTCCTACAACGAGTATAACGACATCAGCCAGCTCCCCAAGCATATCTTTGAGGAAATTGCCCACTTCTTTGAGGTTTACAAAAACCTCGAGGGAACCAAAACCTGCGTCACCGAAGTGCAGGGGAAAGAGGAAGCCATGAAAATTATTTCTCACTGCATCGGCGTGTATGAAGATATTTTCGGCGGCAAGGTATAATGCCCGCGTTTCCTTTTCCGTTTTTCTGTCGCTTACTCCGTCTTACCACAACATTTTGTTGAATTTACAAATTATCTATTGACATAAACCCTAAATCTGGTATAATCAATTCAGAAATGTCTGTGCCTGCTGATTGGCGGCACTGCATAGATATTATTTAAATTTTTCTTTTTTGGAGGTCATTTTTATGGCAAAATTTGTATGTTCCGTCTGCGGCTATGTGTTTGAGGGAGAAGCCGCTCCCGAGCAGTGCCCCATCTGTAAGGCGCCCGCTTCCAAGTTCGTCAAGCAGGACGCGGAGATGTCCTGGGCGGCCGAGCATGTTGTTGGTGTAGCTTCTGACGCTCCCGAGGATATCAAGGCCGACCTCAGATCCAACTTCCAGGGCGAATGCTCCGAAGTCGGTATGTATCTGGCTATGTCCAGAGTCGCCTATCGCGAAGGTTATCCTGAAATCGGCGCGTACTGGGAGAAAGCCGCTTTTGAAGAGGCAGAGCATGCCGCGAAGTTCGCGGAGCTGCTCGGCGAAGTTCTCACCGACTCCACCAAGAAGAACCTCGAAATGAGAGTGGAAGCCGAAAACGGCGCTACCGCCGGCAAGACCGATCTCGCCAAGCGCGCAAAGGCGCTCAACCTTGACGCGATTCACGACACCGTTCATGAGATGGCTCGTGACGAAGCTCGCCACGGCAAGGCTTTCGCAGGACTTCTCAAGAGATACTTCGGTTAATCTTTCCCTATTCGACTTCATTTTTTCCTCCTTTCGCTGCTTGAAAAAGCGGCCATATAAACCAAACCGCCCGACGGAAGCGAATCATATCGTTTCCGCCGGGCGGTTTCATTATTTTGTATTATTCCGCGTTCTCCCAGTTGTGGAACACATTCTGCACATCGTCGTTTTCATCGAGAATGTCGAGAAGCTTCTGCATCTTGACGGCTGCTTCCTCGTCCTCGATGGCGGTGTAGGTATCCGGCACCTGCTCCACGTCCGCGGATACAAAGGTGTAGCCCTTGGCTTCCAACGCCGCTACGACCTCGCTGAAATCGGCAGGCTCGGTGTAAATCTCAAAAACGTCGCCTTCCGGCTGAAAATCGGAGCAACCCGCCTCGAGCGCGTCCTCCATCATCTGATCCTCGTCAATCTCGCCGTCTTCGTTGTCAATGACGATAACGCCTTTCTCGTTGAACATGAAAGAAACGCAGCCGGTGGTGCCGAGATTGCCGCCGAATTTATCGAAATAATGGCGCAGATCGGCCGCGGTGCGGTTGCGGTTGTCGGTGAGGGTTTCCACGATCACGGCAATGCCGCAGGGACCGTAGCCTTCGTAGGTCAGCGCCTCGTAGGTCTTGCCGTCGTTCTCGCCGGAAGCCTTTTTGATGATGCGCTCAATATTTTCGTTCGGCACATTGTTCGCTTTGGCCTTGGCGATGCAGTCGCGCAGCTTGGCATTGGCGCCGGGGTCGGCGCTGCCGCCTTCACGCACGGCAATAGCAATTTCTTTGCCGATCTTTGTGAACACCTTGGCGCGTGCCGAGTCGATCTTCTCTTTCTTTCTCTTGATGGTACTCCATTTAGAATGTCCTGACATAGGATATTTGCCTCCTCGGTTGATGTATGAAGAAATAATAAATCTTATTTATTATAATACGTTGCATTGGTTTTGACAAGCTTTATTTGTAAATTTTTCATAGGGTTGTTTTAAAAACACAATAAAAAATCGAAATATTTGTTTTTTATATTTACAAATGACAAAATAAGTGTTATAATAGAAACGAGCAAATATACTCTACTAATTTCATATGAAAGGATTTTCAAAAAATGGACAATCAAAACAATCAGCAAAACGGCTACACCAATTTTAACAATTATCAGCCCACCACTCCCCCGCCGACTCCGGACGGCACACAGCCCACACAACAGCCGGGTTACCCGCAGCAGACGCCCTACCAGCAGCCGATGCAGCAGGGCTATCAGCCGCAAAGCTATCAACAGGCAGGTTATCCCCAGTATCCTTATCAGGTACCTGTCCAGAACACCGAAAACAAAGGCACAGTGCTGGGCATTATTTCCATTGTTCTGTGCTGCCTTAGCTGCTGTTGCGCTTATTTGGCTTCTGTACCCGCTGCCATCCTCGGTTTGATCGGCGTTATCCGCAACAAAAAGTCGGTCGTTTCCTGGATCGGATTGGTTCTCGGCGTACTTCTCTCGATCGCATGGATTGCAGCCGCTGTCTATATCATGAGCAATCCCGACCAGACGCGTGAGCTTCTCACAGAGGCTTACGGCGAGGATTTCGCTAACCAGATGCTGGAGTCACTTTACGGATTCATCATCCGCCTGTTTTAATTAACGCTATTTTTTGTTGATCGGAGGTAGTTTTTTTCATGGACAACAATCTTAACAACACCACTTCCACTACGCCGGAACCGATATCCCCTACTGACACTATGGCGGATGCAATATCCAAGGCGGCTTCCGAATTTAAATCTCCGTCGGACATTGCATCAGAGATTTCCTCCTCGTCTACATTGGAAGCGCCCACACCCGCGTTTGAGTACAAAGCACCCACCGTCGAGGCTCCTCAGTCTCCTACCGTTTCGGATATTACCTCTGCGCAGCAACAATCGGCTGCGCAGACATATCAACATCCGTCGCAGGTCTATGCGCAACCGAATCCTTATCAGCAGGCTGCACAGATGGGATACACCCAGTCGACTTATCAGCAGCCCGCACAGGGTATTCCGCAGCAGCAACCCTATCAGCAACCCGCACAAGGCTACCCGCAACAGCCTTATCAACAGCCCACACAAATGGGATATCCCCAGCAAAATCCCTATCAGCAGAGCGCGGCTGGTTATTATCAGTACACGCCCACCAATCCCGCTATGGTGAATCCGCAGGGGGACACTGACGGCTTCGCGATCGCTTCTTTAATTCTCAGCATTTGCGGATTTATCGCGTGCTGCACCTTTCTGCCTTCCATTTTAGGGATTATTTTTGGTGTAGTCTCCAAGACAAAGAACGACGGCACCCGTCCCACGGGCGTTTCCACGGCAGGCATTATCTGCGGTGTCATCGGTCTTCTTTGGAATTGTTTGATGACCTACGCGATGTTCAGCAATTAAGAAAACTTAATCATTGACAGGCATTATGAAAAACGGCAGTCACTTCCGTGATCGGTTGTGACTGCCGTTTTGTCAGTATTTCAAAATAGCAAAGAAATCGGAAACCGGCTGCCTTTACTTGAGCAATTCGTCCGCGAGCTGCACCATCGTGTCAGGCGTCTCGCCTTTAAGCGAGGATTTGATAGAAACGACGGGTTCAAGCACCGTGATATTCTTCATGGTTTCGAGCTGCGCTTTCATCAGCTTGGCGGCCATAGGCGCCCATGTACCGTTTTCCACCAAACCCACCGTGCGCTTCTGGTAATTCTTCGCTTTGAGATGGCCCAGGAAGCTCTCCATACAGGGGAACAGTCCTCCGTCATAGGTGGCACAAGCCAACACCAGTCTGTCATAGCGGAACGCGTCCTCCACAGCCTCCGCCATATCGTCGCGGGACAGGTCGCTGATGGACACCTTGGGAGCACCCTTGCTCTCCAGCAGGGCTTTGAGCTGCTCGGCCGCTTCAGCGGTATTGCCATGAATGGAGGCGTAGGCGATGAAAATTCCCTGATCCTCCGGCTCGTAGCTGCTCCACGCCTTGTATTTGCCGACATAGTAGTCGAGGTTTTCGGTGAGAATGGGGCCGTGCAGCGGACAGATGATCTGAATGTCATGCGCGTCCACCTTTTTGAGCATGGCCTGCACCTGCGCGCCGTACTTGCCGACGATATTGAAGTAATAGCGCCGCGCCTCGCAGGCCCAGTCTTCCTCGGTGTCAAGCGTGCCGAATTTGCCGAACGCGTCGGCGGTGAAGAAGATTTTGTCGCCCGTGTCATAGGTCATCATGACCTCCGGCCAGTGTACCATGGAAGCCATGAAAAATTGCAGCGTATGCGCACCCAACTCAAGGGTATCGCCTTCCTTGACAGTGATGGTCCTGCCCGAAAGATCATAGGCATAGAACTGACTGAAAAAGGCAAAGGTCTTGGCGTTGCCCACAATCTTCATGTCAGGGTACTGCTCGGCAATGCGCTGAATGTTCGCGGCGTGGTCAGGCTCCATGTGCTGCACAACCAGATAGTCGATGCTTCTGCCTCCAAGAGCCTCCTGCACATTTTGCATCCATTGTTCGGAAACGCGCTTGTCTACGGTGTCCATCAGGCAGACTTTTTCATCCAGAATCACATACGAATTGTACGCCATACCATTGGGTACCTCGTACTGACTTTCAAATAGATCGAGATCAGCGTCATCACAGCCGACGTAGATCACGGAATCGGTGATATTTTTTATCAAAACAATCCTTCCTTACTATAAAATAATTATCTTAAATATCATACCAGTTTCACGGGAAGATGTCAACCATCCGATTGTAAAAAACTTACGCATCATGATAATCATTCCCCAGCAATTCAAAATGATTGAGATTATAGCGGATGAGTCCGTCCTTCTGCATCTTGCTCAGTTCGCTGGACATGGCGCTGCGATCTACCGACAGATAATCCGCTAGCTGCTGACGGTTAAACGGGATGTCAAATTCATAAGAGTGGTGCTTGTTCATCTGCTCTGAGAAATAGGAGAGTAGTTTCTGGCGGGTGGAGCGTTTGGAAATGTGGTCCATCTTCTGCATATAACTGATGTTTTTCCTCGCCAGAATGCGCAGCAGATTGTTGAGTAACTGCGTATGACAGGCCGCCATCTCCTTGCAGGGGTTGTGTATGCATCCCGCGTCAAGAAAAAGCACCGTCGTCGGACATTGCGCCACCACCCCGTAGGTGGGTATCTCATACAGCACGATGGCGTGGGACTCTCCGAAAATCTCGCCCTCCCCCACCTCGCTGATGATGGTGCGGTTGCCCCAGAAATCCTCGCTGACCACATGCGCCTTGCCGCTGACCACGATGGCGATTTTATTGATCTCGGTATTGGGCTTGATGATATATTCTCCCTCCGCAAAAGTCTGCGGATTGGACTGGGCACAGTTGAGTATTTTGCCTATATTTTCGGCGCAGATGCCCGAAAACAGCTCTATGCTTTGGATTACGTTCATATCTGTGTGCATAAAAATCCCTTAAAATTCACAAAATTTGTTGTAATTACAACGTATATTTTCATTATATTATTGTATAATGAAATAGTCAATTGATGAATTGACCGAAAATCTGTTAAAAATTTTATAAAAAAGAAAGGTTGTCTGAACCATATGGAAATCGAATTGACTGCTGAAAACTTCTCCGAAAAGGTACTGCAAAGCGACATTCCCGTCCTGATTGACTTTTGGGCGGAGTGGTGTCCCCCCTGCCGTTTGCTCTCTCCTGTTGTCTCGGAAATCGCGGAGGAACGCGACGACCTGCTGGTCTGCAAGTGCAACGCCGATGAGCAGCAGGCGCTTTGCATCCAATTTGGCGTCACCAACATTCCCGCCCTCTTTTTGATGAAAGATGGCAAGCTGGTGGATGCTTCCATCGGTTATAAGGACAAAGATATCCTTCTCGGCTGGATCGACACGGTTCTGTGATGATTCTGATTGATTTCTTCAGGAGGTGTATTTGATGAACACAAAGGCACTCTATCAAATTGAATACGGTCTTTTTGTCCTGACCGCCCAACTCGGTGACAAGGACAACGGCTGCATCGTCAACACAGTCGCGCAGGTCGCTTCTTCCCCCACGCGGATTTCCGTCGCAGTGAGCAAGCAGAACTTGACCCACGACATGATTCTGGAAAGCGGCTGCTTCAATGTCAGCGTCATCGACCAGCGCGCGTCTTTTGACTTGTTTGAGCGCTTCGGATTCCAGAGCGGGCGATGTGCGGACAAGCTGGCAGGGCTAGACGGCGTACAGCGCAGCGTTAACGGTGTGGTCTATCTCACACAGAATGTCAACGCCTACCTGAGCGCCAAGGTAGTCTCCACCATCGATCTCGGAAGCCATACTCTTTTTATTGCGGAAGTAACGGATGGCGACGTATTGAGCGAAACCGCCTCCATGACCTATTCCTATTATCACTCCAATGTCAAGCCCCAACCGCAGGAATCATCCGACGGCGGCTGGCGCTGCAAAATCTGCGGCTATGTCTATGAGGGAGACACGCTTCCCGCCGACTTCGTTTGTCCCCTCTGCAAGCACGGCGCGGAGGATTTTGAAAAAATCTGAGACTGCATCTGTATTGGCGTACACTTCGAATGCAAATTTCAAACATGCGTTGCCATTTTGATACGCTGACCCCAATGGTAGTGGCAACACAATCATTCATCAAAACAACAAAAACGGTATCCATGGCAATCCCTCCATGATACCGTTTTTTTGTTGTCCTTCTTGTTCAAATAATACTATCGCAATACTAATACTACTTTTGATCGACATTCAGTATAAAATACGCGTGTACATTTCCAGCAAATCGCCATTTTCCATGGTCACAGGCGTATTGCCAAGCCGCTGCGGATTCACCGCTGCCGCCAGCATTTCAAGTGTTTCCCTGTCGTGACAATGGATGTGCTCCAGTCCCAACGCATCAAACAGTTCCTCAAAATGGGTCGCCGCCTGCTCTGAAGTTTTCTCTCCCCACAGTTCCGCCAACTCATTTAAAACGCTGTCCAGATGGCCGCAGCCGCGTTTGTCAATGCATGCCGAAGCGCGATGTGCAATAAAGCGCCAGACTTCCGGCAGGCAAAGCGCTGCCGCATGTCCGTGCGCAATGCCAAAGGTGGATGTCAGTTTATAGCTCATGGCGTGCGCCGCCGTGGTCTGGGAAAGATTGATCGCCTTTCCTGCCCAATTAGCCCCATCCAAAATATCCCGCGCCGCGTTTTCATTCCCGTCAAGGTAATCGAGGTAATGCGGAAGTATTTTTTGTAAGGCTTGCGTCGCGTAATACTGGGACTCCTTGTCCGCATTCACCGACCACATAGATTCCACCGCGTGACACAGCGCGTCCAGCAGCGTAGCTTTTTTCTGGTAAAGGGGCAGTCCTTTAAGAAGCGACGCATCCAGCACCGCCACATCAGGCAAGATACAGTCCTCCGTTACCGACTGCTTCACTCCATTGTAATAGATTACGGCAAAACGGGTGGATTCGCTGCCTGTGCCCGCCGTAGTGGGAATGGCAATATGCTTGACCGCCGAAAAAACGTGTTCCTGCTCCATGTAGGAAACGTCATCATCCATTGCCGCGTACAGCTTGATACATTTCGCAACGTCAATGGCGGAGCCGCCGCCAATGGAAATAATCGAATCACAGCCTCTTTTCCTGAAGGCCGCCACACCCGCGCACACTTCCTCATACGTCGGATTCGGCGTAAAATCGGTGAATAATGTATAATCGAAGGTAAACGAACCGGCAAACAGTTCTTTCGGCACGCCGCACACCACAAAGGGCTTCTGCAAACCGTTCCGGGCGACCACATGATCGACGCGGCCCAGATCATCCAGCCGCATCACTTCCTGCTCGCAAAAGTCAAACCGCCGTATTTCGGAAGAAACGCGTGCCAAATCCTCGGCGGTATCCACCTCGTCCACATAGAAATCACTGTAATCGAACGCTCTGACCTGCAACTGCGGAAAAATCTCATTCATGGCGTTCTCAGCGTAGCATCCGGTTTCACCCGCCTCGATGAATGCTTCCACCTGACGCACCCACGCCGCTGTATCCTCCGCGCATAGCTTGTAAAAGGGCTGGAAGGCATAGCAGTCCTCATCAAAAATTTTGACCGAAACTTCCTGCACGCAGTCGTCCTTCACACGGGCCTTAAAATCCTTTTCCGGCAGCGGCTTTTTCTTGTTCACACATCCGAGCGAAGGGTATTGATTGTCAAGAATTGTTCCCACAAGCCTCGCGTCAAACACCAGATCGCCGTGCAGCATCAGCACGTCTCCTGTAATGTATTCTCGTGCCAAATACATAGAGTATATATAATTGGTCTTGTCATAAATCGGATTTTCCACAAAGGTAAATTGACATTCCCGGAGATGCGCCGCTTGGCTCGCTTCCATGAGCTGTTCCTTAAATGGCCCCACCGTCACCACAAATTCCGTGATTCCGCTTTCATGCAGAATGCGGAGCTGCCGCTCGAAAATCGCCTCATGGTTTTGCAGCCGCACCATGGATTTGTGGCAATGGGCGGTCAGTTCGCCCATGCGTTTGCCAAGTCCCGAATTAAAAATGATTGCTTTCATGCATGATTCCCTCGTTAATCTTTATTTTGAGCCGAATTTCTTCATCATGTTTTCTTTATTCTCTTTGGGAGAAACCGTCGGTCTGCCGAGATCCTCCCGCGACCCCTGATGGGTGTTGAGAATCAATGCCCCTAATTTCACACCCCTCAATTCCCGCATGGCTTCGCAGATCTGTTCCGGCGTTTCGGCTGTCCAGATATGTTGAAAGCCTACTGCTTTGAGAATGGCGGCAATGTCGATCTTCAATCCAACGGTCGGCTGTCCCCCGACAGACTCATGCGCGCCGTTGTTGTTAAGAATGTATTTGAAATTGGCGCCGGCTTTATCGGCATTGACCGCAAACGCGCCCATATGCATAATGAAAGAGCCGTCGCCGTCAATGCAGTAGATGTTTTTGTCTGTACCCAGCGACATGCCCAGCGCGATGGAGGATGTGTGTCCCATGCCCCCCACTGTCAGGAAATCACCTGCGTGGCTCTGCCCCCGCGCCTCGCGCAGCTCAAAGATTTCGCGGGATGTTTTTCCTGTGGTGGAGACGACAAAATCCTCTTCGCTGATATTGTCCAGCACACAGGCAAGGGCCTCTTCTCTGCTGAGCGGAAAGCCGTTGTTTTCCTTCGCCGTCTTGTACTCGCTGAAAGCGCCCTTGCGAACCACAAGGGCATACGGCTTGCTGTTTTCCTTCATGTATGCAACGGCACGGTCTATCTGCGGCACATAATCATCCTGCAATATTTCATAGGAAATTCCCATCGCTTCAAGAAGTGCGAGCGTCACCTTGCCCTGCTTTTTATGCTGCGGCTCGTCCTTGGTGCCAGGTTCACCTCGCCAGCCGATCACCAACAGCATGGGGATACCGTAAACCTCTTCATCCACGATGGAAAGAAGGGGATTAACCGTGTTACCTTGGCCGCTGTTTTGCATATACACTACACCGTAACGTCCTGTGGCGATGTGATAACCGCAGGCAATGCCCACCGCGTTGCCCTCGTTGGCGGCAATAATGTTTTTGTCGAACGGTGCGTTTTCCTTGATGCAGGCGCAGAAATTAGCGAGCAGCGAATCGGGAACACCCGTAAAAAAATCCATTTTGCGCCGGAGCAAAGCATCATAAAATTCCTTGGTATTGATCATATGTAACAGCACTTCTTTCAATTCTTATTGGGAATCAGCGCCAGCACTTCTTTTATGGAAAGACAGACGTCATCCACTTCTTTGCTTCTAGAACATTCCAGAATCTTTCGTGCCGTGCTCGCCATCGCGGGATACGCGCTGCGCAGCAGATGGTTGGCATAGATAATGATATTTGCGCCAGCCGCGTGAAGTTCTTCCTCAGTAAACTGGTTGTAAGAGGTCGGCACTAAAATCACGGGAATATCGGGCGAATACGCACGAAACCTCCGCAGAAACTCAAAGATTTCGGAGCCGTCCTTTTCGCGGCTGTGAATCATAATGCCGTCCGCCCCGCCTTCTTCGAGATAAATCTTAGCTCTCTCCATCGCATCGTCAATGCCCATGCCGGCAATCAGACTTTCGAGACGGGCAAAAATCATAAAATCCCGCGTCTGCTGCGCCTGCTTGCCTGCGCGAATCTTGGTCGCAAATGCATAGGGATCATCGAGCACCTGTTTGGCATCGGTGCCAAACAGGGAATTTTGCTTAAGTCCCGTCTTGTCCTCTATGATGACCGCCGAAACGCCGAGACGCTCCAGCGTGCGGACATTAAAGGAAAAATGTTCCAACTTGCCGCCTGTGTCGCCGTCCAGGATAATCGGCTTGGATGTGACTTCCATAATTTCATTGATGGTGTTGATGCGGCTGGTCAGATCCACCAGTTCGATATCGGGCTTTCCTTTAAAAGTAGAATCGCAAAGACTGCTCACCCACATCGCGTCAAATTCCTTTATGGTGGCGGTCTTTTCATCCTCAATCTTGGTTTTTTCCACAATCAGCCCCGAGAGGCCGTTGGAAGCCTCCATTACGCGTACCCACGGTTTGAGTCGCAGCATGCGGCGGAGCTTGGCGCGGCGAATATCGGGGGTATTGTAAATCGAATTGAGACTTTCCTCCAGCTCCGACACGCTCAGCCCCTTGGTGTACGGCACCTCCACCAATTGCCCGCCGTACTCCGACAGCAGCGCTATCACTTCTCGGCGGATGTTGGACTGCACGCCGCTTGCCCAGTCATCGCCATGTACCACATAATCGGGACGCAGCTCCCGGATATTGTCGGCATAGGAAAGCGTTTCCTGCTTCACGGTTCTGACAACGCCCTTGATACTGCCGAGAATCCGTGTGCGCGTATTAAAATCGAGAAGCGGCAGGCGCTTATAGGAAGCGATCGCTTCATCGGTCAGCACTCCGATAGTAACGTCGCCCAGCTTGGCCCCTTCCTGTATGACATTGATATGTCCGCTGTGAATAATATCCGCCGAAATAGCGATATAGACCTGTTTATTATTTTCCAATACCTATCAATCCTTCCGAACGTAAGGTTTTGTATTCATTATATCACAACTCCCCTAAAAAAGCTATAACAACTGCGTATTTTCAAAAAAATACGCAGTTGTTATGTAGAAACAAAATCATTCAATTGCAAGAGAATTTATCCTACTCAGCACCATCATTCCAATTCGGGAGCCATATCCAAAACTTCCACCTTTTTGATGTAAACCGTAGTATATCCATATTCATCGGTTTTCAATCCTGTGCTGGAAGTCATTTTCACTTTGGAACCCACGGTGATGTCAGTGGCTTCGATCGCGTTTCCGTCTTCGTCAAAAAATTCACAGTTATCCGGTTCAAAACGGATATAAAGCATCTCACCGTCTGCCGTATAGGAACCGTCATTTCTATCGAAATTATCCATTCGGGCTGTTGCGGAATTGATTTCGACGATGTCTCCGATAATGTACTGGCTGGAAGTGTAGCTTCTCAGAAAGATGATAAACACGATTAAAACTGCCGCGATTATCATAAACCAGATAGCCTGCATTCTGCCTTGTAAGAAATTTTTAAAAATAACAACCGCTTCCTTTCACTATAGAGTGATCCCTCAAGATTTAACCTACAATTATATTATACTATTTCTTTTAAAAAAATCAACATAAAAATTAAATAAAATGATATATTTTTTTAAAGATAGTGAAAGCTGTTATCATTATGACTATGACAAAGCAAACATTTTCCGGCAAAACAGCTTTCCTGTCTCTGTAGAAAACACTTTTTCATACGCCTTTTGGATCGTTTCCTTGGACGCGCCGTCTTCGTACAGATTCACCAGAAGATCGGCTTCGACCAAAATCTGATGATCCCAATTGTCTATATTGACATAGGAATGGTGATGCCCTACAAGCCAGCATACGCGTTCCGTCACGTCCTCATCAAACCCCAGCGCCCGCAGCATGTCCCCTGCCAGCGGAGGACCTTCCACTTCCTGAAGCGAGCCGTCACACTTGCCGTATTTTAATTCGCAGATACGGATGCCGATATCATGCACCGCCGCTGCCGCTTCCAAAATCAGCAGTGTGCTCTGATCCAAACCCTCCAGCACTCCAATAGTGTGCGCCAGATCATGCACCTTGATGAAATGCTGTATTCGCTTGGGATCACCGTTATAGTACATAATCATGGCTCCCAGCAATTGGGCTATGTCAGCCATATTGGTTTCACATCCTTATCATACTCAATTTTTATGTATTATATCATAAATCTACATCCATTGCAACAAATTTATATCCATTCACACAAAAAACGAGAAGAATCCTTTTATCTTGTTTCACTATCTAAATGTTTCGTCTCGGCCGCGTCTGCATTTTGCTCCGCTATTTTACGGTATTTTTCACGGGTAGCAATTCCGCCGCGGATATGGCGCTCCGATTTATTGATATCCAAAATTTCTCTCACCTGCAAATACAGACCGTAATCGGTTTCCTTCAAACGCTGGTTGACTTCCTTATGCACCGTAGACTTTGACACCCCTGTGGCGGCGGCAGCCATCCGCACAGTGGCCTTGTGATCCACAATATATCGGCCAAGTTGCTCCGCACGCCGATCAGCAGCGTATATCGTTTCTTTCATTGCTCATTCCCCCGAATGGTAAATACATACCTTATAATTAGTGATACATTTATATTCGGAAAAATGACAATTTATGATTTGGCGTCATTTTCAAAAAAACGACCTCCTAAAAACAAGAGGTCGTTTTTTTAGTGGAAGGTGTCAAAAGTGGAGTCCTGGAACTTGGAATAAAGAATGCGGATAATGACTGCCATTCTCCCCACGCATCACTCGACCTACCGCTCATATATTTCACGGAAATTAATGAGGCGCTTAAACACGCGTTCGTTGCGTTCCACGCTGCATCCCGACACGATAAAAATCAGCGCAAGCGCCGTTTGAACGCCCAGAATCGGCACATCGGTCACGCCGTGAATCAATGTGGCCAGCCCCGCGATCATAATCAGATTGCGTATCGTTATGTAAGAAACGCAAAACTGAGGTTTGTTGAGTACACTCACAAACTTGCCGATCATACAACTGAAATACGCCAGTCCCGCAACACCATAATCCAGCATGATATTGAGAATAATGTTATGGGAATGCCAGCGGATTTTCTTGGCATGCGTACGAATACAGATTTCACGGAACGCATTCATACCGTAGCCAAATACGGGACGCTTCAAAATCCAGTCAATAGCGTCACCCCATATTCTGGAGCGTTTATATACATCATGATCGAGCACCTCACTCGCCAACCGATCGGAAAACATCGGCACCCATAAGATCGTGATGATAACCAGAACCGTAATCAGCATTATGATAATGACCCATTTGACATTATGCTTGTAATGCACCGCGTAAAACACCAGCACTACTGCCAGCGCCGCCCATGCCGTGCGGCAATCACACAGCAATATGCTGCCGAGATTGGCAAACAAAATAATCAGATATCCAGCAGAATGCCGCTTTTCAAATCGGTACAACGCCATAATCACAAACAGTTCCAGCATGTAACCGTAGTAATTGGCGTTAAAAAAGACGGAGGAAGTTCTGCCCTCAAAGATAAACATCCGGAAAAAGAATTTATCCAGCACTCCGAACAGCATAGCAAACAAACTAAGAATCAGCATGAGATCCACTAGATTGTTGTAAAATCTTACTTTCATGATGGTAAAGAGGTACAGCATAAAGACCAGCATCAGCCAAAGAACCATACCGCCCATCAGACCAAACCAATTCCGGTACAAAACGGCGGGAAATGTAAAAATCGGAAACGAAGCAAAAATATAGCCCGATGATGAAACATTCCACATTCTGTGCCGGACATCTTTTTTCAGCAATGCCCGGAAAACGGCAAATAACCCGGGGACGGCCACCAATTGATAAGGCAGAAACAACGAAATTACGCAGATTGTCACAATCTTTTCGTCTGTTGTCAACTCCGGCCAACGTGACAACATTCTGCCAAATTTATATTTTATTTTTGTTGTCAATTTGCAATCTTCCCCTTTAATGTAAATTTTATAGCAAAAACATCTTCATCTGTTCTCATTTTTTTGGACAAAATATGATACAGCGTTACCATGCCATCCCCTGTGTGGTCAATCGGGTATGCTTCCAAATATAAAACGGTGCATTTCTTTGCAGTTTTCAGGCAGATCAGGCACTAAAACTGCCATTTTGGAAATCGTTTTTGATTGATACGCTCCTTTTACCGGTACGCTCATCTCCTGCATATCCGATTCCAGCATTCCGACGGCCTTGCATGCAAGTGCCAGCAGTTCCGTGTTGGATAGATTGGTGGTAAAATACGGCGCTGCTTTGCTAACCAGGGAATACTGCTCCAAAGGCCCGATGTCTTTTAATTGGGAGAGCATGGCCTTAATCAGTTTGCGCTGTCTTCCCGTTCTTCCAAAATCACTGTCGATTTTACGGATACGGGCATAATAGGTTGCCTGCGCTCCATTGAGATGCTGCACCCCGGCGGTAAGACTGCTGTTTTTGACATGTTGATTGATCACGCTTGCTTCTTTCGCGGTCAATGGTATATCCACGCCACCTAATTGATCCACTACAACGGTCAGACCGTCCATATCAATGCCAACATAATGGTCAAGATCAATGCGGAAATTGCTCTCTACCGTGCGCATCGTCAGGGCAGCACCGCCGTATGCATACGCGTGATTGATACGGGTCTTTTCTTCTCTGCCCGGAATGAAAACATAGGTATCACGCAAAATAGATGTCATTTTAATCACGTCAGCATTCCCATCGAGTGTGAGTATCATGATCGTGTCGCTTCGCTGGTTTTCTCCTCCGTCACCGTCAATTCCCAGGAGAAGAATATTGGAAATATTTTGATCCGATCTGAGCGGCCAATCGGGGGCGGCGGCGGCTTTGACGTCGCTCCACCGCGTATTGACTTCCACATATTTTATCCCGCTCAAAGCCTTATATGCCGATGTTATAATTATTATACCACAAACAACAGCCGCTATCAACAATAATTTTATGATTTTATTAAAGTTTACCTCATTTCCCCCATCGGTTCCGCGTTCCATCCTCACAACATTTCCGGACGAGCGCCGTGTCGGCATTTCATCGACAACAGGGACATCCTCTTGATGAACGATACGGACAGCTTCATCTACACTGCGGCGAATACTTTCCGCCTGTTGTCTTCGGCGTGACAGTTCAAACAAATCCACCTCATCTCCGGCGGAATATCCGTCTCTGTTTCTTTTCGCCATTTTCCATCTCCCCTTTCCATAAAAACAATTCCGAGGCCTGCTGAGCCATTGTCATCCGGGAAAGCAAAGCAGCCAAATGTCTGCCTATAAGATACAGGTTCCATTTGGCTGCCGTGGCTTTTCACAATCATTACTATTAAGGCATGAATGTTATCCTACCGCTACGGGTACTGTTGTCGTTGTTGTTTCCACTGAAGTAGTAGTTTTTGAAGTTTTGGACGTCGTTTTAGAAGTTTTAGACGTTGTTTGGGATGTTTTGCCTGTCGTTTTGGACGTTTTTTCTGAAGAAGAAGAGGAAGAGGAAGTCGTCGAAGCAGTTGTAGACGCAGTAGTCGTCGTCTCAAACGCCCTTGCATTCTCCAATAGCGCCGTATAGGACTTTGTCATCGTTCCACCGCCATGCAAAGGACAAATCGGCATGGCGGTATTTCTTGAATAATAACCGGTTGCCGTCGAGGGACAGTTGGAACTGGCCAGACCGCCTGAAATGAGACAATACTGCCGTCTTACCACATTATCACTCAAGTCAAAGCTCTTGGAACTAAGACCCTTATGCGCCGCTTTCATAACGTACGTCCATGCCTGTGTCGCGTAGTTGACGCTGGTATATTCCAGTTTCTTGTTGTCGGCGTAACCAAACCAGCAAGCGCCCACATAATAAGGAGTGCCGCCGCAGAAATAACGGTCCTTGTTGTCACTGGTGGTACCCGTCTTGCCAAAAGTATCAAAGCCGGAAATCTTCGCTCTGCGTGCAGTACCGTTGGAACCGTTGACAGGAGCCAGCAGCATTCTGTTCATTATGGAGGCGGACTCCGATTTCATCACGCGCACGCCTCTTGCAGAAGTATTCTCCAGCACAGTATTGCCCTGCTGGTCAGTGACAAGCGAATAAGAAGCGGGGGAATAATAGATGCCGCCGCTGCCAAACATGACATAGGCCGACGCCATTTCCAAAACCGTCACGCCGTCAGTCAAAGCACCCACGGACATCGGCGCAAGGTTGTTGTCTTTCTCATTGAGTTTGATGGAGAGTCGTTCTGTGAGGAATTTATAACTCTGCTGAGGCGACATGTAGCGCACGATTCTGGCAGCCACGCAGTTGGCGGAAACTTCCAAACCCTTGACCACCGGAATGTTGCCGCGATATCTGCGGCTGTCGTTTCTCGGCCACTGGATGGTTTTGCCGTTGTCGCGAATAGTCATCTGCGCGTCGGTGACAGGAGTGGAGAATTCGATGACGCCCAGTTCCACTGCCAGTCCATAAGCACTCAGCGGCTTGATAGCGGAACCCGGCTGTCTCCGCGATTGAGAAGCATGATTCTGAAGTCGATTCGCGGTTTTTTCGCCGCGTCCGCCGACGATGGCTTTCAGCTCGCCTTCATAATTCAAAATGGCAATCGCACACTGCGGCTGCACCGAACGCGGGAATTTCTTCCAGTATTCGGTATTGTTGCCGGTCTTATTCTTAAATATCGCTTCCGCTTTATTCTGGAGATCAACATTTACATTGGCAAAGATATTGAAACCGCCGTTGTACATCTGGAATCTGGCTTCACTTTCGGTCAGACCGTTGCGCTTTTGCAGATCGTTGACAATGTCGGTAAAGATCTGCTCGGTGTACCAGCTCCAATAGGTTGTCGCGGCATTCTGGTTTTTTGCTTCCGTATTCAGACGGGAGATATAATCATCTGCCTTGGCTTCTTCATACTCTTCCTGCGTAATAAATCCGTTTTCATACATTTTCTTCAGCACATAGCGCTGACGTTTCTGGTTCTCATCGGGATGATAAAACGGATTGTACAGCGAGGGGTACTTGGTGATGCCGACAATGGCCGCCGATTCGGACAGACTCAGATCCTTGGCATCCTTGCCGAAATAAGTCTGCGCCGCAGTCTGAATGCCGTTGCAGCCGTTGCCCAGCGCGATAACATTCAGGTACGATTCAAGAATCTGGGGCTTGGTGTATTTCTTTTCCAGTTCAAGCGCCTTGAAGATTTCCTTGAGCTTTCGGTTGACGCTGTGGGCATCCTCTTTAGTGACGTTTTTGATGAGCTGCTGCGTGATGGTCGAGCCGCCGCGGTCGGATTTGGTCAGATTGAGGAACATATTGGCAAACGCGAAGGTGGTACTCTTCCAGTCCACGCCGTGATGTTTCCAGAAACGCTCATCCTCTACCGCGACGATAGCGTCCTTGGTGTACTGCGTCATCTCGTCGTAGTCAATCCATTCGCGGTTCTCGGTGCCGTGCATTGTCTCGTATTTGATCAGATCACCGCCGCTGTCATATGCGTAAATGGTAGTGGTGTAATTCAGCTTAAGCTGCGTCAGGTCGATATCCTTGACGCTCTTGTCGAGGAACGCGAGAACATACACCATAGCTGTAGCGCCCACAATGCAGCCGGTAATAACGCAAATAAGCAAAATCGTGGCCAGCGTCTTGGCCAGATAGCTGCCGGTTTTCATCATCACTTTCAGCCACAAAGGTCTTGAGGATTTCCTGCTCTCCACGCTGTCCGCTTCCGATCGCCTGACAGCCAGTCCGTTTCTTCTGGCGGAAACAGAAGAACGTCCCGATAATACGGTTTCCGATCCGCTCTTTAGGGAATCTACGCCTTTTCTGACGCCATCGGCCGCCTTTTCCACGCCGTCTTTGATTTTCTTGGAAAAGCTGTCAAATGAGTTTTGAACTCCCATTAAAATATCGCCTCCTGCAATTTTGGATATGCCTGTCGCACCGGGTTCCAACCCGTCTGCCTATGTATCTGCCAAGAACAGATCCCGCAGCATAGTTCAGACAGCAACAGAACCAATATGGAGCTCTTATGTAAAACTTTCATCTAAACTATTATAACATAAAAAAACAATACTTGTATAGTATTCTCAAATATTTAATATTTTTGTAACCATCGTAAAAATTTTTCAAAAATAAGTATCAAAAAACATTAAAACGACCATAATTCTCTATGGAAGCCTCGTTTCATTGCTGATGTCATTTCTAAAGGAGAAAAGAATATGAACAAAAAAGCTCTTTTTCCGCTCTTTCTGTCTTTTGCTGCGTTTTCCGCCTCGGTATATTCGCTCGCTTCAGCGGCTGCTTACCGTCCGCCCGTCAATCATGCGGATGCTCCGTTGTCCGCACAGCACCCGGCGATACTATCCCCTTCCGACGAAGCGTTCGGGGTCAAGGTAATCAGGCTCTACCACGGAAGCATTGGCGTTTTCACAGGAGACGCCGCCGTTCCCGATGAGCTATGGCCCGCCGATCTTTCCGCCCTGCCAGACGACGCGGTCGCGCGCTTGAAGAAAGGAATCTGCGTGCGCAGCCGCGAGGAATATCTGAATTATATAGAGGATTTTTCCGGCAGCCAATGGGATGAGGAATAAAATTCCGCCCACCTCCGTCTTCTTATGCTATAATGCCATCATTATACAACTTTTTCCCGTCCGATGCAACGGTATTTTTTTGAATATTTTTTATTTTTTCTCTTTCTCGACAGGAAACTATAGCAATCCAAATAATCAGGGAGACAAAAGGAGGCGATGATGGTGAGTACAGGGCAAGGCGGAGGACGACGGTGGGCTAGCGCCCACCTAGGACGACAACGCAGCCATGCGCTCACCAGCGCGCCGAACTTGTCTTTTTGTTTGTTTGGATTGCTATAAACAAAAGAATAAATGAGCACAATTAGTGCATGTTACTAATCGTGCTCATTATAGTAATAAAATACAGAGTATGCCCCGGTTTTGAGAATCATATTATATAAGTATTTGATACACACTCAATTTCCCATTTGTTAAATTCGTTGATAAAGCTACCCACAGCACCTGTAGGACTGTCCGAATACTCTGGAAGCATAATATAAACTTGATATTCCGAATGATCATTCCCAAGTTTTAGGTTTCTTTCCGAATGGGTATCAAAGTTGCAAATTTCCTTTCCGTTCTTGTCTCGTAAAATAACATGAACCTTTGAAATTTGCAATGGCGTTCCCAATCCCCAAGTATGGATTTTGATATATCCGTTGCCTCTATTAGCATTAAGCTTAACTGTGGTGTATCCGCCCTCATCAATACTGCCTTTTCTTTTCGTTGTAATGCCAAGGACTTTAATCGTTTTTTTAGTCGAATAACCATCGCCTGTCGTGACTGTAATTGTTGCTGTACCAGCCCTTTTTGCGGTTATCTGGCCTTTGGAATTTACGCTTAAGACACTTAAAGCTGAACTTTTCCATTTTAACTGATTGGAAACGCCTCTCGTTGTTACACTAAGATTATATATATCTCCAACATGCACTTCCTTGTTAAAATTATTCATTGAAATGCCGTTGATCACCACTTTGCAGGTTGCAATTTTACCGTTTGACGTTTTAGCTGTAATTGTTGCTACACCGCAACTTTTAGGATAAACCGTCCCATCGTAAACCGTGGCAACATTACTGTTGTTGGTACTCCAAGTCACCTTTTTATTGGATGCATTTGACGGATAAACTGTTGCGGTTAATTTCTTTGTTTCTACTGTGTTTAATAAAAGACTTATATTTGTGCTGTTCAGAGTAATTTTCGTCGGTTGCACAGCAGGAGGATCTTTAATCGTAATTTGAGATTGACATTTGCCTTTAAATCCATCGGACATTTCAACTTTAATAGTCCAATTTCCCGTCACATTGCAACGATATCCTATCCAGTTATTATTGGTCTTTTGGTATGTGGCACTATGTACACGCTTACCACTCGGATTGTAAATGGATAACTTCATTGTACAGGATCTACCGCTATAAGGAATGTTGTTTTTATCAACAATGCCACTCCATACATAAACCATAGTTCCTTTTGTAAATGTTTCCGATTCACATTTGCTGGCTTCTTGATAAGAATATCCCCTGCCTTTGGTGGAAGCAAAAAGAGAACCATAAGCTTTATTATTGCCTTGATATTTACAGTAAGTCAAACAAACCCAGCCGGACTTATTGCCGTTACACTTGATACTTGAGGTATAGCCCCAATCGCCGGATATCCTGGTTACTTGAAACTTCGTTCCATTAGCAGCCGCACCGACAACGGAATAATTGGTTCCGGCTCCGCTTCTGACATTTATTCCGTTGCGTTCGTTCACTGTATATATACCATTTGAATAAGATGCCGCTTGGGTCGGCATTGTGAACATTCCAAAGATAAAAAGAAATGCAAGAAATAACGACGCTGTTTTACCTGATTTAGTTTTCATTTTCACAATCTCCTTTGTAGATAGTCAGTAAACCTCATTGAATATAAACCGATATTTACCACACCTTTCCACAACGCGTACATTGATGCGTCTGTCTTACCCTACCATAAGTACCATAATTTTCATAAGGATAAGGAATTCCCAAAGGATCAAAGTAAATAGAAGTACAACCGCAACTCGGACAATATTCAATTCCAGCTGCTCTGGCTTGCTCCTTGCGTTTATCTTCCTCATCGCTTTCTGCTTTTTTTCTGCGGATAACCGAAAGAATTATAAAATAAATGATTCCAATTGCAATCAAATATCCCAATAAAAGCCCGACGGAAGCCAAAAAGCCCGCCGTCTCCATTCTTCCGTCTTCTGCTAAGGAACCGGTGAAATACATGACAAGCGCTCCGCATACACCATCTGCCCACAGAGGATAACCGAAGTAAACCACAGCGATCAGCACAACCCACATAATAAGCGCGGCAAAGAAATTAACGCCATGTCCGTTATTGCACGCATCGGAATGAAGATAGAACACCACAACTGTTACTATCGCATAACTGAACCATCTTAAAAGCTTACTTATAGCAATCCAAACAAACAAAAAGACAAGTTCGGCGCGCTGGTGAGCACATGGCTGCGTTGTCGTCCTAGGTGGGCGCCAGCCCACCGTCGTCCTCGCCTCCTTTTGTCTCCCTGATTATTTGGATTGCTATAATACGGTGTCGAAAAAATCATCCATTGCCACTTTCACCTCCTTTTTCACAGAAATTCAGATATCGCAAAGCATAATAAATGCTTTCAAGGAAACACCAAATATTCTGTGTAACTGTACTTATAGTATATATTATCCATTCGATAATGTCAATAGTCTGTTTATTATTTTTAATAATATTTTTAGACTGTATTCGGGAGATGATATACATGAATGATATTTCTAAAATCGTGGGAGCAAGAATTCGTTCCTATCGCCTACAACAAGGCTTGACACAAGAGGAATTGGCGGAACTCGCTTCTTTGCATAACACCTATATTGGTCAGGTGGAACGAGGCGAAAAAAACTTAACCATCATAAGTCTTGAAAAAATATTGTCCGCTCTTGGCATTACTTTTTCTGACTTTTTCGCATATATGCAATCTTCGGATAATAATATCAACACAGCCTCAGAATGTTATGAATTAATCAATAAAAAAAGTGAAGAAGAACAAAATATTATAAAAGCAATTCTGCTCAATATAGACCACCTCATGAAAAAATAGACCTGTTCCAACCATATTCCGCGCCAACTGACATCCCTGCCTTCCGCTGACAAAACTCACTGCATAGCCATTGTCCATGCGGGCGAACAAAAAACAAACGGCAGAGGGGAAATAACCTTTTCCCTCTCTGCCGTTTGTCCGATCACACATTCCGTTCTGACCTCGTGGCCTTATAATGAACGGTTCGTTGAAACGACCGTTTTTTCAACCGATCAGATGAAATCACAGCGAGAATAATTACTTTACGCTGTTTTCATAGGACTCGATCATCTTTTTGACCATCTGGCCGCCGATGCTGCCCGCTTCTCTGGACGTGAGGTGGCCGTTATAGCCTTCCTTGAGGTTCACGCCTACTTCGTTGGCAGCTTCCATCTTAAAACGGTCAAGGGCCTCTCTTGCTTCGGGTACGACGATTCTGTTACTGGACTTGTTAGACATGATATAAGCACTCCTTCTGTTAATTTCTTTGTTGCATACTCTCCGTGCGCCGGCATTACTATTGTGCGCGGCATATGCTGCAATATAACTGGAAGTTTTTGCACGAGTGTGAAATGTGAAATTTCATTAGAATGACTTCACTGTGTTACGAGCAAAATAATGATGTAAGTGATAATACATAAGCATAGATGTCAGTTTGTACAAAGGTAGAGGACGGCGCATTTTAACAGTCGTCCTCATTTATAAAAAAAGTGGAAAGGATTTTGATAGAGAAATGCAGTAATCACTGCATAATTTCACATTTCACACTTCACATTTCACATTAATCGCCATATGTATCACAGTCACATCCGGAGAGAAACAGCGGTTTGATGGGAAACATCGCTGTGATTTTTTCGGATGGTCCTTTTGGGATCCCCTTTTGTCGTGCGGCAAAGGCGAAGCCGAGTAACCGATTCTGACGAATCACCGAATCAACGCACCACCTGTACTTTCGCACTCACACCGATCTGATTTGTTCCCTGACGGCCGTTTCCCTGCCGGATGTGAGCAGACACCGCCCAACGCACGGCTGACGAAATTCAAACGAAATACCGATTTCCCGAAATCTTTGATTTCTGCGAAATCGGAGATCCCAAAAGGAACCTCTTTGTGTCTGCAATTCTATTATTTGTCAACCATCGGGAAATATACGCAGAAGAATCGGAAAAAAACAATGTATCTTTACTATTTTTTACCATTTTTTGTGCGATTTCCTAATTTTCTCCTTGAATTATTGCGAACGGCATGATAAAATGAATACGTAAGCCGATTGTCCGTATTCGATGGGCAATCAGAAATCAGCGAAAGAACATTCGAGTTTAGGAGGACGAAATATGAGCAATATTTTGTTTGTAGGTTCGGAATGCGATCCTTTTGTAAAGACCGGCGGTCTGGCCGACGTCATGTCCGCACTCCCCAAGGCGCTTGCCAATCAGGGAAACCTTGACGTCCGTGTCGTGCTGCCGTGCTACACATGCATTCCCGAGCATTTCCGCAACAGTATGACCTATGTGACCCACTTTTACATGGACTTCACCCGTGACTGCCACATGTATTATGTGGGTCTGAAGGAATACTGGTGGAACGGCGTGAGATTCTACTTCATCGACAACGACTATTTCTTCGGCAGAGGCAATCCCTACACGGATATGGCGGGCGACATTGTCCCCTTTATCTTCTTCTCCAAGGCGGTGCTGGCCTCCATGTGCGCCATCGGGTTCCATCCTGACGTCATTCACTGCCACGACTGGCAGGCGGCGCTGGTGCCGGTCTATCTGCACACCGTCTATGAGGGCAACCCCTTCTACAACGGCACCAAGACCGTGCTGACGATTCACAACCTGCACTTCCAGGGCATCGCCAATATCGACACCGTCAAGTATCACTCCAATATTCCCGAGTATGCCTTCTCACCCGATCGCCTTGAGTTCAACGGCGACGCGAACATCATGAAGGGCGGCATTGTTTACTCCAACTTTGTCACCACCGTCAGCAACACCTACGCCAACGAAATCAGAACCCCCGAATACGGCGAGGCTCTCGACGGCGTGCTGAACGATTACGCCTACAAGCTGGGCGGCATCGTCAACGGCGTGGACTATGACACCTACAACCCCAGCACCGACTGGTACATCTATGACAGATACGGTGTGGACAACTTCCCCGACGCCAAGCGCTGGAATAAGGAAAAACTCCAGGGCGAACTGGGTCTGGAAAGAGACGTCAATAAGTTCATGATCGGCATTATCTCCCGTCTCACCGACCAGAAGGGTCTTGACCTCGTCAATCAGGTCATGAACCGCATTGTGGACGATCACACGCAGGTGGTCATCATCGGTACGGGCGATCAGAAATACGAAGACGCGTTCCGTTATTATGAATATTATCACAAGGGCCGCGTCTGCTCCAACATCATGTACTCCAACGAGAGAGCCCACAAACTCTACGCCGCCGCCGACGCGATTCTCGTTCCCTCCCGCTTTGAGCCCTGCGGTCTGACCCAGCTCATCGCCATGCGGTACGGCACCGTGCCGATCGTGCGTGAGACGGGCGGTCTGAGAGACACCGTGCAGCCCTACAACGGCTTTGACCACACCGGCACCGGCTTCTCCTTCTACGAGTACAACGCGGAAGTCATGCTCAACGTCATCAACTTCGCCAAGCAGATCTTCTATGAAGATCGTTTTGGCTGGGAGAGCATCGCCAGACGCGGCATGGAGTCCGACTTCTCATGGTACCGCTCCGCCGGCGACTACAGAAATATCTACAATTGGCTCATGAGCCAGTGGTAATTTTCCACAAGCCGCTCCAGCGAATCTGACTCACAATTAAAACCCTCGTTCGGGATGGGTTCCTGTCCCGGACGGGGGTTTTGTGTTATCGTTTTGAAGGCAAGTGCATCTTGCACTCCCCCAGTCGCTACGCGACAGCCCCCTCAGAGAGGGAGCCGATAATGCCTCGCCGATAATGCCTCCCTCTCTGAGGGAGGTGCCGCCTTTGGCGGCGGAGGGAGTGAATGTCACTATAGCAATCCAAATAATCAGGGAGACAAAAGGAGGCGATGATGGTGAGTGCAGGGCAAGGCGGAGGACGACGGTGGGCTAGCGCCCACCTAGGACGACAACGCAGCCATGTGCTCACCAGCGCGCCGAACTTGTCTTTTTGTTTGTTTGGATTGCTATACCGGCAGAGCTCCTCCAGACCGCCGTCCGCCGCTTCGCAGATTTTTTCGTATTCCCAGCCGCCGTCCGTGCGGGACAACTTAGCAACCGCCATGCCGGAACGGGCGGGATAATCTTCACTCAGATTCACGCGGCTGAACCAGTCGCTGCCCTTGTCGTACTGATCGGCCACACGCGCGGCGGCAAATTCGGCATTTAATACTTCTCCGAATTGACAATGCGCCTGCGAACGGGTAAAGGACACGCCAAAGACAAGACTCTGCACGTTGGCGGGGATTTTGGCAAAATCGACAAAAATGCTCTCATCCATGCCGTCGCCCTCGCCTGTGGTATTGTCTCCCGCGAATACCAGCGCGTTGTCGCCGTAAACCGCCTGATTGTAGAAGATCACACCGTCGTCTCCCATGATCTTTTCCTCGCCGTCCAGCAGAAAGGCGGCAAGATCCAGATCGTGACCGCCATTGTCTCCGCAGTCCCAGCCAAGCCCGACGCGAAGATATTGTACGTCGTTTCCCAATGCTAGTTTCATGTTGCTATTCCTCCGTTATGCCAGATTCATTTTTTGCCGTAATTTGTCCGCCATCTGCGCGATTTCGTCGTTTTCGCCCTCGTATTTTGTGAAAATATCATCGAGAATCGGCGCGTCCGCCTGGGTCAGCGGCATGGCATCCGCCTTTTGCAGGAAGGTGCGCACGATGTCCTCCCCGTTTTCAAAAAGCGAGATGCCGGGGCAGGGACCTTCGTCGAGAAGCCCTTCCAGTATATCACGGATGCACACAAAATCCTCATAGGACAAATCCTCGCTGTCAAGCAGCGCCTCCGCCCCCGAATTTCCCCAGCACAGGTCGGCGCTGTAAGCGGGCAGCACTTTGTTGTGTACGCCCTCGCGCAGCAGCCAGTCCCGTATTTCGGGCGTAGCGGGCGAAAGCCGCTCAATGGCGTGAATTCTGCCCCAGCCGCGCACCTTTTGCGCGATACGGAAAATTTCTTCGTTGGCGTTCTCCCAGCTTGCCCGGATGACGAAAAGGGCGAAAATCGTGAATTCGTCAGACAGCGCCAGCGTGCGGATGGCGTCGCGCAGCACCTCGTCATCCGAGGTGACGAGTTCCAGCACACAAAGACCGAATTTCACGCACTCCCGGTCGGTTGATTCCAGAACGGCATGCACCGCGTAGCGGTAAAGGACATCCGGGTCGATTTCGTCCTTGCGCTCCAGAATCGCTTGCTGAAAATCATCAATGATGGCGATGGCTCTTGCTTTTTGCCCCAGTTTGGTGAATAACTGATCCGTCAGTCGCGTCTCTCCCGCGCACATCGCGCGGATCGCCTCGTCCATCAGAGGACGCGCCTCCTCCGAAATCCCCTCGTGCGCCATGTGAAAGATAAACATACCGTCTATCGCGCCGTCGGCAAATCGCAATCCCTCCCCTTCATTGCTGTCGGGCAAAGAGAAATCCTCCGGCAACGCGCCGTCCGTCACATGCTCCGCGATGTATGCATAGAGGGATTTTTCCCGTTTTTTCATATCTGTTCTGCCCTCCTGAAAAAACGTCACTCAAACAGCTTCACGATCGAGTGCAGACGGCTCGCCTCCTGCACGGCTCTGCCGTCGGGCGCAAAATCCCAGCCGCTCGCGCTGCGGAAGATTTCGGCGGCGATGATGCCCGTCATGCCGCTGTAATTGTCGGTCAGGTTGAAGCGGCAGATTTCCTGCGAGGTTTTCCAGTTGACTACGCGTACAAAGGCGTTGTTGATCATGCCGAAATGCTGGCGCTTCGCCTTCGCGTCGTAAATATTGGCGGCAATCACGATTTTGCCGATATTAGCGGGCAGCTTGGTGAAATTGACATAAATCCGCTCGTTGTCGCCGTTGCCCTCACCGGTCTGACTGTCGCCGGTATAGACCACCGCTTCATTTTCACTGCGCATTTTCCCAAAATAAATCACATCTTTCGCCTTGCCGTCCATGCCACAGAGAATCGCGGACGCGTCGCAATCCACGCTGGCACTGCCCGCTTGCGCACTATCCCAGCCGAGGCCGATAATGACGCCGCTGACCCTGTTGCTCATGGACGACAAATTCACCTTTTGTCCTTTTTGCAGATTAACAGCCATCCAAATCAATCCTTTCTTACCTATTTTAATTATTCTATCACATAAAAATTAACAAACAATCACCAATTAATTCCGGCTTTGTGAATATTGTTAAAAAACGGAAGGCAGACCCAGCGCGCCGCCTCCCGTTTTTGCATTTCTGATTTGTAAATCATTCCATTATTCCAACTCGTCCATCACGCTCATGTAGGCGGGACGGATAATTTTGTTCATACCGATTATTTCCTCAATGCGGTGGGCGCTCCATCCGACAATGCGGGCGATGGCGAACAGTGGCGTGTACAGTTCCACAGGGATGCCCAGCATTTCATAGACAAAGCCGCTGTAGAAGTCCACATTCGGACTCACGCCCTTATAGATGTGGCGCTTTTCGGCAATCAGCTTGGGCGCTTCCTCCTCGATGATATTGTAAAGCGTGATGTTGGCTTCCTCATGCTTGGCGCTCGCGAGCTGCTCCACATAGGATTTGAGAATGCGCTCTCTCGGGTCGGACACCGAGTAGACCGCGTGACCCATGCCGTAAATCAGCCCCTTGCCGTCAAACGCCTCGCCGTCCAATATTTTGGCGAGATAGGCGCGCACCTCTTCCCTGTCGGTCTTGTCAGAAACATGGGCGCGGATATCCTCCATCATTTCCATCACCTTGATGTTCGCGCCGCCGTGCTTGGGTCCTTTGAGCGAGGACATCGCCGCCGCAATGGAAGAATAGGTATCCGACCCCGACGATGTGACCACACGGGTGGTAAAGGTAGAATTATTGCCGCCGCCGTGCTCCATGTGCAGCATCAGCACAATATCCAGCACACGCGCTTCGAGGGGGGTGTACATCTGATTGGGACGCAGCATGCGCAGAATATTTTCCGCCGTGGAAAGCTCCGGCTTGGGGCGGTGGATGTACATGCTCGCATCGTTCACGTAGTGGTTATAGGCGTGATAGCCGTAGACCGCCAGCATCGGAAAAACCGCGATCAGCTCCATGCACTGACGGATGCAGCTTTCGAGCGTCCCGGCGTTGACCTCTTTGTCATAGGAAGCGAGCGTGAGAATGCTCTTTGTCATGGAGTTCATGATATCCTTGGTTGGCGCCTCCATGATGACATTGCGGGTAAAATTGACCGGTAGCTTCTTACATTTGCCTAAAATACGACAAAATTCCTCTTCTTCCGCCTTGTTCGGCTGCTCGCCGAAGAGAAGCAGATAGGCGGTCCTTTCAAAGCCGAATTCGTCCTCCCCCAAGGCGTTGATCAGCGTGTTGACCGTATAGCCGCGGTACCACAACTCGCCGTCGCAGGGTACATTATTCTTAAACGACACAATCTCGGAAATACGCGTCAGACCCGCCAGCACACCTTTGCCGTTCTGGTCGCGCAGCCCTCGGTTGACGCCGTATTCCTTAAACAACACATCCGAAATGGTATCGTTGGCGATACACATTTCCTTTTTGCTTTCTGTATAGGCGCTGAGTTCTTTATTATTCAATTCATTCATCGCTCTCCTCTCAGTCTGTCCGTTCATTGTCTTTTCCAATTCGTCGAGTTCCTCCAGCAGGTGCATAAAGCGTTCTTTGCCAAAGCGCTCGATCACATCGGCATAAAATCTAGCCAGCGCTTCCTGCTGTTCTTTCAGCAATGCCAGCCCGCTATCAGTAACCTGAATGTAGGTGCCGTCGCTGCCTGACCCGTCGTGCGTCCATAGCACCAGTCCCCGCTCTTTGAGCAGACGCACCGTACGCGACACGCGCCCGATCGGAAGGCCTAATTCCGTTGCAATCTGTGACAGGTAAAGTTTGTCGCATTTTCTCTCTTTCATGGCATGCACCAGACGGGACAAGGTAACATAATCCTTCGCTGCCATCTTCTGAAACAAATTCTGCATTCCCAGTCGATGGATCGAGTAAGAATGAAGCGTCAGGGCGGAGGCTATATCCAAGATATCCTTTTCCGCCAGTTTCTCCAAAGCCTTCTTTTCCATTACGCATCATCCTTTCTCATAATAAGCACATTATACAAATCATTCCTGACCATATATTTGTATTTTTATAATTATACCATAATTCTCATGATGGTGTCAAGTCATTTTCCCTACCACATATGCAAAATTTGCATAAATTTTGCATATGATACACAAAAACAACACACGCAATTGGTCATTTTTGCGTGTGTTGTTTTTTCTACTAAATGTCTACTTTTGATTGTCATTTAGTATTACATTTATCATCCGGAAACGGTTCGTGTTTCAGACATCAGACACACGAAATAATTATGCTTTTTTGCTGCCTGCCAGCATCTTGACAAGGCACTTTCTAATGATATCCACCGGAATAATGGCGAACGCCAGCAGAAGCACCACACACCACTGCTCAAAAGACAGCCCATAGCACTGGAATACTTCCCCGCCAAAATAGGTGAGCAACACCTGAATAGTGGAGATCAGCAGCATGATTTTCAGGAAGTTCTTGTTGCGGGTAATACTGTCAAATAGGTTGATTTCATCCGTGCGGGCATTAAAGGCGTTGAACACCGCCGTGAAAATGAAGAAAGAAAAATAGCCCGTCAGATGATATTTCGACAATCCCGTCGGCATGGCATGCCATTCAAAGAACCAATTGCTGCCGATCAGAAGGAACACAAGGCTCACGATGACGGTGTAAGCCGCGCCCACCAGAATGGACGACCACATGGAATCGCTGATGATGCTTTCGTCACGCTTTTTGGGCTTTTCACGCATAAAGCGTTTCAGAGCGGGTTCGCCTCCAAACGCCAGCGCCGCCAGCGTATCCATGACGAGGTTGACCCACAAAATCTGGGTGACCGAAAGCGGATTATCCATTTGCAGCAGCGGGCAGATAAAGGAAATCAGCACCGCGGAGATATTGATGGTGAGCTGGAAGACAATGAATTTGCGGATGCTGTTGAAAATCGTGCGTCCGTAGAGAATCGCCTTGTCGATGGAGAGGAAGTTGTCGTCGAGGATAACGATATCACCCGCTTCCTTGGCGACTTCCGTACCGCCGCCCATAGCGAATCCGACGTCCGCCTTTTTGAGCGCGGGGGAGTCGTTCACGCCGTCACCCGTCATGCCGACCACGAGGTTTCTTTCCTGCGCAATGCGCACGAGACGGCTCTTGTCGGAGGGAAGCGCGCGCGCAATCACGCGAATCTTGCGCAGCACCTTGCGGATTTCCTTGTCAGACATACCCGCGAGTTCATCCGACGTAAACACCAGATCGGTGTCCTTTTTGAGAATGCCCGCGTCCTTGGCAATAGCCACGGCTGTTTCCTTGCGGTCGCCCGTGATCATAACCACCTGGACGCCCGCGCGCTTGACTTCGCGAATGGCTTGGATGGACTCGGGACGCACTTCGTCACGGATGCCGACGAAACCGACCAGCGTCCATGCATCTTCCGGCAGGTTGCCGTCGCTGATGACGCTCTCGGAGGTGGCAAAGGCCAGCACACGAATGGCACGCACCGCCAGCTCATCCATCTTCGCGTCGATCTCAGCGGCGTTGGTCAGGGGTTTTCTATTGCCGTCCTGATCGTAATAATATTTGCACTTTTTCAGCATCTTCTCAGGAGCACCTTTGATAAGGGTGATATTGTAATCGCCCTTGACGGTAGACGCGGAATATTTGTTGGTGCTGTTAAAAGGAATGGAACTGACCTTGGGCGCGTTGAAAGTCTTGTCGGTGTCCACCGCAAAGCCCAGCACGGCACGTTCGGTGGCGTTGCCGCCCACGATTTTCAGATGTTCGCCCTCGCCGGAAATCACGGAATCGGTGTTGTTCTTGATGCTCAGGGTAATGAGATTGCCCAATTCGCCGGGAATCTCGGTGATGCCTTTGTACTCCTTCAGATTGCCGTCGATAAAGGTGACGACCTCCAGCTTGCCCTTGGTGATGGTACCGGTCTTGTCGCTGAACAGGATGTTCAGGCTGCCCGCTGTCTCGATACCTACGATCTTGCGCACCAGAACATTGTCCTTGAGCATTTTACCCATGTTCATGGCAGACACCAGCGCCACCATCAGAGGAAGTCCCTCAGGAACCGCCATAACGATAATGATAACAGCAAACATCAGCGCGTTGACAGCGTCATGAATGACATTACCGTAATTGGAAAAGTACGCTGTGATCTCCGCCCCGTTGAAATGATTCTGCACAAAGAAGCGCTGAAACAGGTACGCCACCGCAATGAGTCCGCCGCCGATGTAACCGAATTTGCTGATGCCGTCGGCTAACTTGGAGAGCTTGACCTGCAAGGGGGACTGTCTGTCGTCGTCCGCCTGCAATTCGCTGGCAATCTTGCCGTAGACGGAATTGTCACCCACGACGGTGACTTCCATGACGCCGTTGCCAGAACATACCACCGCGCCGCGGAATACCTTGTACTCGTTGAGAAAGTCCATCGGCTCGTCGGGTTCCACATAGTCATCGGGAACCGCAACCTTGCGCGCCTCTTTGCTCTCGCCGTTGAGCACCGACTGATCGACTTTCAGATCGCCGTCGATCATCAGACCGTCAGCGGGGATTTTATCACCCGACTGAAGCAGCACGCAGTCGCCCACCACCAAGTCGTTGATCGCCACCTCGACGATCTCGCCGTTGCGGTAGACCTTGCACATAATGCGGGAAGCCTCTTCCTGCAATTTCTGGAACGCGTTCTCGTTGTTGTACTCGGAATAGGTGGAAACGAGCGTCGCGATCAATATGGCGGCGGCAATACCGATCGGCTCATAAAACTTCACCTCTTCGGGATTGAGAATCGCCAGCACCACATTGACGATCAGGGCAAAGCAGAGAATCCGGATCATGGGGTCGCCAAAATTGCCCCACAGCTTTTGCCAGAATGTTTCGCCCTTTTGTTCGGTCATGCTGTTGTCGCCGTATTTTTCTTTGGATGCGGCAACTTCAGCATCTGTCAAACCGAGTTTTTTCATCTGATAATACCTCCTGATGATACTTATATCTGAAATGCGTTTTGCCTTTTTTTCATCCATCGTTCCGACAACCAATTTATTATCGGTTCATATGAACTCGAAATACAGACATTTGACATTCAGCTTGTTACCATTATAATACTGCTATCGCGTTTTGTCAATAGGCATTTACAAATATTTGTCGTTTTTTACCTTCACTCTCCACTAACCGCTCCCTCAATAACCTAAAATACCCGCGGCGGATTCGTCATTGTCAATCCAGCTCTGCACCTCCACCACGCGGAACGCGTCCTTGCTGTCGCGGATGTACACCCGCTCTATGCCCGCATTGATGATCATGCGCTTGCACATGGAGCAGCAATTGGCGTTCTCCACATACGCACCCGTCACCGCGTCCACTCCCACCAGAAAGAGCGAGCTGCCGATCATCTCATTGCGGGACGCGCTGATGATGGCATTCTGCTCCGCGTGAACGCTGCGGCACAGCTCGTACCGCTCGCCGCGGGGAATCTGCAATTCCTCGCGGATGCACCGCCCCATATCGGTACAGTTTTTCCGTCCGCGCGGCGCACCGACATACCCCGTGGAAATCACCTCGTCGTTTTTGACGATCACCGCGCCGAACCGCCGCCGCAGGCAGGTGCCGCGCTGCGACACCATTTCCGCCAAGTCAAGGTAATAATTGATTTTGTCCCGTCTTTCCATTCCGCATTCCTCCTGTTTTACAGTATTATGTCCACGTTCCGCGTATGGAACGTAATTGCTTTCACATCATCGCCGCCGTCTATGAACAATTCCACGAATTCCCCCGCCCCGTCTTCTCTGTCACGGCTTTTAAAGGAAATAATCTGTCCGTCCTTCACGACCTCGGATTTCAAATCGTCGCAATCCTGTAACAGAAGCGTTATATCTTTTGATTCGTCATCACCTTCACGATAATCCGTCTGTCGCCACGCGCACAGATCAATGCACAGCGTAACGTCTCCGTCTTGTTCACGCACACTTTTTACCAAGCTGTCGTGAAAATCATATTGCCTCAATAATTCTTTTACACGCAAGTATATACCTCCTACGTATTTTTATAGCAGCCGTTAGCTTCTAACGGATAACAGCTAACGTCGAATCGTGTCGAAATCGCTCGTTTTCCCCTATTTTCCATAGAATCCCAAAAAATGTTGACAGTATGTTTGCAAATTTGCACATTGACAAAAGATTAACAAGGTTCTATAATGGTCACAGTTCAAGGGGAATCGCGCAAAAGCGGGATTTCACCACTCAGTCCCTGCGATCTCCCCTTGGCTTTGACATAGAATATGTCGGTGACATAGATTATGTTTTGCTTTTTTGTTTTTTGGAAGGGGAAATACAGTATGATTAAAAAAAGCATTAAATTCACATCTGTCAATGAAATCAAGGATTTTGTCAACCTCACGATGACCCAGCCTTTTGATATCGACCTCATCGCAGGCCGCTATGTCGCGGACGCGAAGTCGATTCTGTCTGTTTTTGGTCTGGATCTCGGCAGTGAAGTAACTCTCGGCATCCACGCCACCGAAGAACAGGCGGCTGCCTATCTCGGCAAAATTGCGAAGTACCTCGCGTAATACTATCCGTTCTTTTGTTGGACGGCACTGACTCGGTGCAGGGATTATCCCATTGCACCGGGTCTTTTTATTACATATCCTTCAAAGGCTCGTCGGAATCTTCGCTGCTCTCCGCATCCAGCACCATATATTCTGCCTCGCGGAAATCATCGCCTGCCTCGTCGTCCTCTTCCTTGGGCAGCGGAAGCGTCTGATACACCTCCACCTTGCGTGCGGATGTCCAGAGCTGGGGATGAACCCGAACCGAATAGCCGCAGCCGGGGTCCATTCCCCATTCCGACATACCGGCTTCAGGCAGTCCGTACTGCGCCAGTATCGTCATGATGGTACCGCCGTGCGCTACAACGACCGCCGAGGGGATGCCGGTTTTCATCAGCGCTTCTACGATACGCTCAAAAGCCTGACAAACGCGCCTCCCGAAATCCACACCGGATTCACCGCTGGGAGGCGCTGCCGTGCCATTGGAAGCAAGCCAACCCGCAAATTCCTTGCTGTCCTTTAAATCATCCGCCGTCAGCCCTTCAAATTCCCCGAAATCACATTCGCGGAAGGCGTCGATCTCGATGGGCTTTGCATTGGGGTAGATCAATGACAGCGTTTGGGTACAGCGCCGCATAGGGCTGGTAAAATACGCGGCCGCACCCGGATATACATAGTTTGCATCCAAAAACCGAATACGCTCTATGCCGTAGTCATTGAGCGGAATGTCTTTGCTACCGATATATTGTCCATGCAAATTTCCGTCAGTAATACCATGTCTGATTAAGTGAATTTGGTAAGTTTTCATAAAACTGCCTCCAAATGACAAATTGTTATCAATAACACTTGAAATGACAACGAGTTTATGCTATTATAAATGTTATTCGGGTGAAAATACTCCCAACTCTTTCCGTTGTTTCTATTATAACTTTTCCATTGAATATTATCAAGTGTTTCTTATAGATATTCAACCATATCGAGGTGAATTTTACAGTGAATGACAGCTTTCCGCGCATTATTACGTTACTCCGCACGGAACGCGGACTGACACAAAAAAACGCGGCAGACGCTTTGGATATTTCGCAGGCGCTGCTCTCGCATTATGAGCGGGGAGCCAGAGAATGCGGATTGGACTTTTTGATTAAAATCGCAGATTTTTACGGTGTTTCCTGCGATTATCTTCTCGGCAGGACTTCCGACAGAAACGGTGCGCGACTCACAGTCAACGATATCCCTGAACCGGACGATGCCACCGACAATCTGATGAAAGGTTCCACCCTCCCTATTCTCAACAAAAAGCTGATTGCCAATTCACTCAACATCATTTTTGATCTGCTGCAAAAGGTCGATTGTCAGGATTTGACCCATCAGGTTTCCCTTTATCAGATGATTTCGGTTTACAAAATGTTCCGTCTGCTTTATGCGGCCAATGCGGAAAATACTGCGAGTTTCTTCTCCGTCTCGGAAAACTGCTGCCAGGGCTTTTCCGACGCGTCCCTCAATATCATCGAAGCCAACATTCGATCCATTACTAGCGGAAAACCTGTTGAAGGTATGACGCCGCTCGAAAATAAAGAGGCCCTGCGTATCTCCTTTGAGGCACTGAACAGCACTTATCCCCTTTTTGCTTCCTCCCTCATGAATCTGATTCGCAGCGCCGAAAAGGCAATGGATTTTTCCTCTGCCAAATAATCTACAGCAGGCTGGCCGTTTTCGGCTGTCTGCTGTTTTCATTCCCCATTCAAAAAACAGCCATGCGGTTATCATTCACCACATGGCTGTTTTCAATTTATCTTATTGCTCCGCCAGCAGTTCCTTATACACATTGAGGTATTGCTTGGCGCTCTTGTTCCACGAGTTGTCGCAATTCATATCGCGCTTGACGAGAATACGCCAGCCGTCGCGGTTGGCATATCCGCCCAGTGCGCGGTAAATAGCGTTAAGCAGATCGCCACCGTTGTAGGCCTGGAAAACAAAGCCGTTGCCGTAGCCGTCCGCGCTGTCAAATACTGTGTCACGCAGCGCGCCGGTTTCACGCACAATCGGCACCGCGCCGTAACGCAGCGCAACAAGCTGTGCATTTCCGCCCGGTTCGCTTCGGGAGGGAACCAAGAAGATATCGCTGGCGGCGTAGATTTTACGGGACAGTTCGGGAATAAACCCGAAGCAGGCAACGCATTTGTCTCTGTAACGCTCCTGCATCTCCTTGAAATATTCCTCATATTCCCAATCGCCTGAACCAAGAATGACAAACTGCACATCGCAGTTCTGAAGAAGCTGCTCCAGAATATCGCGCAGAATATCCACACCTTTGGCAGGTACCATGCTTGTAACCATGCCAATCATAGGTACGTCGCTCCGTTCCGGCAGATACAACCGTCTTTGCAACTCGCGCTTATTGATCGCCTTGCCGTTGATAAACGAATCGTCGCCGTACTGCGCATAAAGCATGGAGTCGGTCTCGGGATTATAGCTTGCGACATCCAAGCCGTTGAGAATCCCCTGCACCTTCCAGAAACGGTCGCGGATAATGGAATCCAGACCGCAGGCAAACCACGGATCACGCAATTCCTGTGCGTAGGTCGGACTGGTAGTGATGACCTTATGCGCGGTTTCGATCGCGCCCTTCACCAGATTGATGCATCCGTCAAACTCCACCAAACCACGGCTCTCGGCGGGAATACCCAGCACTTCCTCAACCAGCTCCATACCGTATTTGCCCTGGTAATGCATATTGTGAATCGTGAAAACCGTCTTGATTCCGTAATACCACTCCATCTTGGAATAAAAGAGATCATGATAGACAGGCACCAGCGCCGTCTGCCAGTCATTGGCATGAACGATGTCGGGTTTATAATCAATATACGGAAGCATTTCAAGGACGGCACGCGAGAAGAACGCAAATCTCTCGGCATCATCGTAGTGACCGTAAAAGCCCTTGCGCTTGAAATAATACTGGTTGTCGATGAAGTAATAGGTAATGCCTCTGTAACGGCATTCAAAAACGCCGCAGTATTGCCGTCTCCACGCCACCGGCACGGAAAGACTGATGATAAACCTCATATTGTCCCGCAATTCCTGGGGAATCGCCTCATAGAGAGGCATGACTACGCGGCAAGTAACCAGTCGCTGACGCAGCGCGTAAGGGAGACTCGCGGAAACTTCGGCTAGCTGCCCTGACGACGCAAAGGGAACTGCCTCGCTTGTAACATACAAAACTTTCATATTATCAATACCGTCCTTCTGAGTTGTTGGCAAAGATTATACCTCACTGCCCTTCGCCACATACACGGGATAGGATTCTGTTCCAATCATGACCTTGCCGTCATTGAACACAACATCCTTGTCGCTCACCAGATAGTTGAGCACCGTGTTGTCACCGATAACGGTATCCTGCATGATAATGCAGTTGGAGAGCTTTGCGCCCTTGCCGACATGAACGCCGCGAAACAGCACGCAGTTTTCCACTTCGCCTTCGATCACACAGCCGTCGGCAATGATGGAATTCTTAACCACTGATCCCAGACCGTACTTGGCGGGCATTTCGTCTCTGACCTTGGTGTAGATGGGACGCATGGGATTGAAGAGGTCTTTGAGAACATCAAGATTCATCAGATCCATATTGACCTTAAAATAAGACTGCATAGAATCAAGCGCGCCCACATATCCTTCAAACTTATAGCCGTAGATCTTGTTTTCCAGTACGCCGCGCTGCAAAATATCCCGCACAAAATTGTTGCGGTTTCTGCTGACCGCCTCACTGATGACCTTTTGCAGGAAGCTCTTCTTCATGACATAAATGCCCATGCTCCAACTGCACTTTTCGCTCGGCTTGACGCCCGCCACGATATCCGTCACCTTGTCCTGTCCGTTCAGCTCAAGCACCACCGATTCCGTCAGGTCGGCAGGAATCATGCTGTGCTTGTAAACGATGGTGATGTCCGCGTTGGTATCAAGATGCGCGTCCAGCACCTTTTTATAATCGAGATTGCAGATCATGTCGCAGTCCGACAGAATGACGTATTCCTCCTGGCAGTTTTCCAGGAAATTGGAAATACCGTCGAGGGCTTCGATACGGTTGTTATACATCTGGTTGCCGTTGCCGAAAGGAGGCAGGATAAACAAGCCCTCTCTCTTTCTCGACAAATCCCACGCCTTACCGGAACCGAGGTGATCCATCAGCGACTGGTAGTTGCTCTTGGTAATCACGCCGACCTTGTTGACGCCCGAATTAACCATGTTGGACAGCGGGAAGTCGATCGTGCGGTATCTGCCGCCGAACGGCACCGAACCAAAAGTTCTGATATTGGTCACGCGGCTCAGTGAATCATCATGCATATTGGAAAAGATAATACCGACAACATTGTTTCCTCTCATTACTTTGTCACCTCCGGAACATCTTCTTCAACCATGGCTTTGGCCTTAACCACAGCACCCGCGCCGACCTTGACGCCGCCGCCGATGACCGCAATGCCCCAATCGTCTTTGTTTTCCACATTTTCAGGACGCTCGCCGACCACAGCGCCGGGGCCGATGATCGCGTCTTCTGCTACAATAGCGTACTGCACCACAGCGCCTTCCATGATCTTTGCGCCGGGCATAATGATGGATTCCGTGACCTGTGCGCCGGTCTCCACCTGAACGCCCTCAAACAGAATGGAAAATTCCAGCTTGCCGTTGACGACGCAGCCCTCGGTAATGAGGGAATTCTGACAATCCGCGTTTCTGCCGATGAAGTGAGGCGGCATAACCGGGTTGCGGGTATAGATTCTCCAGGAAGGATCGGACATATTCAGCGGATCCTTGGGGTCGAGCAAATCCATGTTGGCTTCCCAGAGAGAGTCGATGGTTCCCACGTCCTTCCAGTAGCCTTCAAACTTCCACGCGACCATCTTCTCACCGGCATTGAGCATAGCGGGAAGCACGTCCTTGCCGAAATCGTTGCTGCTGTCGGGGTTGGCTTCGTCCATCTCGAGGTACTTGCGCAGCTTATCCCAACTGAAGACATAGATACCCATGGACGCGTTGTTGCTCTTAGGCACCTTCGGCTTTTCGTCGAATTCGTAGATGGTACCGTCCTCATTACAGTTGAGGATGCCGAAACGGGAGGCTTCCTCCATCGGCACCTGATAGGCGGCAATGGTGCAGGCAGCCTTGTGTGCCTTATGATAGGCCAGCATTTCGGAGTAGTCCATTTTGTAGATATGGTCGCCCGAAAGAATCACCACATAATCGGGGTTGTATCTCTCGATGAACGGAATATTCTGATAAATGGCGTTGGCGGTACCCTTGTACCAGTCCGCGCCGTGGGTTCCCTGATAGGGGGGCAGCGCGTGAACGCCGCCGTACATGGTATCGAGATCCCAGGGCTGTCCGTTGCCGAGGTAGTCGTTGAGCACCAGCGGCTGGTACTGCGTCAGAACGCCGACGGTGTCAATGCCGGAATTCACGCAGTTGGACAGCGGATAGTCAATAATTCTGTATTTGCCGCCAAACGGCACCGCAGGCTTGGCGATTTTCTTGGTCAGCGCGTAGAGTCTGCTTCCCTGTCCGCCCGCAAGCAGCATGGCAATACATTCTTGCTTTGGATACATCTTGTTTATTCCTCCTTGCGTTTGCTTGTCCGATGAATGATTTCAGCGCACCACAGGGGCATCAGAGAACCCCTCCGATAAGGGATACAGATTTCCCTGCTCCTCTGATGCTCCTGTGGTGACATCGCTTTCGATGGAAAGCAGTCTCATCTGCCATCCGTTTCGCAGTGGACAATGATTTGCTGTTTCGGTCAAAGGCTTGTCATCTCAGCATATGCCCGCAGCTTTGCCATTATTCCTCGGCGGGCGTCGTTTCTTCGATCGGTTCCGCGGGTGTCTCGGTTATTTCCACGGGCGCTTCGGGCGCTGCCTCTGTCACCGCCGCCTTCTTTGCCTTGGTCGCACGCTTTCTCGTGGTCTTGGCGGGTTTCTTCGCCTCATCCGTCTCCTCCACGGGGGGCTCGGCGGCTTCCGCTGCGGGTTCGGCGGTCTTCTTGGCTCTGCCGCCCCGCTTCCTGGTCGTTTCGGCGGGTTCAGCCGCTTCCGCTGCGGGTTCGGCGGTCTTCTTGGTTCTGCCGCCCCGCTTCCTGGTCGTTTCGGCGGGTTCAGCGGGTTCAGCCGCTTCCGCTGCGGGCGTTTCGGTCACTTCTTCTGTCTCCGCCGCCTTCTTGGTCGTGCGCTTTCTTGTGGTCTTGGCGGGTTTCTTCGTTTCATCCGTTTCAGCCGTCTCAGCCGCAGGCGCTTCGGCGGTTTCCTCTGTCTCCGCCGCCTTCTTTGCCTTGGTCGTGCGCTTCTTGGCGGGCTTGACCTCGGTTTCCTCGGTCACGTCGTCCTCTATCGGAACAGCGGAACCTTCGGAACCCTCCTTGACGGTCTTCTTGGTCTTGGGCAGCTTGGCGGTGAGCTGATAATACTGCACCGACAGTGCGGGCAGATTGATGGCGATGGACTGATCGAGATCATGCAGCGGAATTTCCTCCGTGCTGGTCACGGTGCCGTTGTCCTCGCCGGTGCCGCCGAATTCCATCGCGTCGGAGGAGAAGATCTGGGTGTAGCGACCGTGGGTCGGCACACCGATGCGGTAGCCTTCGCGTCTCACCGGGCAGAAGTTGCAGATCACGATGATCTCGTTGCCAAGCTTGTCGATTCTGCGGAAGCTGATGACGCTCTGCTGATAGTCATCCAGCACAATCCACTGGAAGCCGTGCCAGGAATCGTCCACTTCCCAGAATTCGGGGTGATCGAGGTAGAACTTGTTGAGCTGTCTGTTGAAGTCCTTGAGCTTGTGGTGCATCGGATATTCGAGCAGATTCCAGTCGAGCTGCTTCTGGTAATTCCACTCGTCAAACTGACCGAACTCCGCGCCCATGAAGCTGAGCTTCTTGCCGGGATGCGCCATGACATAGGACATGAACGCACGCAGTCCGGCAAATTTCATATCGTAGTCGCCGGGCATCTTCTGGAGCATGGACGCCTTGCCGTACACCACTTCGTCGTGGGACAGCGCGAGGACGAAATGCTCGGAGAAAGCATACATCAGCGAGAAAGTAAGCAGGTTATGATCGTAGGAACGGTAAACCGGATCCATCGAGAAATAACGCAGCGAATCGTTCATCCAGCCCATATTCCACTTGAAGGTGAAGCCGAGGCCGCCATCTGCGGGATCGCCGGTTACCTGCGGCCATGCGGTGGATTCCTCCGCGATCATCATGGCGTTGGGATAATACTCCTTGACCACCGTGTTGAGCATCTTGAGGAATTCGACGGCTTCGAGGTTTTCGTGTCCGCCGTAGATGTTGGGCATCCATTCGCCGTTGCTGCGGTTGTAGTCGAGATAGAGCATCGAGGCGACCGCGTCCACGCGCAGACCGTCGATGTGATATTTGTCGAGCCAGAACAGCGCGTTGGAGATCAGGAAGGAACGCACCTCATTGCGTCCGAAATCGAACACGCAGGTACCCCATTCCTTATGTTCGCCCTTGCGCCAGTCGGAATATTCATAGGTCGGCGTGCCGTCGAAGAGATACAGACCGTGCGCATCCTTCGGGAAGTGGGCGGGTACCCAGTCCATAATCACGCCGATGCCGTTTTCATGCAGGATATCCACAAAGCGCATGAAATCTTTCGGCTCACCGTAACGGGAGGTAGGCGCATAGTAACCCGCAACCTGATAGCCCCACGAGCCGTCAAAGGGATATTCGGTCATCGGCATCAGTTCGACATGGGTATAGTTCATTTCCTTTAAGTAAGGAACCAATTCTTCGGCCAACTTGACATAACCGAAGGGATTGCCGTCAGGATAGGTTCTCCAGGAGCCGGCGTGCATCTCATAGATATTCATGGGCTTGTCGAGCTTGTTGGGAGACTGCTTGGCCTGCCACTCCTGATCGTGCCACTCGAAGCCCTCTATGTCGTAAAATCTCGTCGCGTTGGAAGGACGGGTTTCAAAGTGATAGCCATATGGGTCACTCTTTTGCGTCATGGTATTCCAGTTGGACTCCACACAGTATTTGTAAACGCAGAAATCACCCACACCGTCAATGGCGCATTCCCAGACGCCGCCGCTGTTGCACTTGTACATATAATTGGCCTGCGGATTCCAGTCGTTAAAGTCACCCACAACGGAAATCGCCTTGGCATTGGGGGCCCAAGTACGGAAGACGACTTTGCCGTCGCTCTGACGGTGAGCACCTAAATACTCGTAAGCACGGACATTCTTACCTTCATAAAAAAGGTGCTGTGCCAGACTTCCGCCGGACGAAATGTTTTTTTCATTGCTCATAAGACTCAGCTCCTAAAAGAAATAATAACCCATAATTCAACAAATAACTTTGTGATTACGTGTATATCATACCAAATAATATCCTAAAATGCAAGCATTTTTAGCAATTTTCTTAAAAATAAATGTTTTTATGCATTTTATTTTTGTTTGGAATGCTAAGATAACGATTTTTTTGTGATTTTCGCGTGAAAAATCAGTCGCCGAAGCACGCGCCTGTCATTTTGGCGGTTCTGATCATCTCACTGTTGACGGAGACAAACTTGGTTTTGCCCGCCACATCAATGAGAGCGTTGTGTCCCACACTGCCACCAAGCATCGCCACGGTGTTGCCGTAATTTTCATCCTTGATGAGCTGCGCGGCATACGCGCCGAACTGGGTAGCCAGCACTCGGTCATATGCTGACGGTGAGCCGCCTCTCTGGTAATGCCCCGGCACAACGACGCGCGCTTCCATGCCGGTTGCCTTCTGGATCTGGTCTGCCACGCGGTAGCTGACGGAGGTGTAATTCTCGGCGGCGCGCTTTTCCATGCGCTTCTTTTTCTTCATCACCGATTCTTCCAGATCCATCGCGCCCTCAGCCACACAGATAATACTGAACTTTCTCTTTTTTTCGGTGCGCTTTTCCACCGTCTCGATAACCTTGTCGATATCATAAGGAATCTCCGGCAGCAGAATCACATCCGCGCCTCCGCCGATACCTGCGTAAAGCGTCAGCCATCCCGCCTTATTGCCCATGATTTCGATAACCATGACTCTGCCGTGGCTGTTGGCTGTCGTGTGGATTCTGTCCACCACATCAGTGGCGATGTCCACCGCGCTGTGAAAGCCAAAGGTCACATCGGTGCCGAAGATGTCGTTATCAATCGTCTTGGGCAGACCGATAACATTCAGCCCCTCTTCACTGAGCAGATTGGCGGTCTTATGGGTGCCGTTGCCGCCCAGCGTCACGAGACAGTCGAGCTTCATGTTCTTGTAGTTCTTCTTCATGGCTGCGACCTTGTCGATGTTGTCCTGCTCGATGACGCGCATATTGCGGTAGGGCTGACGGCTGGTACCAAGAATCGTCCCGCCCAGTGTGAGCAGCCCCGTGAAATCGTCAGGCTTCATCACCTGATAGGTGCCGTCAATCAGGCCCTTGTAACCGTCATTGATACCGACAAACTCCACGTCCATCAAATTGAAAGACGCGTAAGCCACGCCGCGGATGGCCGCGTTGAGTCCGGGGCAGTCGCCGCCGCTTGTCAGAATTCCCACTCTGCGTTTTGCCATAGTAAAGTACCTCCCGGGTAAACCAAAAATGAAATGAAAATCTATCAATAATGCAAAAGCAATATGAAGCTAATCTGTCAGCCGCATGGTATATTCGTAAATATACCCCTCCGGCACATCCGGCGGTTCGCTCTGCCGCTCAAAGGTACAGGCGCCGCCGCACATCACCGTCATATTGGCGAGCGCCGCCCCCACGTCGATCTGCTGCATTTCGTCCATCGCACGATATTTAACAGGCGGCCGCCTGCGCAGGATATAGATATCGTCATCCCGTGTCATATACCGCACCGGCTGCAAATTGACCGCCGAAGGAGCCAGACGGCCCGCATCCAGAACCGGCAGAAACGCCGGACGGCTGATCTCGTTGAGAATCACCTCGTGCAGCTTTTTGCGGGGCGATTCCTCCGGCAACCGGCGGAAGGGGGCGTTATCCGCACGACCGAATTCGATGGCGATAATGTAGGGCAGCTCGCCTCTCGCGGGGCGCTCCCGCTGCTTTGCCATACCCGCCCAGCAGCTTCCGATTCCCTTGTGGGTCAGCCAAAGGATCATCTGCTCTCCGATAAAACCGACATTGGGCAAAAATCCCTCTATGTTGCGCGCTGAACGCAGCACCACAAAATCCGTTCCGCGGTAGATCACGGAGCGACCAAATTTTTTGTGGAATTCATCACTGTCACAAAGCTCGATATCCACAGGAATGTTGTCATGCAGCAGCCGGATGTCCGCGATATATGCCGCCAGTTCGTCAAACACCGACTCCCGCAGCGGTTCGCCCGTGTAGGTGCGCACCGAACGCCGCGCCACAATCGCATCCTTCATTTCCAAACAGCCTCACCTCCGCACGTTATCAGCCCAGACGATTCAAGGTAAATTCATTAAATATATAAATTAATAATACACCATTCACAACGTAATTGCAACAAAAAAATTATTATAGCAATCCAAATAATCAGGGAGACAAAAGGAGGCGATGATGGTGAGTGCAGGGCAAGGCGGAGGACGACGGTGGGCTGGCGCCCACCTAGGACCAGCGCGCCGAACTTGTCTTTTTGTTTGTTTGGATTGCTATAAGATTCAACAAAAGCAGTCTTAACGGATGTTAAAACTGCTTTTGTTGAATCTTATGCAATTAAAAACTTCTCGATAACAGGAACCAGACCGTCTTCGTCACACGAATCGGTCACATAATCCGCAGATTCCCTCACGATTTGCTGTGCGTTCGCCATGGCCACGCCGAGTCCCGCGTGCCGGATCATCGTAAGATCGTTGAATCCGTCGCCGCAGGCGATAAAATCATCCTTGGTCATGTGCAGGTGACTTGCCAGTACGTCAATGGCGCTTGCCTTGTTGATGCCCAGCGGCAGTATCTCCAGAAAATAAGGCTCGGAACGGTAGACGCTGAGCTGCCCCTCAAATTCTTTCGCGGCAATCTGCTCCAACTCCGCCAGTTTTTCCGCGCTACCCGTTATGATGCACTTGTACAGGCTGTGCGCGTGATAGTCCGCCAGCGACGGTATCTTCGCCACAGGCATATGATTCAGACGCGCCTCATACTGAATGATTTCGTCCTCCGGTGACTCCGTCACCAGTATATCCGGATCATGCCCCACCACGGGAACGCCGTATGCCGCGGCCAGCGCCGCAATGCGCGGCACAATGTCCTGCGGCAGAGTAATCTCGCTGATGGTTTCTCCCGTCTGCGCATTGACGATTCTTCCACCGTTGTAGCCCATCACATAGCCGCCCTTCTCTGTAAAGCACAGCGTTTCGCACACGTCACGAATACCCGGCAAGGGTCTTCCCGAAGCAATGACAATGATCTTTCCCGCCTCTCTCGCCTTAAAAATCGCCTGGCGGGTAGCAGCGGTAATTTTTTTCTTGGAATTGTACAGCGTGCCGTCAATATCCATCACCAACGCCTTATAATCCACGGTTGTCACTCCTCAATCATCAACAATCCGTGCGGCCTGTCACGCAGTGCCGAGATGCGCCGTCAGGTCAGACCGCAGATAAAGTATTTCTCCGATAGCAATCAATCCAACCACGTATCATCGTCTTCGTGGCGGGTGGGGCGGGTCATCAGGGTGCCCACTTCTTCAAGAGGGTTGCCGCCCTCATAGCAAACCTTATAGCACGCGTCCATAATCGGCATTTCTACATCGTAACGGCTTTTCAGCTCGTGGGCCAGCTTGGCGGCGTGATAGCCTTCCACCGTGCCGACCCGCCGTATGGCTTCCTCCACGGGAACACCTTCTCCGATCAGAATACCCGCACGACGGTTGCGACTGTGCATACTGGTGCATGTAACGATCAGATCACCAATGCCAGTCAGACCCGCGAAGGTCTTTTCATTACCGCCCATTGCCTTGCCGAGCCGTCCGATTTCATTCAGACCGCGCGTCATGAGCGCCGCCTTGGTGTTGTCTCCCAGCTTCAGACCGTCAGTGATACCCGCTGCCAGCGCGATGACGTTCTTGATCGCGCCGCCCAGTTCCACACCGATCACATCCTTGTTGGTGTAGACACGCAAACATGGGGTCGAAAAACAATCCTGCAACATAAAAGCCGTTTCTTTATCGGATGCGGCCACCACCAGCGCCGTAGGAATTCCGCGCGCCACTTCCTCGGCGTGCGAGGGACCTGACAACACCGCCACCCTGTTGTCGGGCAGCGCGTCCTGAATGGAGAGCGACAGGCGATTACAGGTCGCCGGATCAAAGCCCTTGCTGATGTTCACCATCACTGTGGAAGCGGGAATGCCCACTTCCGCAATCTGCCGCGCCACACTGCCGACCGCAAAGGACGGCACAGCGGTAATGATGATCTCCGCCTCTTTCACCACACTGATATCCGAAGTGAATTTCAGCGCAGGGGGCATTTTGATGCCGACGGGCAGCAGAGGATTTTCTCCCGTATCCACAATGCGCTGGATTTCCTCGGGAAACGCCGACCAGACAGTCACGTCATTGCCGGTGGACACAGCGGACATCGCCATAGCGGTGCCCCATCCGCCGGAGCCCATTACTACAATTTTCTTCATGGAACTCAGCTCCTTATTCCTGTGTATTGTCATCCGACGATTCGGCAGACAGTTTTTCCGGAATATTTTCTTCGAAAACTTTTTCCCCGGAAGCATCTTCCTCAGCAGCCGTCGCCGTATCCTCGGACTGACTTTTTTTGACGGTGGTTTTCGGCTCCGTGCCGCCTAAAATGCGTTTGATATTGGAACGGTGCATATAAATGACCACCACCGCAAAACACACTGCAATGAGCGTCATGGCAAGCCATGCGTCGGATTTGTACACCAAAAGGTTGAGAAGCAGCGTGACAATGGGATAGCACACCGCCACGGTCAGCGAGCACTTAGAAACCGTCTGGGTAAACGCAAACATAATCAGGAAAATGATAAGCAACGCCAGAAAGCTGCGCCAATCGAGCGCGCAGATGATACCCGCGCTGATGAGCACGCCCTTGCCGCCCTTAAAGCCGAAATACAACGGGAACAGATGCCCCAGCAGCGCAAAAAGTCCCGCTACGGCGGCGCCCACCTTGGCCGTTTCACCGATATTGGCCACCTCGGCACACATCAGTTGAAACACCAGCTCGCCGATAAAGACCGAACCGATCCCCTTGGCAAAATCTCCGATAAAGGTGATGATCGCCGCCGGCTTGCCTACACAGCGCAGCACATTGGTAAAGCCTGCGTTGCCACTGCCCATGCTGCGGATATCCTCACCGATGAACATTTTGGTGACGGGTATGGCGAAGCTGATGCTGCCGAGCAGATAGGCGATAACTGCTGAAATCAATGTCGGCAGTCCGTAGGTGGTAATCAGGTTAATCATTTCAAATTCCCCCCGCATTTTATTTTTTTCTTTTTTCGCCGCGTTCCCGTATCACAAATCGTACGGGCGTCCCCTCCAGACCGAATGTCTCACGAATCTTGTTTTCGAGATAACGCTGGTAGGAAAAATGGAACAGGTCGGCGTTGTTGACAAAGCAAACGAAAGTCGGCGGCTTGGTAGAGGGCTGGGTCATGTAGTAGATTTTCAGCCGCTTGCCCTTATCCGAGGGCGGCTGCACTCTCGCCGTCGCGTCTGCTAAAACGTCATTGAGCATACCTGTCGAAATACGGGTGGCATTCTGATTAGAGACATAAACAATCAGTTCAAACAGTCGGTCAACACGCTGCCCTGTCTTAGCGGAGATAAAGATGATAGGCGCGTAGGACATAAACGAAAAATCGTTTTCGAGCTTCTTGCGGAAGGTATTCATGGTGCCGCCGTCTTTCTCGATCGCATCCCACTTATTGACCGCAATGATGCACGCCTTCCCCTTTTCGTGGGCGATGCCCGCCACCTTGGAATCCTGCTCGGTAAAGCCCTCCGTCGCGTCGATCATGATGAGGCACACATCGGCGCGATCCACCGCCGCCTCCGCGCGGATAATACTGTACTTTTCCACATTATCCTTGATGCGACTCTTGCGGCGGATGCCTGCCGTGTCGATAAAGAGAAAGCGCCCCTTATCATTTTCCACTGCCGTATCAATCGCGTCACGGGTAGTTCCCGCGATATCCGATACAATTACGCGGGTTTCCCCGGCCACTCGGTTAACCAGCGAGGATTTACCCGCATTGGGTTTGCCGATGATGGCGACTTTGATATATTCGTCATCATCCTCTTCGGCGCTTTCCTCAGGGAAATACTCAAACACCGCGTCGAGCAGATCGCCCGTGCCGTGTCCGTGAACGGCCGATACAGGGTAAGGCTCACCCAATCCAAGATTGTAAAATTCATAAAATTCCGGCGGCATCACGCCCACCGTGTCGCACTTGTTGACGCACAGCACAATGGGGCTGCCGCTCTTTTGCAGCATCGCCGCCACTTCCCTGTCGGTCGCGACCACACCCGCGCGCATATCCACCACCATAATGATGACGTCCGCCGCGTCAATGGCGAGCTGTGCCTGATTGCGCATCTGTGACAATATAATGTCATCCGACGCGGGCTCGATACCGCCCGTGTCAATGAGCAGAAACTGACGGCTGCGCCATTCACAGTCGCTGAAGATTCTGTCTCGGGTCACGCCCGGCGTATCCTCTACAATTGACACCCTGCGCCCCACCAGCTTGTTAAACAGGGTGGATTTGCCCACATTCGGACGCCCCACCACTGCTACGATAGGTTTTGTCATATTTCCTTTATCATCCTTCCTCCGCTCAGCATTCCTCGCATCTTCCGAGCAGCGCGTCCAGCACTTCATAGCCGTCGCTGCTCACCACAGCCACCGGCACACCCAATGCATTCTGTATATCATCCACCGTCATATCATCGAGAAACACTTTCCCCTCGCTGTCCAGCATCGACGCGGAAATGATCAGACTATCCCCCAGGTCTTTCCCCTGAAGCTGGGCAATGAGATCCTGCCCCGTGATCAGCCCCGAAACGGTGATTTTCTCTCCAAAAAAATGATTGACAATCGGATAAACCTTCCAATTAGCATTATGCCATTTTTTTCGCCCGAGGTCAAGCAAATCTTTTATCACGGGCGCAATACTCACGCCACAGGCAACCGACGCGCTGTAGATTCCGTCGTCGCCCTCCTCGTCCTCCACTGCCGCTGTGAATTCGCTCCGCAGCAGAGCCACCATACCTACCCCGTTTTCGAGCTGGGCATATTCCCCGTAATAGTCGTCGCCGTGCATCTCGCGTCCGGCATTGAGATAGAATTCATCCGACGGATAGACAATCCGGCTGCCGAATTTCTCCACACACTGCGCTCCGAACGCCTCGATCTGGTCAATCACCTGTCCGCATTCTTCGGGCGTAAACATGCGCAGCTTCTCCAATCCCTCACGGTGACGGGTCAGGCCGACGGGCACCACCGCTATGCTCTGCACCGCGGGGCAAAGCGCGGTCAGGTCGGTCAGTGTGCGGTCAAGCTCCGCGCCGTCATTCCATTCGGGACACAGCACAATCTGGCAATTGAGGGCAATGTCTCCCTCCGCCAGCCGCCTGATAAACCGCAGCGCCTCACCCGCGTGGGGGTTCTTCATCATTTTCACCCGCAGCTCGGGATTGGTGGTATGCACCGAGATATTGACGGGAGAAATGCGCATTTTGATGATTCTGTCGATCTCGCGCTCGTCGATATTGGTGAGCGTGATGTAATTACCGAAAAGGAAGGAAAGACGGTCATCGTCGTCCTTGAAATACAGCGATTTCCGCATTCCCTTGGGGAGCTGGTCGATAAAGCAGAAAACGCACTTGTTGCGGCAGGAACGCTGCTTGTCCATCAGATAGGTGCCGCACTCCACGCCGAGAGAGTCATACTGCCCCTTGCGCACCGGAATATCGAGGCGGGTACCGTCCGGCTTTTCAACGCAGACGGTAAGTCTCCTGTCTGTCTCATAAAAACGATAATCAAGGATATCGTTGATTTCATTGCCGTTGATGGTCACAATCTTGTCACCCTGCGTAATGCCGTGCTTGTCGGCCAATCCGCCAGGCTGCGTGCTGCTGACGGTAACAGGCATATCCGTCCCTCCTTTCGGTGAATCAAAGCAAAATAAAAAGCGGCTGTATCCTCCCCAATAGCCGAGGAAAGGTTCGCAGCCGCCTTTTCACGCCGACGGGAAACATCACGCTGCTCGTCAGCCCAGAGAATGCAAAGTCAGAAGAAATTACTGAACGTCGCCCATTTTTACAACTTCACGACCCTTGTAGTAGCCGCAGTTAGCACATACGCGGTGAGGTCTTTTGTATTCGCCGCACTGAGGGCACTTGACGAGCGCGGGAGCGTCGAGCTTCCAAACGCTGGAACGTCTGCTGTTTCTTCTTGCTTTAGAAGTCTTTCTCTTTGGTACCGCCATTTTCAGCACCTCCTTGATAAAAATAAACAATCAGTCTTGCAGCAGTTCGTCAAGAACTGCCATTCTGGGATCAGCCGCTTCTTTTTGGCAGCCGCACTTGCCTTCGTTGAGATTCTGTCCGCATTTCGGGCAAAGCCCCAGGCAAGTCTCAGAACAAAGGTGCTTGATAGGCAACTCAAGAAGAATATCATCTCTCACCAGACTGAAAAGGTCGAGAGTGTATCCCGTGACGATGATAATGTCATCTGAATCCTCGTTTTCAACGGAAAGCGCCAGCGTGTGAAGAAACTCCCGCTTCATCGTTTTTTCCGCGATCGTCAGGCATCTGTCGCACGGTTTGGCATACTTGAATTCCGCCGTATAGGTCAGCTCCACCAGACCGCCGGTATTGGTGACCCTGCCGCTCACCTTGACGGGAGAGACAACAAGCTGCTCGCCCTCGGCGGAAAGATCGTCATAGACAAAGCATTCGTCAACCTCAAGGCTGCTGTCGGGAGTGACAAACACATCATTTAACTCAAGTGGCATAACACACCTCGCATACACTCGATAATATATTATAAAGAATCAAGTCGGCTTTGTCAATAGATTTTTTTAAAAAATAAAGAAGTTTGTTGCTTTGCGCGCCCGATTACTTTACGTCCGCCCGCGGACGATTATTTGCGGAAGATTACTTTACGTCCGCCAGAGAGAAGATGCCTTCGGGAAAATCCGCGGAATCCGCCGAGATGGAGAAGGTGATCTTGACATTGGCTTCGTCGGTCAGCGTCTTGACCTTACCGAGGAAGTCAGACAGTTCATTGAGATCCTTGCCGCCGATCTTGAGGGTGGAATCAACAAGAATATCGGTGATATCGTAGTTGCCCGCGCAAAGACCGCTGAGGAAACCGTAAAGACCGTCAAAACCTACGATACCGTAGCCTTCAATGTTGACCAGACGCGCGCTGTGATCGACGTCATACGTCAGGGTATCGCCCTTTTCGATGCAAACGACGTTACCCTTGGAATTAGCCACTGCTTCGTGAACCAATTCGATAAGCTTCTTGGTCTTGCCGGAACCCTTTTTGCCAGTAAGAAGTGTAATCATAATAATTGCCTCCTGATAATTTATTAAATGTGAAATTTGAAATGTGAAATGTGAAATTTCATTTGAAATATCTTAATTTGAAAGGAAGAAATCCAATCGCTATCTCTTCCTTTCAAAATTCACATTTCACACTTCACGTTATTACTCACCCAGTCTTGCTTCGAGGGCCGCCTTCTGCTCTTCATAGCCGGGCTTGCCGAGCAGCGCGAACATATTTTTCTTGTACGCCTCCACGCCGGGCTGGTTAAAGGGATTGACACCCAGTGTATAACCCGAAACGGCGCAGGCTTTCTCGAAGAAGTAAATAAGGTAGCCGAGTTCAAACTCGCTGGCGTCGGGGACGTTGATCACTACATTCGGCACGCCGCCGTCGTTATGCGCAAGGACGGTTCCCTGAAACGCCTTTTTATTGACATAATCCATGGTCTTGCCCGCGAGGAAGTTCAGGCCGTCGGCATTGCCGTCAACCGCTTCAATCACAAGTTCGCTTTTTGCCTTGTCGATCTGCACAACCGTTTCAAAGAGGTTGCGCACACCGTCCTGAATGTACTGACCGAGAGAGTGCAGATCGGTGGAGAAGATAACGGAATCGGGAAGCAGCCCCTTGTTGTCCTTGCCCTCGCTTTCGCCGTAAAGCTGTTTCCACCACTCGCTCATCAACTGGAAGTATGGCTCATAGCTGACCAGCAGCTCGGTGGCATAGCCCTTGCGATAGAGGACATTGCGAACCGCGGCATATTTATACGCGTCGTTCTGCTCAAGATCGGTCGAAACCAGCTCGTCCTGCGCCGCCTTCGCGCCGGCCATGAGCGCGTCGATATCCGCGCCTGCCACCGCGATGGGCAGCAGACCCACAGCCGTCAGCACCGAGAAACGTCCGCCCACATCGTCCGGCACAACAAAGGTTTCATAGCCCTCTTTGTCAGCGAGTTCCTTGAGCGTACCCTTTTCCTTGTCGGTAGTGCAATAGATCCTCTCTCTGGCGCCTTCCTTGCCGTAGCGTTCCTCCAAGATGCCGCGCAGCACACGGAACGCGATAGCAGGCTCGGTGGTGGTACCGGATTTGGAAATCATATTGACGGAAAACCGCTTGCCCTCACAAAGCGCCACAATTTCATTGAGCGCAGCGGAGCTGATGGAATTGCCCGCATAGAAAATCTGCGGCGTGTCCTTGCAGAGCAGGTTATAGTTGGGCGAGGTCAGGAACTCGATGGCGGCTCTCGCTCCGAGGTAGGAGCCGCCGATGCCGATCACGATGAACACATCGCTGTCCGCCTTGATCTTGGCGGCGGCGGCTTTGATGCGGGCAAATTCCTCTTTATCGTAATTGGTGGGGAGATCGAGCCAACCCAGCTTGTCGTTGCCCAGACCGGACTTATCGTGCAGCGTTTTATGTGCGGCAGCGATTTCAGGCGCAATCGCCTTTAATTCCTCTGCCGACACAAAGCCGGAGAGATGTTTGCAATTTAATGTTACAGCCATATAAAATAGCCTCCTAAAAATAGATACACCAATACTATACATGAAATCTTCTGACTTTGCAAGACACAGCTTGAAAATTTTGCGTATTTTTCATCTTTTTCATAAAAAGTTTAAATTTGGTGGGAGATTTTTTGATAGGAACACCTGTTTTCCCCCATCAAACCAGATACATTTCCTTCAAAGCCTCGCGTTCCTCTGCGCTGATGTGCAGTCCGTCGGAAATAAACCCGTCAAAACCTCCGTACAGTTCCTCTGTTTTGGCATAAACCGCGTCCCAGAAATCCTCCCGCGCGCCGAACAGGAAACGCAGCGCAAGTTCTGCTTCGGGGTTTTCTTCCCCCTCCATCGCGTAAAACATCTCGATCAATCCCCGGATATCGTTCTCCAGATATTCGTTGGTTTTCAGATAATCTTTCCGTATGGCCGCTCTGTCAACGCCTAACAGCTCCTCCACGATGACCGAGGCAAAGCCCGCGCGGTCTTTGCCGGCAGTGCAATGCCACAGCACAGCTTTTTCGTGCGGCTCCAACAGCAGACGGACGAATTTTTCATACTGTGAAACCTCAAACGGCACCGAAACAAAGTCCGTATAGATGCCGCACATATAGGCTTTCGCCTTGTGATGATCCCGCATCATCATCTGTATCACCTGTGCATCGGATTCCTCTTCCCGCGTTATGCCTGCTTTCAGGCTGTCAAAAACGGGAATATGCCAGAATTTCACACCAGGAATCGGAGGATCCGGTTTTTCCTCCACCTCCTGCGGCGTGCGAAAATCCACCACCGTATCAATCATTTCCCCCAGCGCGTTTCTATCGGCATCTGAACCACCAAACAAATGCCCGCTGCGAACGAGTTTTCCGTTACGGATGCATCTCCCGTCCGCGGTTTTCATACCGCCCAGATCTCTGGTGTTGCGCAGGTTTTCCAGAGGCAGCAATTGGCTCATACATCATTCCTCCCACTTATTTCTATTCGTCTGTCATGTCCTGTCATCCATTGTCCATCAACAATCCCGTTGACAGTACATGGATTTCCAAAAAGCGACTGCCCCATCCGTTTCGATGAAACAGTCGCTTTTTGAAATGATGCAAAACGGATGCCTCGTCTTACCCCAGTCTCACGATATACGCCGTTTTGGCGGGAATCGTCAGACCGCCGCCAAAGCTCACGGACTGCCCCGTAATCAGATCGGTACCGCTGCCTGCTCCCGCGTCAAAATGAGCGGTGTAAGGCGCATCGTCCATATTCAGCGCAAAAATCACACGTTCACCGTCATATTCCCGGCGGAATACGAGCTGTTTGGAATTGATGTGAAGCTGCTTGTAGCCGCCGCGGCAAAGTGCACGGGAGGCGGTTCTGACAGCATAGAGACGGCTGATGTAAGCCGTTAGGCCGTTGAAGCTGTTCTCCGCCAGCGCCGCCGAAAATTCCGGACGCAGCGCATCGTCGCCCTGGCTCTTTTCCGCTGTCATGCCAAATTCGCTGCCATAGTAAACAGAAGGAATGCCCGGCATAGCGAACAGCAAAGCGTAAATCAGCGGCAGATTGCCTTTGTCTGTGAGAATGGAGGCCACACGGGTGACATCGTGATTATCCACAAAGCAATAGAGATTCTTTCCCTTATAAATCGTCCACTGCTCATCCGCAAACTGGCGGTTGAGTGAATAACCGATCTCGTGCATATTCGCACAGTTAAAAGAAGAATAGAGCCCCTTATAGCATTCGTAATTGGTTACGGAATCCAGCATTGCGTCGTTGCACCAGATGTTGTAATCTCCGTGAAGACACTCGCCCAGCAGGAAGAAATCCGGCCAGCGGCTCTTGCAGAAGGTACGAAGCTCACGCAGGAAATCGCGGTCCAGACAGTAGGCCACATCAAGGCGCAGTCCGTCGATTCCGAATTCATTGACCCATCCCTCGATACAACTGAAAAGGTGTTCTTTGACCTGCGGATTTTTGATATTGAGCTTGACAAGATCATAGTGACCTTCCCAGCCCTCGTACCAGAACCCGTCGTTGTAATTGGAATTGCCGTCAAAATGGATGTTGAACCAATCCTTAAAAGGAGAATCCCAGCGGTGCTGCTTGACGTCGTTGAAGGCCCAGAAATCGCGGCCCACATGATTAAACACGCCGTCCAGAATCACCTTGATTCCCTTTTTATGCAGCGTGACGCACACATCGGCAAAATCCTTGTTGGTGCCAAGCCGGCGATCAATCACACGATAATCCGCTGTATCATAGCCGTGTTTGGTAGACTCAAAAACCGGGCCGAAATACACGGCATTGGCTCCCATTTTCACAAGATGATCGGCATAATCCATTACCCGTCTGATTTTGCCGGTCGGCTGGGAAGTAAAATCGTTGTACCGGTTTTCACCGCAGAAGCCCAGCGGATAGATATGGTAAAATGCCGCGTCGCGGAACCAGTCGGGCGCGTTGGGCACTCGGTTGACCTTGGGTGAATCGACAACGACAGAAGGCACGGCAACCGATGCGGCTTTCTTTTCCACTGCCTTCTCGGCAGCCTTCTTTGCCTTCTTCTTCTGAGGCAGCGCGGGAATATGATTCTCACCGGGATAAACCTGCCGCCAGTCAGCGCGCAGTCTGTCGCAGGTGTGGAGGATATCGTACGACTGCCATGTCGGATAAAGCGAAGATTCGGTAAGTCCTTTGTCAAGACAGTCCATCACATGAATCGCTTGGTACCCATATTGCCTGTCACGGCCGTCAGAATCGCTGTATTGGCGGATGACCGCGCCATCCTTGATCACATACGCGTTATGTGCGCCATAGAAATCGGGCAGAGCAATAAAGCCATCGGAACCTGTAATCTCGGCATGATTGGCATAGTATTCAAAGCCGCAGGAAATCGACGCTCTGCCGCCATTGTAAAACTTCATGAGGACGGACGACTGCCAGTCAATCCCGTTTTCACAGTGAATGGCCTGCGAGCGAATATCAATCGGTCTGCCGCCAAGCAGCCATTGCGCCAGGAAAATCGGGTACACGCCCAAGTCAAGCAGCGAGCCGCCGCCAAGCTGCGGAGAAATGGTGCGGTCCTCCGTGTTATACGGCGTCTTGCGGAACAGTGTCGCGCTGACCTCCTTCACATCACCGATGATGCCCTCGGCAATCCACTCCTGTATCTTGACAACCGCCGGAAGGAAACGTGTCCACATGGCTTCCATAAAGAATACCTTGTTCTTTTTGGCTGCGTTGATCACCGTTTCCGCCTGCTTGGCGTTAATGGACACCGGCTTTTCACACAGCACCGCCTTGCCGCAGGAAATCGCAGCCATGGCGCTGTCTGCGTGATCGGTGTGGGGCGTACCGATGTAAACGATATCCACATTCTCGTTTTCTGCCAAACCCAACACATCGTCATAAACGCCTTTAATGCCAAATTCATCCGCAAATTGCTGCGCTTTTTCCTGACTACGGGAACAGACTGCCGTAATTTCAGCGTTTTCCAGCAATTGCAGCGCCCGGCAGAACGCGTGACACATTCTGCCCGTTCCCACAATACCCCAACGGTATTTCTTCATAAAACTGACCACCTCAGAATAACATTGCTTTGTCTTGCGTTTGAAACGCAACTTGAATTATTATAGCAAAACAACTCTCAGATTGCAAGTTTTTTTTATTACAAAACGCAAAAAAACTGTGTTATGACAGAAAAAAAATCTGACAAATAACACAGTTTTTTGGATTTTATCAGGAACCAGAACTATGAGAGCCTGTTCAGCATCTCTTTGCGCGCGTATGACTATCGTACTTTTACGCCAGACCTGCTTTTTTCAGATTAGCATTGTGCTCTTTAAGGGTCTTTGCAAAGTAGAAATTACCCTTTGCGTCGGAGCAGAAATAGTAGTAACTGGTCTTGTCGTGATACAACACGGATTCGATGGAATTGATACTCGGATTACAGACCGGGCTGGGCGGCAGACCTTTGAGACGGTATGTGTCACATACGCCCGTGTTATTGTTGATCCAGTCGTCTTTCTCCGCCTGCGTAAGTTTATCGGAAGCCAGCAGTTCCTTTTTGGTAGCATATGGATACCACCGTGTCGCGTCGGATTGCAGCTTGCCGCCGGTCCCCGCACTGTTATGCAGTCGGTTATAGAAGACGGAAGCAACTCCCATGCGATCATCCGGCTGGCTCGCCTCACGTTCGACCACCGACGCCAGCGTCACCACTTGATCCATCGTCATGCCGATTTTCTTGGCCTGCGCCTCGTAATCCGACGACCAGTGTTTATCAAATTCACCGAGCAGTCGATTGATGGCATTGACAGAACCTTCGTTAAGATAGAAATTATAGGTATCAGGATACAGGAAACCCTCCACCTTATAAATGCGGTTCTTTTCTTTCGTGTTGACATTTTTCATGAATTTCTGGGTAAATTCCACTTCACGTGCGCTCTTGAGAAAAGCCTCCGCTTCACATACACTGTTTTCCTCCATCAGTTCCGCCACCTGCTGCACGGTCAGACCCTCCGGAATCGTTACTGTAATCGTACTCTTATCGGCGCCTGCAGGACGTCTGAGTTTCTGGAGAAGCTGGTTGTAGTCCGAACGTGTGTTGAGCGTAAAGGTACCCGCTTTAAAACCGGTGGATTTCTTGGAAAACTTCGCATAGGTTTTGAAAAAGAAGGGATATTCTACTACATCATTTTCATCAAGAAGATCTGTAATGTCATCCAGTGTAGCGCCTTTGGGTACGTCGATAACAATATCGGTACTGTCCTTGACAAGCGCAAACATATCGTTCACACCGACAATCAGATAATAGGAAAGCAGAATGGAAATCGAGCACACTGCTGCCGAATAAACCAGTGCTATCAAACAGCCGCGGTTGCGCTTGCGTACCGACTTCTGACGGCTACGAAGCTGACGGGGCGCCATCACGCCGTCTTCATGAATCTGGTATGTATCCCCCATGCTGCCTGTCACGATACGGGTCGCAACGGCAGGATTGGCGTTGGTACGTGCCGGCGTGCGAACCGCAGTTTCTGTCTGCCGTCTTCTGACAGGAGGTGTGCTGTTTCTGGCGGCGTTGATTTCCTTTTTGGCGATTTCTCCGTCGTAATAATCATCCTCGGATATATTGACCCTGAACTTTCTGTCTCCGCCGGACGCACTGCGATGCTCAGTTCCCGCGGAAGCGCCGCCTCCCGTATATTTTCCCACAGCAGACCGGTGCTCTCCTCTTTGCCTGTCAGACGGAGGATTAGTCTTAGCCGCAGAAGACGGTGCATAGCTGCTGCTCCTGCTCCGGGAGCCGCTCGGTTCTTCGCGGCGATTCTGCGGTGATGCAGCGCTTCGACGGCCTCTGTAGGCGCCGTCGTTGTCGATTCCCCTGTAATTATCACTCATACTTGTGACCTCCCGTTTTCCGGATCATGTTTCCTGTATTTCGCGTATTCCGCGTCTTTGATATGATTCACACATAACGCAAAAGCGGTAAAAAGCATTTGCACGCGCTCCGACAGTGATTCGGGCCGACGTTTACTGGTCGCTCTTTCTCAAATCCCTGTGTCGCGGACGGTTTTCGGAACAGCGCCGTGTATATTTTTCGGTAATCAATCGGTCAACGGCTCTGTCAAAGCGTCCGTGGGGCAGCTTGTATTCGATGCACGCGCTATAACAAAGCCCCACCGTCCAGCCGTTGTACCCGGCAAGGAAACGGTCATAATACCCTTTACCGTACCCCAGACGGTACCCCCAGTGATCAAAAGCAAGACCGGGCACAATGCAGACCGAACGCTGCGCACCTCGGTATAGACGAGATGCCACCGGACTCGGTTCGAGAACGCCGAAGCAGCCGGGGCTGAGTTCGTCCAGGGAATGAATATAGTAAAAGTCCATGTTGCGCGTACCATCAATGCAGCGAGGACAAGCCACACGTTTACCGTCCTGTAGCGCCGTTTCAATAATGCACCGTGTATCCACTTCGATCTCGGTAGACACATAGGTGAGAATGACATCGCTGCGCGTGTAAGACGTGCTGCGAAGGAACGATCTGGCAATGGCGCTGTCCAGTTCGTCCTTATCCTCCGGCAGCAACGCGCGACGCAGGGTCTTGCTGTTTTGCCGAAGGTGGTTTTTAATCTGCCGGATGTCCTGCTTCATGGCTGATAAACCGCGTCGGAAACAGCGGTCGCTTTTTCAGGACCAAGCAGCACATTGACCAGTTCACAGCCGAAATTGACCGCGTAACCAGCGCTTTTTGCCGTGGTAACGCCATTGTCGGTGACAACCGGTTTATCCGACACCCGACGGCAGTTCAGCTCGCTTTCGTAACCGGGAAAACAGGTCGCATAGCGGCCGCGAAGATATCCCAGATGTCCCAGAATGGAAGGAGCCGCACAAATCGCCGCGATATGGATACCGTTTTCATAGCAATATTCCAGCGCCGCCTGCACATACTCGGATTTTTCCAGATTCAGCGTGCCCGGCATACCTCCCGGCAGCACCAGCATTTCCGCTCCTGCCAGATTCATATCTGCGGCGTTGATATCCGCCGCCACCACAATGCCGTGCGCCCCTCTTACAGCGTCGCCCGTGACGCCGACGGTCAGCACGTTCACGCCAGCGCGGCGGAGCATATCCACCGGAGCCAGCGCTTCCACTTCTTCAAAGCCTTCTGCCAGCATTACATAAACCATAAAACATTCATTCCTTTATATTATAGCATTAATATTTCATTTGACAATAGACAAAATGATAAATTCGGGGAGATTCGTATGATAAAAACCCATCAATCCAGCGGCAATCCGAAATAAGGGGTACGGATGCCCTCCAGTGTCGTCATATAGACCGGATTTTTGCCGTCGTTGCGACAGATCATCGCAAAGTCCAGTTTTTCTCCGAACTTCTCAAAAAAAGTGTCACAAATAGGCAGTCGAAAGATAAAACGCTGTGCCTTGGGATAACTCTGAAGAATGCGGCGAATCAGCGCCGGCGCGAAATGCTCCTTGACGATAAACTCGCTGACCGCTACTGTATCATCTTCTTCTCTGCAAAAAGCGTAGCCAAAATCGCCGTTATAGGCCAACGTAATGACGTGGCCTCCGTCATTTTCATGACATCCCACAGCATAACGGAACGCAGTCGGTTCCCAGTGAACATATCCATCACGGTCTACCAGCATATTGCGGCGAAACGCGTACACTTCCCCCAGTTTCATCATTGTTTCACGGGGGGTTCCCGGCACCTCCCTGCTGTTTTTACACAAAAACAGCAGATCGGAGCGACTCATGTAGACCATGCGCACCTTGAAACACCGATGAAAACCATGCTTCTGATAATAGCGGAAGAGCCGCGATTCCGCTGGCACCGTTACGGTATATTTCAATCCCCGGGATTGCCCCAGTTTCACCGCTGTATCAATCAGCTCTCCCATGACGCCCTGTCGGCGAAAATCCTCGCGGGTACAAGCCGCATAAAGATATTGCGCGGCTGCCAGTCCGCCGTCCTCGGAAATCGCGGTGTCAAGCAAATGAAGCATTGCCACGGGGCGGCGAACCGATTCGTCCAGATAGACAAGGCAATTTTCGGGGACATAGCGATTGTCAAAAAAATATTTGACGTACTCCTGTGAATCGTCGAAGCAGGCGCGCCACAGGCGTTCCAGATCGCTTCTCATGCTGTCCTGCGGAAAAACAACCAAAGGCGCCGCTCCCCTTTCTTCAATGATTATCCGGCGAAGTCTGATCCTCCACACGGTATTTTTTGAGAAGAATGTCCGGATGATAGGAGAGTTTCGCTTTGCGCAGGCTCTCCAGCCCCATATCCTCCTCGCGGTTGATATATTCATAGTCTGCCAGCCGATGGGCGGCAAACTGTCTGTTAATCATCGTATAAGCACCCTCATAATCCGTGTCCGCCTTTTCAAAATGCGTGACAAAGACACGGCGGTTAAGCGGCTCTCCTAGCGTAAGGGCGATCACTTTGCCGCCGACCCGCAGCAGGCATCCCACAAATCCCATCTCGTCATAATGGCGAAGCGCGAGAGCGATGGCGTAATTCTCCATGCAAAGCTGAAAGACCCGTTCCTCGTCCTGCCTCGCAATCGCCTTTTTCAGCCATTCACCAGCGCATTCAATACACTCGTCCGCATTCGCGGCGGAAATATCTTCATATTGCCAGTCGGGGTACAGTCTTTGAAACTGACTTATATGATTATATGATTGCGCTTGGAATGGAATTTTTTACCGCTGAGGGCAATGAGATGCTCGGAACGGTAGATGTAATCAAAATCCCACCGCGTTTCTTCAAAGAAAAATGCATCGGGAAACGCAGCCCGCAGTTCATCAAGCTGCCGTTTCTCTACGCTGTACATCACCAGCTTGGTTCCCTGCTCCCCGGCGTCCCGCCGCATCACGGAGATAGCCTCCCGTATATCATACGAACGGCCGATGGGATACATGTAATAGGTCATGGTTTCTCCCGCTCGCCCTCGCAGCAGCGCAGCGTCCTGAAAGCGCGCCACTTCGATGCGGTACATATCCTTCCAAAGCCAGAGGGAGCCAAACGCGTTAAAGGAGCCAAAATATTCCGTGCCGCTGAGCACTTCGTTCATCCACTGCCGATCGTTTTCCGCGGGTTTGTGAAAGTCAGGCCTTTCCTTCATCTGTTTCACGTCTCCGATTTTCGTTTTTCTCAGATCAAGCTATCCTTCACCAGCGACCAGACGTCGGCCGCTATGTCGTCAATTACTCTCGGCTGACCGTCTGCACCGCATGTTACCACATGCCAGCCAAGCCTGTCGGCGGCATACAGCGCGGAACGGCGGCAAAGCGCCTGAAAGGGAACATCCGCCTCGTGAATGTCTTTTTTTGATTCGTCACCGTCATACCGTCCGGACATCAGCTTTTGCGAAATCTCCGGCGGCATGTCGAGATACAAGACCACGTCGGGACGCGGCAGCGCGAGAAGACGGTATTCGTAATCTTCCAGCCAGCGCAGATAATCGTCCCATCCCTCCTGCGGCAGCTTGGTCATCTGATAGACGGCGTTGGAGGTGGTATAACGGTCGGCCACGATATTCACGCCGCTGAGGTAATCATCACTCCAATATTTCTTGTAGGCGGCGTAACGATCCACCGCGTAAAAGCTGGAAGCCGCATAGGCATTAACCGCGTCGGGCGAACTGCCGAACTCCCCCGCCAGATAACTCTTGACCAGGGCGGCGGAGGTATCTTCATAGTTGGGAAAGGAAATTTGCCGTACGGCATGCCCCGACAAGCGGATGGTGTCACAGAGCCGCACCGTCTGGGTGCCCTTGCCGCTGCCGTCCAGTCCTTCGATCACGATGAGATTGTGTTTCTCCAAAAGAACCGCATCCTTCATTAACGATAGTATTATAACAAATATTTTTTCTCTCTACAATAGAAAGCGCGCAAATTTTCAATCTGTTAATAAATCATTCTTACTCCATGCGGAAAATGCCGTCGGTCATCTCCAGCTTTTTTGCGGCGCGCAGCATCCTTTTATGACAGGTAAAGATAACGGTCTGTCCCAGTTCTCCGTTGGCGTTGTCCTGCATAATAAATGCAAGCGCCTGCTCCATGCGCTCATCGTCAAACTGCGCGAAAGAATCGTCCAGCATAATGGGCAGTTTTTCATCCGCCACCACGCCCGACAGCGCCAGACGCAGCGAGAGATAAATCTGGTCAAAGGTGCCCGCGCTGAGCACATCACAGCTTCTGGGCTGGCTGCTGCCCGATTCGGCCACAGTGGGCACCAGCTTATCCGACACGAAAACAGAACTGTACTTCTGTCCCGTCATGCCGCTCAGCACACGGCTGGCGCGGTAATTGATCATGGGACCGAAATCGAGCTGCATTTCACGGAACGCCTCGTCAAGCGCCACCTGCGCTTCATTGATGGCTTCCAACTCGAACTCATAGTGCTCGATTCGCTTGGTGAGCGCCTTGATTTCATCGGCGGCTTTTTCCATATCCTGCGGACTGTAGGGCTTCAGGGAAAGCTCCGTCTGCTGACGGATGACCACCTCACTGATCTCTTTCAGTTTCTTCTCGGTATCCTCCAGCTTGGCCTGTACCTTTTCTGCGGTAAAGCTCTCTGGCACTTCGAGATTGATATCCCCGCGAAGCTGCTGCCCGCGCGCCGCCAGTGCGTCATAATCACGCCCCTTGAGCACAAACTCATAGGTTTCACGCGCCGCTGTCACCTCGGCGGTGAGCTTGTCGTATTGCTGTTTCATGGCGCGGAGACGGGAAATAATTTCATAGGCTTCCTCATTGGATTGGGTTTCATGGTACATTGCGAGATTTTCGCGCAGCGTACTGCGGATGTCGTCGAGCTGGTCATTTACCTCGTCGATTTCCCTCTTCAGTTCGTCCCGCTGCTTTTTGTAGTCGAAATACTGCTTCTGTACACTCCCGATGGCCTTGTATTCGCGATCAAATTCCTCCATACTACGGACGCTGAAATTGTCAAAGATGGGGCGCATTTCCGCATTGAGAGAACGCAGATCTTCGTTGATATTGTTCAGGCTGATGCGTTCGTCGCTCACGCCTTCCACTTCAAATCCTTTTTTATAAACGAAGAAATACGCCAGCAGGCTGATAAGTACCAGCCCGCCAATCACGTAAAAGACCCAATGGAAAAGAAAACCAAGCAGCAGCGTTCCCACCACCACCGCAGCACAAAGCGCCGTTCTGAGAAGGAAGTCATTCGATTCGCGCTCTTCTTTTTCGCTGTTTTCCAGCGCGATCTCAACCTCGCTTTTTTCCGCGATCAGTGAGTCGTAGCGTTCAAACGCCGACACAATCTCCTTGGAATATTTATTGATGACCTTGACCATCGCCAGCTTGGTGCTGTCGATATTTTCGGAGTTCTTTTTGAGGGCATTGAGCTGCTTTTTCTTTTCTTTCAGCTCGACTTCCCTGCTCTTTTCCTCATCCAGCAGCTTAACGGCGCTTTCCAGAAAATCACTCATGCCGTCAGAACTGTCGCCGTTAAAGAACGCGTCCAGCTCGCCGTATTTTTCCTCCATTGCTTCGAGCGCGTCGTGCTTTTCCACAATAGTGTCAATCTCTTTCAGTTCCACCTGCATGGCAAGCCGGTTGGCGGTGTCGGTGAGGAATTGCTTTTCCTTTTGCAGCGAACGCTGTTTTTTCTGCGCGGCGGCCACCACATCGCGCAGTTCGTCCGTTTCCTTAAGGGATTTCTGGATTTCCAGACGCGATTCCATCAGCTCATGCTTCTGTTTGCGCAGCTCCGGCAGAATGGCGGTGGATTTTTTGGATTCCAGCGACGCCGCCCCGTTTTTCAGGTGCTTTTCGACTTCGCCCTTGGAAATACGCTCGTCGCCCGCGGAGGTCAGGTTGGTGAGCTTCTGGATAATTTCGTGATTCTCCCCCTCCACGGCAGCGCCCGCCTGTCCAATGAAAACGGTGTTGACAAAGGTTTTGATGTTGATACCTAAAATATGCGCGCCGGGTTCCATGCCGCCGGGAAGGTCGACGTTCTCTCCCAGCGTTTTGTCAAAGAGCGAGATTTTGTCCGCCGCCTTGGTAGGACCAAAGGTACGGCTGAGAAGATAGGTATAACCGTCGCTCTCAAATTCAATGGACCCCTGCGGCTGTCCGCCCTCCCAAGGCTCATACTGACGGCGCTTTTCCCCCGTTCCCAGTCCGTAAAACATCGCCTTGATAAACGCCATGACGGTGGATTTTCCCGATTCATTCTCACCGTAGATAATATTCACCCCGTCAGTGGGTTCCAGGGTAAAATCCTTTAATTTGCCGAAGCTCCTGATATTGATCTTAATAATCCTCATTAACGGTCACGTCCCCCTCAAACGCGCGCAGCCCGTAAAGCAAGGCGCGCATATATTTATCGCGGTTGCGGCTGTCAGCCTGCATTTTATCAAAAATTCTTCTCACAAAGGCGCCTTTCAATGTGCTGTCGTTCATGAGCAGTTCCATGTCGAGCGTGGTGGATGTCTTGTCGGTCAGGCGCGTATAGAACACGGAGCCTTTCAGCCGCCTGACGATATCGGGCAGCGACGGCACCACCCCGCCCGACAGCGTACCGATGAGCGTAAGGTCATAAAGGTTGTTGGCGAATTTTTCGCCGTGACGGTCGCGCAGCACCGTAACAATGCGACCCGCAAACTGTTCGGTACCTTCGCAACCGGTCACATCCACCTTTTCGGTGCAGTATTCGCGGTTGTCGAGGGGATACAGTTCCACATAGGCAAAGCCCTTGGAGGCGTAACCGCACACCACGCCTTTTGCGCCGGTTTCGTCAAAGCCGCGTCCGGCAGGCGCGCCGCAGTAACAATAAAGGAAATCGCCCACTTCGTAGTGCTCGTACTGATGGGTATGTCCCAGCGCCACATAATCTGCTCCGCAGCGCTTGAGCGCCTCACGGGAAACGGGATTGTAACGGGTGTCGGATTTTTCTCCGTCCACCAGCTCCCCGTGCATCATCAGCACATTGATACGACTGCTCACGGGCATAAAGTTTTTCAGCAGCGTTTCTTCACAGGCGGATTTGGTGAAGCCCGCGCCCCAGACGCAGGTATTCTTTTCGGGAATCTCCACATTTTCCATGCCTCCGAGGAAAATGTGCACATTCTCCGGCCACTCTCCGTGATAACAGGAATCGGGTGTGGCGGGGTCGTGATTGCCCGGCGTGATGAAAATACGGAAAATATAATGGCTGAGCAGCGTTTTCACGTCGCGCAGCAATTCCTCGTCCACCCGGATGCTATCGAACAGATCGCCCGCAATCAACAACGCGTCGGCGCTCCGCTGGGTACACAGATCCAGGATTTGTTTTAATGTATCAAGCTGTTCCCGCTGTCTTTCCTTGGCCACTTCGGGGGTGGAGGAAAAAAGCGAGCCCAAATGTAAATCTGCTGTATGTACAAAATTAAATGTTGTCATCAGATATTTCACCCCAATAAAGAAATATACAACAAATTATAATAGCATATTTTTGTCATCCTGCCAATAGGTTTTCCGCAAAAATTTTAAAAAAATCACTTTCAAAAAAACAGCACCCGAACGGTGGAATCAATCCGTCCGGGTGCTGCTTTCCTATCCATCCAAGCCATGACTTGGACGAACGAAGGAAGTTGTTGTTTATGATGTATTCTTGTAGTTAAATCTTGTTGTTTATAGCAATCCAAATAATCAGGGAGACAAAAGGAGGCGATGATGGTGAGTGCAGGGCAAGGCGGAGGACGACGGTGGGCTGGCGCCCACCTAGTCTGACAGCCGCAAAACCTTTTTCAAGGTCTGCAATAATGTCGTCAATGTGCTCGGTGCCGATGGAGAGGCGGATGGTGTTGGGCTTGATGCCCTGATCGAGCAGTTCCTCCTGCGTGAGCTGGGAATGGGTGGTGGTCGCCGGATGAATGACGAGCGACTTCACATCCGCCACATTTGCGAGCAGGGAGAAAATTTCGAGAGCGTCGATGAATTTGTGCGCTTCGGCCTGGCCGCCCTTGATGTCAAAGGTAAAGATCGATCCGCCGCCGTTGGGGAAATATTTTTTATAGAGGTCATTCTGGGGATGGTCGGGAATGGAGGGGTGATTGACCTTTTCCACCTGCGGGTGCTTCGAGAGGTATTCGATGACCTTGGCCGTGTTTTCCGCGTGACGCTCAAGACGGAGCGACAGGGTTTCCACGCCTTGCAGCAGCAGGAACGCGTTAAAGGGAGAGATTGCCGCGCCGGTATCTCTCAGCAGAATCGCGCGGATATAGGTGACAAAAGCAGCAGGGCCAACCGCGTCCACAAAGGATACGCCGTGATAGCTGGGATTGGGAGCCGCAATGGGCGCGTACTTGCCGGACGCTTTCCAGTCGAATTTGCCGGAATCGACGATGACGCCGCCGAGGGTCGTGCCGTGTCCGCCGAGGAACTTGGTCGCGGAATGCACCACGATGTCCGCGCCGTGCTCGATGGGTCGGATGAGATAAGGCGTACCGAACGTGTTGTCAATGACAACGGGAATGCCGTGCTTGTGAGCAATCGCCGCGACCGCGTCAATATCCGGGATATCGCTGTTGGGGTTGCCGAGGGTTTCGAGGTAGACCGCCTTGGTCTTGCCGTCGATAGCGGCTTCCACTTCCGCAAGATTGTGGATATCCACAAAATGAGTGGTGACGCCGAACTGCGGCAGGGTGTGGGCAAGAAGGTTGTAGCTGCCGCCATAGATCGTCTTCTGCGCGACGATGTTCTCGCCGGCCTGCGCCAGCGCCTCGATGGTGTAAGTGATGGCAGCCGCGCCCGACGCGAGTGCCAGACCTGCCACGCCGCCTTCCAGCGCCGCGACTCTCTTTTCCAGCACATCCTGTGTGGAATTGGTCAGTCGGCCGTAGATATTGCCCGCGTCGGCCAGACCAAAGCGCGCCGCCGCATGGGCGGAGTTTTTAAAAACGTAAGAGGTCGTCTGATAGATCGGCACTGCTCTCGCGTCGCTGGCCGGGTCAGGCTGTTCCTGTCCCACATGAAGCTGTAAAGTTTCAAATCTGTATGTTCCGGACTGGCTCACGCTGCTCACCTCTTTCTGTTCTGTCTTTGTTGCGGTTTCGGCTGCCGCTGTTGCGGTAGATTGCGGCTGCACCGCTGCTTCTGCGGCCGGCTGTGCCTGTGCTGCGGACTGTGCCGCTACTGTCTTTGTTGCTTCGATGTCTTTCTTTTTCTTTCCAAAAAGTCCCATGATGTATTATCTCCTTTAATATCGTATAGAATGAATGTGTTTGTTTAATTTAGAAAAAGTCATAATTCTCACTGACAACACATTCGTCCGAAGCGATAGTTGGAGCGGACTAAATTTTCAAAATAGTGGGTCATGTCAAATCCCGCCTTACTTGAAAGGGTTCATCACCTACATAACTTATTTATCCAGTAGGCTTTATGGGTTTATGATACCACATGCAAACAAATTTGTCAAGTGTTTTTTTGATAAAAAACACTTTCACCGATAAAACAGATTATTTAACTATATATTATGGGCGATTGCGTGGCTGATTTGTCATCCCATACAATAAGAGCCTGTTTAGAATCCCTTCGCGCACGTCCTGCTTGCATCTTTTCCGCCATATTTCGTGAATTCGCCTTGCAATACGACAGTATGGCGGCGGCG
>CADCNI010000016.1 GCA_902802795.1 uncultured Ruminococcus sp.
TCGTCCTAGGTGGGCGCCAGCCCACCGTCGTCCTCCGCCTTGCCCTGCACTCACCATCATCGCCTCCTTTTGTCTCCCTGATTATTTGGATTGCTATATATGAAAAATTCAATTTGTTGGAGGAAACCAAAATGAACGTACTTGTTTATACTGTCCCTGTGATCGCCGTATTCGCCGCCGCCTATGCCGCTATGCGCGCTTTCCGTAAGACCGGAAGCGGCAGAAAGGCGATGAAGGTCAACTTCGCCGCCATCGCTCTCGTATTTGCCGTCTGTGTGTTCGGGGCGATGTCCGCTTTTGCTTCGTCCAGTAAGTCTGCGTCCACTACCACAGCCGCTACTACTGCCGCTACCACAGCCGCACAGGCAGCCGAGACGGCGGAAACAACCGAGACAACCGAAGCCGCCGAAGCCGCTTCCGGCATGGGCATGGCGGTAGGTCTGGGTCTGCTGGCGGCTGCGCTTTCCACCAGTCTGAGCGGCATCGGCGGCGGTATCGCCGTTGCGTCGGCCGCTCCTGCCGCAATCGGCGCGACCAGCGAGGATCCTAAGGCGTTCGGTAAGGCGCTGATCTTCGTAGCGCTGGGCGAATCCATTGCGCTGTACGGTCTGGTTATTGCCATCATGATTCTGAACAAGATTCCCAATATTACCCTTTAATCGCAACCAAAAAAACGGCAGCCGGCACCGATGGCGGCAAAACGCTGTCGGTGCCGGTATATGCCTGACGGAAAGGACGGACTGTATTTGAAATTTTTCCTTATCAGCGACAATATCGACACAGCCACCGGCCTGCGTCTGGCGGGCATTGAAGGGGTGGTCGTGCATGAAGACTACGAGGTGGAGAGCGCCCTCAAAAGCGCCATGGCGGATGAATCGGTCGGCATTATTCTGATGACCGAACGGCTTGTTTCGCTCTGTCCCGATCTGGTGTATGACCTCAAGCTCAACACCGTCCGGCCGCTCATTGTGGAGATCCCCGACCGTCACGGCAACGGACGCGCCAAGGATTCCATTTCCCGCTATGTGCGGGAAGCTATCGGCGTTCGGATTTAAGACAATAATGGATTACACCCTATGAAACGAAGGGGATGAACGAAAAATGTTGACACAGGAAGAAAAGCTCAGCAAGTTTATGATTGCGATCAACGAATATGCGCAGGAGCAGCGCGACAAGATCATGCGCGAAGTGGAAGCACAGAACAGCATTGAGCTGGAAAAGGCGGAGAAGGAATTCCGCGAGGAATCCTACCGCACCATCCAGCGCAAGACGGGCGAAGTGCGCAGCATGATAAGCCGGGAACTGGCTGGGAAGGAAATTGCGGGCAAAAAAGCATTGATCGAGCGCCGCAACGCCATTGAAAACGAGGTCTTTCAGCGGGCAGCCGCCAGGCTGGAAGAATTCACCAAGACCGACGCTTACAAGACCTACCTCAGAAAAGCCGCCATCGAGGCGCGCAAGGTGTTTGCGGGGTGCGGCGAGGAAAAGATGGGCGCAACGGTGATCTATATCCGTGACCGCGACAAGAAATGCTCTCCCCTCATCAAGACCGCGTTTGGCGACTGCACGGTGAAGGTGGCGCAGGATATCCTTTTAGGCGGACTGCGCGCCGAAAATACCGAGATCGGCAGAGTGGTGGACGTCACGCTGGATGTGGCGCTTCAGCAGCAGCACGAGTGGTTTGCAGAGAATTCCGGGCTGACCATTTCGTAAATTATTTTGAAGGAGAGATGCCATTCATGGAAAAAGCATATCAGATCTACGGCATCAACGGGCCTGTCGTTACCATTCAGGGCAAGACCGGGCTGACTATGATGGAAATGGTGTATGTCGGTGAGCAGCGTCTGGCAGGCGAAGTCATCGGCATCACCAGTGAATATACGACCATTCAGGTCTATGAGGAAACCACCGGACTTACCCCCGGCGCGCCGGTCTATTCCACGGGCGGTCTGCTTTCCGCGACGCTCGGCCCCGGCATCCTCGACAATATCTTCGACGGCATCGAACGCCCCCTGAAAGAAATCGAACGGCTTTCGGGCAGCGCATTCATCAACCGCGGCGCGAGCGTTCCCTCCCTCAACACCGAGCGCGAGTGGGACGTGACCGTAAAGGTGCAGCCCGGTGACCGTTTGGAGGGCGGCATGATCTATGCCACCTGTCCCGAAACCTCCATTATTGAGCATCGTTGTCTGGTGCGCCCCGGACTCTCGGGCGTGGTAGAGAGTGTTGCTCCCGACGGAAAATATAAAATCAACGACACCGTCGTCACGTTAAAGGATGACAGCGGCCATACCCATGAACTGACGCTTTGCCAGAAATGGCCGATTCGTCATCCCAGACCCATCAACGAGCGCCTTTACGCCAATATTCCGCTGGTGACGGGTCAGCGTGTCATCGACGCGCTGTTCCCCATCGCCAAGGGCGGCACGGCGGCCATCCCCGGCGGCTTCGGCACGGGCAAGACCATGACGCAGCACCAGCTTGCCAAGTGGTGCGACGCGGATATCATCGTGTATGTCGGCTGCGGCGAACGCGGCAACGAGATGAGCCAGGTGCTGGAGGAATTCTCCTCCCTGATCGACCCGAAGTCCAACCGCCCCATGACCGACCGCACTTGCTTGATTGCCAACACGTCAAATATGCCGGTGGCGGCGCGTGAAGCGTCCATCTACACAGGCATTACGCTGGCGGAATATTACCGCGACATGGGGTATCACGTCGCGATCATGGCGGACTCGACCTCCCGCTGGGCGGAAGCGCTGCGTGAAATCAGCGGCCGTCTGGAAGAAATGCCTGCCGAAGAAGGCTTCCCCGCCTATCTGCCCTCCCGCCTGTCGGAATTCTATGAGCGCGCGGGACTGGTGGAGGCGCTTTGCGGCAAGCAGGGTTCCGTCACGATCATCGGCGCGGTTTCGCCGCAGGGTTCCGACTTCTCGGAGCCTGTCACCCAGAACACCAAGCGCTTCACCCGCTGCTTCTGGGCGCTGGATAAATCGCTCGCCTACGCGAGACATTACCCCGCCATCAACTGGCTCGACAGCTACAGCGAATACGCCGGCGATCTGGAAAAATGGTACGCCGACAACGTGGGCGAGGACTTCATGAAGTGCCGCGAGCGTTTCGCCGCCCTGCTGCAAGAGGAAGCGAGCCTGATGGAAATTGTCAAGCTGATCGGTTCCGACGTGCTGCCGGACGACCAGAAGCTCATCATCGAAATCACCAAGGCCATCCGCGTGGGATTCCTCCAGCAGAACGCCTTCCATAAAGACGACACCTATGTGCCGCTGACCAAGCAGCTCAAAATGATGCGCGCCACGCTCCATCTTTACGATACGGCAGCCTATGCCGTGTCGCAGGGCGTGCCGCTTTCCAAGATCACCGACAGCGGCCTCTTTGACAAGATCGTGCGTATCAAGTACGACGTCCCCAACGATAGGGAAGAACTGCTCGACAACTACACGCGCGAGATTGACGAAGTGATGAACACTTTCAGCGTGTAAATTCTCAGGGAAGGAAGTAATACCATGATTTTTGAATATATTGGCGTCAAGGAGATCAACGGTTCGCTGATCGTTCTGGACGATGTCGATTGCCCTTCCTATGAGGAGATCGTGGAGATCCGCCTTGACAACGGCACCGTCCGTCATGGACGTATCGTGGCGATCGAGGGCAGCCGGGCGGTCATTCAGGTGTTCGAGGGAACGCGCGGCATTTCGCTGCAAAACACCCACACCCGCCTCAAGGGTCGTCCGATGGAGCTTGACCTCTCGCCCGAAATCCAGGGCAGAATTTTCAGCGGCGTCGGCGCACCGATCGACGGTCTGGGCAGAATCTATCCCGAAAAGCGCATGAACGTCAACGGCACACCCATCAATCCGGTGTCCCGCGTCTATCCGCAGAACTACATCTGCACGGGCATATCCTCCATCGACACGTTGATTACGCTGATTCGCGGGCAGAAGCTGCCCATTTTCAGCGGCTCCGGCATGAAGCACAACGAACTCGCCGCCCAGATCGTCCGTCAGGCGAAGATCGCCAACGACGAGGACGCGAAATTCTGCATTGTGTTTGCCGCGATGGGCGTTAAAAACGACGTGGCGGACTATTTCCGCCGTTCCTTTGAGGAATCCGGCGTATTGCAGCGCGTGACGATGTTCCTCAACCTTGCCAATGACCCGATCATCGAGCGTATTCTCACCCCCCGCTGCGCGCTGACGGCGGCGGAATACCTCGCCTTTGAACACGATATGCATGTGTTGGTCATTATGACCGACATGACATCCTACGCCGAAGCCTGCCGTGAATTTTCCTCCTCCAAGGGCGAAATCCCCGGACGTAAAGGCTATCCGGGCTATCTCTATTCCGACCTTGCCTCGCTCTATGAACGCGCGGGCATGATTAAAGGACACAAAGGCTCGGTCACACAGATTCCGATTCTCACCATGCCCAACGACGACATCACGCACCCGGTTCCCGACCTGACGGGCTACATCACGGAGGGACAGATCGTTCTCGACCGCGCGCTCGACGGTTCGGGCATATATCCGCCGGTTTCCATCCTGCCGTCGCTCTCCCGTCTGATGAAGGACGGCATCGGCGAAGGGTTTACCCGTGAAGATCACGCGGCGCTTTCCAACCAGTTGTTTGCCTCCTATGCCAAGGTGCAGGACGCCCGCTCGCTTGCGTCGGTCATCGGTGAGGAGGAACTCTCCGACAACGACAAGAAGCTGCTGGAATTCGGCAAGAAATTTGAGAACACCTTCATCCGCCAGAGCGAAAACGAAGCGCGTTCGATGGAGCAGAGCCTGACGCTGGGCTGGGAACTGCTGTCGCAGCTCCCCCGCGAAGAACTCGACCGCGTGGACAACGAAACGCTCGAAAAATACTATCACGCGCCCGCCAAGGAAGCATGACACGAAATGCCCCATCAGGCGAAAGAATCAGGAAAGGACTGAGGTCATGTGGCTGTAAATGCCGTACCCACAAAGGGAAATCTGATTGCCACTAAAAAATCGCTGGAATTGGCCAGAGTGGGCTATGACCTGCTGGACCGCAAGCGCAATATTCTGGTGCGCGAAATGATGACGCTGATGGACAGAGCCGCCACCATCCAGGGCGAAATCGACAACAACTATTCCGAAGCGTATTATGCCCTCCAGCGCGCCAACATTGTTTTCGGACTGTGCGAACCGCTGGCGGAGGCAGTGCCGGTGGACAACGGACTCACCATCGACTACCGTTCTGTCATGGGTGTGGAGATTCCCACCGTCAAGCTGGAGGAACGCCCGCTGACCATTCCTTTCGGTATGTACACCTCGAATTCCATGATTGACGAGGCGTATCTGAAATTTCAGGAGGTCAAGCGGCTGACGGCGGTGCTGGCCGAGGTGGAAAACTGCGTTTACCGTCTCGCCGACGCGATCAAAAAGACCCAGAAGCGTGCCAACGCCCTCAAAAATATCATGATTCCCAAGTTCGAGGCCACGGTCAAATACATCACCGACGCGCTCGACGAAAAGGACAGAGAAGAATTCAGCCGCCTCAAAGTCATCAAGGCGATGAAGAAGTAGAGTTCTGTCCTTGTTTGAGAGATATTTTTTCTATAATGATAAAACCAACTCTGAGACATTTTTTGTCAGGGAGTTGGTTTTTTGTGCAACTTTAACGAGTGAGCGATTGCAGTGTTATATATATCGTCTGTTGACAAATTGTGCGAAATATAGTAATATTTCAGTATATCCTTTTATGAATTATTGTTAAATGTGATTCGTAAGAGTGTATACATTTTACTATAAATGAGCACTGTAGTCAAATTGCACAAATAAATATTCTTATTTTGTCCTTATAAGACTTATTAAGTCTTGTATAAAGCTAATGATTTGTGCATAACTACCAAGTCATGCTCATTTATAGCATTTTAGAAAAAAGGGGGCGATACCCTTGGGGATTTACGATTCATGAATCAAGCAAGTGAAAATAAGTAGAAAAGTGAGGAATTTGAAATGAAAAAGATGGTTACATCTTTTGTTTTATCTTTTGTGATGCTTGTGTTGTTTTTTTCAAGTGCAGGTCAAACTGCATTTGCCTATTCTACAGGTTATCCAAATACTCATTCTAATACAGGTAATCAAAAAGAAGACATTATTGCAGTTGCAGAAACTCAAATTGGATACACATATAGCGACGGCACCAAATATGGTGCGTGGTATGGCAGCAGTTTCACCAAATCGTCTTGGTGCGCCATGTTTGTAAGTTGGTGTGCTAATCAGGCGAACATTTCTACTTCCATTATACCCAAACATGCAGACTGCGATGTAGGTATGAATTGGTTTAAAAATAGCGGACGTTGGCATAACGGCGCGTATTACGGTGGATCATATACCCCTCAGCGCGGTGATATTGTGTATTACAGCGATGGTTATACGCAAAGCGACTCTACGCACGTTGGAATCATCACTGGTGTTTCTAATGGCTATTTGCAAGTTATTGAAGGAAATACAGACAAAAAAGTACACAAATACACAGCGAATGCCAAACGCATGTTAAGTAGCGGCTATGTGTTAGGATATGGTACTCCAAATTATAATGGTGTAATTGCTCATACTCGTGACACGAATTATGGAACGAACTTTACTGCAACAGCAAAGATTCATATCGACGTTTTTAATGAAGACCATTCTGACCCTGGGAATTATTATATTGATCCAGGAGATGTATGCACGATTCATGAGGTGTATACAGACGGATGTTGTAAGGTAACCTATCCGTCTGATAGCGCATCGAGCGGATTGAGGACACTTTATTGCAAATTTAATAACACCAATTTTACTTGGGAAACTACGCCTCCGCCAAATGAGGATGTGATGAATGTCGGTTATGATCGTGTGCTTCCGGATGGGGATTATGCCATTGTGAGCCATGTAGACCGAAATTATCAACTGGATATTGCGGGAGATGATTTCCCCGCAGGAATCAATGCAAATATTCAGTTATTTCAGGTGGGGAGTTTCTATCGAGAGCAGGATATCTTTACATTAAGTTACAATGAAACGGATAAATTCTATACCATTTCCCAAAAGGGAACCAGTATGTTTTTGGATGTATCGAATAATTCAAAAGAATTGAAAACAAACGTCCAGATTCATACCGGTAATGGAACGAGTGCGCAAAAGTGGGCAATATCTCAAGTTTGGAACGGTGATACATGGTTAGGTTATAGAATTCAGGCAAAAAGCAGCGGCTATTCGCTCGATATCGACAATGCTAATCTTAGCAATGAAACGAATGTTCAAATATATGAAAATAACAACAGTTCCGCTCAGTTATGGTCATTTATACCGTACCGACCGCAGCAGCCTGTGGCAAATGGAAGCTATGTTTTGATCTCCGCATTGGATCCCTCCATAGAGCTTGATGTTTGGGGCGATTACCCTGATGCGCCAAATGGTTCGAATGTTCAGGTGTGGCACGATAACGCCCCCAGTCAATACAACTCGTTTGATATTGTCAAGCTTGATAATGGATATTATAAATTTTATCACACAGGCTCAGGAAGACTTCTTGATGTTGATAAAGCCAGCATGGAGCTTGGTGCCAATGTGCAGCTATGGGAAGAAACTGGCAGCACCGCGCAACAATGGGCTATCATTCCATATAAAGATGGGTATATCATAGTAGCAGGATGTAGTGGTCTTGTACTGGACGTAGCCTATGCAAAAGCGGAGGACGGAGCAAATGTCTGGCAGCATACCTTTAACGGAAGCAATGCTCAGATATGGAAATTCAAGAAAGCAGAAAACACCATCAGCTATGACGCGAACGGGGGAACGAACGCGCCGAGCCGACAAACGAAATATTACGGTGCGACCGTGACACTCAGAGCTGAATTGCCAACCAAAAACGGCTATACTTTCGTTAAATGGAACACTAAAGCGGACGGAACAGGTATAAGTTACTCGGCAGGAGGAACGTACTCCGCAAATTCGGATGTAACTCTTTATGCCCAGTGGAATTCAAATCCTACAACCTATACAGTATCGTATAACGCCAACGGCGGTTCGGGTGTGCCGAGTAATCAAACAAAATATTATGGACAGACATTGACACTCAGTTCGCAAAAACCAATCAAGAACGGATATAACTTCGTCAATTGGAATACGAATCCATATGGATACGGCACAAGTTATGATTCCGGAGGACAGTACACCGCGAACGCGGCTGTTACGCTCTATGCTCAGTGGAAACCGAATACCTACACTATCACTTACAATGCCAACGGCGGTTCGGGCGCTCCTGCTGCGCAGACCAAAAAGCATGACGAGGCTCTGACAATCAGCGGTACCAAGCCTATCCTTAGCAGCTATACGTTCCTTGGCTGGGCGGAGACTGCGAAAGCCACGACCGCACAATATCAACCGAGTGAATCCTTTACATGCAACGAGAATGTCACTTTGTACGCCGTATGGAAAGCGACCACGGTTTCTTCCGTTGTAATCAAAAATAAACCCACTAAGACTACCTACAATGTAGGGGACACGTTTGACGCAAGCGGCATGAAACTGAAGGCAACCTACGACAACGGCGATACAAAAGAAATCACAAGCGGTTACACCTATACCCCCTCCAAGCTCAACACCATGGGGCAGCAAAAGATTGTCGTGTCCTACGGCGGCAAGTCGACCGACTTTTATGTGACAGTCAATGCGCTCACCGTCAAGCAGATTCGCGTCACAAAGAAGCCTACCAAGACAAGCTATATCGTGGGAGATACGTTAAACACCTCCGGCATGCAAGTCACGGTGACTTATAGCGACGATACTACCAAGGTTATCACCAGCGGTTTTAAGTATACTCCCTCTAAATTGGATAAGGTCGGCACTCAGTGGATTACCGTGACCTACGGCGGCACGGCGACGGCATTCCCTGTCTCTGTCAAGGCAGTTTCCGTTGACAAGATTCGCGTGACGCAGAAGCCCACCAAGACCACCTATGTGCCGGGTAATTCGCTCAATATTTCAGGTATGCAGGTGACGGTTACCTACACTGACGGTACCACCAAGGTTATCACCGAGGGCTTTACCTGTACGCCTACCAAATTCACGACCGTAGGGCTCCAATGGATCACCGTTAAATACGGCGGCACGGCGACAGCGTTCCCCGTGAACGTGGTGAAACAGGCACAGACCATCCGCGTGATACAGAAGCCCACCAAAACAACGTATATTGTGGGCAACTCGCTGAATACTTCCGGTTTAAAGCTGAGAGCGACGTATGCGGATGGTACCACCCAGGACGTGACAAGCGGCTTTACCTGTACACCTACTAAACTCACCGCAGTGGGCAACCAGTGGATTACAGTGGTCTATGGAGGTCAATCCACCGCGTTTGTTGTGAAGGTCGAATCCAGAGCTAAAACCGTGCGGGTGACCCGTCAGCCCACCAAGAAAACCTATCTTGTGGGAGAAGCATTGAATACATCCGGTATGCAGGTGACTGCGACCTATGACGATGGAACGACTAAAGTCGTCACGGACGGTTTTGTGTGCAGCCCTGTTATCATGACCAAAGCAGGCACACAGTGGGTTACCGTGATCTACGGCGGGCAGTCCACCGCATTCCCTGTAACGGTCGCGTAAATTCTCACAAATCGACCCCTCATTTCCAAAACAAAACAAACCGCTCCCGCAGCGCTTCGTCATAAAGCGAAGCCCGCGGGAGCGGTTATTATTTTGTTCCAATCGGGGAGAGAAACCGGACGAAACATCATCTCCACTTGGGCGCGTCGTCGGCGTACAAGCGGGTGAGGGTTTCGTTGTCGGCGATGCCGGTCTGCTCAAGGCCTGCTTTTTTCTGGAATCGCTTAACGATTTTTTCGGTGTACTCTCCGAAATAGCCGGTGCAGCTTTCCTCTCCGATGTAGCCGAGCTTAAGAAGACGATCCTGCATTTTCTTCACGTCCGCATTTTTGTCCCCCATCTTCAGGGTCGGATAGCGAGGCGCGGCAGCGGTGGTGGTCTGTGTTTCAGTGGGCTGGGTGGTTGTCGTTTTTTCGGACGCATCCTTGTTGGAAACCGTAGTGGGAGTCGTCGCAGAGGTCTGCTTTGTGCCGGAATCCAAAGAGAGTAGATTCTCCCCTTTTGAAAGTTTGTTTTTAATCAAAAAGGTGCCGCACACCGCTATCACAAGCAAGGCAGCAAGGATGAAAAAACCGGCGAAGGATTTGAAGAAAGAGTTTTTTTCTGGCGACTCGAATTCATCAAAGGAAACCTCGGAGTGGTTGTCCGGATCATCCCCGAACAGATCTTCGGAAGAGGACAAAGGACCGTCCACGTCTTCTAACGGGAAGAGGTCGTCCCTGTCATCTGTCTGAGGCTGCGTGCCGCTATATAAGCCCTCCGAAGTCGGCGAAGCCGAAACAGCCCTGTTGTCTCGTCTGTGAAAGCGAGAGGCGGCGGACGCCATGGGTTCGGCTGTGGGAAGACTGTCGGCGCTGCTTCGTTTGTGAAAGCGGGAGGAGGCAGGCTCCGTCGGTTCGGCTGTGGGAAGACTGTCGGCGCTGCCTCGTTTGTGAAAGCGGGAGGAGGCAGGCTCCGTCGGTTCGGCTGTGGGAAAACTGTCGGCGCTGCCTCGTTTGTGAAAGCGGGACGCGCCGCGAGGGAATGTCGGCTGCTGTGGAATATCATTGGACCATTCAGACGAATCGTCAAAAATAGGATCGAATTCTTGAGAGGGCAAAATAATCATTCCTTTCCGATCAAGGGAGAAGTATTTTACTTCAGTTTATCAAAAAAAATGCGGCGTGTCAATCCTGCGGAAGTAAAAATCCGCTACAGAGGTGTGTTTTTGAAATTACATATGTTCAACATTTCTTTTAGACGACAATAAACATCTGATGGTACTTATTGACAAACTTTTCACTTGGTGATATACTGTTAGCAATCCAATTCTGTTTTTTATGTAAGGAGGATAAGACTGTGAAAAAAATACTTTCCACTGTGCTGACGTTTTTGCTGGCAATGAGTGCCATGGTTGTGTTTTCCTCTACGGTATTTGCCGCGTCATCCGATTCGCTGACGGTGACGGCCAATACGGCGGCGGTTTTGCCGGGCGGCAACGCAACGCTGACATTTTCTCTGGAAAACAATCCCGGTTTTTCGTATCTCTCGCTGACAGCGGATTACGACAGCAATCTGATGACGCTCAAATCCGCTTCGGACAAGAATCTTTTCGGGAGCGGTGTGGATTATGTTGTCGGACCGAGTACGGCGCAGAAGCCCTATCGGATGATCTGGAGCGCGGCGGATGATGTGTATGGCGAGGGTGAACTGCTCTCCCTGACCTTTACCGTGGCGGCCAAAACCTCGCCCGGCACTTATCCCGTTACGCTCAAGGTGACGGAATGCAGCGATGCGTATGGCAGTAATGTCACGACTGTCGGCTCGGTAAAGGGCTATGTCAAAGTGAGAGCCAAGACCGATTCGGTTGCTTCCGTTTCACTTAAAAAGAAGCCGTCCAAGCTGACCTACGAGGTCGGCGACACGTTTGATCCCAGCGGCATGGCGCTGACCGCCACCTACACCGATAACACGACTGCGGAGATTACCGAAGACTACACCTGCACGCCGATGAAGCTGACAACGGCAGGCGATCAGAAGATCCTGGTCAGCTTCGGCAATAAAACCACCGCCTTTTATGTGACGGTCAAAACGGTCAATCTTGTTTCCGTCACCCTTAAGACCAAGCCCGCCAGGCAGACCTACACCGTGGGGGAGAACTTTGACAGCAAAGGCATGGTGCTCAAAGCCAATTATGACAATGGCAAGAGCGTGGAAGTCACGAGCGGCTTCACCTGCACCCCCGCCAAACTGAGCACCGTCGGCCAGCAGAAGATTGTCGTATCTTACGGCGGTAAGTCCACCGGCTTTTATGTCACGGTCAATAAGATTCCCGAAATTTCTTCCATCGCAATCAGGAGCAAGCCTGCCAAGCAGGTTTACACCGTGGGCGAGAGCTTTGTCTCTGCCGGCATGCAATTGACGGTATCCTATGACGACGGCACCAAGAAGGCAATAACCAGCGGCTTTACATGCACGCCGTCGGGCAAACTGACCACGATCGGACAACAGAAGATTGTCGTGGGCTATGGCGGAAAATTCACCGGCTTTTATGTGACGGTCAAGAAGGTTCCTGAAATTACTTCTGTAGCCATCAAAAGCAAACCCACCAAGCAGTATTATGTCGTGGGCGAGAGTTTTACTTCTGCCGGCATGAAACTGGCAGTATCCTATGATGACGGTACTAAGAAGGAAGTGACGAGCGGTTTCACCTGCACACCTTCGGGGAAACTGAGCACCGTCGGGCAGCAGAAGATCGTTGTGTCCTACGGCGGCAAATCCACCGGCTTTTATGTGACGGTGACTACCGCGGAACAGGCCATTTCTTCCGTGACCGTCAAGACCAAACCTGCCAAGCAGGTTTACAGCGTGGGCGAGAGTTTTAACGCGAGCGGCATGAAACTCAAAGTAACCTATGCCAATCACACCACAGCCGAAGTGACGAGCGGCTTCACCTGCACGCCTTCGGGTAAACTGACCACGATCGGTCAGCAGAAGATTGTCGTAACTTACGGCGGCAAATCCACCGGTTTTTATGTGACGGTCGGCAAGGCGGTTTCATCGGTCACGCTGACAGCCAAGCCGATCAAACAGGTCTATACGATGGGGGATACCTTCGACCCAAGCGGCATGAAACTCAAAGTGACATATGCCGATCACACGACAGCCGAAGTGACCAGTGGTTTCGTTTGCACGCCGACTTCATTGAACACCGTGGGCCAGCAGAAGATTGTCGTGTCTTATGGCGGCAAGGCCACCGGGTTTTACGTGACCGTTAATAAGAAAGTTGCCTCTGTTGCCATCCAGGCCAAGCCGTCCAAGCTCACCTATAATGCCGGAGATACGCTGGATACCACAGGTATGAAGCTGAAAGTGGTTTACAGCGACAGTACATCCGAAAATGTGACGAGCGGCTTCACCTGCACGCCCGCCAAGCTGACCACAGCGGGCCCGCAGACCATTACTGTCAAATACGGCGGGGTATCCGCCACCTTCGGCGTAACGGTCAACCGCACCGTGACATCCATTGCGGTCAAATCCAAGCCGGGCAAGCTCACCTACATCGTGGGCAGCACGCTTGACACGAGCGGTCTGAAACTGACCGCCACGTACAGCGACAATACCTCCCGTGAAATCACCGCCAACTTCACCTGCTCTCCCACCAAGCTCAATACGGTGGGAACGCAAAAGATCACGGTGCATTACGGCCCCGCCAGCACGACTTTTGACGTGTCCGTGACGGAGGACCCCAATTTCAAATCCATCCGCGTGACGCGTTCCTATACCTATGCGTACGAAGTGCTCGAACTGGTCAATCAGGAGCGCAGCAAGGCGGGTGTAAAGCCCGCGCTGAAAATGGACGCTTCTCTGCTTGATACCGCAATGACGCGTTCCGGCGAAATTGTACTTTTGTTCAGCCACACACGTCCCGACGGAAGCTCCTGCTTTACTGCGTTTAAGGATGACTCCACGTCAAGCGGCGAAAACATTGCCGCAGGCTATCAGACGCCTGCCGCCGTGGTGGAAGGCTGGATGAATTCTCCGGGACACAAAGCCAATATTCTCAATCCGAACTTTACCACCATCGGCATTGGCTGTATCAGACATGACAGTCTCTATCAGATTTACTGGACCCAATGCTTCGGCAACCATCTCATCTCTGACGCGTCCGTCAACAACCATAAGGACAGCACCGTGACCCAGAAGATTAAAATTGACCCGTCGATTGTCAAAGGTTGATGGCATCTTAGGAACTATGCAGAATTTAATCAGTCATTTTCTGCTTAAAAATACAGTATGCTTGCGTGTTTCAGAAAGTGAAATGTATCAATTATTTCTGCATATATGCCTACAACACTGCCAATACGGTGGATATTCCGGCGCGCCTGAATATGCTGCGCAAGAAATTCCCTGACGGCAAATACTGGAATCGGGAAAAGGCCAGCATCAATAACCCCGACGGCTACACCGATAATCCTTGTAAGTCCAAGCACACTGACAAGCGAGACAATTACTTTGACGGTTCCTGCCAGTGTCACGGTTTCGCGATGAAATTGGGGTATGATCTTTTCGGCATTCATGTGGGCTATTGACAGCGGCATTACGATGTGAGCAAGGTGGTGGTGGGCGACCTCATCCGTTACAGAAGCCGCCATACTGTCATGGTCACGGGCGTGTTTGACGATTATTTCACCGTGGCGGACTGCAATTACGGCTATGACTGCAACATTACATGGGATCGCAAAATGCAGAAGAGCTTCTTCTCTCCGCTCGGCAGCGGCACATTTGACGGCGTTTACCATTGCCAGATCAACTCTACCAACAAGACGCAGACCTTGACCACGACGATTACCCCAAATGTGGAAAGTCTCGCGATTTTGCAGCAGACCGACAATGTGGTTTATTATTTCTACGGCGTGACGTCGGGCGGCAAGACCACCTTTACTTTTAAAGCCCCCACCGGCACCTATCAGAAGCTGATCATTGCCTCGGAAGGCTGTGATGACTATGTTGTCAATAAATTTGTCCTCGGCACATCCAAGCTGCCTTCCAAGGTCAGCTTGACGCTGTACGGCGATGTCAACAGTGACGGCAAGGTTGACAACGGCGACGTGACGCAGTTGCTGCATTATCTGGCGGGATGGAGCGTTTCCGTCAATACCAAAGCCGCCGACGTCAATTAGGATGGCGCGGTCAACGGCAAGGACGTGACCGCCATCAAGCAGTATATCAAAGGCTGGCGGAGCCCGTTCGGCAATTCCTCGTATTATGACGATGATGACGACTGGTATTGGTATTGATATTGATGTAGGGATTAGAATGAATTGATACTAATTGTCAATCAAAAGTAGACAATTAGCATGAGAAATAAACAAGGCGACCCGAAAGTATTACACTTCGAGCCGCCTTGTTTTGGATAGTGCGCCCGGCATGGGCAACGATTATAGCAATCCAAATAATCAGGGAGACAAAAGGAGGCGATGATGGTGAGTGCAGGGCAAGGCGGAGGACGACGGTGGGCTGGCGCCCACCTAGGTTTGTTTGGATTGCTATAGTGGGTGAAATTCCACTATGGGCAGAACCTCGGAAAAATTAAAAGAATACAAGGAAGAAAACAAAATGGAACCTCATTTGCGAAGAATCGTCAATCCTCTGCTGACATGGTATGAAACCCATCGCAGAGAGCTGCCGTGGCGGCTCGACCAAGACCCCTATCATGTGTGGGTGTCGGAAATCATGCTTCAGCAGACCCGTGTGGAAGCGGTCAAAAAGTATTATGCGCGTTTTATCAAAGCGCTGCCGAATGTGCAAAGTCTCAGCGAAGTGCCAGAGGACAGGCTGCTTAAGCTGTGGGAGGGGCTGGGCTACTACAGTCGGGCAAGAAACCTCAAAAAAGCAGCGCAAACCATTGTGCGCGACTGCGGCGGCGTATTTCCTGACACCTTCGCGGCGCTGATGAAACTGCCGGGCGTGGGGGAATATACGGCGGGAGCGGTCGCCTCCATCTGCTTTCATGAAAAAGTGACGGCCGTGGACGGCAACGTGCTGCGGGTGGTGGCACGCGTGACAGGCAGCCGTGACAATGTGCTGCTGCCGGCGGTCAAAAAGCAGATGGAGGCGCAGCTTCGGGAGGTATTGCCGGATGACGCGGGAACCTTCAACGAAGCGATCATGGAACTGGGGGAGACGGTGTGTCTCCCAAACGGCGCGGCCAAGTGCGGGGATTGTCCCCTGCGCGGCGTATGTACGGCGTACAGGGACGGACTGACCGCCGAACTTCCCGTTCGCGTCAAGCAGACAAAGCGCAGACAGGAGCAGCGGACGGTGTTCCTGCTGATGGCGGAGAATGGCACAACCCGCCACTGCAAGTACGCCGTCGAGAAACGACCGGATAAGGGTTTGCTCGCGGGAATGTACCAGCTTCCTAATGTAGAAGGTTTTCTGACAGAACAGGAAATCCGTGCCACAGCGGAAGCATGGGGCATGCAGGTGTTGGAAATCACCTTTCTCAAAGAGGCCAAGCATGTTTTTACCCATCTCGACTGGTTCATGAAGGGATATCAGGTGAGAGTCACCCATCCCGCCGGAGATTTTTTGTGGGTAACGCCGAAGGAATTACAGGAAAAATATGCCCTGCCCACCGCGCTCAAACCCTTTGCGCCCCGTTAGATATTATAGCAATCCAAACAAACAAAAAGACAAGTTCGGCGCGCTGGTGAGCACATGGCTGCGTTGTCGTCCTAGGTGGGCGCCAGCCCACCGTCGTCCTCTCCCTGAGTATTTGGATTGCTATAGCGGCTCATTCCTCCCCACAGCGTCGGGACAGCAGATCAATGGTCAGTGTCATCATCACGGCGGCGGCCGTGGCGCGGATCATGCTGTGCATGAGTTCATCGGCCAGCAGATAGGCATTCACCCGATCCACAAAGCCAAACATGTCGCAATACAGCCCCGCGCATATAATGCCCGCTCCGCAGAAAGCGAGAGACACAAAGCGCAGATACCGCTGCGCGCTCTTGCTCAGATCAAATCGGTTTATGTTTTTCTTCTCATTTTCTCTTTTTTTTTCAAGATTCATTGATTAATTCTCTCCCATCATTTATAATAAAAGATACGCGACCATGTACGCGGCCGGATCCGGCCGTATGTCTGTATTGTATCATATGCCGACGAGATAGGGAATACATCAAATATTGGCAGAGATGATGGAAATATAAGAAAGGGAGGCGCGGCGCGTATGGCGAAAACCGGCATATCCACCGCCTGTTTTTACCCCCTGGAGACGGAGAAATCCCTCGAACAGGCGGCGCAGGCGGGCATTCGTGATTTTGAGGTGCATTTCAGCACTTTCTCCGAACTGAGTGACAAATATCTGAAAGAACTGCGCAAAATGCTGCGGCACTACGGCGGACAGGTGTGCGCGGTGCATCCCTTTTACTCCATGCTGGAGTCGGCTATGTTCTTTTCGGACTACAACGAGCGGCGTTTTGCGGACGGGATGGAGATTTACAAGCAGTTTTTCCATGCGGCGGCCCGACTTGACGCGAAATATCTTGTCTTTCACGGCGGCTCCACCATCGGCAAAAGCCGCTGCATGGTGTCGGATGACGAGTATATCGAGCGATACGATTTGCTCTATGAATGCGGCCGGAAATCCGGCGTGACGCTGCTGCACGAAAATGTCTATACCCACAAGGCGCAAAGTCCGGCGTTCTGCCGCAAGATGATCGACTATCTGGGAGACAAGGCGCTCTTCACCTTTGACAACAAGCAGGCGCGGCGGGCGGGGTATTCCTCCGTGGATTTCGCGGCGGCGCTCAGCGGACATATCCGCCATATCCACATCAGCGACTGTGACCGCGAACACGACTGCCTGCTTCCCGGCAGAGGCACCGAAGATTTTGCCGCCATGCGTTCGGTCATGTGCGGAGAGGATGAGGGGGCGCTCTGGGCGCTTGAAGTCTATAACGACGCGTTCCGCGACACCGACGAGATCGTGAAGTCGCTGCATTGGCTGGAGGATTGCCTTATAGCAATCCAAACAAACAAAAAGACAAGTTCGGCGCGCTGGTAAGCACATGGCTGCGCTGTCGTCCTAGGTGGGCGCCAGCCCACCGTCGTCCTCTGCCTTGCCCTGCACTCACCATCATCGCCTCCTTTTGTCTCCCTGATTATTTGGATTGCTATAGCATGCCGGAAGCGTAAAGCAAGAATAAATATTTACAAACCATTAACCCCTTTGACACCATTTTAAAACAGAAAGAGTGGATAATCAATCTTATGAATATTCTTTGCATCGGAGACGTAATCGGTTCGGTGGGAATCGCCTATGTGCATAAGCACCTGCCCGCCCTCAAACGGCTGAAAGGCATTGACGTTGTGATTGCCAACGGCGAAAATTCCGCCGACACCAACGGCATCACACCCGATTCCGCCAATGCCCTGCTCAACTGCGGCGTAGATCTGCTGACCACGGGCAACCATTCCTTTCAGCGCAAGGAGAGCTACAGCCTCTACGAAAACTCCAATATCCCCGTGATACGTCCCGCGAATTACCCCGGAAAAGCGCCCGGCGTGGGCAGCTATGTCATTGATTTAGGGCGCTGGCGCGTAAGGGTGGTCAATATGATGGGAACCGTGAGCATGAATCCCGTGCTGGACTGCCCGTTTGACACCTCCGACGCGCTGCTGAAAGATATCGACGAAAAAGTCGTCATCATGGATCTGCACGCGGAAGCCACGGCGGAAAAGCGTGCGCTGGCCTGCTGGCTGGACGGCCGTGTGAGCGCCATATTCGGAACGCATACCCATGTGCAGACCGCCGACGAGCAGATTCTGCCCAAGGGAACGGGATTTATTACGGATGTGGGCATGACCGGTCCGGTCGATTCCGTCATCGGGGTGTCGGTGGAGGCTGCTATCGAAAAAATGCGCACCAAAATGCCCGTGCGCCTGAACTACGCGGACGGACGGTGTATGCTCAACGGCGTGATTTTTACGGTGGACGAAAAGTCCGGCAAAACCACCGCCGTAGAGCGGATTAATATTCGCGACTGAACACGATTTGGCGATTGTAAAAGCAAATGAGAATTTAGAGGGGAAAGAAAAAAAGAAAAAAGAAGAAAAAGCGAAGCGTAATTAGCGAGCGTATGCGAGCGCGGGGTCCAGGGGACTGGTTCCCTGGCGGGTCAGGGGCAGAGCCCTTGCGGGGATGCTGGCGGCTGGCCGACAGCGGGGGCAGCGCCCCGCTCGGTCGGCATTGCCGACCGAGCTTGCAAGACGCGCTTGGATTTGCGACGGGGTCGGGCGAATTCGGACGGGACACTCTTTTGTATTCGCCTATCCCCGATGTCAGTCGCAGCTCGTTCCGCTCGTTCGGCTTCGCCTCACTCGTGGGGCGCTGCCCCACTCCCCGCTGGTGGCGCTGCCCCCAGGCCCCTGCCAGGAGGAACTAGTTCCCCCTGGACTCCCACGCTCGCATTCGCTCGCTAGTTATGCGCTGCGCTATGCTTTTTCTTTTTGTTATTCCGCTAAATTCTCATTTAACGCAACATTAAGGAAGTGAAGTCATGCTGCATCGTCAATGGCAATGGCGTGTGACGGCGCTGCTGGTTTCAGCGGCGCTGCTGCGCGCACCCAGCTTTATCACGCGTCGCTCGACACCGAAAACGAATTTGACGTGTCGAAAAGCGGCGAAACAGACTTGGTGCTGCCCTACACGGCGGACGATACGTTTAATCCCTACTACTGTCAATCCACGTTGACGCGCAATATCTGTTACCTGATGTATGACAGTCTGCTTCAGATGTCGCCGGATTACGAACCGGAATATATCATCGCCAAATCGGTCACCGTCGATCATACCATCGTGACGGTGCAGGTGCGCTCCGGCATCGTCTTTTCCAACGGCGCGAAACTGACCGCCGAGGACGTGAGTTATTCCTTTTATCTTGCCACCCAGAAAGGGAGCATTTACAAGGAAAATCTCGCAAATGTGGCAAGCTGCTCCATGAAGGGCATGACCGTCACCTTCATGATGCAGAATGAAAATGTCAATGCCTTCCGCGTGCTGGATTTCCCCATCGTGCATTTTGACCCCTCCGCCAACAAGGATCTGCCCCCGATCGGCAGCGGACGGTATAAATTCGCCTTGATGGAGGACGGCGTTACGCCCAACAAGTCCCTTCTGGTCAAGAATAATAAATGGTACAATCCCGACAAGGTGCAGATCGAAACCATCGGACTCAAGGAACTGCCCACCGTGGAGAGCATTGTCCACAGCATCGAAATCGGCACCGTTTCCTATCTCTACACCGATATGCGGGACGGCACGCCCCAAAGCGTGAGCGCCGACTATCGCAAGGTCGATCTCAATAACCTGCTTTATTTGGGACTCAACACCAACGACGTATCCTTAGCGGATGAAAACGTGCGCCGTGCGCTTTCCGCCGCCATCAGCACCAACGAAGTGGCGGCAGCCGGCTTCGGCGGCATGGCAATGGGCGCGACAGGTCCCTTTACGCCCAAATGGAAAGAAGCGGCGCAGTACCAGACCGGCACCGGACGGGCGAGCGTCAAGACCGCCTCGGAATATCTCGATCAGGCGGGTTATGTCTTTTACAACGACGGCATACGCGAAGACCAGAGCGGCAAGCAGCTTTCCTTCAATCTGCTCATCTGCCGGAACAATTCCCGTCACAAGGCGGCGGCGGAAAACATCAAAAACCAGCTCGCCAAGGTGGGCGTGAATGTGGATATCACCGAGATTTCGGGCGAGGGCATGATCAAGCGCGCCGGGGAGGGCAAATATCACCTCTACCTCGCGGAATACGCCGTGCTGGGGGATATGGATATCGGCAGGCTGTTCACCCCCGGCGAGGGGTTGTACAACGGGCCGCGGCCTTATGATTCGGTGAAAACCTACACCAGCTACCGGCTGGGACAGGGCACGCTGGAGGATTTTATCACGGCATTTCAGAATGAACTGCCCTTTATTCCCATCTGTTATCGGATGGGAATGGTGGTATATGCCCGCACGCTGGACGGCGTGGAAGATATCAGCGAGGATCAGCCCTTTTATCATATGGAAACATGGACGGTCAACAAGGCAAAAGCGGAATAAGTGAATGTAGCGTTTCTATGCGTTTGGGATGACAAAAACATAAAATTCACAAAATATTTATTGTTTTGATGAAAAAAATGTCCGTAATTGCATTGTAAATTTCGCCGGTTTGTGCTATAATTCATTCGATATCGGTATTTACGGTGGAACACTTGGGATGAACCGCTCGTAAAAACGTGGATTTACCCGGTTGCTTGTCACAATTGTGCCTGATCGGGCCGCTTGGTGAAAGTGACGGTAAAAATTATATTTTAGGGAGTGCTTAATTTGATTAAAGGCAGTGTATTGCGCGACGCTATTATATCGGGTGCAAATGTCATTGAGAACAAGAAGCGTTCTGTCGATGAACTCAACATTTTTCCGGTTCCTGACGGAGATACAGGTACCAATATGTCCATGACCATGGCAGCGGGTCGCAAAGAACTTATGCAATTGGGGGACAATGAGCCTGTGGGTACCGTCGCGGCCAAGGCTGCGTCGGCATTTCTGCGCGGCGCCAGAGGCAACTCCGGCGTTATCACCTCGCTTCTGTTCAGAGGCTTTTCCAAGGGACTCAAAGGTCTGGAAGAAGCCGGCGGCGCCGATCTCGCCAATGCGCTGACCCTTGGCGTAGAGGCGGCTTATAAAGCCGTTATGAAGCCCACCGAAGGCACCATCCTGACGGTAGCCAGAGTGGCGGCCGAAAGAGGACGCGTAGCGGCGAGTTTTGACAACGATCCCAATCATGTCTGGGACGAAATCTGCAACGCGGCGGAGGACGCGCTGGAGACGACCCCCGAACTGCTCCCCGTTCTCAAAAGAGCGGGTGTTGTGGACGCGGGCGGACAGGGCCTTTGCCTGATTTTCCGCGGTATGCAGTCGGTTTTCCGCGACGGTATCATCGCCGCATCCGAGACGGCCGATGCGGCCGCTCCCGCAGGCGACGTCGATTCTTTCAAGGCGACGGTCGCGCAGTTTGACGAGGTCATCAACTTCACCTACTGCACCGAGTTCATTGTGGAGAAGGAAAACACTAACGACCCCGCCAAGCTCAGAACCTTCCTCGAATCCATCGGTGACTGCGTGGTCGTGGTGGACGACGAAGAGATTATCAAGGTACACGTTCACACCAATCAGCCCGGCGAGGCCATTTCCAAGGGTCTTACCTACGGCAGCCTGATTTCCAATAAGATTGAGAATATGCGCAAGCAGCATGAAAACGCGGGCGCAGGCGCTCCCAAGAAGCTCGAGCGCGTGGATCCCGTCGAGGGAGCCGTCGGCTTTGTGGCGGTGGCGGCAGGCGAAGGTCTTGTCTCGCTGTTCCACGATCTCGGCTGCGAAAACGTCGTTTCCGGCGGTCAGACCATGAACCCCTCCACCGAGGATATCCTCGAGGCGGTGCAGGCGACAGCCGCTTCCACCGTGTTCGTGCTGCCCAACAACAAGAACATCATCATGGCGGCGGAGCAGGCCATTCCTCTGGCGGACAGACGCGTGATCGTGCTCCCCACCAGAACCATCCCGCAGGGTCTTACCGCTATGCTGACCTTCAATCCCGACGCCAATGCCGATGAAAACGCGGTCGATATGTTCAAGGCGGCCGAGAGAGTCGGCACCGGTCAGATCACCTACGCGGCGAGAAATTCCGAGTTCAATGACAAGAAGATCAAAGAGGGCGAAATCCTCGGTCTGGTCAACGGCAAGCTGAGCTTTACCGAAAAGACCCGCAACAAGGCGATTGTCAAGCTGGCCAAGCAGATGGTCGGCCGCGATACCTCTTTCATCACGCTGATCTACGGCGAGGGCGTGACCGACGAAGAGGCGGAGGAGACCCGCAAGTTTATCGAAAACAAGATCGCCAAGAACGTCGAAGTGACGCTGGTCAACGGCGGTCAGCCGGTTTACTACTACATTCTTTCGGTGGAATAATTCGATGGAAGAAAAACAGGGTTTTGATGGCAGTAAAATTGAATCCAAACCGCTGAAATACTACAAGGGCGTCGGTGAGAAACGCGCGGAGCTTTTTGCAAAGCTTGGCGTCGGTTCTTCCGATGCCCTTTTGCGGTATTATCCGCGAGAATATGAGGACTGGAGCGACTGCGTGTCGGTGGACACGGCCAAGGCCAATGCCGAGAGCGGTGAAATCTGTTGCATCCGCGCCACGGTGGCGGCGCCCGTGCGTTCCGTTTTTCTCAGCGGACGGCGCACGCTTTACAGCACCCGCGCGGTGGACGATGAGGGGAAAGGCTTTCGCCTGACTTTCTTTAACAATCCTTATATTCCCAAAATGCTGGTGCAGGGGAGTGAATACACTTTCCGCGGCAAGCTGTTTGTCGGCTCCAACGGCGCGGAAATGACCTCGCCCGCCTTTGAGAGCGGCGCGTGTGACAAGATCATCCCCGTTTACCGCGCCACAGAGGGGCTTCCCTCGCGACAGATTGCCAAAGTGACGCAGCAGGTGCTGGACGAACTGCCGGAGGATCTGTCTGACCCGCTGCCCGAAAGCGTGCGGGCGAAATATCATCTGTGCCACATCCGTTACGCGCTGCGTCAGATACACTTCCCTGACGACAGGGAGACGCTGGCAACGGCGCGGGACAGACTGGTATTTGAAGAACTGCTCATTCTCCAGCTCGGTCTGCTGCGGCTGAAAGGACACACGCGCGGCGCGGCGGGCGTGACGCTCACGCGGGACTGCACGGAGGAATTCTGGCGGATGCTGCCCTTTGAACCGACAGGGGCGCAGAAGCGCGCCGCGTCGGAGGCGGTGCGGGATATGATGAGCGGGGAGCGTTCCATGTCGCGTCTGCTCCAGGGCGATGTGGGTTCGGGCAAGACGGCGGTCGCGGCGGCTATCTGTTACACCGCCGCCAGAAACGGCGTGCAGTCGGCGCTGATGGCTCCCACCGAAATTTTGGCGGAACAGCATTACCGTTCCATCGCGGCGCTGCTGGAACCGTGCGGCGTGCGGGTGGGGCTGCTGACCGGTTCCATGACCGCCGCGCAGAAGCGCAGGGCCAAGGAAGCGGCGGCGGCGGGGGAAACCGATCTGCTCATCGGCACCCACGCGCTGATCTCGGACGGAGTGGCATTTGCCTCGCTGGGGCTGGTCATCACCGACGAGCAGCACCGTTTCGGCGTGAACCAGCGCGGCGCGCTGGCAGCCAAGGGGGACAACCCCCATGTGCTGGTCATGAGTGCCACGCCGATACCCCGCACGCTGGCGCTGCTGATCTACGGCGATCTGGATATCTCGGTGCTGGACGAAATGCCGAAGGGACGCATCCCGATAGACACCTTCTTTGTGGATGGCGGCAAGCGGCAGAGGGCGTACAATTTTGTCAAAAAGCATGTGGCCGAGGGGCGGCAGGGCTATGTGATCTGCCCTTTGGTGGAGGATAGCGAGGACGGCGGCGACCGGAAGGCGGCGCGCAGCTATGCCGAAAGTCTGGCGGCAGGCTATCTCAGCGGCTGCCGCGTGGGACTGCTGCACGGCAAGATGAAGGGCGCGGAAAAGGACGAAGTCATGAAGCGGTTCGCAGCCGGAGAGCTGGATGTGCTGGTTTCCACCACGGTGGTGGAGGTCGGCGTGAACGTGCCGAACGCCGTGATTATGATTATCGAAAACGCTGAGCGTTTCGGACTTTCGCAGCTTCACCAGCTGCGGGGACGCGTGGGACGCGGCAGCATCCAATCCTACTGCATCCTCATCAGCGACGCGAAGAACGAAGCGGCGGTGGCGCGGCTGAATACCATGTGCAAAACCACCGACGGCTTTGCCATAGCTAACGAGGACTTGAAGCAGCGGGGACCCGGCGATTTCTTCGGCTCACGGCAGCACGGTCTGCCCGACATGAAGATCGCGGACATGATGACCGATACGCGCATTTTCTCGCAGGCGCAGGAAGCGGCGCGGCAGATTCTGGGCAGCGACCCGGAACTGACCGCTCGGGAAAACAGCGGTCTGGCCGAGGAAGTGACGCGCCTCTTTGACCCGAATCGGGCGATGAATTAGGGCATATCCATCCGAAAAAATCCCCCTCGGAAGTCGTTGCAAAAATGACTTCCGAGGGGGATGCATTTGTTATGGCAAAAAATTACGCGGTCTGGTTCATGCGGCCTCTTATGTATTCCTTGACCTCGTCGGGAGTGATGTCAAGCACAAAGGCAAATTCCAGATTGATGATGCGCTCGGCCTCGCGGAGGATTCTTTCGTCGGAGGCGTTGAGCTTCTTGTGCGCGGCGAGCTGGGATTTCTGATGGTTGTAGATCGTGCCGGCAAGCGCCATGATATTTTCGCGGCTGCCGCTTTGCAGGATGCTGTTGAATTTTTCTTTGCGCGCTTTGTGGTCGTCCACCCAGAAGTCTTCGGCTTCGGGAATCCCGTCAATGAGCTGACGTATTTCCTCTTTGGTGGCCAGCGGCTTTGCCTTTTGCAGCAGGGCAGGGTTGTTCATGGGCAGATAGACAGTGGATTTGTCCTTGCCGGTGGAGCGCAGCACATAATAATCGGTCTTTTTGCCGCAGATCTCCTTTTGCGTGGTCTGTTCAATGATGAAAATTCCTTCTGTACCGAAAACTACGGTATCGCCAATGTTCAGCATGATGATACGTCACCTCATTTGCAATTTGTGAGGGCTTTTGCCCCACTATATTTCGTTACTTTTATTATAGCATTTTTTCAAAAAAATTAACATAGTCCGAATGACCAAACTTTTTGCACGGAAAATTGTTCAATTTTGGGCGGGATGGCAGAGCTTCAAAAAAGCCCGTAAATCGGAACAAAAACTGGTAAATGTGATATGCGCGGGGAGAGCTTTGTGAAACCGTCCGGCGGGTGAAAGCGGATGACGGCGTGTGGTTTTCCGGCGTTTGGGCATGCCTCTGAAATCATGAAAAAATTGCAAATTTTCCAAGATGTTCCTGCATTGTTTTGCAATTCGTGAGAGAATATGATATAATAAAAGTTACATTTATGAAAATCAGACGATAAACAGTAAGCAGGTGAAGCAAAACAATGGCAGAAATGTCGCCCATGATGAAGCAATATCTCGAAATCAAAGCGCAGAATCCCGACGCGCTGCTGTTCTTTCGGCTCGGGGATTTTTACGAGCTGTTTTTTGACGACGCCAAGCTGGTCTCCAAGGAACTGGATCTCACGCTGACGGGCAAAATCTGCGGCATGGAGGAGCGCGCGCCGATGTGCGGCGTTCCCTTCCATTCCTACGAAAGCTACGCGGCGCGGCTGGTGGAAAAGGGCTATAAGGTCGCGATCTGCGAGCAGCTCGAAGACCCCGCGACCGCCAAGGGACTGGTCAAGCGGGGCATTATCCGCATTATCACCGCAGGCACCATCATCGAAAATTCCATGCTCGACGAGAGCCGCAACAATTACATCGCTTCGATCTGCACCCATGAGGGGATGACGGGGCTTTGCGTGGCGGACGTTTCGACGGGCGAGTTGAATGTCACCCAGCTCAGCGGCGGCAGCACCGCGCAGAAGCTGTGCAGCGAGCTGGGAAAATTCGAGCCGCACGAAATCCTGATCAATTCCGGCACACTCAGTCTCAGCGGACTGGACGCGTTCATCAAAAACCGTCTCAACGCTTCCGTCGAGCTTCTTGACGACGCGAAATTCGCCTATGACGACGCGCTGGCGACGGTGGGCGTGCAGTTCCCTCCCCAGGAGATCGACAATTCCCATCTGCTCAGTTATCCCGCCACAGTGATGGCGCTGGGCGCGCTCATCCACTACATTTACGCCACCCAGATGGCGGGAGAAGCGGAAGAAAACGGGGAAGGCGTCGCTAAAATCGAGTGCTTTGACCGCATCCATTACTATGTGGGCGATATTTACATGAATGTGGACGTGTCCACCCGGCGCAATCTGGAGCTTACCGAAACCATGCGCACCAAGAGCAAAAAAGGCTCCCTGCTGTGGGTGCTTGACAAGACCAGAACCCCGATGGGCAAGCGCATGATCCGCGGCATTATCGAGCGTCCTCTCGTCAATCCGGTGACGATTCAGGCGCGCCAGAACGCCGTGGATGAGCTGTGCGGCGATTCCATCCTGCGGGACGATATCATTCAGGCTCTGCGCGGCATCAGCGACATCGAGCGCCTGATCACCCGCATTGTCTACGGCTCCGCCAACGCCCGCGAGATACGGGCGCTCGCCTATGCCGCCGACGCGCTGCCGACGGTCAAGGAATCCATCAAGACCATGAAGTCGGGCGAGCTGAAAGATATCTACCGCTCCATCGACACGCTGTCGGATATCCGCGATCTGGTGGAGCACGCCATTGTGGACGAACCGCCCCTCACCGTGCGGGAGGGCGGCATGATCAAACCCGGCTATTGCGCCGATCTGGACGCGTTGCAGGGCGATATGAGCGGCGGCAAGGATTTTATTGCCTCCATCGAGGAAAAGGAACGGGAGCGCACAGGCATCCAGCGCCTGAAAGTGGGCTACAACCGCGTGTTCGGCTATTATATCGAGGTGTCCAACGCCTCCAAGGATTTAGTGCCGAAGGAATACATACGCAAGCAGACCCTCACCAACTGCGAGCGATACATCACCGAGGAACTCAAAGAAATGGAAGGGCGCGTTCTGGGCGCGCGGGACAGAATCGTCAAGCTGGAATACGAGCTGTTTGAGGAAATACGCAAGCGGGTGGCCGCCTGCCAGAGCCGCGTGCAGCAGACCGCCGACGCCATTGCCCGGCTGGACGTGTGGTGCTCCTTTGCCGATGTGGCGGTGCGTAACAATTATACCCGCCCGCTGGTCAATACCTCCGGCAAAATCATCCTCAAAGACAGCCGTCACCCCGTCGTGGAAGAGGTCTCGGACGAGCAGTTCGTCCCCAACGACGTGTATCTCGACAACGGTGAGAACCGCGTCGCCATTATCACGGGTCCCAACATGGCGGGCAAATCCACCTATATGCGGCAGGTCGCCATTATTACGCTCATGGCGCAATGCGGCAGCTTCGTCCCCGCGAGCAGCGCCGAGATCGGCGTGGTGGACAGCATCTTCACCCGCGTGGGCGCGTCGGATGACCTCGCGTCGGGACAGTCCACCTTCATGGTCGAGATGAACGAGGTCGCCTACATCCTGCAAAACGCGTCGGCGGACAGCCTGCTCATTCTCGACGAAATCGGACGCGGCACTTCTACCTTTGACGGCATGAGCATTGCCCGCGCGGTGCTGGAATTTGTGACGGACAAGAAGAAAATCGGGGCGAAGGCGCTCTTTGCCACCCATTATCACGAGCTGACCGAGCTGGAAAACCAGCTCAAAGGCGTTAAAAATTACTCCGTCGCCGTCAAGAAGCACGGAGAGGACATCACCTTCCTGCGGCGTATCGTGCGGGGCGGCGCGGATGAAAGCTACGGCATCGAGGTCGCCAAACTGGCGGGCATTCCCGACGCGGTGGTCAAGCGGGCGCGGCAGGTTCTCAAACAGCTTGAAAGCGGACAGCCGCAGCCCAAAAAAGCCAAGGTGCAGACCGAGCAGACCGCCATTTCCTTTACGCCGCCGGGAGAAGCCGAGGCGATTTTCCGTCTGAAGCATCTGGATGTGAACAATCTCACACCTATGCAGGCGATGCAGACCCTTGCCGCTCTGGCGGAACTGGTGAAATAATGAAATGCGGAATTCGGAATGCGGAATTCGGAATTCGTGTGGATGTCACGCTAAGGCACTGTTCAAAAATAATCTGAACAATCTGACTTGTCTTTTTCGGCTCTGACTTCGTTGTCAAAGCTTGGAATACACCAAGTATTCCTGCGCTTCTCATTACGATATCGGGCTGAATCTGTTCTGCCGGCAATTCAAAAATCCCGACAGGATTGTGAGCGACGCGTGGAAGGAAGGCGTGTGCTGCATCCTTACCGGGTCGGATATGGATTCCAGTTGGCAGGTGGAGGGGTACACCCGCCGCTTTGACCGTCCCAATGCCGCTCTTACGGTGTACGGCACAGCCGGCATCCACCCGCACAACGCCGATGAGGCGAGGACGAAGGATTTTGACAAGCTCGAGCAGATTCTTTCCCGCAACAGCAAAATGGTGGCGGTGGGGGAATGCGGACTCGACTATGACCGCATGTATTCCACCCGCGAAAATCAGATACGCTGTCTGGAGCATCACATCACGCTCGCGGAAAAGTTAGGGCTGCCGATGTTCCTGCATGAACGCAGCGCGGCGAAGGACTTCGCGGCGATATTCAAAAAACATCCCGAAGTGTGCGCGCGTTCGGTGGTGCATTGCTTCACAGGCGACAGAGCGACGCTCGAAACCTACCTTGCGATGGGCTTTTCCATCGGCATCACGGGATGGATCTGCGACGACCGTCGCGCGGACGATTTGCGCAAGGCGGTGGAAATTCTGCCGCTCGACCGCGTGCTGATCGAAACCGACGCGCCCTACCTCACGCCCCGCAATGTCCCCGGACTCGACCGCACCAACCTGCCCCAGAACATCCGGTATGTCGCGGCGGAGCTGGCCAAATACATGGGCGTGGATGAGCAGGAATTGATTGCTCATACGAGGGAAAACACCGAGAGAATTTTTCTGCAATAAACGACAGGAGGCATATATCATGGCGCAAGCGAGAGGAAGCGCCCCTGACAGCATCGAGGGGAACCAATGGACGCTGCTGAAAAGCTGTTCCGAGCTGCATCTGACCTACCAGATCAGGCTGCTGACCTATATGGCGACGCAGCACGGCACGAAGCTGGTGATTTCCGTTCCGGCGGGCTGCCGGATTAGCAGGGATTTGTCCGCCTTTGCGGGGAAATATGCCCAGTGGGTGTCATTTGATTTTTTTGAAAGGGGAGAGGAGCAATGAGTCTGTATCTGTGCGCCATGGACTGCCGCGACGGCAGCGACCGTGAGCTTGACGGCGTGGAGGTCGGAAGCTACGGGTATTTCGGCACGTTCCGTGAGTGCGTCTGCCGCTATGTCGAGGACGGACAGTGGGGAAGCCGCTGCCCTGTCCTCATGCGCCACAGCGACTGCGACGGCACCTTCACGCCGGAGGAATGCAGGGCGCTGACGGATGAGCTGGCGCTGATTTACCGCACCTTTTCCGCGCTGCCGCCCGACAGCGCCATTACGGAAAAGCAAGGCAGAGAGGGAGATTTTGCCAATCTCTGCGAATGCTTCGGAGACATCGACGGAGTGAGCCTGATCGAGCGGCTCTACGGGCTTTGTCAATGCGCCGCGGAGGCAGGCGTACCCGTTTATTTTCAGTGAATCCGTCACATAGAAAGGGTTTCATTATGTCGAAAGTAAGACTTCTGGATAAACACACCGCCGAACTGATCGCGGCGGGCGAGGTGGTGGAGCGCCCCTCGTCAGTGGTCAAGGAGCTTGTGGAAAACTGCATTGACGCGCACGCGACGGTGGTCACCGTCGAAATCAAACACGGCGGCGCGTCTTTCCTTCGCGTGACCGACAACGGCGAGGGCATGGCGCCGGATGATGTGCCGACCGCGTTTCTGCGGCACGCCACCAGCAAGATACGCGTGGGAACCGATCTCGACAGCATCGCGACGCTCGGCTTTCGCGGCGAGGCGCTGGCCTCTATCTGCGCGGTGTCCAAGGTGGAGGTCATCACCCGCACCGCTGACAGCGACGAGGGCGTGCATTATGTGATCGAGGGCGGCGACGAGAAGGAAAACGAACCCATCGGCTGCGCCGTCGGCACCACCTTCATCGTGCGGGAGATGTTCTACAACACTCCCGCGCGCCGCAAATTTCTCAAATCCGACAAATCCGAGGGCAACGCCATTGCCGCCGTGCTGGACCGCGTGGCGATGTCCCACCCCGAAATATCCTTCCGCTTTATCCGCGAGGGGCGGGAAGTGCTGCTCACACCCGGCGACGGTCGGCTCAAATCCGCCATTCACGCGGTTTACGGACGGGATTTCACCGCGGGATTGCTGCCTGTTAAGTACCGTTACAACAACATCAGCGTAGAGGGCTTTATCTCCAAGCCCATCAACGCGCGCCCCAACCGCGCCATGCAGATTTTTTTCATCAACGGGCGCTATGTGCGCAGCCGCACCATGCAGAACGCTTTGGAGGAAGCCTGTAAAGGGGCGGTGATGATCGGCAAATTTCCTTCCTGTGTGCTGGGCATCAGTCTCGACTGCTCGGCGGTGGATGTGAATGTCCATCCGGCGAAGCTCGAAGTGCGCTTTACGGAGGAAAAACCGATCTATGAGGCGGTGTATTTTTCGGTCAAATCGGCGCTGGCGGAATTTGACGCGCCGCGCGATGTAGAACTGCCCAATGGGCACCGTGTGAATACCGCGCCCAATATGCACGAATACAAGGGCGTTCAGATTGACCTGAACGAAGCCCTGCGCGCCGACGCGATACGGAATCGCGCCGCGCAGGTCAATGCCGCGCCGCCTGTCAGGCCGTCCGCTGCTCCCTCGTCGGCGCCGTCCGGGAGGGAAGAAACAGTCGAAGCAGAGCAGCCCCTTGCCGTGGAGGATCCCGGCGTGACGGCGGCTGTCGGTTCGGTTCGGCCTGTGCCGCCTCCGTCCTATGAGGAGGCCGTCAGGGCGCGTGAACCTGAAATCGCGGGAACACTGCCGCCGCAGCGTGAAGTCGTCAGCATCCCGTCACAGGACCAAACGGTGTTGACCGGAGATGACAGTGAAAACGGCTTCGCTGAAGACATTGATAATATTGAAAAAATCGAACAAAAAGTGGAAGAAATCAAAGCCTCGACAGAGAGCTTTCTTCTGCCGGATTACAGAATTCTGGGCGAACTGTTTGACACCTATATTCTGGTGGAGTCGGGTTCGGAACTGATACTGATCGACAAGCACGCCGCCCACGAACGCCTGAATTACGAGCGTCTGATGGCGCAGAGGCAACACCCCGAAAGCCAGATGCTGCTCACGCCGTTGCCCGTGACGCTTGACAAGCAGCAGTACGACGCGGTGACCGACAGCATCGGATTGCTCGCGGAGGCCGGCTTTGAAGTGGAGGATTTCGGCATGGGTACCGTGCTGGTGCGCAGCGTGCCGACCATCCTTTCGGGGGGCGACGCGGAGGGCGCGTTTCTGGAAATCGCGGGTTACTTAGGCAGCCGTCTGCATTCCGTGACCACCGATCATATCGAATGGATCTATCACACCATCTCCTGCAAAAGCGCCATCAAGGGCGGCGACAAAAATCTGCCCGCCGAGCTGGCGGAACTGGTGCTGACCCTGATGCACCATCCCGACGTGCGCTACTGTCCCCACGGCAGACCCATTTATATCTCGCTCAAGCAGCGCGAAATCGAGAAGTATTTCGGGAGGATCCAGTCATGAGCGCGGTTCTTCCCATCAAGGTGGCAGCGGTCGTCGGCGCGACCGCTTCGGGCAAGACGGCGCTTGCCGTGTCGCTCGCGGAGCAGCTCGGCGGCGAAGTGATTTCGGCGGATTCCATGCAGGTCTATCAGGGACTGCGCATTGCAACAGCGCAGCCCACAGTGGAAGAAATGCGGGGCATTCCCCATCACCTGCTTGACTTCGTGCCGCTGGATGAGGAATTTTCCGTCGCGCGGTACTGTCAGTTGGGGCACGCCGCCATCGCGGATATCGCCGCGCGGGGCAGGCTGCCTGTTGTCTGCGGCGGCACGGGGCTGTATGTGGATTCGCTGCTTGACAACATCATCTTTGCCGACATTCCGCAGGATGACGCGCTTCGGGAGCAGCTCAACACGGAATTTGAGCAGAGCGGCGGGGAGGCGTTGCTGCAAAGGCTGCGGGACATTGACCCTGAAACAGCGGCGAAACTGTCCTCCTCCGACAAGAAGCGCATTGTGCGCGGGCTGGAGGTTTACACGCTCAGCGGCACGACGCTGTCGGAATACAACCGCCGTTCCCGCGCCTGTCCCGACCGTTACCAATGTTGTATCGTCGGCATCGGCTACCGTGATCGGGAAAAGCTCTATGACCGAATTAACCGTCGTGTGGATTTGATGATAGAGGACGGATTGCTTGACGAAGTGAAGTCCTTTTATGAATCTCTCGAAAAAAATCCGGGAAAGACGGTCGTGCAGGCGATCGGCTGCAAGGAACTGTTGCCGTACTTGCGGGGGGAGGAATCCATCGAAGAAGCGGTGGGAAATTTGAAGCGGGAAACGAGAAGATTTGCAAAACGGCAGTTGACATGGTTCCGCCGAAATGATAAAATAATATGGATATACGCCGATGAATGCGGATCGTATAAGGAGCTGGTGCAGCGTGCATCAGACGAGATCCGATTACGTCTGAATGTGTAACAAAATCACAGCGCAGAAAGGGGATTGTAACAGATGGCGCAGGACGAAAACAAAAAAGAAGCTCCTGTCAAAAACGGCAAAGGAGAGAGCAAGGGAAATCAAAAGAAAGCCGGACGGACCAAAAGCAAAAAGGGCGTTGACATAAAAAGCGTCATGGCCGCCGTGACAGGCGGCGTGAAACCAAAGAAGCCGGGCGCAGCCAAAAAACAGAATACGCCCGGAAAACAGGGCGGAACCAAGGAGCAGAATGCTCTCAAAAAGCAGAAAAAGAGTACGGCGGCATATGAGGGGAAAAATCTGGATTTTTCTCAGGAGCAATACGCAGACTCGCTCGCGGCGGATAAGATCGAAGCCTCCGCCATGCCAAAACCCAAGCCAGCGTCGGTGAATGCAAAGCGATATGAGGAGAAGTTTATGGGCGCGGGCCGAAGAACCGTGGGCGGTAAGGAATCCCCCGGGCAGGAATTTACCGTGAAAAGCGTGTGGAAACGATACGTGCAGAAGCGGTGGTTTCGTGTGGCAACCGTTGTGGCAATCGCATTCATGGCGATTCTGTTCGGCTTTCAGCTTTATCTGGGGTATTATTCCAATGTCAAAACCGAAGTGGTGCGCCTGACTACCTATTCCGAAACGATAGACGTGGAGGGCGTCGCCATCCGCGATGAAATTCCGCTCTCTGCCGCCGTCGGAGGTTTGGCTGTGGGCGCGGTGAAGGACGGCGAAAAGGTTTCCAAAGGACAGGCCATCGTCAACATTTTCGGCTCCGACAAAGCGGCGGCTGCTTATCGGCGTGTGACGGAGATCGACCGTGAGATCGAGGAGTTGAAAGGCATGGTGACTGCCTCCGAGGACAGCGCCGAAGCCGTCGCCAACATCGAAAAGATTCTCGATGAGCAGATCATGAAGCTCAACGCGGAGGTTTATGACCACGACCTGAGCGATGTGGCCGAGATCAAGAACAATCTCTCCTATCTGATGAACAAGCGTCTGGTGGCTATGCGCAAGGTGGAGGATTACGGCGACCGGATTGAGGAGCTCGAGCGCGAAAAGCAGTCGCTGGAAAATACGTATTCCCAGAAGCCTTCGTCAGTGACCGCGCCGTCATCGGGCTATTATGTCAATGCGCTCGACGGCTATGAAGACCAGCTCAAAACCAACATGCTCGACACGCTGACGGCCGAAAGTCTGAGCGACATTCTTTCCCGCAAGCCCGCGGCGACCGACAACGGTTCCGGCAAACTTATGCAGAACTTCGTCTGGTATCTGGCCTGCCCTGTTTCGCAAAAGAAAGCGGAGGATTATCTCGCGGTGGGCTCGGTCTATACGCTGATTCTGCCCTATTCCGAGACCGGCAGCATGCAGGCAACGCTGGCCTATCTTAACCGGGAGGAAAACAGCGACAAGGTGCTTGCCATCTTCAAGTGCAGTTCACTGGGATCGGAACTCAGCCACATCCGCCGCCAGCCGGTCAGAATCCAGATTCGCTCGTATGAAGGCTACTCGGTGAAAAAGAGCGCGCTTCATGTGACGGTGAGTCAGGTGGAGGACAAGGATAAAGAGGGCAACGTCATCGGCACCCACGAGGAGCGTCACCCCATTGTGTATGTAGTGATTGCGGGACAGCTTTTTTCCCGGCGGGTGGATATCCTTTACAACGGAGACAAGACCGTGATATGCAGCGCCAAAACGGAAGGCAGCAATTATCTTGCCATGTATGATGAAGTGGTAACGGAAGGAAAGGGTCTGTATGAACACAAAATTGTTAACTGAGGCGGCGCAGCGGTTTCATGATGTGGAGGAAAACCTCAAAATCATCCGCGATAGAATGGCGGAGGCGGCGCTGCGATCAGGTCGTTCTCCCGAGGAGATCACGCTGATGGCGGTTACCAAAACCGTTCCGGCGGAGGTCATCAACCATGCGCTTTCCCTCGGCGTGGACTATATGGGCGAAAACCGCGTGCAGGAGCTTAATGCCAAATATGACGCGCTCGACAGGGACGGCAAACACATCCATCTGATCGGGCATTTGCAGACCAACAAGGTCAAACAGGTGGTCGGCAAGGTGGAGATGATTCAGTCGGTGGATTCGGCACGCGTAGCCTCCGCCATTGCCGCCCGAAGCCGCGATCTTGGCATTGTGACAAACGTGCTGGTGGAGGTCAATGTCGGCGGCGAGGAGAATAAATCCGGCATTTCCACGCAGGCGGCGCAGGAATTGGTGTGTGAAATCAGCGAATACGATGGTATTAATGTACAAGGATTGATGACGATTCCGCCTGCAAATTGTGAAATGACACAAACAAGAAGATATTTTGAAGAAATATACAAACTATTTATTGACATTGGCTCAAAAAAAACTCATAATAGTAATTATACAATGCGCTATCTGTCCATGGGCATGTCCGCCGATTACGCCGAAGCCATTCTGGAGGGTTCCACCATGGTGCGCGTAGGGACGGCGCTTTTTGGCAGAAGAAATTATCAATAACATAAATGGAGGAACCCGATATGGCATTCTGGGACAAATTCAGAAACAACCCGCTTACTGACGACGAAGACGATAATGAGGAGTTCAACGATTACGAGGAAGGATACGGCGAGGACGGAGAGGAAGAGGAGGACGAGTTTGAAGAAACCGCTCCCCGCGCTGCCGAGCCCGCGCCGCAGACCGCTTCCGCGAGACGGCAGACCTATGCTTCCGCACCGCGTTCCGAGACGGCCGCCAGCAACCGTGTGCTGAACATCCACGCGACCGCGCAGCTCCAGGTTGTCATCCGCAAGCCGGAGTCGCTGGAAGACGCGAGAGAAATTGCGGATCATCTGCTTGAAAGACATACCGTAGTGGTCAATCTGGAATCCACCAACCGCGAGACCGGCAGAAGAATCCTCGATTTTCTCGGAGGCGTATCCTATGCCAATCACGGCGCGCTGACCAAGGTGGCCAACGCCACGTTTGTTGTGACCCCTTATAACGTCGGACTCATCGGTCAGGACGTGCTCACCGAGGTGGAAAACAGCGGCGTATTCTTCGGTTAAGCCGTGAGTGGCGGCTTAGGCAGCGGCAGCAGTGCCGCAGGAGACAGTAACAAGTATTTTACAGCCATGATGGAGGATGCGGCCGAACTGTGCGAGCGGCGTAATGCCCCTGTGTTTACCGACTTTCTCACCGAAGCCGAACAGGCAGCCGCAGCGGCGGTCATGCGCCGTGTGAGCGCCAATTATCTGCTGTACGGCGGATATGAGGACGCGGAACGGCGCATGCTGGGAGTGTTTCCTCCTTACGACCAACCGGATGGTTCGCTTTTTCCGATGGATTCCGTGACGGCAGAGTACCGCGCGTCGGAAAAGCTCGATCACCGCAGCGTGCTCGGTACGCTGATGGCGCAGGGGATAGAGCGGAGCTGCATCGGCGACATTCTGACGGAAAACGGCCGCTGTGTGTTTTTCTGCCGCAACACCGTGACCCGTGCGCTTCTCGGAGATATCAATAAAATGGGCGGTATCGGTGTGAAGCTGTCGGAGGGGCATGAGGTACCTTTGCCTGCGGCACACAGCTTCAAGGTGATGACGGATACCGTTGCTTCCGCGCGGCTGGACTGTCTGGTGGCGGCGCTGGCGCGTATCGGCAGGAGTGAAGCGGAACGCCTGATTACGGCAGGGGAAGTCATGATTGATTCCGTACCCTGCAAAAAGGTTTCTCAGACCGTCCGCGAGGGGCAGAAGATCACCGTGCGCGGAGAAGGAAAGTTTATCATAGACGATATCGGGACAATGACTCGTAAGGGAAGACGGATGCTGTCTGCCCGCAAATATTGTTAAGGAGATGGTACAGTGCTTACCCTGAATGAAATACGAAACGTCAATTTCAGAAAATCGAATTTCGGCGGCTACCGTGCCGAGGACGTAGAGGCGTTTATTGACGAGGTGCAGCTTTCCTATGACTCGCTTCTCAAGGAAAACGCCGAACTGCTCAAAAGACTGGAGAGTCTGACCAGCAAGCTGGAAGAATACCAGAATGAGGAGGACTCCATCCGCAACGCCCTCATGAACGCCCAGAAGGTGGGCGACGCTTCTCTGCGTGACGCAAAGCACAAGGCGGAGATCATATTGAAGGACGCGACCATCAAGGCGGAGAAGATCGTCTCTAACGCCCAGATCGAAATTCACCGCGAGCGCGACGTGATTGAAAAGATGCAGCGCGATATCGCGGATTTCAAGGCGCGGCTGCTCAAAGCCTACAAGGAGCACCTCACCCTGATCAACAGCATTCCCAATGACGACATTATGCGGCAGGATACCAAGGACGCGGTGGCTTCGGTGCCGATGCTCGACCGGGATACATCTCCTTATGCGGCTCCTTCGCGTCGCGACTACCAGGACGATTATGCTTATCCCGATAGACGCGGCGGCGACCGTTACGGCAACCGCGGGGATTTTGCGCCGCAGGGCACCGAAGCGGGCTATGACGATTCACGCGGCTATGCCGGAGATGACAGAGGCTTTGACACAGGCAGCGACTTCGGGGGCAATGAATTCGGCTCCAATGATTTTAGCGGCAGTGACTTCAGAAACGGTGACTCCCTGCGTACTTCAAACGAAAGTGAACCGGTTATGCCCAGAGAACGCATGAACCAGTCGCGCGGCGGTTTCACCGTCAACATCGACGACAGTATGCCCTCCATGCAGACCACTACGCTGCCGCCTCCCATACGCGACCAGCAGCAGAAGTATTCCGCTTTTGACAACGCGGCTCCCTCACGAAGCGGCGACCGACAGGGCATCAACAACTTTGACCGCACGCCCATCGGTACGCCCATCGGCACTCCCATTGGCGGCGATGACATGAGCGGCTTTGGCATGAGCGGCGACCCGTCCAGTCTGATCGGCGGCGGCGCAGGCGGCGACGATTTCAGAACACCCGCTTATGACACGGGACGTTCCAATATGCCCGACAGTGACGACAACAGTTTCAGACGGCGTTTTTAACCCGATAACGTCCGTCTGATGAGATAGATTGCTATTATTTTTGAAGGAAGGAAAGAATACCCATGAGCCAGGATTACAACAACACGCTCAATCTCCCCGAAACCGAATTTCCGATGAGGGGCAATCTTCCCAAGCGCGAGCCGGATATGCTTGCCGACTGGGAGAAAAAAGATATCTACCACAACATGCTCAAAAAGAACGAGGGCAAGCCGAAGTTCGTGCTGCACGACGGCCCTCCCTATGCCAACGGCGACATTCACCTCGGCACCGCGCTCAACAAGGTGCTCAAGGACTTCATTGTCAGATATAAGAATATGGCGGGCTTCAACGCTCCTTTCGTACCCGGCTGGGACACCCACGGTCTGCCCACCGAGCTGAAAGCGCGCAAGGCGGCGGGCTTTGAGAAAGCCGCCAAGATGAGCGAGCTGGAACTGCGCGCCATGTGCCGCGATTTCGTCAACGGCTACATCGACGACCAGCGCCGCCAGTTCAAGCGTCTGGGCAACGTCGGCGAGTGGGGCGACCCCTACATCACCATGCTCCCGAAGTTTGAGGAAAAGCAGATCGAAATCTTCGCGGAAATGGCCTGCAACGGCCAGATCTACAAGGGACTCAAGCCGGTTTACTGGTGTCCCGACTGCCAGACCGCTCTCGCGGAGGCGGAGATCGAATACGCCGAAGACCCCTGCGTTTCCGTGTTTGTCAAGTTTAAGGTCGCGGATGACCTCGGCAAATTCGAGGCGCTCGGCGTTGACAAGGACAACACCTATTTCGTCATCTGGACGACGACCACATGGACCCTTCCCGGCAACCTCGCCATCTGCCTTGGCCCGAGATATATGTACAAATTCATCAAGGCGGGCAACGAAGTCTACATCATGGCGGACGGTCTGTATCAGGACGCGATGAAGGCGGCGGGCATCGAGGAATACGAGGTCATCGGTGAGATGTCCGGCAGCGAAATGGAATACATGAAAGCGCAGCACCCCTTCCTTGACAGAACCTCCCTCATCATCGTGGGCGATCATGTCACGCTCGAATCGGGTACCGGCTGCGTTCATACCGCGCCCGGCTTCGGTCTGGACGACTTCAACGTCTGCAACAACTACCCCGAAATCGGCATCGTGGTGCCGGTGGACGCCAACGGCAAGCTCACCGAAGAGGCGGGGCAGTTCGCGGGTCTTTCCACCGACGACGCCAACAAGAAAATCGCCATCCACATGGATAAGATCGGCTGCCTGTTTGCCTCGCAGAAGATCAAGCATAAATATCCCCACTGCTGGCGCTGCAAGAACCCCGTGCTGTTCCGTGCCACGGAGCAGTGGTTCTGCTCGGTGGACAGCTTCAAGGACAAGGCGGTCGAAGCCATCAACAACGTCAACTGGGTCACCGCGTGGGGCAAGGAAAGAATCACCCAGATGGTGCGCGACAGAAGCGACTGGTGCATCAGCCGTCAAAGACGCTGGGGCGTGCCGATTCCGATCTTCTACTGCAAGCAGTGCGGCAAGCCGCATATCAATAAGGACACCATTCTCGCGGTGGCGAAGCTGTTCGGGGAATTCGGCTCCGATGTGTGGTATGCCCGCGAAGCGAAAGACCTTATTCCCGCCGGAACGGTCTGCGAAAGCTGCGGCTGCGGCGAATTTGACAAGGAAACCGACATCATGGACGTGTGGTTTGACAGCGGCGTGACCCACGCGGCGGTCTGCGACGTGCGTCCGGAACTCCAATGGCCTGCCGATCTCTATCTCGAAGGCGCCGACCAGTACAGAGGCTGGTTCCAGTCCTCGCTGCTCACCTCAGTGGCGTGGAGAGGCGTGGCCCCCTACAAGGCGATTCTCACCCACGGCTGGGTGGTGGACGGCAAGGGCGAAAAGATGTCCAAGTCGCTGGGCAACGGCATCCTGCCTCCCGAAATTGTCGATAAGTTCGGCGCGGACATCCTGCGTCTGTGGGTCGCTTCTTCCGACTATCAGGTGGATATCCGCATCTCCAACGACATTCTCAAGCAGCTCAGCGAATCTTACAGAAAGATCCGCAACACGGCTCGCTTTATGATCAGCAACCTCTATGACTTCAACCCTGACTGCGACATGGCGCAGATGTGGGAGCTTCGCCCGATCGACCGCTGGGCGGTCATGAAGCTCAACGAGCTGAACAGAACCTGCCGTCAGGCGTATGATAAGTACGAATTCCATCAGGTTTATCACGCTATCATCAAGTTCTGCGTAGTGGATATGTCCAACTTCTACCTCGATGTGGTCAAGGACAGACTCTACTGCGATCATAAATACAGCCTGTCCCGCCGTGCGGCGCAGACTGTCATGTATATGATTCTTGACGCGATGACCCGCCTTCTCACCCCGATTCTTGCCTATACCTCGGAGGAAATCTGGCAGTATATGCCCCATACTTCCACCGACGTGAAGGAATCGGTGCTGTACAACGATATGCCGCAGGAAGTCTACGGTGTGGATTGCAGCGAAGCCTTTGAAGCGGAGTGGGACAAGATTCACGCCATCCGCGACGACGTGCAGCGCGCGCTCGAAGTGGCCCGCAAGGACAAGAAGATCGGCAAGTCGCTCGAAGCGGTCGTCACGCTTTACTGCGAGGGCGAGCTCAAGGGCTTTGTCGAGTCGGTCAAGGACAGCCTGGAGGATGTGTTCATCGTTTCCGGCGTGAATTTGGTCGAAGGCGCCTGTGACGAGAATCCCTGCGATGTAGAGGGTCTCGGCGTGTCCGTGGCAGTAGCGGAAGGCGCCAAGTGCGAACGCTGCTGGAAGTACACCGCCGACGTTGGCTCTGACAACGAGCATCCCACCCTCTGCCGCCGCTGCGCGGAGGTCGTCAAATCGTTTTGCTGAGGATTTGATTTCATGATAACAACCATTATCGCATTGGTCGCCGTCGCCCTGCTGGTGGCGGCCGACCAGATCACCAAGCTGCTGATCTCCTCTCACTTTGAAGTAGGGCAGTCCACACATGTTGTCAAAGGACTGCTCGACTTCACCTATGTGCGCAACAGAGGCGCGGCGTTTGGCATGTTTTCCGACCAGCGCTGGATCTTTCTCGTCATGACCACGGTGATTATCGCCGGTGTGGTATATCTGTGGTATAAAGATTTTATCACCCACATCACAGGCAGAATCGCGGCGGTGCTGATCGTGGCGGGCGGCATCGGCAATATGATCGACCGCCTCTGGCTGGGCTATGTGGTGGATTTCATCGACGTAAGCCCCCTTTTGGACTTTGCCGTTTTCAACGTGGCGGACTGTTGCGTGACGGTGGGAGCGGTCTTCATGGCGGTTTACATCCTTTTCTTCTTAGACGATAAGAAGCTGGGCAAACAGCCGACCGCCGAAGCAAAGGACGAGTAACGGCATGGAAAAAATGAATTTCATAGCGGAACAGGACGGCGGGCGTTTGGATAAAACACTCGCCGTCCTTATACCCGGACAAACGCGCTCCTATCTGCAAAAGCTGATCGAGCAGGGATTGGTGACGGTCAACGGCAACCCTGCTGACAAAAAGACCAAAGTGTCGCCGGGCGACGAGATTGAAGTCACGCTGCCCGATGTGACCAAGCTGGAAGTGGAGCCGGAAAACATTCCTCTTGACATCCCCTATGAAGACGACGATCTGCTGGTGGTCAACAAACCCAAGGGCATGGTGGTGCATCCGGCGGCGGGGCATGACGGCGGCACGCTGGTCAACGCGCTGCTGTACCACTGCGGCGGTTCGCTGTCCGGCATCAACGGCGTGGAACGTCCCGGTATCGTCCACCGTATCGACATGATGACCAGCGGACTGCTGATTGTCGCCAAGAACGATTTTGCCCACCGCTCGCTGGCGGAGCAGATCAAGGAACACAGCTTTACCAGGCGGTACGAAGCCGTGGTAGTCGGCAATCTCCGGGAGGACAGCGGCACGGTGGACGCGCCCATCGGACGACACCCCACCGACCGCAAGAAAATGGCGGTCACCGACAAAAACAGCCGCAGCGCCGTGACGCATTACGAGGTATTGCAGCGGTTTGCCGTCAGCGGCGGGGCTTACACCCATGTGCGGCTGACGCTCGAAACGGGGCGTACCCACCAGATCAGGGTGCATATGGCCTATATCGGACATCCCGTGGTCTGCGACCCGGTTTACGGCGGAGCTAAGCAGCAGTTTGCCTGCTGCGAGGGGCAATGTCTGCACGCGCGGGAGATCGGATTTGTCCATCCACGAGACGGAAGATATCTTCATCTCACAAGCGAACTGCCGCCTTACTTCCATGCTGTTTTGCATAAATTAAATAAGATGGTGCAATAAATTTTGCCGCGATTGTAGATTTTTCGATTCACGGTGGAAAATTCACTCGATTTACCTTGACAAACGGCGGCAAATGGTAGATGATATACATTGGACTGTATCATAAACAGGCGGACTGGGCGGGACAAGCCGGGTTCGTCCGCATTGACATACGTTGCGCAGCAACAATATTTAGGAGGCAGACACATGGATTTCAGCGAGAAGAAGCAGCTTTCCTTGAAAGCCTGTAAGGTCAGACAGCACATTATCGAAGGCACATTCAACGCCAAGAGCGGTCATCCGGGCGGATCGCTTTCCGCAGCGGATATCATTACATATCTTTATTTCAAGGAAATGCGGGTGGATCCCAAAAATCCGAAATGGGAAGACAGAGACCGCTTTGTGCTTTCCAAGGGTCATGCCGCTCCCGCGCTTTACGGCGCGCTGGCTGCCAAAGGCTTCTTCCCGGAGGACGAGATCAAAAACCTCCGCAAACCCGCCAGCTTTTTGCAGGGTCACCCCGATATGAAGGGCGTACCCGGCGTGGATATGTCCACCGGTTCCCTCGGACAGGGCGTTTCCTGTGCCGTGGGCATGGCGCTGGCCGGCAAGGTCGCGGGCAAGGATTACCGCGTGTATGCCGTGCTGGGTGACGGCGAGATTCAGGAAGGGCAGGTCTGGGAGGCAGCGATGTTTGCCGCTCACAAGAAGCTCGACAATCTCACCGTTTTCATTGACAACAACAATCTCCAGATTGATGGCACGATGGACGAGGTCAATTCTCCTTATCCCATCCCCGAAAAATTCGAGGCGTTCGGCTGGCACACCGTAGAGATCGACGGTCACGATTTTGACCAGATCGAAAAGGCGGTCGAAGAAGCCAAGAGCGTCAAGGACAAGCCCACCGCTGTAATCATGCACACCGTCAAGGGCAAGGGCGTTTCCTTTATGGAAGATCAGGTCGGCTGGCACGGCGTAGCGCCCAACGCGGAGCAGTACGAGAACGCCATGAACGAGCTGAAAGCACAGTACAGCGCTCTGGAAGCGGAATAAGGGGAGGTTTTACAAATGGCAGACGTAAAGAAAATCGCAACCCGCGAGGGTTATTCCGATACGCTCGTCGAGCTCATCGACGAGATCGACAACCTTTATGTGTTCGACGCGGATCTGGCGGGCGCCACCAAGACCTCCAAGGTCAAGAAGGCGCATCCCGACAGATTCTTTGACTGCGGCATTGCCGAGCAGAACATGATGAGCATTGCGGCCGGTATGGCGGCGTGCGGCAATATCGTGTTCGCCAGTTCCTTTGCCATGTTCGCTTCGGGACGCGCGTTTGAACAGATTCGCAACTCCATCGCCTACCCCAACCTCAATGTCAAGATCGGCGCGACGCACGGCGGCATTTCGGTGGGGGAGGACGGCGCAAGCCACCAGTGCTGCGAGGATATTTCTCTCATGCGCACTATCCCCAACATGACGGTGATCGTCCCCGCGGACGACACCGAGGCGAGACTCGCCACCAGAGCCGTGGCGAATATGTACGGCCCCTGCTATCTGCGTTTCGGCAGACTGGCGGTGCCGGTGGTGTTCGACAGCAATTACAAATTCGAGATCGGCAAGGGCGTTGTGCTCAGCGAAGGTACTGACGTGACCATCATCGCCAACGGTTTGATGGTGGAAAAGACCATTGAAGCGGGCAAGCAGCTTCAGAACCAGGGCATCAGCGCGAGAGTGGTCAATATGGCGACTGTCAAGCCAATTGACCGTGAACTGGTTCTCGACAGCGCCGCCAAAACGGGCGCGATTGTCACGGTAGAGGAACACAACATCATCGGCGGTCTGGGCAGCGCGGTCTGCGAAGTGGTTTGCGAAGAGAAGCCGGTTCCCGTGCTGCGCGTAGGCGTGAACGACGTGTTCGGCAAGAGCGGCCCCGCCGTGGAACTGCTGGAGATCTTCGGACTCAGCACCGCGAATATTGTCGAAACCGCCAAGAAAGCCGTTGCACTTAAAAAGTAAGTTTTTTTATAGAATGATTATCGTAGACGCTCTCGTTATTCTGTTTTTAGCGGAATAACGAGAGCTTTTTTTGTGTGCTATCAAAATCAAAAAACGCGAAAAAATCAGGAAAAAAGAGATAAAGTGAGCTTTTGAAAGATTGTGTGGAAAATCCATGAAAAATCTGACTATTTCTGACTTTGACTTTTCCTGACTATTGAGTATAATAAGAATTACAAAAGGTCAAAGAAAGTCAAAGACAAATTGAAACAAAGACCTTTGGGAGATGAGAAACAGTGAGAATGAGCGAACAGGTAGCGCGGTACATCATGGAAATGCTCGACAGCGCGGACGGCACCGCCGAGATACGGCGCAACGAGCTGGCGGATCAGATGGGCTGTGTGCCGAGTCAGATCAACTACGTCATCACCTCGCGCTTCACCCCTGAGCAAGGCTATCTGGTGGAAAGCAGGCGAGGCGGCGGCGGCTACATCCGCATTACGCGTGTGCGGCTGAGCGGTCCGTCGGCGGTGATGCATGTGGTCAACAGCATCGGCGACCGTCTGGAAGCCGGCACGGCGCGCATGCTGATCGTCAATCTGACTGACCAAGGCATTCTTGCGGCAGGCGCGGCGGAACTCATGCTGGCGGCGTGCGGCGACGGGGCGCTCAAAGCACTGCCTATCGAATACCGCGATGTCGCGCGGGCGGGAATTTTAAAGCAGATGCTTATCAAATGCACCGTCAGCCAATAATCATCTTGGTATGAATCAAAAAATACGGAAAGGAAATGAAGACTTATGTTGTGTGAGAAATGCAAGAAAAACGAAGCGACCGCTTATATCAAGACCAATGTGAACGGCGATGTTCACGAATACCATCTCTGCCCGGAATGTGCGGCGGAAATGCAGAATAACGGCGAATTCGGCTCCATGTTCCACTTCGGCGGATTTGGCGGATTCGACAGTCTCGACAAAATGTTCAACCCCATGAGCGGCTTTGACATTGTCAGCAGCCTTCTCAGTTCGCCTTTTGGTTCCTTCGGCGCTATGCCGTCGCTCAGTTCGGGCAAACGCTGTTCCGTGTGCGGCTCCGATTTCAATTCCATTGCGGAGTCAGGCAAAGTGGGATGTCCCAACTGCTACACCGAATTCAAGGCGCGGCTCGTCCCGACCATCAAAAAGATGCACGGCAACACCGTCCACTGCGGCAAGCACTCCAAAATTACGACGGAACAGAGCAATGAAAACCAGCTTGTTTCCCTCAAAAAGCAGCTCACCGAAGCGGTAAACAGCGAAAATTACGAACTGGCCGCCGAACTCAGAGACAAGATCAAGGCGATGGAAAAGTAAGCAGACAAACAAACGAACGAATGATTGATTGGAGTGTTGGATATGACGGAAAATAACAAGCAGGCAAAAAAATGGTATGAAACAGACGGGGAGCAGTCGGACGTGGTTATCAGCACCCGCGTCCGGCTGGCAAGAAACTGCAACGGTTACCCCTTCCCGCATCTGATGAACGACCAGCAGAAAAGAGAGATCAATCAAAAGGTCAGAGACGCGCTTCTCGGCGGCAATTCGGCGCTGCGCGACAGCTTCCGCTATTATGACGCGGAGCAGCTCAGCGCGGTAGAGCTGGCGGCTATGGCGGAACGCCACCTTGTCAGCCCGGAATTTGCCCGCTATCCCAAAGGGCGGGCGCTTCTCCTGATGAATGACGAGTCGGTGAGCATTATGCTCAATGAAGAAGACCACGTCAGAATGCAGGTGATGGGCAGCGGCTTGCAGCTCCAAGAGGCGTACGACATGGCGGATAAGATCGACACCCTGCTCGATGAAACCCTGCACTTTGCCTTTGACGAGGAACTCGGCTATCTGACCGCCTGCCCGACCAATCTCGGCACCGGTATGCGCGCGTCGGTCATGATGCACCTGCCCGCCGTTGAAGCCGACGGCACCCTCCGTCAGATTGCCGCAAGCCTCCCCAAGGTGGGCGCGACCATCCGCGGCAGCTACGGCGAGGGCAGCGAGGCCGACGGCGCGATGTACCAGGTTTCCAATCAGGTGACGCTGGGCATCAGCGAAAAGGACACGGTTTCCAATCTGACCCAGATTACCAACCAGATCATTGCGCTCGAAAAGAAATCGAGAGCCAGACTGCTGGAGGATGAGAGCTTTCAGGATAACGTATGGCGTGCGCTCGGCATTATGAAGAGCGCCAGAGTCATGAGCAGCGACGAATTTGCCAAGCTGTATTCCGCAGTGCGTATGGGCGTGGCGGGCGGAACCGTGACAGGTGTGACGCTCGACCAGCTAAGCGGCCTCTTTACCGAGGTGCAGCCCGCCTGTCTGATGGAGCGGTACGGCGAGGAAATGACGGCGCAGCAGCGCGATAAGAAGCGCGCCGAAATGCTGCGGCAGGTTTTTAAAGATACCGATATCGCGTAAAAAGTCAGTGGTTAGTGGTTAGTGGTTAGTGGGAAGTGGGGAGTGGGGAGAAAAAGAAAAAAGCATAGCGCAGCGCTTAATTAGCGAGCGAATGCGAGCGTGGGAGTCGAGGGGGACTGGTCCTCCTCGCGGGTCAAGGGCGGCGCCCTTGCAGGGGAGTGGAGACAGCGTCCCCACGAGTGAGGCGTAGCCGAACGAGCAGAACGCGCTCGGATTTGCGACGGGGTCGGGCGAATACGGACGAGGGTTCCTTTCCATTGCGACCAATTACGACTTTTGACAAGAGATTCACCAGAAAAATTTTTGAGAGAAATGAGGGAAGACTTATGTACAACTTCAAAGGATTCACGGAAAAATCAAATATCGCCCTGAACCGCGCATTTGAGAACGCGCAGGAGATGGGACACACCTTCGTCGGCTCGGAGCATATTCTGCTGGGACTGCTCGAAACCGACGCGTCCGCCGCGCAGACCATTCTCAACGAAAACGGCGTGGAGGCGGACGCGGTGAAGGAAAAGCTGCTGGAGGTTCACGGGCAGGGCGTGCGCTGCACGGTCAATCCCAATGACCTGACCGCGCGCGGCAAGCGGACGCTGCAAACCGCCAAGCTTCTCTCCGGGCGGATGGGTCACAGCTATGTAGGGACGGAACACATCCTTCTCGCCATGATCGGGGACAGCGACAGCTATGCCGTTCACTTCATGCAGGAGCTGGGCGGCGATATGCAGGACATTGCCGACTCGCTGACGCAGTTTTTCAACGGCGAAGAGGGGGACGGCTATGACGATGACAACGAACGCGAAGAGCAGCAGCCCTCCAGTCCGTTCGGCGGATTCTTCAGCATGGGCGGCGGCAATCCCTTTGGAGGCGCGCAGGGCGGTCATGCGGGCGGCAAGGGCAAGAGCCTGAAAAAATACGGCCGCGACCTGACCGACGAAGCCAAAAAGGGCAAGATTGACCCGGTCATCGGCCGTCAGCAGGAGATCGACCGCGTGATACAGATTCTCTCCCGCCGCACCAAGAACAACCCCTGTCTGATCGGTGAACCGGGCGTGGGCAAGACCGCCATTGCGGAAGGTCTGGCGCTCAAAATCGCGGAGGGCGAGGTGCCGGAGTCGCTCAAAAACAAGAAGATCGTCGATCTCAGTCTGACCGGCATGATCGCAGGTTCCAAGTATCGCGGCGAATTTGAGGAACGCATTCAGTCGGTGATCGACGAGGTCATCAAGGACGGCAATACCATCTTGTTTATTGATGAAATCCATACCCTGATCGGCGCAGGTTCCGCCGAGGGCGCGACCGACGCGGCCAATATCCTCAAACCGATGCTTGCGCGCGGCAGCTTTCAGGTGATCGGCGCGACCACCATCACGGAATACCGCAAATATATCGAGAAGGATTCCGCTCTCGAACGCCGTTTCCAGCCGGTCATGGTGGGCGAACCGACCGAGGAAGAAGCGGAGCAGATTCTTTTAGGACTGCGCGACCGATACGAGGGACATCACAAGGTCAAGATCAGCGACGAAGCCATCCAATCCGCCGTCAATCTGTCCGCGCGTTACATCGCGGACAGATATCTGCCGGACAAGGCGATTGACCTGATCGACGAAGCCGCGTCCCGCGTGCGGCTCAAGAGACAGACGGCTCCCGGCGACGTGAAGGAACTGGAGGAACAGATCAAGCAGGTGACGGCGGACAAGCAGGAAGCCATCAACACGCAGGACTTCGAGCGTGCCGCCAAGCTGCGCGACCGTGAGAAAGAACTCACTGCTCAGTTGGAGGAGCAAAAGGACGCGTGGAAGAAGAGCAGCGCCGGCAGGGAAGACACGGTGACGACGGAAGATATCGCGGAGATTGTGTCCCAGTGGACGGGCATCCCCGTGGTGCAGCTCACCACGGAGGAAAGCGAACGCATGCTGAAAATGGAGGACATTCTTCATGAAAGAATCGTCGGTCAGCACGAGGCTGTGACCGCCGTGGCGAAAGCCATCCGCCGCGGACGTGTGGGACTCAAAGACCCCAAGCGCCCCATCGGTTCGTTCCTCTTCCTCGGCCCCACCGGCGTGGGCAAGACGGAACTCAGCAAGGCGCTGGCGGAAGCGATGTTTGGGGACGAAAACGCCATGATCCGTATAGATATGTCGGAATTCATGGAGAAGCACACCGTGTCGAAGCTCATCGGTTCGCCTCCGGGCTATGTCGGCTACGACGAGGGCGGACAGCTCACCGAAAAAATCCGCAGACGGCCCTATTCCGTGGTGCTGTTTGACGAAATCGAAAAAGCGCATCCCGATGTGCTGAATATCCTGCTGCAAATCCTCGGTGACGGCAGAGTGACCGACTCGCAGGGACGCACGGTGGACTTCAAAAACACCGTCATCATCATGACCTCCAACCTCGGCGCGCGCACCATTACAGGCGGCGGCAAGAACGCGCTCGGCTTCGGACAGACGGAGAGCAGCGATCAGGCGCAGCAGGAATATGACGCGATCAAGGCGGCTGTGATGGAGGAACTGAAAGAAACCTTCCGTCCCGAATTCATCAACCGTCTGGACGATATCATCGTGTTCCGCAAGCTCAGCGAGGAGGATGTGGAGCAAATCGCCGGGAAGATGCTGGGTTCGCTGGCCACCAGAATGAAGGAAATGAACATCGACGTGACATTTGACAGGAGCGTCGCCAAGACGATCAGCCAACACGGATTTGACCCGGTTTACGGCGCAAGACCCATCCGGAGAGCCATCCAGTCGGAGATCGAGGATCCGCTGTCCGAGAAGATACTCGACGGCACGGTAAAAGCCGGAGAGCGCATTGAAGTGGGGTTTGAAAACGATCAGATGAAGATAACCAAGAAATAAGCCCACGGTATTCTGACATTGACGACAAAACCGGTTGATAGCCATACTCCCCGTACAAAACCCGACCGCAAGACATTCTCAAAAGAGTATGTCCCCGGTCGGGTTTTATTATTTTGTGGATAATATATAATAATTTTATCAATTATAATGATGCCGTTGGTCGATACTACAGTGCCGTTGGTTGTTCACTGATTGACAGGCCTTGCTTTTCGGTATAAAATAAGAATAAAGATTGATCTGAAAGGTCGTGCAAACAATGAAAAATCAAAAACACGGTATGATTTGGCGGATGATGACCGTTATGCTCAGCGGATGCCTGATGCTGGTTGCGGGGATGAGCGCGTTCTCCTTCCGCGTCTTTGCCGCCGAACAGCCCGCTTCGTTTACCGAACAGGCAAAAAAACATATCCCGCAGCATTTGCGTATCACGCTGCACGGCGTTGAAAAAAGAGAAAGCTATTCGGTTGTTACCGGAACCGCCATCTGGGACGATGACGAGGCAGTCAGCGAATGTGAGTTCAACCCCTCCGTACAGATAGGCAATGCGTACTACAGACCAAAATGCACCGCATGGACGCTGATTAAGCAAGGCGAAAATACCAAAGAAATGGAAGAAAATACGCCGGCGGACGACCCTTACAGCCCGGTTTATACGGTCGAAAACGGTACCTGCCGCAAGGATTTTGAACTCATGCTGGTGGAAGACGGGCAGGAAATAGAGGCGGACGGCGGATATGCTAATGGCGTAAAAATGGGCAGCCCGCTGAAATTCAATATCACGTCGCTCCTCACGGTTGACGATTACGTCGGCGAGTCTCCCGCCAGCAATGAAGTGGAGATAACGCTCACTGAAGATGTTTTCGGCAAGACCCTCCCGGCGGGAAGCGAAAACGGCGGTATTTCCGGCGGCGATACCTGTCAATGGTGCGGCAAAGTGCATGAAGGTTTCTGGGACGGCATTCAGGGATTTTTCCATAAAATCTGGTATTTCTTTGCACATTTATTTGACTGATCTCTTTACGGTACAGGAGGCTGAAGTCGGTGTCTTACGATGTTTCCGTTACATTTGAAGAGGACGGTTCATTAGACAGAATTGAGATTCATATCAAGGCTCCGGCGCGTTGTTCTCAGGTAGCGGCGCTGCTGGCAAAATTAGATGAAAAAGAGCGGTTCCTCGATGTGCCGTCAGATGGCGGAAGGATCGTTCGGCTGCGAACGGATCATATCATCCGGATATTCAGCCAGAACCGAAAAAATTATGTGTTTTCATCGGACGGGACGATCCGCACGACTGCCTCTATGAACGAATTATATGAGCAGCTTATCCATGACCGTTTTCTGCGCGTGTCAAGGTTTGAGATTATCAATCTCGACAAAGCCGAATCCTTTGACTTTTCCATCGTGGGTCAATTGAAAATCAAAATGGAAGGCAGTCAGACGGTTTTTGCCTCGAGACGTTATATTCCTGTGATCCGGGATTACCTGAAAGGCGGTGACACAGATTGAAAAAGGTATTCACACGTCTTTTGGCCGGGTTTTGTCTGGGCGCTGTGATCGGCAACCTGATTGCGATGGCGTCGGATCCGGGCAGGCCTTTTATGACAGAACTGTTTGTGACGCGTATGGGCAATTACACGGCGGCTTTCATCGTTCATACGTTGCTGTCCGCCTTGATCGGTGCGGCGGCGATGGCAGGTATGTCGTTGTATGACGAAACCGACCTGCCCCTGCTGTTTGCGACAATAGTCCATTTCGTCCTGATTGAAGTTGTTTTTCTTCCGGTTGCTCTCTTTCTGGGATGGATCGCTCCCGTATGGAATCAGATTGCCATGATGGGCGGTGTTATAGCGGCGACTTCTCTTTTGATATGGGTGTTTATGTTTTTCTATCATAAGCGAAAGGTCAGCGAACTCAACGGTATGCGCCAAAAGAAGAAACAGCGACCTCAGTAGACTTTATCTTTCGTCTCCATACATGTATTTATCGACCGCACCGTCATCTTCAGAATGTCGGTGCGGTCGGTCATTCGTTTTGAGAATTTACCGTTTCTTTATTCATTCTCCGTCAAACTATGGTACAATGTTTGTAAAGAGTAAAAACATCCACTTTACACTTCACATTGACAGAAAGGGTGGTTTGTATGAATATCATGGATTATCTCGATATGCGAGGCGATCTGACCTTTGCCGAGCGTTCCTTTAACGAGGTCGATAACCTGATTTTTTCGGAACTCGCGTATCTCGATATGAACGGGATTGTCGATGACAGCATTGATTTTACCGTTACCATAGCGGAGCTTTGCGAAAAATATCTCGCACTCGGCTATGACCAGTCCTATATTATCAATGACCCCAAGCCCCTTCTCCAAAAGGCGGCGGAGACGGCGCGTTTCAAGGATATCCGCGTCGGCGCGTATGTCGATAAAGTGGCGCAGGATGAGCAGGTGCAGTTTGCCTGCGCGACGTTTGTGGTGGGTGACGGCACGGCCTATGTGGGCTATCGCGGCACCGACAACACCATTGTGGGCTGGCGCGAGGATTTCAATATCAGTTATCTCTCCGAAACGCCGGGGCAGTCCGAAGCGGCGGCGTATCTCAACCGCATTGCCGAACACACCGACTTTTCTTTGCGGGTGGGCGGCCATTCCAAGGGAGGCAACTTTGCCGTGTATGCGGCCGCCTTCTGTAAGGAGGCGGTCAGACGCGACCGGGTGATCGAGGTGTATTCCAATGACGGCCCCGGTTTTAACCAGAGTGTCGTGGAATCAAAGCAGTATGCTTCGATTTTAGAGAAGGTCACCAAGATTATCCCGGAGTCGTCCCTGATCGGCATTCTGCTGTCCAGCAAGGTCAAGCCGAAAGTCATCAACAGCGAGGTAAAGGGGTTGCTTCAGCATGACCCCTATACATGGAGCGTGAGAGGCACTGTTTTTGAAGAAGCAGACGGATTTTCGTCCTCCAGTCTTTTTATGGATGAGACGCTCAAAAAGTGGCTGAATACCCTTAACGACGAGGAAAAGAAAGCGGTGGTTTCCGCGATTTTCGATTCGTTCGACGCGTCGGGCGCTTCCACCCTGACCGAGATGAACGAAAACAAATGGGTCTCCTACAACGCCATACTGAAAGCGGTTTCTAAGATCAGCAAAACCACCTACGGCGAGGTGGCGGAGTCGCTGAAAAAACTGGCGGAAGCCGGCAAGGACGTGCTGTGGAATGAGGCGAAAAAATCCTTTGAACAGTTCGAGCAAAACCGTCGCACGCAGGTAGAATCGCAGGAAACAGACGGCAAAAAAGCACTTCCCGCCAAGGGATAGTAACAATGGATTGGGCGGTTTTTATCCATCACTCCCAAAATAAGTCGTCAATTGGCAACAAAAATATATTGCACTCTTGCTAAATGTATGATATAATATTTGCGAATAAGGCATAAATATTTTGTGACAATGGCATAAAATGTGTTTTCTTGCGTTGGGAGGGAGCATTATGCGAAGCGGAAGATCGGGCAGAAATCTCTTTCTGGTCTTTTTGATGAATCTTTTCCTGCGTTATCGGTGGTCGATTCCCGCGTGGCTGCTGCTGGCGGCGCATTTTGCATTCGGCATGCCGCTGTGGCTGTTCTTTTTTGGGCTGGCGTTCTGGGTGGTGTATGCGGCCGGCGTGACGCTGGTGCTGCACTGGGCGAACCGCTGCGGCAATATCCCCAATCCTCAGCGCAAAAACGTCAATCCCTATTCTCCCCAAAACTCGGATTTTTTCCCTTCAAACGACAAAACCGACGGGAACGGATGAACGCTGCACAGGTGTTTGAAATTTGTAAACTGTCGGCATGGCGGCTCCGGCATGCAAGTGCCGCAAGTATAAAATGCCGTTAATCATCAACTTTTTTTGAAAGGGGTTTCATTTTCTATGGGACTTATTAAAGCAATTGCCGGTGCTGCCGGCGGCGCTATGGCCGACCAGTGGAAAGAATTTTTCTACTGCGACGCACTTGACGAGAGAACGCTGATGGTCAAAGGCCAGAAGCGCACTTCTTCCCGTTCCTCTAACACCCACGGCAATGACAACATTATTTCCAACGGCTCTCTGATCGCCGTTTCGGAAGGTCAGGCCATGATTATTGTGGAGCAGGGCAAGGTCGTGGAATTCTGCGCGGTTCCCGGTGAGTTTACATACGATTCCTCCACCGAACCGAGCATCTTCGCGGGCAGCCTGGGCGACAGCATCCTCCAGACATTCAAGCTCATCGGCAAGCGTTTCACTTTCGGCGGCGATACGGCGAAAGATCAGCGCGTCTACTACTTCAACACCAAGGAACTCACCGACAACAAGTTCGGCACCCCCAGTCCTGTGCCGTTCCGTGTGGTGGACAGAAATATCAACCTTGACATCGACGTTTCCCTCCGCTGCAACGGCGTATTCTCCTACAAGATTCAGAATCCGCTGCTGTTCTACACCAATGTGTGTGGCAATGTGTCGGATGAATACAAGAGAGACAAGCTCGACAGTCAGCTCAAAGCGGAGTTCATCAATTCGCTCCAGCCGGCTCTCGCACAAATCTCCGCCATGCAGGTGCGCCCGAATGAAATTCCGGCCCACGTCAAGGAAATCTGCGCGGCCATGAACGACTGCCTCTCCAAGGATTGGAGCGAGCTTCGCGGCCTGAAAGTGGTTTCTGTCGCGTTCAACGCGATCAACCTTCCGCAGGAGGATCTGGATCTCATCAAGACCGCACAGCGCAACGCGATCAACCGCGACCCCACCATGGCGGCGGCGACGCTGGTCGGTTCGCAGGCGGAGGCCATGACCAGGGCGGCCCAGAACCAGGGCGGTGCTATGACCGGCTTTATGGGCATGGGTATGGCGCAGAACGCCGGCGGCATGAACGCGCAGACCCTTTTCCAGATGGGTCAGCAACAGCAGGCGCAGCAGCAGGCGCAGGCTCCCAAGGCCGCGAATCCCGACGGTGGCTGGACGTGTGAATGCGGTCAGCAGAACCAGGGCAAATTCTGCATGAATTGCGGCAAGCCCAGACCCGAGGCTCCCAGCAGATGGTTCTGCCCCGACTGCGGCACCCCCAATGAAGGCAAATTCTGCATGAACTGCGGCAAGCAGAAGCCGTAATCGCGTTTTGAATTAAATAATGATAGAGCCGTCGGTTTCGTCTTGATCAATTGATTTGGCGGAGTCGGCGGCTTTTCCACGATTTTTCGCAAAATAAATCAAAAGGGAGCTGGTATGGATTATGGCAGATCAACTGCTGGAATACAAATGCCCGTGCTGTGGCGGCAAGATAGAATTTGACAGCCACATCCAAAAAATGAAATGCCCGTTCTGTGAGACGGAGTTTGAGGTGGAAACCCTCAAAAATTATGACTCGGTGCTCAATGACACCACACCGACCGATCTTACGTGGCAGTCCGCCACCGGCGATGACTGGTCGGATGGCGAGACCGACGATATGTCGGTGTACGTCTGTAATTCCTGCGGCGGCGAGATTGTGTGCGACGACACCACAGCGGCAACGCACTGCCCCTTCTGCGGCAATCCGGTGGTGATGATGGGAAAATTTACCGGCGCGCTGCGTCCGGATTATGTCATTCCTTTCAAGCTGGACAAAGAGGCGGCCAAGGCGGCGCTGGCGGCGCATCTCAAAGGCAAGAAGCTGCTGCCCAAGGCATTTAAAGATGACAACCACATTGACGAGGTGAAGGGCGTCTATGTGCCGTTCTGGCTTTTCAACAGCGACGCGAATGCCCAGATCAGCTACCGTACCACCCGCGTGCGCACATGGAGCGACAGAGACTACATTTACACCGACACCAGTTTTTATTCGGTCACGCGCAAGGGGTCGCTCAGCTTTGAAAATATTCCGGTGGACGGCTGTTCCAAGGTGCCCAACGATCTGACGGAATCTTTGGAACCTTTCGATTTCAGCCAGATGGTGGATTTTCAGACAGCCTATCTTTCGGGATATCTCGCGGATAAATATGATGTGGACGCGCAGCAGAGTGTGGAGCGTGCCAATGAGCGCGTGCGCAAAACCACGGAGAATGAATTTGCCGCCACAGTCACGGGCTATGCCACCGTTCGCACGGAAAATGTCAACATTCAGCTAGCCAACGGTACGTCCAAATACGCGCTGCTGCCAGTGTGGCTGCTCAGCACCACATGGAACGGACAGCATTTCCTCTTTGCCATGAACGGACAGACCGGCAAATTCGTCGGAAATCTGCCGATGGATTCGGGCGCCTTTTTCAAATGGCTCGGCGGTGTGGCCGGGGCGGTCGGCGCGGCGGTGCTGCTGATTCTCTATCTGATCTGGCTGCTGTGAGGAGGACTGTGAGATGAATAAGAAAATAACAGCCTTTACAGTGGCTTTTTTGATGGTTTTTGTCATGGCGTTTCCCGTCTTTGCTTCGCAGGACGATGCGGCCAAGGACGGTACGGCCGGGGAAACAGCCTCCGTGACGCATATTGTGGACAACGAAAAAATGCTGTCCAAGAAAAACAAGGCCAAGCTAGAATCGGCGGCCGAGAAAGTGTATGAGAAGAACGGCGTGGAGGTTTTCGGCTATCTGACCGGGCAAACGCTTGACGACGCAAAGTCGGTAAGTCTTACCGTGTACCAGTCCTCCGCGAGAACCGACGCGGCTATCATTCTGCTGTATGACGCGAACAAGGTCTATCTGTATGTCTATGGCAGAGCGGAAAATGATTTTACCGATGAAGAACTGCAAGACATCAAGGCAAGCGCCAAAGCGGAAGATACCTATTTGAAATCCTTTTCAAAGTATATCGAAATGACGAGTAGCCTGCTGGACGAAAAGGGCGTGCAGCCCATTCCGTCGGAACGGCAGCAGCCCCGTTTGGTGGATCGCGCCAATCTGGTCAGCGGGAGCGATGAAACGGCGCTGCTCGCCAAGCTGGATGAAATCAGCGAGGCCAGACAGATCGACGTGGTTATCGTGACCGAAAACGCGATCGGCGACAAGACCTCCACCCAATACGCGGATGATTTTTACGATTACAACGGCTTCGGTTTCAACGACAGCCGAGACGGCATCCTGCTGCTCATCAGCATGGAAAACCGCGACTGGGCGATTAGCACCCACGGTCTGGGCATCGACATCTTTACCGACGCGGGGCAGGAATACATGACCGATCGGTTTGTTTCCTATCTGAGCGACGGAGACTATTACGGCGGCTTTGACTGCTTTGCCGATCTGTGTGACCAATTCATCGCGCAGTATCAGGAAACCGGAGTGGCGTATGACGTGGGCAATCTGCCTAAGGCGCCGTTTGCGTGGGGATTCAGCATTTTCATTTCGCTTGCGGTGGGTCTGCTTGCGGGATTGATAACCGCGCTTGTCTTTAAGAGCGAGCTGACGTCGGTGAAAATCCAGCCTTCTGCGGTCGGATATACCAAGCCGGACAGCCTGCATCTCACGGAGCGCAACGACATGTTCCTCTATCATGTGGTCAACCGCACGGCAAGACCCAAGGACACCGACAGCGGTCATTCCGGTGGCGGAGGCGGTTCCAGCACGCACCACAGTTCCTCCGGCAGCACCCACGGCGGCTCACACGGACATTTTTAATGCGTAATGTAACTATTCAGTGACCAGCGAAAAGCGGCCATAAAGAAGAGAACGCAAAGCGTCAAAAGCAGTAAAGCCATTTTTGACAGCGGTGGAGGTAAAGGAC
>CADCNI010000017.1:0-39121 GCA_902802795.1 uncultured Ruminococcus sp.
GTCCTAGGTGGGCGCCAGCCCACCGTCGTCCTCCGCCTTGCCCTGCACTCACCATCATCGCCTCCTTTTGTCTCCCTGATTATTTGGATTGCTATAAGACACGCATCGCAAAAGCAAACAGCTGCCTGCTCAATCTGACAGCAATGCGAGCCGATGGAGAGATCAGCAAGGACGAGTATCTGGTGATGAGAAAGCCTGTTGATGAAGAAATCGTGGAGCTTCAGAAGCTGCTGGAAATTACCCCTGACGAACAGACTGCTCCCAAGGGGATAGACTTGGACGGCATTCGTGACACCCTTAATACGATGATTGATTTTTCAGGAACCAGCCTTTGTCATGAAATAATTGATCAGTTTGTCTACATGGTGCGTCCCATTTCCGACATCAGCTTTGAATGGTACCTGAACCTTAACGGCAAAGCCGATGTCAAAGCCACCTTTACAGTGGAAGGACGGAAGAAAAACTGTGTCGTCAAGCTGGAGGAAATCGAAGAGATTTTCTCGTTACATAGAAAAGACGGAGAGAAATCTTGCCACGATAATCGAAGGCATATCGGCGGAAGAAACGTTGGTATGCCTTCGATATTTTTATCCGAGTAAAATCAGATTGCTAGTTGACAAGCAGCAGAAATAATACTATAATTATTGATAATAGTTGATAAGTTTTATCAATAATTCATGATATTCTTGGCATGAGAAAGGGGTAATCGAAAATGAATAAGAAACTCATTGCAATCATAGCAGAAATCATTCCGTTGGTATCGGCAGTTGTGTCGTATATCCTGCTGGTGGCCAACATTGACTCCGACCTGATAAGGCTGGTCATCGCCATCACTTTTCTTCTGGCTTTTTTAGGCGTTGTATTCTTCTTTGTCGGCTGCATGCTTGCGAAGGAAGACAAGACCGTGCGAATTTTAGGGATATTTGACTGGCTGGCAACGCTTTATGTGATTGTCATTTACGTCATAGCTATTTTCAGCTTTGGATTATAAAGGAGTTCCTATGAACCAGTTATTTGCCATTGACTTGAAGGATTATGAAGAAGGAGATCGTGTTTTCCGCAGACCGTCTGCCAGAGGGATTATCATGAAAAAGAATAAAATAGCCCTTGTCTATAGCCGGAAGGAACACTACTATAAATTTCCGGGCGGCGGAATACGGGACAACGAGGAGCAAGAACAGGCTTTGATCAGGGAAGTCAGAGAGGAAGTCGGCTTGCAGGTGATTCCCGACAGTATTACGCCGTTTGGCAGCGTCTTGCGCCGTCAGAAAAGCAATTATGCGCCCGATACGATTTTTGAGCAGGAGAATTTTTATTATTTCTGCGAAACCGAAGACCGGGTGACGGAACAGCAGCTCGATGACTATGAGCAGGAAGCGGAATTTGTCCTTCGGTTTGTGAGTCTGGACGAGGCGATTGAAACCAACCGGAAGTATCAAAGCGACGATGAATTCGATGTGATTATGATTGAAAGAGAACGAAAGGTGTTGGAAATGGTGAAGGATTTCCTGCAATAGACAAACAACAGGAAAGAACATTGTGTTCGCGTTGACTTTTTGGGATGGTTATGGTACAATCCATTTAGAAGCAGCCATATTATCTATTTTGTGGGGTGTAGCATTATGAAAAAACAACGTGTATTCCGGAAAAAGCGGTTGTCACTGCTGCTGTCGGTCGTCATACTTTGTCTGACGCTCGGAAGTTGCGGATTCGTGGCGGGAAATGACCCGGACAAGGTTGAAGCGGCGGTGCGGAGCATGGAGGAACTGTACGGAATCCATCTGACAGTTGTGAAGAAAAATCCCTTGCCCGGAGGCGTCAACTGCGACGTAACCGCTAAATGCGACGAGCTGAACGGGAAAACCGTCCATGTGTTTCAATTTGACGACAACAACAATGTGCAATGCGACTATATCTTTGTAAAGTACGAAGAAGAAGTGCTTGCCCGGATCCGGAACGTAGCAAGCCGTGCTTTGCCGGAGGCCAAGCTGGTGGTGAATGATTCTTGCTACAATCATTTCGCCAATCACTTGTATGACAGGAATACGACGCTGGCGGATTATCTCCTGCATAATGATTTTGAGATTCACCTGATTCTCAGCGAGATACACGATGAAGAATGGATGACCGATACCTATTTTAAAGTGGCCAATGCTTGCCTCGATGACGGGATCAATTGCCAACTGCTTGCCATTTACTGCATGAAAACACCGGAAGCGGCGGCGGCTGTCAAAACCTATTCTTCCATTCCTGAAGAAATGGAATTCAGATTCATTGCGGAAGACAAGGACATTGCTCTTCGGGCGGAAAATCCGATATACTACGATTTGCAGCAGTTTATGGAGAATAAGGAGGAAGGCACACGCCTGCTTGTCCGTTGAACTGGAACAACCGCCGCCGACAGAAATCGAAGCCGACCGACGCAGCAATTTCAGAAAATAACAGACAACGAAAGAGAGGCAATCCACTATGGCAACCGTTATGATAATAGAAACAGGAAAATGGCAAGCATTTTTATATTATTACACTGAGCGATTTCTTGCCGGTTCAAAGAATAACGCTCCCCCGCTCGTATGAGGCGATAGATGTGTACCCGACGTATTCGGCGGACGGAATGGCTCTGTATATCCCTGTCCGGCAATATGCCGACGGGGATTACCGATATCAACTGTGCGAATATGAAACCGAGTCGTATTCGCTGGTGAAAATGGAGCCGATGCGGAAAAGTGACGTCGATCATTGGTAACGGAAGGAGAGAAAAACCATGTCCTTACCGGATTGGTTCCGGAAAAGAAAGCAAAAAAACGAAATGCCCCCGTCCTGTCCTTCCGGGCTCCAATACCAAGGGATTGACATTGAAATCACCTTTCACAGGCAAGAAAGTCTGCAACATATTGCGCAGGATTTTGAAGCCCTGCAAAATGAGGGAATCGAAACCGTCATCCGGGAACAATTTATCCCTTGGTTCAAGGGGGAGGAATTTCAGGACAGAGAGGATGAAAAAATCTTTCACGGACTGAGGATTTATGCCATCGACTATTCCTACGGACAAATAGCCGCCTCCTATTCGCCCACCGGCGAAGATGCGTTTTTCGGACAGTTTGAATTTGATTTTGAGAGTTCCGATGCATACACCGCCGATATGCTGGAAGGCACGGCGATGCAGGTATATGTGTACGAGGGAAAAGTGGTAAAAGTCAGCGGCTATGAAATATGAAATGGCATGACCGGGCGTTATTTGTCGCATTTGATTTTGTATAGGTGAGAGGTTTCCCAACTGTCTCCCATGCAATCATCATGCTCTGTGCCGTCGATGAAATACACATAGAGAAAGGTGCCGTCATACAGCAGACTGTCACGATCACTGTCCACTCTGCGCCAACTGACCATTGCCGCTCGATGGTCGGTCTTTGTGAGTCGGTAAAGATGTTGGTCAGAGACAGCGCTGTCGCCGCCGACAAAATAAACCGAATCGCCGCTGACGGCATAAGCCCTCGTTGTCGTTTGCGTAAGCTGCGCCTTTTGGGAGCCGTCTTTGTTGACTCTGTAGAGATATTGGTTGTTCAGCCAGTCGCCGGGAAGATCGGCGAGGTAGTAAATGCATTTGTCGTCAAAGGATATGTCAGAGATTCCTACAGCGGAATACTCGCTGCTGTCGATGATGCGCTCGCTTGTACTCCCGTCTGTGGATAGGCGGAGAAGACCGTATGGATCCAGAATATAGAGACAGCCGCCGTCAAAATAAAAGCGATTGATCGGCTCGTCATAGATTTGCTGCGCCTCGCTGCCGTTGGGACGTGTGCGGTAAAGACCGCTGCCGTAATGGCTGTCGGGTTGGTAATAAAGACAGCCGCTTTCGCAGGTCGCCGCCGCAATTGGCAGCTCCGCCACGCGTGTGTCCTGTGTACCGTCCTCTTTCCGGCGATGCAGCACAGGCGCCTGTATGTAGTTGTCTGTAAACTCCGGGTAATGGCAGCGGTCGGTGTAATATACCCAATCGTCAACGGTAAACCAATATTGGGAGTAAAAATCGGTAAAAGCCTCCTCGCCTGAGCCGTCCGGCTTCATGCGGCGGACGGAGTTGCCGTCACTGTAGTAAATATATCCCTGCGCGCTCGGCTGGCAGTTCAGAAGCCATTCCGTGCGGCTTGATTTGACGGGAACATTGACAAAAGCGTTTTGGCAGCCGACAAGCCCCCCTGTTACTATCAGCGCGATTATCAAACAAATCCGTTTGGGCATGGTTTTCATCGGTCATCCTCTCCATTTCAGTTCTAATGATAAGGGAATGGTTTGAATTGCCTATAATGATTTTGTAAATGAAATAATAATATCTTGGCTATGCAAAAGAAAATTGAAAACACGCCGACCCGGACAACAAGGCTACGTTGTCTGAAGTCGGCGTGTTTGTTTGAAAAAAAGCAAAAAATCACAAAGTAAGTGCGAGCGCGTCCGCCAGACGGAACGCGGCGGAAATGTCCCCTTTGATGAGAAGCCGCCCCGTGGAATAAGCGGCGGTGGGGGACATCCGGCGTTCGATGATGGAGCAGAGACTGCCGGAGCTGACTTCAAAGGCGCACAGGCTGTTTTTGTAGTCGAAGGGCTGCATCTCCATCGTGCCGTCGTTTACTTCAATGTAGAATTTGCCCTCGCCCTCTCCGGTGATATCAAATTCATAAGAATAGGTTCCCGCGCCGAAGCCGCTGAAATCCTTGTTCTCAAAATAGTTTTTCATGGTGGTATAAATTTCTTCAAACGTCATAGGTATGATTCCTTTCCACGAATGGATTAAAGAGGTTAAATGGAATATTTTTCTATTATACACACCGACTCTCAAAATGTAAATATTTGATCTGACAAACTTATTGCATAAAAACAATTTTTTTTAGACAGAAGCGTGGCGGGACGGTTGCATTGAAAGGGAGATTGTGCTATGATTATATCACGGTAAGAAAAAAAGCGGGGAAGTGCGTGTTTTGAAAAACTGGCAGGATGTAGCGAGAAAATTAATGCCCGACGCGGATACGGATTACATTGTGGGAATGCACAACTTTCCGTGGAAAAGGTTTGTGTTTCGGGTTTTTCTGTTTGCTTTGCTTGTCCGGTTGCTGATCGCGGGATCCTATATCCATTCCTTTGACACGGAATGGAATATCATGTGGGGCGTGGAATTAGCACAGTTGAGCAGGGCGCAGATGTTCGGGTTTTATAAAGCCTATTCCTATGTTTCCAGCCTGGATTATCCGCCGCTCTATCTTTATCCGCTGCATATCGTCGGCAGCCTGATTCTGAAAACAGACATCGGAGGATATCCGCCGATGAGAATGCTGGTGCTGAAGTTTTTTCCCTGTTTGCTGGACAGCCTGAATTGCGTGGTACTGTATCGGCTGGGCAGCAGGCGTTCCCGGTTGATCGGATTGGCAGGTGCCGCCCTGTGGGCGATCAATCCCGCCACGATCATCAACTGCGCGTTCTGGGGGCAGACCGACTGTGTGCTGATGTTGGCCGCCGCGCTGTTGTTTCTTTCGCTGACGGAGAAGCGCGTTGTCGCGTCAGGCGTATTATTTGCCATCATGTGTTCCACCAAACTGCAGGGGCTGTATCTCACGCCGATTGTGGGAATGGAAATATTGGATATTTGCTTTGATGGCATCAATGTGAGAAATTTCAAACGCAGCAGCCTCGATAGGACTAATATTTTGATTTTTGTGCGGTTTGTTCTGTCGGTGCTGCTTACTTTCACGGTGATTTATCTGCCGTTTATGGTCGGCTCTCTGTTTTCTTTCGGGAACGAGGCGCAAAGCAGATGGGAAAAATTCTTCCGGCCCTTGACGGTCTACCGGGAGGGACTCAAAAAATATCCCTATGTCACGCTTAACGCTGATAATCTGTATATGCTGCTGAACCTGAACGGAAAGAAAGACAATTTGTCTTTCTTTCACGGGCTTAGCTATGAACTGATGGGAAAACTGTGTTTGATTGTGCTGATGCTGTCTGTAGTGGTGATTTATCTGCTTGGCCGACGCTGCTCTCATTGGCTGACTGCCTATTTCTTCATCAACGGTATTTTTATGCTGACCTGTCGCCAGCACGAGCGGTATCAGATTATGATACTGATTCTTCTGACAGGCGCGTTTATGGAACTGGCGGATCGGCGTATGATGACGCTGCTGTCGCTTCACACCCTCGTCATTTCTGTCAATCAGTTCCGCATTCTTGCGAGTGTCAGGGAAAACAGCCATTGGTGGTGGTACTACCATGCGTCCATGCATTCCATAAAACAACTGACGGAAAGTGATATGGAGGCAGTCAAAGAAAATGGAGCGGTGTGGTTGCGTTACAATGCCACTATCGGAAGGGTCAACGCTGCGGTCAATGTGTGTCTGCTGTTGGCTTCGACGGTGTTTGTGCTGCGCTATTTCTGGGATACACAACCTTTGCAGCCTCTTCTCGGACGTGTGGATAAGTTGATAACCGACTTCAGACAGCGGAGAAGGGCAGAGGATGAATAGAGAGGAGAGACGGAACTTGGAAACGAAGAATAAAACGCCGCGTTTTTTCGGGCGGCTTTCCAGTTCGCCCTTTGTGTGTGGCGGCGGAAGATACTGGTATGTGCTGGCGGTAGGATTTCTGACGGCATTGGCGGTCATGCTGCCGTTTCTCGTCTATGATAAAGGGTATTTCCTGATGTATGGTGATTTTAATGTGCAGCAATATCCCTTTTATATGCACGTTCACGATGCGATTCACAAAGGAGAGATCGGATGGGATTTTAAGACCGATCTTGGTGTGAATCTGATCGGCTCCTACAGCTTTTACAATCTCGGTTCGCCCTTTTTCTGGCTGACGCTGCTGCTGCCGTCAGCGGCGGTGCCCTATACCATCGGTCCGCTGCTGGCTTTGAAAATCGGCTGCTGTGCCGTGTCGGGCTATGCCTATATCCGCCGTTTTACCCGTTATGACGACTATGCGGTGCTGGGCGGTCTGATGTACGCGTTTTCGGGATTTTCCATTTTTAATATGTTTTTCAACCATTTTCACGAGCCGATGGTGTTTTTCCCGCTTATGCTGGTGGCGCTGGAAGAACTGATGATCAACGAACGCAAAGGCTGGTTTGCCGTGACAGTGGCGATCAATGCGCTGGTGAATTATTACTTCTTTGTCGCGGAGGTTGTTTTTGTTATTATCTACTTTTTTGTGCGGCTTCTCATGTGCCGCGAATGGCAGCTTACGCCCCGCAAATTCGGCACTGCCGCCTTTGAAGCGGTGCTGGGCTTTGGCATGGCGGGCTTTATCGTGCTGCCATCCGTGTGGGAGGTGGCGCAGAATCCCCGTGCGGAGGAGAAGCTCTACGGTTGGAACGCGTTGGTTTATGCCAATTCACAGCGGTATCTGAATATTTTAGAGGCGTTCTTCTTCCCGCCCGATTTGCCCGCGCGCCCCAATTTTACCCCCGACTCCAACACCAAATGGGGATCATTGGCGGCGTATCTGCCGCTGTTCGGTATGACGGGGGTAATCGCGTGGCTGCAAAGCCGCAAGGGTCACTGGCTGCGTCGCATGATTATCATTTGCTTCTTCATGGCGTACATCCCATTGCTCAATTCGCTCTTTCAACTGGGCAGCGCCACCTATTACGCGCGCTGGTTTTTCATGTTTACCCTCATGAACGCGCTGGCCACTGTCATGGCGCTGGGCAACCGGGATGTGGATTGGGACAGAGCGCTCCGCTGGTCCACGGGCATTACGCTGGCTATCGCACTGTCTATCGGTTTTGTAATGAAAACCAAAGCCAATGAGGAACTCGGTACGGCGACGGAATACGGACTGATGGATTATCCCGATCGGTTCTGGATCTATGTGGCGCTGGCGATGATGGCGCTGATGATGACCGGGCTGGTTGTCAATCTGCTTCGCGGCGGCAAACGCCGCGCGGTCTATTCGATCGCTATGTCAAGTATTTTTTTGCTATACAGCGCTACGACGTTTATTTTTATCGGGCAGGGAAAAACGCTTTCTTATGACAGCCGTGATTATGTCATTCCCTATGCGCTCAGCCGCGCTAAAGAGATCGAACTTGACGATCTTCACAACGCTCAATACAGAGTGGATTTTTATAGCGACATGGATAATATGGGAATGTTCTGGGATACTTCCTGCATTCAGGCGTTTCACTCCATTGTCCCGCCGTCCGTGATTGATTTTTATCAGTCTGTCGGGGTGCAGCGCGGCGTGGGCAGCCGACCCAGCACGGATCGGTATGCCATCCGTTCGCTGCTCAGCGTGAAGTATCTCTTTGAAAATGCGGAAGATGCGGATTTCGGCAAGTTGACTGTGGTAGACGGTCGGCAGAAAGAAACCAAAATGCCGGGTTGGTCGTATCTTAAAACAGAGGGCGGTTATGATATCTGGCAGAACGACTGCTACATTCCCTATGGATTTACCTATGATTATTATATTTCGGAAAAGGAATATCAGTCGTCGTTTTCCGAATCGGAGCGAGCGAATTTAATGCTGCGTGCGTTAGTCATGAACGAGGAACAGATAGAGCAATATGACGGCATTTTGGAGCCGCTGCCTAACGATAAAACCCAATTGAATGAGACAGAGTACAAAGCTGACTGTGCCGACCGTGCCGATATTAGCTGCTATGATTTTTCCACCGACCGCAAAGGCTTTTCCGCCTGCATTGATATGGACAGAGAAAATCTGGTATTTTTCAGCATTCCTTATCAAGAGGGCTGGCGCGCTTATGTCAACGGCGAGGAAGTGGCGGTAGAGAAGGTCAATATTGGCTTTATGGCAGTCAAATGCGGCGCTGGGCATTCCGACATCCGCTTTGAATTTGAAACGCCCATGCTGAAACTGGGAACGGCGGCAACCGTTTCCACCTGTCTGGCGTTTGTGGTGTATGCGCTGTTTTTTGCCTACGACACGGAACGCGGAAAAAATCGTCGTTTCCGTGGTTTGGTGGTCGGATTGCGTCGGCGCTGCCATATCAATGCGCCCCAAGCGGTGACGATTGTGCATACGCACGAGGATTTTTTTGCAGAAGAAGGCGTTTCCGATGTTTCGGAGGAATCTCTGGCAGAAATGACCTCACCGTTTGAACCGGATACCGATTTCACAGAGGACGGCCATGACAAGCTATGATTTTTTAGCCGACGCGCCGCTTTACACCGCGCTGCGCCGTTATGCGGACAAGGGAATGTCCTCCTTTCATACGCCAGGTCATAAGGGAATTGCTTCCGTGCTGCCGCTGGATCTGTCACTCGATCTGACGGAGCTGCCCGAAACGGATTCGCTGTTTGAATGCGACGGCGCGATTCGTGCTTCGGAAGTCAAGGCGGCTTCCCTTTTTGGCGCAAACTACACGGCGGTTTCGGCGGGAGGCTGCACACTGGCGATTCAGGGCATGCTGGCGGCGTTTGCCAAGCCGGGCGATACCGTCATTTTTTCTCGCAACCTCCATCGCAGCGCAGTTAATACCGCCATGCTGCTGGGTCTGTGTCCGCGCTGGCTACTCCATCGGCGGGATGCCGACGATGGATTACCGGGGAGGATTGACCCCGAAGATGTGCGCTCCGCGCTGGCGGAACAGCCCGAGGCCTCGGCAGTGTATATCACATCTCCCGATTATTACGGCTGCCTGTCCGATATCGGCAGCATAGCGGAAGTCTGTCGGGAATACGGTGTGCCGCTGCTGGTGGACAACGCCCACGGCACCCACCTGATTGCCTTCGGCAAACATCCCATCACGCTGGGGGCGTCCGCTTCGGCCTGTTCGGCACATAAGACTCTCCCCGTATTGACGGGCGGCGCATGGCTCAACTGCAATGATGAAATGGCTATTCCCCATATAAAATCCGCCATGGCGCTGTTTGGCTCTACCAGTCCGCTTTATCTTACGATGGCTTCTCTGGATATTGCGCGGGCGTGGATGCAGGCGGAAGGGATGTACGCTTACCGCGAAACCGCCCGCAAAACGGAGGCGCTGCGGCAACTGGCGCAGCAGGTGGGCTTTGGTCTGCCGGAGGGGGATTGTGACCCGACCCGCCTGACGCTGCTGACTGCGGCCGTCGGTTTTGTTGGCGAAGAAGCGGCGGATTATTTCCGCGCATGCGGCGCGGAGTGCGAACACAGCGACCGTGTGGCCGTGATTTTTATTCTTACGCCTTTCAACACCGACAGGGATTGGGAACGGTTGCGAAACGCCATTACAGCATTTCCACGCAGACAACCGCTTGACACGGCGGATTTGTGGGGACGATTGGATGGTCTGCCAACGTGTGCCGCGTCTCCGCGCGAGGTGCTGGAAAGCGCAAAAGTACCGGTTCCCACTTCGCAGGCGGAGGGGCGAATCGCTGCGGAGGCGGCGTGTCCCTGTCCGCCGGGTGTGCCGATCGTCATGCCGGGAGAAATAATTGACGGGCAATGCGTAAAAATTCTGTTAAACACTGGAATTCAACGCATAAATGTGTTACAATAAATAAGATAATACGCAAAATCAACATTACCATGTGTTAAAGGGGTTTTTGTATATGAAACTGTTGCTTGCAATTGTCAATAATGATGACAGCGCCGCTGTCGCCAATAATCTGACCGCTCAGGGCTTTATGGCCACCAAGCTGTCTACCACGGGCGGCTTTCTCAAGGCGGGCAACACCACGTTTCTCATCGGCACCGACGATGAGAAGGTGGAGACGGTGCTGGAAATCATCCGGACTTATTCTCACCAGAGAAAGCAGGTGGTCGGAGACGAAACCGAGTTTGACTTCACCCTTTTCAAGAGCGTTCCCGTAGAAGTCACCGTGGGAGGCGCGGCCATTTTTGTGCTTGACGTGGAGAACTTCATCAAATGCTGAGCGACGTTCCGTCAAGCTGTGCGGCGGCGTATATCGCCAAGGAATTCTGCGGAAACGCCGATGCGGTCGCCGCATTGGGCAGCATGGCGGAAAACCGCCGTATGCCCCACGCGTTTATCATCGAGGGCGCGGACGGTTTGGGAAAATCCACCTTTTCACGGCTGATTGCGCGGGCGGCGATGTGTACCTGTGAGGAACCGATGGCGGGGGCGTGTCCCCACTGCCGCAAAATTCGGGAGAATATTCATCCTGATCTGCTGTTTGTCACAGGCAGCGGCAAGATCAACGCGATTTCCATCGACGCGGTGCGCGATATGCGCAAAGAGGCGATGATTGCTCCCAATGAAGCCGACAAACGGGTGTTTGTGCTGGAGGACTGCGACAATATGCTGCCTGCGGCGCAGAACGCGTTTCTGAAAATCTTTGAGGAAGCGCCGCCACACGCTGTGTTTGTCATGACCTGCCGCTCCGCCATGAACCTGCTCACTACCATCCGGTCACGCGGCAGGATCGTCACATTGCATCCTGTGGAACCCGACGAGGGCGTGCGCTTTTTGACGGGTCGGGTCCAAGGACTCGACTCGCAGCGGGCGCGCGAGGTCTGCGTGAGCAGCGGCGGCAATCTGGGAGAAGCGCTGCGTATTCTGGGCGGTGACGGCGGTGAAATGCGGGACAGGGCGGATGCGCTGACACGGGGCATTCTCGCGGCTATGTGCGGGGACAATGCCTTGAAGCTGGCGGCCGAGTGTGCGGCGATTGGCAAAGACCGTGCGCTGGGCGGCGCCGTCTGCCGTATGCTGTCGCAGCAGCTCAGAAGCGCGCTCATGGTGGCTGTCGGCGCGCAGGAAACGCTTGACGCGCCGTCGCAGGAAGTGCTGCGGCTGGGCGCGACGGTTTCACCCGATGATTTGATCGGGTGCATGGATCAGATCAACCAACTGAGCAATATGCTCAAAATCAATATCAGTATGCCGCTTTTCAACACAAGGCTGGCGATTATTTTACAACGGAGGCAGTATGACTGAGATAATTGGAGTGAGATTTAAAAAGGGCGGCAAGATCTATTATTTCCGTCCGAATGACGAGAAACTGGAAGTCGGCTGTTACGTGGTCGTCGAAACCGTGCGCGGTACGGAATGCGGCGAGATGGTTATGGATCGCCGTGAGATCAGTGACGCGGGACTCAACCGTGAAATCAAGACCATCATCCGCAAGGCGACGCAGGCCGATCTTGACCGCATGGCGGAGAACAAGAAAAAGGCTAAGCGTGCCTTTGACATTTGCAGCCAGAAGATCAAGGCGCACGGTCTGGAGATGAACCTGTTGGAGGTGGAATACACCTTTGACAACAGCAAGATTGTGTTTAATTTCTCTGCCGAAGGACGGGTGGATTTCCGCGAGCTGGTCAAAGATCTGGCGAGCGTGTTCCGCGCAAGAATCGAACTGCGGCAGATCGGCGTGCGCGACGAGGCCAAAATGCTGGGCGGTCTGGGCGTATGCGGCAGACCTTTCTGCTGCAAGCAGTTCATGGGCGATTTCCAGTCGGTGTCCATCAAAATGGCAAAGGAACAGGGGCTTTCGCTCAATCCCGTCAAGATTTCGGGTACCTGCGGGCGGCTGATGTGCTGTCTGAAGCACGAGCAGGACACCTATGAAGCATTGATGAGCGTCATGCCGCCCATCGGCGCCACCGTCACCACTCCCGAAGGCGAGGGCGTGGTGGTAGACCGCGAGCTGGTTGCGGGACGGGTCAAGGTGCGTTTGAACGGCAGCAACGACGCGCCGCCCAAATCTTTTAAGATGACCGAGCTGAAAAAATGGAGCGGCGGACAGGGGAATATGTCCACAGAAGAGCTGACGGATTTGTTTGGCGGTTCCTCTAAAAAGACCGACGAAGCGGACGAATGGGCCTTTGCCGAGGAATTTGAGAGAACGGATGACGCTGTCGAAGCGGAGCAGGAACAGCACACCCGTAAACCAAAGGGAAACAAAGGCTCCAGACGCGACGGCGAATCCCGCGACGGAAGTTCCGCAGGCGGTCAGCGTCGCGGCGGTCAGGGCAATCGCAGACCGAATAACCGTAAGGACAGCAGCCGCGGCGGCAAGGGCGAACGCTTCGAGGCATATGAGGAAGAAGAAGCGCCGCGCCGTAAAAACAACAACTTCCGTGGGAAGAACGGCAAGGGCAAGCCTTATTACAACCGCAAGAACAATCCGTCGTCCGGCAAAGGCGGCAAAGGCAATAAACCCGAGTCGGCAGAATGACGGTTTGGCATTGGCCTCCACTGGTCTGCTGGGAGAAATGACAGACAGTGGGAAATTTATGAAAAAAACACTTGCATTTTGGGAATGCGTGTGTTATAATATCAAAGTTGTCGGCGCTGGTGTGGTCAGCGGCGACGCGTTCCGGCAGACTGCCGTTCTTCTTGCGGCGTCTGTTTGGGGATTGGCGGCGTGTTGCGCCGCGTAAAATGGGTTCCCGTTGCGTAGGGAACGCATGAAACAAAGCGGGTATTCCTCTGAGTGCCTTGCGCTGTATGAATATCTGAAATTTTCAGGAGGTTTTATTTTATGAACGCAGCAGAAGCATTGAAGTCCATCGCGGCAGACAGCATCAAGGAGCAGCCGCTCCAGTTTGAGATCGGCGACACCGTCAAGGTGTATGTCAGAATCCGTGAAGGCGAGAAAGAAAGAATCCAGATGTTTGAAGGCACCGTGATCGCCCGTAGAGGCAGCGGCGTTTCCGAGACTTTCACCGTCCGCCGTGTATCCTACGGCGTTGGCGTGGAGAGAGTGTTCCCCGTGAATGCTCCCGCGGTTGACCGCATCGAGGTCGTTCGTCACGGTAAGATCAGAAGAAGCAAGCTCTACTATCTGCGTGACCGCGTGGGTAAGGCTGCCAAGGTCAAGGAGCTTATCAAGAAGTAATTTCTCTTGCTCCGTATTTTTCACACATCAAAAAAGGGACACTGTTTGTTTCAGGCGGTGTCCCTTTTAAATTTTTTTGAATTTGATGAAAAAATATTCCGAATCATCTTCCCATACGATGGAAAAAGTATTATAATAAATAAGATATCATTTTTCAACATATCTTGATTATGGAGGTTCGACATGAGCGAGAACAATATTGACAGAACAGAAGAAACCCAGTCCGGCGGCGTCATGGTGGAAGTGTACGAATGGCTGGAAGCGATTGCCTTTGCGCTGGCCATTGTGGTCATTCTCTTTACTTTTGTGTTCCGTGTGGTGAGCGTTTCCGGCCCCTCCATGCAGCCGACGCTTTATACCCAGGACAGAATCGTGCTCAACAGCATCTTCTTTACCCCGCAAAACGGCGATATTGTGGTTATCACACAGCCCAATTCCCACGATAACGAGCCGCTCATCAAGCGCGTTGTCGCCGTGGAAGGGCAGACCATTGCCATCGACGCGGAGAACGATACCGTGACGGTGGACGGTGTGGTACTCAATGAGAAATATATTCTCGAGCAGGATATCCAGCGCGCCGGCGAGTGGGAATATCCTCTGACCGTTCCCAAGGGTAAGGTGTTCGTCATGGGCGACAACCGCAACGATTCCTTTGACAGCCGCGACCCCGGTTTGGGTATGGTGGAGGAAAAATATATCATGGGCAAGGCGATTTTCCGCATTTATCCGTTTGAGCGTGTCGGAGGTGTCAGTTGATGGGGGATTTTGACAGCGCCAACGCCCAGAATATCCAGTGGTACCCCGGCCATATGACCAAAACCCGCCGCCGCATGGAAGAAAGCATCAAGCTGGTGGACGGCGTGGTGGAGATCATCGACGCGCGCATTCCCCTGAGCAGCCGCAATCCTGAGATCGACACGATCACGGCGCACCGCCCGAGAATTGTGCTGCTCAACAAGGCGGACATCGCGGACAGTGCCGCCACTTCCCGCTGGATCAACTGGTTTGCCAAACAGGGCGCGCGGGCGATTGCCTGCGACTGCAAGACAGGCAAGGGTTTGAATCACTTTGCGGACGAGGTGCGCAAGCTGCTGGCGGATAAGATCGCCGTCTGGGAGTCCAAGGGCATGGGCGGCCGCAGCATCAAGCTGATGGTAGTGGGCATTCCCAACGTGGGCAAGTCCTCTTTCATCAACCGCATGGCCAAGGGCGGCAAGGCGAAAGTAGCCGACCGTCCCGGCGTGACGCGGGGCAATCAGTGGTTTACCATCGGCGGCGGCATCGAACTGCTGGATACGCCGGGGGTGCTGTGGCCGAAATTTGACGACATGGAGGTCGGACGTAAACTGGCCTTTACGGGCGCCGTCAAGGATGCGGTGGTGGATATTGAAACGCTCTGCCTCGATCTGCTGGGCTACATGATCAAGCAGTACCCCGAGCGGCTTTGTGAGAGATATAAGCTCGACGCGGTGGAAGGCATGGAACCGCTGGCTGTAATGGAATTGATTGCCAAGAAGCGCGGCATGATGATGCGCGGCGGGGATTATGACTATGAGCGCGTTTCCGTGATGATAATGGACGAATACCGCGCCGGCAAGCTGGGGAGAATCACGCTGGACGTAATTCCGGAATAGAATTATAATAAGTATTAGGCGATTGTAAAAGTAAATGAGAATTTAGTGGGGTGTGGGAAGTGGGGAGAAAAAGAAAAGCATAGCGCAGCGCCATAATTAGCGAGCGAATGCGAGCGTGGGGTGCAGCCGATGACGACAAGCGTCATCTCTGACTGGTTCCCTGCCGGGTCAAGGGCAGCGCCCGTCAGCGAAGCTGACAGGGAGTGGGGCAAAGCCCCACGAGGTCGGCTACGCCGATCGAGCGGAACGAGCTAAGGAACTATGCAGAAATAATTGATACATTTCACTTTCTGAAACACGCAAGCATACTGTATTTTTAAGCAGAAAATGACTGATTAAATTCTGCATATACGGAAATAGCTCAATATCACGATTTGTCTTGCTCAAAACGGAGAAAAATGCCCCTTTTCCATTGATCAAACCCCTGTATTTATGCGATTTTTCAACTTTTACAATCAGCCAGAATAGAAACATATATGGGAGGCACGGGAAAATGCCGAAAAAAAGCACGCAGCCCAAAGAGCCTGTTGACTGGCTGCAATACGAAAACCAAGCCTATGAGGAGGGTTATCGGATTGTGTGCGGCGTGGACGAAGCGGGGCGCGGCCCTTTGGCGGGGCCTGTATTTGCGGCGGCCGTCGTGCTGCGTCCGGGGCAGCTCATCGAAGGGGCGAACGATTCCAAGAAGCTGAGCGAGAAAAAGCGCGAGGCGCTGTTTGATATCATCTGCGCCGAGGCGGTGGATTACTGCATTGCCTCGGTGGATGAAAAGACCATTGACGAGATCAATATTTTGCAGGCGACTTACCTTGCCATGACCAAGGCGGTGGAAGGATTAAAGATCCCGCCGGAACTTTGCCTGATCGACGGCAATCGCGTACCGCCGCAGATCGTGCCGCCCTGCCGTGCCATCGTCAAGGGCGACGCAAATTCCATGAGCATTGCCTGCGCGTCAATTCTCGCCAAGGTCAGCCGTGACCGATTTTTATATGTGCTGGATAAGCAGTATCCGCAATACCAATTTGCCAAGCACAAGGGCTACGGCACGCAGCTCCATATAGATATGCTGCGGCAATACGGCGCGTCGCCCGTTCACCGCCGGAGTTTTCTCAAAAAAATCGAGGGAATTCCTCCCTATCAGGGGGATATGGCATGAATATCGGCGCGACCGGCACAGCGGGAGAGGACGCGGCTCTTGCGCGGTATATCGCGAAGGGCTATACACTGGTGGAGCGCAACTATCAGACGCGCTTCGGTGAAATCGACCTGATTTTGCGCAATAACAAATGTCTCGTGTTTGTCGAGGTCAAGACCCGCACCAAAGCCTCCCGCATGAGCGGCGTGACGGCGATGACACGCGCTAAAAAACAAAAAATTTTCAAGTCGGCGCTGTTATACCTGCAAACTGTCCGATCTGATTTGCAACCGCGTTTTGACGTGGTGGAGATTCAGGGGCATTGGGCGGTTTTCGACGAAGAAGAAGAATTTGTGTGCGATCACATGACGACATACGAAAACGCCTTTGGTTCGGAGGTTTACGATGGATTTGTTTGATTTGCACTGCGACACCGCCTACGAATGCGCGTCACAGTTGGGCGGCGTCGATCTGATGAAAGGCGCGCACCATATTTCGCTGTCTCGGGGAGCGTACATTCACCGTTGGCGGCAGATTTTCGCGGTCTTTATGCCGGATGAAGTTCGCGGTGTTCCTGCGATTGCCCATTATGAACGGGTGCGGGATTACATTTACCGACAGGCGAGGATGTTTCCGGAGGATTTCCGCATAGTGAAAACAGGGCGGTCGCTGTCGGAGGATTTCGACGGCTGTTCCGCCATCCTCTCGGTAGAAGGCGGTTCGGTGCTGGCGGGTCGCATAGAACGTGTGCAGTCGCTGTATGACGACGGCGTGCGGCTGATCACGCTGACCTGGAACGACAGCAACGAATTAGGCGACGGCATTCGCGCCAAAAAGGGGAGAGGGCTTACCCCGTTCGGGCGCAAGGTGGTGAAGGAAATGAACCGCCTGCGTATGGCGGTGGATGTGTCCCATCTTTCCGACGCGGGATTTTATGATGTGGCGGAGATTTCGTCCGCCCCTTTCGTAGCGAGCCACTCCAATGCGCGCGCCCTGTGCTGCAACCTGCGCAACCTGACGGATGAAATGATTGACACGATTGCCCGCCGCGGCGGCATGATCGGGCTGAATTTCTTTCGGGAATTTCTGCGCGACGACGGGGAACCCCATATGACCGACATTCTGCTGCACGCGGAATATATGCTGTCGCGCGGCTGCGAGGATTGCCTGTGTCTTGGCAGCGATTTTGACGGCTGCGACATTGCGCTCGACATGACGGGCGTGGAGTCTATGGCGGATCTATATGAGGCGTTCCTGCGGCTGAATTATAACGAAGAACTGGTGCGCAAGATTTTTTCCGATAACGCGGCGCGTTATTTTACCAAATACATTTTTGAGGAATGAGAAACATGATTAACGGAATTGAAGAAAAAGAATTTAAACGTATAGAAGGCGGCGTCTGCGCGGCGGCGGGCTTCCAAGCGAACGGACTCAACTGCGGTCTGAATAAGAACAAGGAGAAAAACGACCTGGGACTGGTGATCAGTGATGTGCTTTGCAATGCGGCTGCGGTCTATACTACCAACAAGGTCAAGGGCGCGCCGATTTTGGTGACGAAGAAGCACTTAGCGGCGACAGGCGGCAAGACGCGCGGCTTCATCGTCAACAGCAAGAACGCCAACACCTGCAACGCCGACGGCGAGGAAAAGGCGGAAAGAATGTGCGAACTGGCGGCGAAGGTGCTGGGCGTGAATCCCGAAGAAATCGTGGTGGCCTCTACGGGCGTGATCGGAGAGATTCTGCCCATCGAGCCGATTGCGGCACGTGTGGAGGAACTCGCGGCGGGACTTTCGCCGGAGGGACATGCCAAAGCAGCCAACGCCATTATGACGACCGATACAGTGATGAAGGAAGTCGCGGTGGAATTCACTGTTGGCGGCAAAGTCTGCCGGATGGGCGGCATGGCGAAAGGCAGCGGCATGATTCACCCGAATATGGCGACGACGCTGAACTTTATCACCACCGACGCGGCGGTTTCCTCCGAAATGCTGCAAAAGGCATTGCGTGATGTGGTGAAGGTTACCTACAACTGCCTGAGCGTGGACGGCGACACCTCCACCAATGACACCGTGCTGCTCATGGCGAGCGGTCTGGCAGGCAATGACGAAATTGCTGCGGAGGGTGAGGATTACGACAATTTCAAATCCGCGCTGTATTTCGTGATGATGCACATGACCCGTATGCTGGCTAAGGACGGCGAGGGCGCGACAAAGCTGATCGAATGCGCCTGCGGCGGCGCGCCTGATCTCGAAACCGCCATTATTGTGGCAAAGAGCGTGATCCGTTCGCCGCTGCTCAAGTGCGCCGTGTTCGGTGAGGACGCGAACTGGGGCAGAATCCTCTGCGCCATTGGTTATGCCGAGGCGGATTTTGACATCGACAAGGTGGACGTGGACATTTCCTCCACGGGCGGCTGCGTGGCGGTCTGCCGTAACGGTGCGGGCGTGGCGTTTTCCGAGGAGGAAGCCAAGGCGGTGCTGTCCGCCGACGAAATCGGCATTGCCATAGACCTCCATCAGGGCGATGTTTCCGCCAAGGCATGGGGCTGCGATCTGACCTACGATTATGTCAAGATCAACGGCGACTACAGAACATAATGGTTTCTTTTTTGGGACAATAACGAAAAGGCGCTTGCCCGCATGAACTTTGCGGACAGCGCCTTTTTTCAATCAGTATTCTTTCCAATAATTCTTTGTCGCGACTTGCAGCGTATCCACTACATCGCAGGTATATGCCCGACCGTTTTCATCCGTGAGGGTTTCGCTGCGGAATGTCATACCGAACCTCAGCGCGTCGCTGGTAAATCCCTCGGAATCAAATTTCATGTAGGGATCCAGCTCGTGAAATTTCATAAAGAGTTCGTAACAGCTCCACTCGCTGAGAGGCTCACCGTCCAGTGTTATGTTTTCATTCGTATTCATCCTTCAGACGGTCGGTGTATTCCCGCAGCGCGTCCCGGATATCACCGTAGCTGTAGCCGTAGCGGGTGAGGGAGGCAATGGTGCGGTTGATGCCCTTGGGGTCGCCCAGGTCACGCGCGAATTTTTCCTCCAGCAACTCCAGAATTTCCGCTGTTTCGTCCAGATCAAACCCTTCGAGCGATTCCTCCGCAGTGTCGCGGTCAATGCCTTTGAGTGACAATTCCTGTAAAATTCTCCGTTTGCCATAGTGCTTCTGCTGCACCAGATGCCGTATCATGTTTTCAGCGTAGCGCGCGTCGTTGATCGCGCCGATTTCTTCCATATAGTCCACGGCGGCGCAGGCGGACGGTTCGTCGAAATCCTTGCGCAGCCGTTTTTTCAGATCGCGGCGCGAGTAGTCGCGGAATTCCAACAGGTAGAGCGCCTTGGATTTCGCGCGGCGCAGTTGCGACTGCGTGAGCAGCTCCCGCAGAACCTCCACGGGATAATCCCGCATGGGTTGTAGCTTCATTTCCTCCGCTATGTCGCAATCCACCGACAGGATCAGCTCGCCGTCTGCGTACAGCCCCACCAAATGTCCCTTTTGCCGCCGTATTTCCGTAATCAGCATGTTACTTTTTTGCGGCTTAGTCTACCGAGATGTCGATGTTCTTCTTGGACTTGGAGGACTGCACCTCGTCCAGAAATTCGTCGGGAATGGGCATATCGTCCAGATCAAGAGGCAGTTCGTCCGCGTCGACACTACCCGCCGTTTTGCTTTCTGCGTCATCTGCCGCATCTTTCTTGGCGGTTTTGGCGGGTTTCTTCTTGGCGATCAGCTTATCGGCGTTGGCTCTCACCTGCGCCTCGATTTCATCCGCAACCTCCGGATGGTCGATAAAGTAATTCTTGGCGTTGTCGCGGCCCTGTCCCAGACGGGTCTCGCCGTAGGAGAACCACGCGCCGCCTTTCTTGACGATGCCCAGTTCCACCGCCAGATCGAGCAGCTCACCATTGTGGCTGATGCCTTCGCCGTACATGATGTCAAATTCCGTTGTGCGGAAAGGAGGAGCGATTTTGTTCTTGACCACCTTGGCCTTGGTGCGGTTGCCGATGACGTCCGAGCCGGATTTGAGCGGTTCGCCCTTGCGGATCTCGATACGCACCGAGCTGTAGAATTTCAGCGCGCGGCCGCCGGGAGTGACTTCGGGGTTGCCGTACACCACGCCGACCTTTTCACGGAGCTGGTTGATGAAGATGGCAAGGCAGTTGGACTTGCCGATCACGCTGGTCAGCTTGCGGAGCGCCTGACTCATAAGTCTCGCCTGCATGCCGACAAAGGTGCTGCCCATGTCACCTTCCACTTCCGCGCGGGGAACCAGTGCCGCCACCGAGTCGATGACAATGACGTCAATCGCGCCTGAACGCACCAGTTCCTCGGTGATCTCCAGCGCCTGTTCGCCGTTGTCAGGTTGGGAAACCAGCAGATTGTCTATGTCAACGCCGAGCGCCGCGGCATACACCGGGTCGAGTGCGTGTTCTACGTCAATAAAGGCTGCCACGCCGCCTTTTTTTTGTGCTTCTGCAATGCAGTGTAGGGCGAGTGTTGTTTTACCGGAGGATTCCGGGCCGTACATTTCCACAATTCTGCCGCGGGGCAGGCCGCCGATGCCCAGCGCGAGGTCAAGTCCCAGCGAACCGGTGGAAATGGCTTCCACATTGAGGGCGGAGTTTTGTCCGAGTTTCATGACCGCGCCCTTGCCGAATTGCTTTTCTATATTGGCGAGCGCTGTTTCCAGTGCCTTTTTCTTATCTACTGCCATTTGAATCATTCCTTTTCTGTTTGTTGTGGGTTTATTATAGTTCATTTCTGCGAAAATTGCAAGTGCTAAATTGGCGTTTTTGCAACACGGGTCCCGAAAATGCACCTGCTTATGCCGGAGAAGTCCTTTCTCTCGTGAATGTGACCTATCCCATGTTGCTTCATGACTGCGATCACCCCTTCGCGGATGTCGTAGCCGATCTCAAAGGCCAGCGTTCCGCCGGGCAGAAGCAGTTTAGTCCATCGGGCGCAGATGGCGCGGTAGAAATCCAGCCCGTCCGTGCCGCCGTCAAGCGCCATAGCCGGTTCCTGACGGACTTCCCATTGCAGTCCCGCGATGTCCGACGTGGGAATATAGGGAGGGTTGGAGACAATGGCGTGAAAGGTGCCGCTCAGGCGCGGCTGTTCCAGGACATTGCCGACCTCGCAGGACACCCGATCACCGCCGTATGCCTCGATGTTGCGCCGCAGATAGGGCAGCGCATCCTCCGACAGCTCCACGCAGGTGACTTTCGCGTCGGGAATGCGGCGTGCCAGTGCCAGACCCACGGCGCCGGTTCCTGCGCAGAGGTCGAGAATGCGCGGAGACGGTACATCCTCCAGTGCCTCCTGCGCTGCTTCCACCAGTGCCAGTGTGTCCTCTCGGGGAACCAGCACGCCTTTTCCGACGTACAGCGGCATGCCGTCAAATTCCCACTGCCCCAGAAGGTATTGCAGCGGTTCACGCAGGCGGCGGCGGATGAGTGTTTCATAGGCTTCCTGCTGCGTGGGAGAGACGGTTTGCTCCCCGCGGATGGCGAGTTCCGCGCGGCTGCGAATGCCGAACACGGGAGAAAGGAGGCAAAGGGCATCAAAGGCAGGACTGTCGAGTCCTGCCTTTGACAAAATCTGTCTGCCTTGGTTGTAGGCTTGTTTAACGGTAATATCGGTGATGTCAGTGACATCGGTGATTGGGTTCATCAGACGATCTCTCCCTCCGTGTTTTCGGGGATGACGGCCTTGATGGCCGCGATAGCGCATTCGATCTGATCGTCCTTGGGTTCAAAGGTGGTGATATGCTGCATCCACATGCCGGGTGCGGAGAGAATGCGGGTGAACAGGTTGTTATGTTTGCCGCAGAAGCGTATAATCTCATAGCCGATTCCCATGACCAGCGGGAGACAGCACAGACGAATCAGCGTGCGCAGCCACACGGTTTCGATCTGGATACACATGCCGACAATGACGCCCACCAGCAGCATGACGATCAGAAAGCTGGTGCCGCAGCGAGGGTGAAAGCGCTTGAATTTTTTGATGTTATCAACGGTGAGTTCCTGCTTGGCTTCGTAGCAGAAGATGGTCTTGTGTTCCGCGCCGTGATATTCAAAGACGCGGTGCATGTCGTCCAATCGGGTGCAGAGCCAGATGTAGGCGACAAAAATAGCGATTTTGCAAACGCCCTCAAAGATCGAGCGCAGCAGGATGTTGCCTTTCAGGAAAGGCAGCAGCATGGCAAGTCCGGAATAGATGGCGGACGGCACAACAAAAAAGAGCAATATCGCCAGCGCAATACCCAGCACCATGGCCGCCGACATCAGAAAGCCGAAGAGCTTTTCTCCGAAAATATCGTTGAGCTTTTGCTCAAAGGGAGTCAGTTCTTCCTCCTCGTCCGCTTCTCCTGCCAGCTCCGCCGAACGCATGAGTGTCCGGGAGCCTACTCGCATGGAATCGACAAAGGAATACATGCCCCGCAGGAGGGGCAGTTTGAAAATAGCGGGGCGATCGCTGGGATTGGTGCAGTCCACGTCCTCTACCACGATTTTGCCGTCTGGCGTGCGCACCGCCATGGCCGTTTTGAAAGGACCGCGCATCATAATACCTTCGATCAGCGCCTGCCCGCCGATGGAGGTGTATTTCACTTGACAGGATTTACTCATTAACCGTCACTTCTTCCTGGGTATCATTGGAGTCACTCGGATTTTCGCCTATCGGCGCAAATTCGATGGTGTTGTTCTGACGCACGATGGGCAGAATGATCTGCACGTTGGTGCCTTCGTTTTCTACGCTGTCGATGGTAAATTCACCGTTGTGCTTACGGATGATTTCATCGGCCACAGCCAGACCGATACCAAACCCGCCTTTTTGGGTGTTCGCCTTGTAAAATTTTTGTTTTACTTTGGGAAGCTGATCAGCAGGAATGCCGCAGCCTTGGTCACGCACGCCGATCGTAAGACGGTCGTCCGTGACGTTGGCGTAAATGTAGATTTTTCCGCCGGGTTCACTGTATTTCATGGCGTTGTCGATGACGATGATAATGACCTGTTTCAGTCGGTTGCGGTCGCCCATGACGGGAATGGCTTCTTCCGGTTCGTAAAAGACCAGCCGTTTGTCTTCCTTCTTAGCTTTTTCGCTGAACATAAAGACCACGTCGTCGATTTCCGCTACGATATCCAACATCTGGAAATTCATTACCATGCGGCCGCTCTGCATGCGGGAGAAGTCGAGCAATTGCTCCACCAGACCGCTCAGTCGTTCGGTTTCGTTGATGATGATGCCCATGCCCCGCTTAATCATGGCTTCATCGGTCTCTACGTTGCACATCAGCATGGTTTCGCTCCAGCCCTTGATGGCGGTGAGAGGTGTGCGCAGTTCATGCGACACGGAGGAAATAAAGTCGTTTTTGGCGTTTTCGCTGAGTGCCAGTTCCGAAGCCATCGCGTTAATGGAGTCCACCAAATCACCGATTTCATCATCGTGTTCCTTTGTCAGACGAATGGAAAAATCACCTGCGGCGATATGTCCCGCCAGATTGGTGATGTTTTTGACAGGGTTGATAATGGAGCGGATAAAATAGGAACTGGACACAGTGATGAAAAGCAGCGCCGTGAGAATGACAACAGTAATGAGAACTACAATATTGCGCACCGTGCGGTCGGTAGGTTCAAGGGACACTACCATGCGTATAGCTTCACGTCGTTTGACCGGTTCTTTCTTATCCTGATCAGACTGCCGCGTGGAGTTGAGCAGATAGGTGACGGCAAACACATGCTCACCGTTTTCATTTTTGCCGTTCCATTTGTCATATTTGCCAGACAGCAGTGCTTTTTCGTAGTCGGGAACCACGGCGTTGGCGGACGGTTCAAAGCCGGAGGAACTGATGATAATGCGCCCTTTGGCGTCAATGAATTGCAGTTCCATCTTGTCTTTGTCCTGAAATCCCTCTACAAAGGACTGGGCTGCCAGTCGGTAGTCGTTGGCGCTCATGTTGCTGTAGGTATAGCTGGCTGTCTGCGAAAAATAATCGGCAGTGACCGAAGCACGCTGGTCGATGATCTGTTGAATGTTGTTGTAGTAATAGCTGTTGATGAGGGAAACTGCGACAATAAATGCCGCGATCAGTGTGGTGCCGAGCAGGGAGAAGGTGGTAAAAAGCCAACGGCGCGTGATACCCTTGCCCTGTACCATTTCCATGTAGGGCAGAAAAAGGTGACGTGCCATTTTTTTGAGCCAAGCCCCGAATGTTCGCAGTTGCTCCATCAGTTTGGTATGCTGAAAATCTTTCCATACATTCATAATGTCAGGCAATGTCACGCCCTCCTTTTCAGGCAAGCATTACGCTTCCCACTTGTAGCCTAGTCCCCAGACGGTTAGAATATGATGGGGGGAGGAGGGCTTGTCTTCGATCTTCATACGCAGACGACGGATGTTGACGTCCACGATTTTTTCCTCTCCAAAAAAGCCTTCGCCCCAGACATGCTTGAGGATATCCAGACGGCTGAGCGCGGTGCGGGGGTGAGAAAAGAAAAACTCCATGATCTGAAATTCCACCTGTGTCAGTTCCACCAGTTCCCCATTTTTGCTGAGTGTGCGGTTGCGAAGGTTGAGCACAAAATTGCCCGATCTCAGTTCTTCGCGAAAAGCGGGGTCGGGCGCTTCGCTGAGCGAAACGCGTCTGTAGAGCGCATCCACTCTTGCCATCAGTTCGCTGGGGCTGAATGGCTTGGTGATGTAGTCGTCCGCGCCGTTCATCAGGCCGTTGACCTTGTCCATTTCCTGCGCCTTGGCGGTCAGCATGATAATGCCGAGGCTGCTGTCACGGCGGCGCAGTTCACGGCAGACGGAAATGCCGTCCATGCCGGGCATCATGACATCGAGCAGCGCAATGTCAAAATCACCTTCCGCCTGATCGTATGTCTCCACGGCTGCTGTTCCGTTGTTAACATCAGTCACGTCGTAACCGGAACGTCTGAGATTGATGACAACGAATTCACGGATAGCGTCTTCGTCCTCCGCTACAAGTATTTTTTTCAAATGAATCGTACCCTTTCCAAAAAAAATATATCAATATTAAAGATAGATGGCATCACATAAGACTGAAATAAGATTGCAGCGACGCGGCGTCGGCCAGATTCTGTTCCGGTGAAAGGAACGCCGCATAGACGGTGTCGCCGTCCTGTGCCAATTCGATCACACCGCCTTTGCCCATGCTTTCTCCCAAGCCGGCCGCTTCTTTGTTCCATTCCTTTTGCGTGAAAACCTTGATACGGAAAAGTTCCTCGCTGAAAGCAAAGCGATCCTTCTGATAGCGGTAAAAATAGAGTAGGCGATTATTCTCATCCAGACGGCAGGTCACATTGCCGTTCCATGAAGACTGCCAGGTGATGCTGTAGTTTTCGGATGTATTGATGACATTTTTCTTTTTATTGATAAACTGGCACCCGTCGGAACCGAAATCTATGCTGTACCATGTGGTCAGATACATGGGATTTTCTGAGGTTTCATCGTAACCGGGAAGGTATTCTGTGACGGGAATGTCTATTACCCCGTCAAAATCAATATCGCGCGAAGCGATGTTGATATGCCGTGCGGTTGAAGTGACCGTCTGCTCTTCCACATTATAAAAAGGAGTTTTCAGATCTCCCTCCGACGCGTCCCAATAAATATATTCGGTTATGACAGTGGAGTTGTCCTTGTAACCGTCCAGCACCACACCCACGTTGTTGTCATCGGTCAGTTTGGCAACCTTGGTTTCGTTGTAATAAATCACATTACCGTCGAGCGGCGTAGTATCGGTGACGCTCATGGTTTCCTGGTTATCCACGCCGAGGTGGCATTCAATCAGCTTGGCCGTGCCGGTGCCCTCCGAAAGGTTGACGTAGGAGGCAATGATCTCGTCGCTGCCGTCATTGTCGAAGTCATAAACCTGCATATCAGAGTAGGCCACCGGAATGTTGGAAGATTTGGCTTCAGAGTATTCCTTCACGTCGATGACGGAGAGGCTGCTTTCTTTTAACCCGTAAGCCAAAATAATATTCAACCCGGTGCTGTAAATCGTCCAGCCCACAATAATTTCGCTGACGCCATCGCCATTGATATCTCCGAACATCACGCGCTCTACTTCGCCGCCCTCGCCTTCCTTGCGGCTCACGAGCTGCCAGCGGCCGTCCTTTTGACAGAGTACCGCCAGAGATACGGGTGTGGATTCATCTTTGCGGTAAAAGACAAGCGCGTCCTTTTTCTTGTCACCGGTGAGATCGGTTTGTATGATGGCGGAACGGTAGTTGCCGCTTTTAGGATATTTCAGCACAAAACTTCCGAGGCTTTTGGTGAGCTGTTCCTGTATGTTTTTTTCTTCCCCTGCCGGATAAGGCGGACGCATAAGCTCTCCTCCTGCGGGATTGCTGCACCCGCACATTGGCGAAACGGTCAGCAGCACAGCCGCGATGACAGCGGCGATACGGATACGCATATCGGTTGATTCCTCCGTTTTGGGATAATGCCCTGATGATTTGTAATGTGTGAATCATACAAAAAGTATTATATCACAGTCAAACGGAAATTTCTACCAATCAGCCGTTAATTTTTTTGGCAAATTGATTCTCTGCGATGGGTCATATCAGGAAATAACTTGCCGCAAAGATCAAGGCTACGGCCACCTCAATGATCTTGACTGATTTGAATTTAAGGGTCAGGAGATTTAATGCCATATGTACGATAATGCCCACGGCTATGCCGTCGATGACGGAAGAAGTAAAGGGAATGAGAATCATGGTGATGATGGCGGGAACTCCCTCCGCGATGTCTCCGAAATCAATGTCTTTTGCTGCTGCGAGCATGGTGATGCCAAGAAAGACCATGACACAGGATGTGACAACTGACGGAATGAGAGTCAAGACCGCCGGGAACATAGAGGCAAGGAGGAACAACAGGGCAGATGTAACGGCGGTCAGACCGGTTTTGCCTTCGGCGGCCATACCGGCGGAGGATTCGGGCGCCACTGACAGCAGCGGGCTTCCCAGACATGAACCGGTGGCGGAAGCGATGGAACCGGACAGCAAGGTCTTTTTGAGACTGCCGAATTGGCCGTTTTCATCCAGTTGACCGCGTGCCGTGGCATAAATGACGCCGTTGGATTCCACCGAGTTGAAAAGGCTGCAAACCACAACGGTCAAAAAAATGGACAGGACGGTCTTCCAGGTAGTGCCCTCACTGAAGAAAAGGGTGGCAAATCCGTCCGAGAGATTTTTGAAGAGAACGCCTCTGCCCCACAAGGCATACGCTTGGCTGTTGAAGCTTCCAAGATGAGGAACAGGAATCAAGGCTCTGAGTGACAGATTGCTGAGATTGGCGGTTTTCAGCAAAACGGTTCCCAGATAGTAAGTCAGACCTGTTGCGAGGAGTGCCAGCATGGTGGTCAGGCGGAAATGAAATTTCTTAAAAAGACCGATCAGCACGATGCCAAAAAACATCAGACCGACAGCCCAGAGCGAATCCTTGGCGTCGGAAAAGTTCATGAGTTTCCACTGTCCGTTGCTGTCGGAGGATAAAAAGCCCGCGTTTTTAAAACCGACGAGCGCCATGTAAATGCCAAGACCCGCCGAGATACTGTTTTTAAGACTTTTTGGAATGGCGTTGAAGATGGCGTTCTGAAAACCGATCAGAGTGAAGATCAGCACGATGAGACCGGCAAACAGCGTGATGAGCAGCGCCTGCGTGTAGGTGTAATGTAATTCTGTGAGGAGTGTGGACGAAAAGAAGACAGTCATGCCCAGACTGGGGCCGACTACAAAAGGCTGATTGGCGATGAATCCCATTAACAGGCTGCCTATAAAGCAGGCAAGACAAACGCTCAGGTAAGCGCTGCTCTGCTCCACACCGCCCGAAGCTAAAATGGCGGGACACTCTACCAACAGATAGGACATGGTGATAAAGGTGGTGATTCCCGCGAGAATTTCCGCTACAAAATTGGTGCCTTTTCCTTGCAGATCGAATACTTTCATTCCGACTACCTTCTTTGCAAAAAAAGTAAAAATTCGGGCGCTATGCCGCCTATTTTCATTATATAACGATACAGGGGTAAAATCAATCATTTTTTTGTTTCATTTTGCCTGTTTCAAAAAATTCAAATTTTCGGGTAGGCGGTTTCTCTCAGCAGGAGATTTTATCGAAACTTTCAAAAAGCATTGACTTTTATGCAAAAAATCATTACTATATAATAAAATCCAAATTTCAGAGGTGATGCAGGTCATGCAAAAAGGAACAAAGCTTCGCATGGCGGTAAACGCGCTGCTCTTTGTCGGAGTCGCGACCGGATGGTTTCTGATGGCTTTCGGCGGCGTGGGCGTGCTGCGTTCGGGCGGGCTGGAAGGACTCAAGTATTTTACCGTGCTGTCGAATGTCCTTGAAGGCGCGGCGGCGCTGGCGTGGATGATCTCCGTCGGCGTGACGGGAAGGGAAACGCGCTTTGTTACAGTGTTCAAATACATAGCGGCGGTGTGCGTCGGGCTGACCTTTGTGACGGTGCTGGTCTTTTTCGGTCCGCTGTACGGCTATCTGTCGATGTATCGCAGCGCCAATTTCTTCTTTCATCTGCTCATTCCGCTGGGCGCCATGGCGGAGTTTGTGCTGATGAACAAAGAATCAGTCAGCCTGCGTGAGAATTTGGCGGCGGTAGGGGCGCCGCTGCTTTACGGCACCGTGTATACGATCAATGTGCTGGTGCGGGAACCTGCCGACAACCCGTTTGAACACGATTTTTACGGCTTTTTGCTGTGGGGACTGCCCGTCGGAATCGGCATCTTTGCCGTCATCTGCGCGGCGACCTTTCTGATCGGACTGGCACTCCGCAAGTGCAACAGCATGGTGCGGAATGATTAGCCATTAGCCATTAGCAGTTAGCGGCTAGTAGATTAGCAGGAGGTATGGATGATGGAAAACGGAAAAACAACAGAGACTATGACCATGACGGAGAAAAAGAAGTCCTCTCTGTGGGACAAGCTGTGCGTCGTGCTGGGAATCCTGCTGGCGGTGGTCGCGGCGGCGCTGATCGCGGGACGGATGTACCTGATATTGCCGGTGACGAATTACTATGTTTCATCGGAAAAGGCGTTTGCCATTCCGGGGTTGTCGGACAATTTTGTGCCGCAGGGACTTTGCTATGACGAGGCGGCGGGGGTATTTCTCACCACCGGCTATCAGAAGGATCACACCGCTTCTCCCATCTGGGTGGTGAACAAGGACAGCCAAGAGAGCCGCAAGGTGCTGCTGACGGCGCCCGACGGAAGCGATTTTACAGGTCACGCGGGCGGTCTGAGCGTGCTGGGGGATTATGTCTATGTGGCGGGCGGCGATGACAACCGCCTGTATGTCTATTCCCGTGACGATGTTCTCGGAGCGGATGACGGTGCGCGGGTGAAATGCCTCGGGACATTCGATACATACTTCGGTCGTCATGACGGACTATGCATTGCCTTTACCACCGCCCACGACGGCAGGCTGACGGTGGGCGAGTTCTACCGCGACCCGAATTATTTAACCCCTGATTCGCACAAATTCACCTCGCCTTCGGGGGAGTATCTTCAGGCGCTGGCGGTGACCTATGAGGCGTCCGACGGGGCTGACGCGGTGTTCGGACTGCGTCCCGTCCCCGTGGAGGCCTACGCGCTGCCGGATCTGGTGCAGGGCATGGCGTTTTATGACGGAAAAATCTGGCTCTCTACTTCCTATGCGGTGGCGTTCTCCGGCATATATGCCTATGAACAGGCGGGACTGCAAAAAATGGGTACCCTGCCGGTGGAGGGCGGGGAAATGCCGCTGTATGCTCTCGACAGCGCGGCTATGACCGCCCGCTGCCAACTGCCGCCGATGTCGGAGGAAATCGAATTTGTGGACGGCAGGATGTACACGATGTGCGAATCCGCCTCCAACCAGTATATTTTCGGCAAGCTGACAGGCGGCAAGTGGTGCTATGCCACTGATATGGACAAGATGAAGAATCAACTGCGTCAGCCGACAGCAGAATAGCGGAAAGGGGTCTTATGATTTGGGCAGGATCGGGAAAATCAGCGCTTGGGGGATGTCGGATGATGAGCGGCATTTGTGGTCGGAGGAGGACGAGGAATTTGTCGTCGTCACGCGGGGCGGCAAACCGTCGCGTTTCTTTAGGGATGAGGATGAAATCGCCCATTGCATGATGTCGTTTATTGCCTGTGTGAACCCCGCAACGGGGGACATCTCCCGCAAAACGAGCGAGCTTTCGTGGAAGTTTCCCAATGACCGTGAACGTCCCGACGAATATCTGACATTTTTTGAACCCAATACCGTTTACAGAATCATCGGCAGACGGCACAGAACATGCGATTATATTTACCCGCTGGAGACGCTGGAGGAAATGGATCCGGAAACGGCGGCCGTGAAATATCCGCCGCTCCGGAAGGTGTTAGAGGACTATCGCAAGGTACAGACCTTGCAGTCGCAGGTTTTCGGACAGATCGCGCTCAACAAGGAGATGAACTGGTACGAAGGGGAGGGAAACTGGTGCGGCGAGCGTATCCGCTTTTCGTTTGAAGTGGAGGATGTCAGAAACGTCAGACGCGCCATGAAGCGGACGGAGCGAATCTTTGCCAAAGCGGAGGCGCTTGACCGGAAGATGCGCAAAGCCGCGGCAAGGGAGTTGACCGAATTGGCGGATGAATGGCAGGACAGCGACGATGACGACTGTGACGAGGATGACGAAAAAGAACGTCCCGCGATGACCAGAGAGGAATTTGCCCGCCGCCTGCGTCCTTCGGAAATAGCGATCGACCCCTATGGCGAATTTGTCTTTTACTATGAGGATGACAATCTGTTTTTCGGACACGCCGTGTCGGTATCTGTCAGCGAGCGGGGAAGCGTGCAGCAGGTGCAGATGGAAGGATAGGCGAAAATTCAGATAAACGTGAAGTGTGAAATGTGAAGTGTGAAGTTGTGAAAATTGATTTCCCTGAAAAAAAGTCTTGACACGCTTGCCAAAGAATGCTATAATCATTAAGCCGCTTATTGCGGGCTTTGTCAAGTCGGACGGAAGAATGCAAAAAAGTCCGTCTGCGCCCGACAATAGCGAGTCTTTGAATAAGGCAGGTGCCGTAAAATTATGTACGCAGTTATCGAGACAGGCGGAAAGCAGTTCAAGGTAGAGCAGGGCGATGAAATCTATGCCGAGCTCCTGAACGCTGAGGCAGACGACGTCGTAGAGCTTAAGGTTGTAGCTCTCGGCGGTGAGGACGGAATCAAGGTTGGTAATGACGTTGCCGGCGCAAAGGTTCTGGCCAAGGTCGTCAAGAACGGTAAGGCGAAGAAGATCACCGTCTTCACCTACAAGCCCAAGAAGAGCTCTTCCCGCAAGATGGGTCACAGACAGCCCTACACCAAGCTTGCGATCACCGAAATTATCGCGTAATTTTCGCTGTGATTGCAGTCAGATTTTCATCCGCGGACGGCGGCGCTGTCCTGACAGGATTCCGTGTGAGTGGTCATACGGGCGTGAGAGGCGAATCGGTCGTTTGCGCGGCGGTTTCCTCGGCGTGCTACATGGCGGCGAACACCATGACGGAGATATTGGATGTAAACGCCGATATCACGGTAAACGACGGATATATGCGTGTGGCGGCGGCCGGTGACGACCTGCCGAAAGCGCAGACAATTCTGCGGGGCTTGCAGCTCCACTTGGAACAACTCGCCCAGCAGTATCCGGACAAGATTCAGATAACATATACGGAGGTGCAGTAAATGCTTCAGGTTAATATTCAGCTTTTCGCTCATAAAAAAGGTATGGGTTCCACCAAGAACGGCAGAGACTCCGAGTCCAAGCGTCTTGGCGCGAAGAGAGCAGACGGTCAGTTTGTTCTCGCGGGTAATGTTCTCGTTCGTCAGAGAGGTACCAAAATCCATCCCGGCGCAAACGTCGGCAAGGGCGGCGACGATACCCTCTTTGCGACCTGCGACGGTATTCTTCGCTTCGAGAGAATGGGCAGAGACCGCAAAAAGGCTTCTGTTTATCCCGTCGAGCAATAATTTTCAGAAACGTGTCGGACTGATTTGTAAAGATATGGAAGAAACGGTCAGACAGCTTTTGTAAGCAATTCAACAAAACCCGGGATTCTTCGCAGTCTCGGGTTTTTGGCTATTTGTATTGTATTTTGGCATATTTTGAAGTATGCCGTGTTTTCGGGAGGTTTTATTATGAAATCCGCATACAAACTGATTTACGGTTATTTAGCCGTCACCTATTCCATGCTGTTTCTTGGCGTGCTGGTGAGCGATACGCTTTATGTCGAGCGAGGCAGAATCCTGTGTGCATCTTCCGTGGAGAGATACGTTGTAAACAATATTATGAATGTTCCCACTTTTGTGCCGTGGCTGCTGTTTGGACTGATGATAGCAGGTTCTTTTGTTTGTGGTTATTTCCTCAAACAATTTACACTGGGTATCGGTCTGTCCAACTGTGCGCTGGGATTGTATACACTGGTTATTTATGCCCGGGAGCTGAAACATTTCTTTCCGTTTTCTATGACCCAGCCCACGGTGCGTTCGGCTTTTCTTGTGATCGGTTCCTACCTGATTGTGCTGATTTCACTGGTCATGGTGCCGATGATCCTTCTGAGCAAGGATGACGATGAACTTGACAAGTTTTTTTTGAAGTAATTGATGTATGATCATGATTTGTGAGAGGGGGCGACAGTCAGAATGTTTATTGACAAAGCAAAAATCAAATTAAAAGCGGGCAACGGCGGCGACGGCGCAGTGTCCTTTCACCGTGAAAAATATGTGGCAGCGGGAGGACCTGACGGCGGTGACGGCGGCAAGGGCGGCAATATTGTGTTTGTGGTGTCCACTCATCTTTCGACGCTGGCGGATTTCCGCTACAAGCGCAAATACAAGGCGGAGGACGGCGGCAATGGCAAGGCGGGGCGTGGCTTCGGCAAAAAGGGCGCTGATCTGATCGTGGAGGTGCCGATGGGTACCGTGGTGCGCGACGCGGAAAGCGGCAGGATTATCGCGGATCTTTCCGACAGCGAGCCGCATATTATCGCAAAAGGCGGAAAAGGCGGCTGGGGCAATACCCATTTTGCCACCCCCACCCGACAGGTGCCGAAATTTGCCAAGCCCGGTATTCCCGGCGAAGAACTGGAAGTGGTGCTGGAACTTAAACTGTTGGCGGATGTGGGACTGGTCGGGTTTCCCAACGTCGGCAAATCTTCGCTCATTAACGAGGTGAGTGAAGCCAATTCTGTGGTGGGCAACTATCATTTTACCACTGTAGAGCCTGTACTTGGTGTGGTGCGCCGCGCGGAGGGACAGTCTTTTGTGATGGCGGATATCCCCGGTCTGATCGAGGGCGCAGGGGACGGCGTGGGACTCGGACACGAATTTTTGCGCCATGTGGATCGCTGCCGTCTGCTGGTCCATATCGTGGATGTTTCGGGCAGTGAAGGACGTGATCCCATTGAGGATTTTGAAACCATCAACGCGGAACTGTCCAAATACAGTGAGGAACTGGCGGGGCGCCCCATGATCGTGGCGGGCAACAAGATCGACCTTGCGGATGACGAGCAGCTCAAGCGGGTGGAGGAATATATCCGTGGGAAGGGGTATGCCTACTTTCCGATGTCCGCGCCTATTCATTACGGTGTGGATGAGCTGATCGCCAAAATTGTGGAATGGCTCTCCAAACTCCCGCCTATCGCGGTGTACGAACCCGATCCGGTGGTCATGGAAAAAGTAGAAGACAAGCGTGAATTTCACATCACCAGGCAGGACGGGGTCTATTTTGTAGAGGCACCGTGGCTGCTGCCCATCATGCGTTCCGTCAATTTTGACGATTACGAGTCGATGCAGTATTTTGAGCGGGTGCTGAACGCCAGCGGCATCATTGACGGACTTCGCGAAGCGGGCGTGCAGGAGCGTGATACCGTGAGCATCTATGATTTTGAATTTGATTTTGTCAACTGATATATTAAGGAGATTGTGACAATGAAAGAACAGACTTACGCAGATAAGCTCCGCGAAGAGCTGACCTACAATCCGAAGCACGGCAGCGCCGTCATGAAAGAGGACGAAATCAGGCGAGCAGACGAATTCTGCGAGGATTACAAGGACTTTTTGGACAACGCCAAAACCGAACGTGAAGCGACCGCCGAGGCGGTCAAGCTGGCGGAAATCGCGGGCTTTGTTCCCTTTGAAAAGGGCAAGGTCTACACGGCGGGACAAAAGGTTTACCGCGTCAACCGCGGCAAGGCCATCATGCTGGCGGTGATCGGCAAAAAGTCCGTCAAGGAGGGCGTGCGTCTGGCGATTGCTCACATTGATTCCCCCCGTCTCGACCTCAAACCCAACCCGCTTTTTGAAGCTGACGAGCTGGCTATGCTCAAAACCCATTATTACGGTGGCATCAAGAAGTACCAGTGGACCACCATTCCGCTGGCCATGCACGGCGTGATTGTGCTGAAAAACGGGGAGAAGATTGAGCTTCGGCTTGGCGAAGAGGAAGGGGAACCCCAGTTTTGCATTACTGACATTCTGCCACATCTCGGCGGAGAGCAGGCCAAAAAGCCCCTCGGTACTGCCATTCCCGGCGAGAACCTCAACATTCTCGTGGGCAGCCGCGCCATCGAGGGGGACAAGGGAACCGATCTGGTCAAGCTGAATGTGCTCAGGCTTCTCAATGAGCAGTACGGAATGGTCGAGTCGGATTTCCTCTCGGCGGAAATCGAATTTGTGCCGGCTGCTAAGGCACGCGATGTGGGATTTGATCGCTCGATGATCGGTTCCTATGGTCATGATGACCGCGTGTGTGCTTATCCCGCGCTCATGGCGGCGCTGACCTGCAACAACCCCGAACACACCGCAATCACTGTTCTCACAGACAAAGAGGAAATCGGCAGCGAGGGCAATACCGGCTTGCAGTCCGCTTATATGAAATATTTTATCTATGATCTTGCGGATATGCAGGGGGTGGACGGACGCGATGTGCTGTCCGCATCGGAATGCCTCTCGGCGGATGTGAACGCGGCTTATGACCCCATTTACGCCGACGCCTATGAGAAGCGCAATTCCTGCTATCTCAACAAGGGCGTATGCATCACCAAATATACCGGCGCGCGTGGCAAGAGCGGTACTTCGGACGCTTCCGCCGAATATATGGCCAAAATCAGAGCGCTGCTCGACCGCAAAAACATCCTATGGCAGATCGGCGAGCTGGGCAAGATAGATATCGGCGGCGGCGGAACGGTGGCCAAATTTGTCTCCAATCTGGACGTGGACACGGTGGACATGGGCGTTCCCGTGCTCTCCATGCACGCGCCGTGGGAAATTGTGGCCAAAATCGACGTTTACATGGCTTACAGAGCGTTCTATGCGTTCTTTCTTGATTAGTATAACACTTGCGCTACTTTCCACCCGGATGTTGCGGTACAGCGAAAGCTGAACGGCGGCATCCTTTTTTGCTCGTTTTGTTTTTATTACATTTTTATAATATATTACAAAAACGATTGAATTTCAAAATCGTTTTTGATATAATGAAAAAAGTTATTTATAGCAATCCAAATAATCAGGGAGACAAAAGGAGGCGATGATGGTGAGTGCAGGGCAAGGCGGAGGACGACGGTGGGCTGGCGCCCACCTAGGCGGTGGGCTGGCGCCCACCTAGGACGACAACGCAGCCATGTGCTCACCAGCGCGCCGAACTTGTCTTTTTGTTTGTTTGGATTGCTATAGTTGGTAGTTCATCGGAGGAAGGTGTATTTGTGAAAAAGATCATAGCCAGTCTGTTGGCGGGAGCGGTTTTGCTGGCGCTTCTTAATCTCGTGCAGATTTCGCCGGCACACCTGCAAGGGGACAGCTTGTTTGTGGATGATTCGGAGAATGCCGGCGTGGTGGACGAAGAAGCGCTCTATCGCGAATTGTTCGACCCGAACAGTGAGGTGGATATTTCCATCGACATTTCCAAGGAACAGATTGCCAATATTCAGAAGGATTACGAATATTACAGCCAGATGGGCGCTAAATCCACCACCTATCGCATGGCAGACAGCGTAACCTTTACGGTCAACGGAAAAAAATACGTGATCGAGGAAGTCGGTATTCGCATGAAAGGCAGTACATCCCGCTGCAATTTTTTCAATGACTTTTTCGGTATCTATAATCTGATCAATTTCCGTATCAGCTTCAACCGTACCTTTGACGATGTAAGCGAGTATGAGATGGACGCAAAGGTGTGGGACAGTGAGGAAGAACGCGAGCAGCGCCAGAAGCGCACCTTTGCCACGTTGAAAACGATGGAACTGAAATGGAATATCAACGCGGACAACACCTATGTCCGCAACGGCTATGTGAATGAGGTGTTCCGTGATTATGGCATCCCGGTGCAGCAAAGCCATTTGTCAACGCTGGCGCTGGGCGGCAGCCGTCTGGGTATCTACCGCTTTTTTGAGCCGATAGACGAGAAGTTTATCCACCGCTACTTTCCGCAGGAGGACTGGGGTGGCGATCTGTATAAGGTGAGGGGAATTGACGCAACACCCGCCACTTTTTTGCCGATTACCACCTACGGCATCAACCATAAGAACAAAGCGGAATATTACAATTATGATCTGAAAACCAATCAGACAACCTCCCAACACGAGAGCATGCGGCGGCTGCTGGAGGTCATCAACCGTCCTCATGTGACTCGCGAAGAATTGGACAGCGTCGCGGATACCGATGAACTGGCGCTTTTTTCCGCTATTAATTTTGCCATGGGCAATCAGGACGATATGCGCTGCAATTATAATAATTTATATGTTTACTTCCGCCAGAGTGACGGAAAGGCGGTGTTTATTCCTTATGACTGTGAGGTGGTGATGGGAGCCACCTATGTATGGAATCCTCCCGGCAACGGTCTGACGGAGATTTCTCCCTATTATGACTACAATGTCCGCTATGACAATCCGCAGGAAAATCCCCTCGTGCGGCAGGCGGTGATCGAGGGCGGTTATTATACCGATCAATACACTGCCTATCTGCGTGATGTGGCCGGCAGCAAATGGATGAACCCGCAGACCTTTGAGGCGTATTACAAGCCGATTGCCGCCCATTACAGCGACAAGGTGATTTCCAGATATAACTTTATGAGTACGATTCATAAAAATATCGCGTTTTCCTTGGAAGGCGGCGAGGACTATAACGGTAATATGTCGGTGGCTGAATTCATGGAAAAAATGAAGGATAACATCGCGAAAAATACAAATGACACAGAGGAAAGGACAGACTGAAACCATGTACGGAAAGAACGAAAAGAAAAAGATGCTCAGCGGCAGACTTTACTGTCCCCGGGAGGATGAAAATCTGGCCAATGACGTTCACAAATGCCGCAAGCTGGTGCGGCTCTATAACGATACCACCGAGGAACAGCGGGATGATCGGCGGCAGCTTATGTCCGAGCTTCTTGGCGGGTGCGGGGAACACATTCATATTGAGCCGCCGGTGCGTTTTGACTATGGCTGCAATACCTATGTAGGCGAGAATTTCTATGCGAATTTCGATTGTGTGATTCTGGATGTGAACAAAGTCGTAATTGGCGACAATGTGATGTTCGGACCCAAGGTGTGTGTGTTTACGGCCGGACATCCCATTGACCCGGAGATACGCATCCAAATGCTGGAATACGGTTATCCGATTACCATAGGAAATAATGTGTGGGTGGGCGGTAATACCGTGATTAATCCCGGTGTGACCATCGGTGACAACGTGGTGATCGGTTCCGGCTCCGTCGTGACGAAGGATATTCCCTCCAATGTGGTAGCGGCGGGAAATCCCTGCCGCGTGATCCGGCCGATTACCGAAAAGGACAGGGAGTATTGGCAGAGGCAGAAAGAAGAGTATTTTTCCACCGATGATTGATGGATTCATTTTTTTGAACGGAAAAAGCTTATAATGTATCAAAAAGATGCCGCAACAAATTCAATCCAAAATCTTCATATGAAATGGATTATATTTGTCAGTTTGTCTAATTGAATTCATTGTTGCAATATACTATAATATTAAGTGGTAATTTAGATAAACGCAGCAATGCTGCACCGCCGTGGAAATGGTCGGAAAAGAAGAAAGTGAGGGATTGATATGGACAATGAAAAACGGTATGATGATGAACCGGTGACAAAAGCAACAGAAGATGAAATGAAAGAGACAACGGATATCCTAGAGGAAAATGCGGAAACGCAGAAATCGGAGGTAACGGAAATATCATCCGACAGTGAAGCGGATTTTAACGATGTGATGGAGGATTTCGTAACGACTGATGCGTCTGTTGAGGTGTTTATGGAAAACAGCGATTATCAGAGTTTTGAGGAAACCGTTTATCCGGAAGGCTTTGAAGAAGACGGGGAATCCGACGAAACGAATGACGAAGATCTTTACGAAGAAGAATCCGACGAAACGGATGACGAAGATTTTTATGGAGAAGAATCCGACGAAACGGATGACGACGATTTTTACGAAGAAGAATCCGACGAAACGGATGACGACGATTTTTACGAAGAAGAATCCGACGAAACGGATGACGA
>CADCNI010000017.1:39241-89894 GCA_902802795.1 uncultured Ruminococcus sp.
TCCGACGAAACGGATGACGACGATATTTACGCCGAGGAATCCGACGAAACGGATGACGACGATATTTACGCCGAGGAATCCGACGAAACGGATGACGACAATATTTACGCCGAGGAATCCGACGAAACGGATGACGAAGATCTATACGAAGAAGAATCCGACGAAACGGATGACGAAGATAATTACGCCGGGGAATCCGACGAAACGGATGACGAAGATATTTACGCCGGGGAATCCGACGAAACGGACGACGAGGAAATGTACGCCGAGGAGTCCGGGAACACGGAAGACGTGGAAGACACAGAAACCGTTTTTTCCCATACAGAAAGCGGAGAAGAATGTGGCGAAACAGAGGATGACAAAGAATTTGTACCTCGTTCTGAGAGAGAGTATTCTGTACAGGAAGTGCTCGATGAGCTTCTGACTGCACAGGAAGAAGAGCCTGCGCGGGTATATCATCCCCGTGAGGAAGAAAAAGTGGATATCATGGGATATCTGAATGAAGACGCATTGAATGAGATTGACGAGAAATGCGCGGATATTGAAGTGACGCCGACAACTGTTTCACAGGACACGGATCTGGAACATACGCAGGTTTTTGACATTGGCAGCACACGCGTTTTTGCTCCTGTAACAGAGAATGACGGTTATGTGGATGAACCATATGAGACGAATCGGTATGCGTCAGTGGCGCAGACTCACAGCAAACCCAGAAAGCGCGCGGGATTATTGCAGATTGCAGTGCTGCTGGTCGTGGTTGCCGGAATTACGTGGCTGGTGAGCAAAGCGGCCTTTTCCGTTATGGGCCGCGATCAGAATGGCGACGCACAATCTGTTCCCTATGACGATTCGTCATCGGATACAGTGATAAAAACATTTGACGACGGTATGTCCGATACGGTTTCCTCAGATATTCCTGAGTTTAATACCAATCAGTTGTCGGAAGGTGACACCGGTGAACTGGTGTCGGCAGTGCAGCGCCGCCTCAATTTGTTCGGATATCTTGCTTCGGAATCTGTGAGCGGTACTTACAACAAAGCGACCGCAGCCGCCGTCAGGCAATTTCAGAAAGCCAATGGCCTTGAGCAGAACGGTATTGTGGACAAGGCTACCTTTGATGCGATTTTTGACAATGATGCGGCTACGCAGACAACGGTGACTACGCTTTTGCCCATCACAACGGTTGCTGAAACAACCACCACGCCGACGACGGGAGCAATCACCGATGCTCCTACGGAAGAAACAACGCAGCAAACAACACAGCAAACAACGGTACTGACCGAAAGTACGACTATGAAGACGACAGCCGCCATGTCTTCAGATGAGACCGATGCAACCAAGTCCACGTCTACAGTGACGGAAACGATGACGTCGACGACCACAGAGTCAACTTCGTCTCTCTTGTCTCCGGACAGTACAGAGGAACAAGCTGGTTAAGTCGCTTGCGCGAATTGACACCGCGGAGAAGCTCGCTTGGAATGGATTTGTGGTGCGGCTTGGGAGCAGCTCTTGAAGAAAATGTTTGATGACGGTTAAGAAACAATACCTTTTATCTTGTAATGGGTCTTTAAGATTATGGCATTTGGAGGACTGGATATCATTATGATTGAAGTAAAAATTAACGGAAAAACACTGAGTTTTGAGTCGGGAGTTACTGTGAGTGATGTGCTGGAGGCATTCGATGACAAATCTGTCGAGTACGTTTTTGCGGTAAAGATTGACGGAGAGGTTTTTGATCTCGATGACACGATTACCCACGACTGTGAAATTGAACCGATTTCTTTCCGTGATATCAGGGGAAGACAACAGTTTTCCAGAGAGCAGGCGTACGAGGAGACAGACCACGAAAATCTTGAAGAACAAGAGAATAGCAGAGTAGGCGCTGCCGTGGGAAATGCGGTTTCTCAGGATGGATATTCTGAAATTGAGAATGAAATTAAAAATATACTCGGCGGTCTGACGGATGAGGATGACGATCCATATCTCAATTCCGATGAGGCACTAATGATGTTGCAATCGGTGGCCAAAGAGGTAATGAATGATTCCTATGCCATGCTCTCTGAGGAAATCGAAGAAACCGCTTCCGAGGAAGACCAAGAGGAAGAAACCGCTTTTGAGGAAGACGAAGCGGAAGAAACCGCTTTTGAGGAAGACGAAGCGGAAGAAACCGCTTTTGAGGAAGACGAAGCGGAAGAAACCGTCTTTGAAGAAGACGAAGCGGAAGAAACCGTCTTTGAGGAAGACGAAGCGGAAGAAACCGCCTCCGAGAAAGACGATTTTGACATGAGTGTCTTTGATATGATTGTACCGAGATCAGATCTGAGAGTGAATCATATAGCGGAAGCTGCGGCAGAAGAACCAGAGTTAATAGATGAGTCCGGTGACTATCTTGAGGAAGCGGACGATGCAGAAGAAGCGGACGATGCAGAAGAAGTGGATGATGCAGAGGAAGCGGACGATGCAGAAGAATATGGAACATTTGGCTCTTTTGGAGAATTCGGGGGATTTGCGGAGGACGTCGAAAGCGACCAAGCTGTTCAGGAACCGGATTACAGTGTGCAGGACAGTGATTTTGAAGAGTTTCTGATTCGCAGCAAAAAAAGCGACGATGAAGTGGATGATGTGGAAGAGAGCGAGTCTGAACGGGAAAGAAAAGAACGTCAGATGGCAGTTTTGACCAATACTTTTTATAACGACTATTTTGATGACAAGTCGGACGATGAAGCGGATGATTCCGACGGTAAGGAAGCACAAAAACATTCCTACGCTCATTCCCATCGCCAAAAGAGAAGAGCCAAACGTGCCATCCAGGTGGCGGCGTTGCTGATCGCACTGACCGGACTTGGCTGGATTGTAGGCAAAGCGGCCATGAAGGCGGTCGGTTCTTCTGGCAACACAGTGAGCGGTACCAATGTGGTTTCCGCATCCGAAACGGTGTCCGGAACGGATATTTCTGAAAGTGATTTCATGGTAAATGGCAAACCGCAATACAGGGCGAAGCTCTTGACGCTGGGAAGTGCCAATGAACTGGTTGGGATGGTGCAGATTCGTCTGAGCGAATTGAACTATCTCGGTGAAAAGGACGTCAATAAGATATACGGCACCAAGATGTCCAAGGCAATTGAGCAATTCCGTGCGGTCAACAAGATTAAGAGTGAGGGAGACATTGACCAAGAAACCTTTAACGCGCTGTTTAGTGATAAGGCGATGGCAGCGCCGGTTTCTGCTTCCGATGCCGGAACGACTACTGTGACGAAAAGTACATCTGTGACATCCGCCACCACGACCGAAGCAACCACGCAGTCTACCACCAAGGAGACAACCAAAAATACAACCAAAAAGACAACCACTACGACTCGTCGTCGTACTACTACCACCACCACTACGACCCGTCGCCGTACTACCACCACCACTACGACCCGTCGCCGTACTACCACCACCACTACGACCAGACGTCGTCGTACTACGACTACTACCCAATCAACGACGATCGAAGAACCTACTCAAACCACGACAGCAGAGGAGCCTACCTCGTCAACAACGGTGGAAACGTCCTCGACCACAAAGAAAACAACAACCAAGAAAACCACTACTAAGAAAACAACCACCAAGACAACCACAGAGCCGACCCAAGCGCCCACCAGTGAGCCGACGTCAGCTCCTACCCAATCCCCTTCTTCTAAAGAAGAAAACACCGGAAGCACCACAGACGGAGAATGATTTTTTCGTGTGTGTGCAAAAAACAGTTGACAAATTTGTTTTTTTGCGTTATCATAGCTTTATTAACAGAATCTACACCGTAAAATCATTGAGGGAGAACAAACCCTTTTGCTTCATGTCACAGAGATTTGCCCGCAGGCTGAGAGGGCGAACGGAGCAGGAGGGCATAAACCGCTCCCGAGTGCGGAACGACAAGGCACGTCTTTTCAAAAGGCGGCACAAGTTCCGACGTGTGGCTGCGTTACAGGCCGAATGAGCGGACACAAATTTTTATTTTTTGATTCGTGTCAACACGGGTGGAACCGTGGGCGCTGCGATTTATGCATCAAAGCCTCACCCCGAATGTACCTGACGGTATGTTCGGGGTGAGGTTTTTTCTATTCTTCAATGAAGAGTTACTATTATTTTACAGGAGGTTTTAGTATGATTCAGGTAACATTGAAAGGCGATGTCAAAGAGTACGAAGCAGGCATTTCCGTCGCGGAAATCGCCAAATCTATCGGAGCGGGTCTGTACAAATCCGCGTGTGCCGCTAAGGTGGACGGCAAGGTGTGCGATCTGCGTACCGTTCTGGAAAAGGATTGCGAGGTGGAGATTCTCACCTTTGACGATATCGACGGCAAAAAGGCGTTCTGGCACAGCACATCTCACATTCTGGCGCAGGCGGTCAAGCACCTTTACCCTAGCGCCAAGCTGTCCATCGGCCCTGCCATCGACAACGGTTTCTACTACGATTTTGATGTGGAGAAGCCCTTTACCGCCGATGATCTCGCTGCCATTGAAAAAGAAATGAAGGCGATCGTCAAGAGCGGCATGCCGATTGAAAAATTTGAGCTGGCCCCCGATAAGGCGCTGGCGCTGCTCGAAGAAATGCAGGAGCCTTACAAGGTGGAGCTTTGTCAGGAACACGCCGACAAGGGTGAGGACATTTCCTTCTACAAGCAGGGCGATTTCACCGATCTCTGCGCAGGCCCGCACCTCATGAGTGTGGCTCCCGTCAAGGCGTTCAAGCTTACCAACTGCACGGGCGCTTACTGGCGCGGCGACTCCAAAAACAAAATGCTCTGCCGTATCTACGGCGTGTCCTTCCCCAAGGCGTCCCAGCTCGAAGAACATCTGGCTATGCTGGAGGAAGCCAAGAAGCGCGACCACAACAAGCTCGGCAGAGAGCTGGAACTTTTCACCACGGTGGACGTCATCGGTCAGGGATTGGCGATCCTGCTGCCGAAAGGCGCGAGAATCATTCAGTTGCTCCAGCGATTTGTCGAGGATGAAGAACAGAAGCGCGGCTGGCTGCTCACTAAAACGCCCTTTATGGCCAAGAGCGACCTCTACAAAATCAGCGGTCACTGGGATCACTACAAGGACGGTATGTTTGTGCTGGGCGAGGAAGAGGAAGGCAAGGACTGCTACGCCCTGCGTCCGATGACCTGTCCTTTCCAGTACCAGGCCTACCTCAACCGTCCGCGTTCCTACCGTGACCTGCCGCTGCGCTACAACGAGACTTCTACGCTTTTCCGCAATGAGGAAAGCGGAGAAATGCACGGTCTGATTCGTCTGCGTCAGTTTACGATTTCCGAGGGACACCTGATGTGCCGTCCCGACCAGTTGGAGGATGAATTCAAGGGCTGTCTCGAGCTTGCCATCTACATGCTCAAAACGCTGGGTCTGTATGAAGATGCATCCTACCGCTTCTCCCAGTGGGATCCTGACAACCGCGACAAGTACATCGGAACAGAGGAACAGTGGGACGAGGCACAGGGCAAGATGAAGAACATCCTTGACGATTTGCAGGTGCCTTATGTCATCGGCATTGGCGAAGCGGCCTTTTATGGCCCCAAACTGGACATCCAGATCAAGAACGTCCACGGCAAAGAGGATACGCTCATCACCATCCAGATCGACCAGATGCTGGCGGAGAAATTCGGCATGGAATATACCGACCGCGACGGCACCAAGAAGCGGCCCTACATCATCCACAGAACCTCCATCGGCTGCTACGAGAGAACGCTGGCCTACCTCATTGAAAAATACGCGGGCGCGTTCCCGACATGGCTTGCGCCGGTGCAGGTCAAGCTGCTGCCCATCGCGGACAGACATCTCGATTATCTCTATGACGTGATCAAAGCGCTCGAAGCCGAGGGCATCCGCTGCGAGGTGGACGACCGCAACGAAAAGATTGGCTACAAGATTCGCGAGGCACAGATCAAGAAGGTGCCTTACATGGTCATTGTAGGCGACAAGGACATCGAAAACGGCACGGTGGCGGTGCGTTCCCGCAAGGATGGCGACATTGGCTCGATGAAGCCGGAGGAATTTGTCAGCCTGATCGTGGAAAAGGTGAAGTCCAAGGTCATCGACTGCTGACGAACGGTTCCATATGAAAATTACGGTACTCGATATGGACACGGCCGCTATCGGGAGCGATATTTCCCTTGACGCACTGGCGGAGATGGGAGAACTGAAGGTGGTGGGGGAGACGGATCTCTCCCGCACCGCTTCGCTCATCGGTGACGCGCAGGCGGTCATTCTCAACAAGAGCCGCCTCACCCGCGAGGTGATGGAGCAGTGTCCGCAATTACAATACATCGGTCTGATGGGAACCGGCTTCGATCAGGTGGATATTGCCGCCGCGAAGGAGCGGGGGATTACGGTCTGCAATGTGCCGGATTATTCGTCCGACGCGGTGGCGCAGCACACTTTTGCGCTGATTCTCAACCACTTCTGCCGGATATCCGAATATGTCGCCGACTGTGCCGCCGGGGGCTGGACAGAGAAGAAATTTTTCAGCGCGTTCGGCAGGGAAACGCACGAGCTGGCAGGCAAGACCGTCGGTCTGGTGGGCTGCGGCGGCATCGGCCGCAGAGTCGCTGCCATTGCGAATGCTTTCGGCATGCAAGTGCTGGTCTACAACCGCCACCCTGCCGCACTTGCAGATGTGTCCTACATTCGTTGCGTTCCGCTGGAGGAACTGCTGCGCCGCTCAGATGTGGTGTCGATTCACTGCCCACTCAATGACCAATCGCGAGGACTCATTGACGCGCACGCCCTGTCGCTGATGAAGCCCACCGCCCTGTTTGTCAACACTTCGCGAGGCGGGATTATGGACGAAGCCGCCCTCGCTTGTGCGCTCAATGAGGGCTGGATCGCGGCTGCGGCGCTGGATGTGCTAACGGAGGAACCCATGTCCGCCGATACCCCGCTGCGCACGGCCAAACATCTCGTGCTCACGCCGCATATTGCGTGGGCGCCAGTGGAGACGCGGAAACGGCTCTTTGCCATCGTCTATGAAAATCTCAAAGGCTGGATGAACGGTGCTCCACAGAATGTGGTAAGCTGAATAAAAAATCCTGACGATTTCAAAATTGTCGGGATTTTTTTATTTTTTTCGCACCTGTTAATAAAAAAACAAAAAAGTTATCAAAAAGCACTTCAATTTTATGCAAATGTATGGTATAATGACAATAACTGTAGAATATGAGAATGAAGGATGATTTCTCATAATATGAATTTATTTCTGAAAGGCTGTTGGAGATGGCAATCACTTTTACCGTTTCACTGGCGAAAATCATCAAGGAGTTCTCGCTCGAACCGTTGGTGATGGAGAAGAATCCTGAGGAAGTGCTGATTTCTTCCAATGAAATCAATCGTCCCGGCGTGGAACTGACGGGATTTTTCAACTTTTATGACAACAGGCGTATTTTGGTGTGCGGCAACACCGAAATGGCCTATTTAGGAGGTTTTACCGCGGAAGAACGTGCCAAGGTGCTGGACGATCTCATGTCGCGCGGCGCGCCTGCGCTGATTCTCTGCCGCAGCTTTGAGCCGTTTGAGGAAATGACCGAGGCCTCCAAAAAGTACAATATGCCCATGTTGGTGACGCCCGAAGCTACCTCGCACTTTATTTCCGACCTGATCGCGTTCCTCAATGTGGAACTGGCGCCCCGTATCACACGTCACGGCGTTCTGGTGGAAGTCTACGGTGAAGGTATCCTGCTGCTGGGCGACAGCGGCGTCGGCAAGAGCGAAACCGCCATCGAGCTGGTCAAGCGCGGTCACCGTCTGATCGCGGACGACGCGGTGGAGATCCGCAAGGTTTCCAACAAGACCCTCGTCGGTTCCGCCCCCGCCAATATCCGCCACTTTATCGAGCTGCGCGGCATCGGCATCATCAACGCACGCCGTATTTTCGGTATGGGCTCCATCAAGATTACCGAGAAGATCGACCTGGTCATCAGCCTCGAAAACTGGGACAGCGAAAAGGTCTATGACCGTATGGGCATGGAGAACGAATATACCGAGCTTCTCGGCAACAAGCTGCCCATGCTGACCATTCCGATCAAGCCGGGTCGTAATCTCGCGATTATCATTGAGGTCGCTGCTATGAACAACCGTCAGAAAAAGATGGGCTACAACGCGGCACAGGAACTGCTGCACAACCTTGGCATGGATGTGGCGCCCGCTACTCCTGAAATCAAAGAGGAATGGGACAGCTTTAACTGATAGTTTTTAACCTTACTGTGTTTGAAGGCGCTGCGTGCCTGAAAAAATGCCTAACATCGCGATTAATGCATGAGTTTCGTATGAGCGGGGCTGTGTATTAACATACTATTATTGTTGAGGTGTATATTTATGTACAATCTTGGTATTGATCTTGGCGGTATGAGCGTCAAGGTGGGCGTTGTGGATGAAAACAACGCTATCATCGGCAAAGCGGCAGTTCCCACGAACTCTCCGAATCAGCCTCCGCGTCCCGCGGATGACATTATGGACGATATCGCCACCGCCTGTAGACTGGCAGTGGAAAACGCTGGCGTGAGCTTCGATGAGGTGGAGCACATCGGCCTGGGATGTCCCGGTTCGGTCAATTCCGCGACAGGTATACTGGAATTTTCCGGCAATCTGGGTATGCGCAATTACCCCGTTTCCGCCAAGCTGGAGGAGCGTCTTGACCGCAAAGTATTTGTGGAGAACGACGCGAACGCGGCGGCCTTCGGTGAATCCATTGCGGGCGCGGCTAAGGGCGCTAAGAATGCGGTCTGTATTACGCTCGGCACAGGCGTCGGCGGCGGCATTATCATCGACGGCAAGATCTACAGCGGCTCCAACTACGCGGGCGGCGAGCTGGGACATATGGTCATCGTGGCCGGCGGCAAATACTGCACCTGCGGCCGGCACGGCTGCTGGGAGGCTTATGCTTCCGCGACCGCGTTGATTTATCAGACGCAGATCAAGATGCTCGATGACAAGGCCTCTGAAATGTGGAATCTGGTCGAGGGCGATCTGAGAAACGTCACCGGACGCACTGCGTTTGACGGCTACCGTATGGGCGACAAGTCGGCGTGCGAGGTCGTGGACAAATACATTCAGTACATCGCGTGCGGTTTGACCAATGTGATCAATATTTTCCAGCCTGATATCATCTGCATCGGCGGCGGTGTGAGTAAGGAGGGCGATACCCTGATTGCTTCGCTCATGGGTTATGTCAACGCGGAACGCTTCGGCAAGAATCTTTCCAAGCAGACCGAAATCGTGACCGCTAAGCTGGGCAATGACGCGGGCATTATCGGCGCGGCCAATCTTTATCTGAACGCGGAGTAAGCGGAAGGCGTAGTATTTTTATAAATAAACATTCGGAGGAATTCACATCTGATGGGGAATCAATTTTTGCATTACAAGTCACAGTTGGAGGCGATCGGCTGCGAGGTCAAGGCAGACGAGCCGATGAAGCAACACACGTCGTTCAAAATCGGCGGCGCGGCCGATTGGTTCGTCACGGTGCATGACGAGCGGCAGCTCCGCGAGGTTCTCGCGCTGGCGAGACGGGAGGAAATTCCGGTTTTCGTGCTGGGCAACGGTTCCAATCTGCTGGTTTCCGATAAGGGCATCCGCGGGATTGTGCTTCGACTGGGCGGTGCATTCTGCGACATCGGGCTGAATTCCGACGGCACCATACACTGCGGCGCGGGGGCGCAGCTTTCCAAGCTGTGCGCCTTTGCGCTGGAGCGTTCGCTCACGGGTCTGGAATTTGCCTGGGGCATTCCCGGCTCGTGCGGCGGCGCGGCGCTGATGGATGCGGGCGCTTACGGCGGCGAAATGAAAGACGTGGTGATTTCCTGCGAGCATATCTGTCTTGCCACAGGTGAGAGCGGCCGCTTCGCGGGCGACGAGCTGGATTTTGCCTATCGCCACAGCGTTTATTCCGGCGGCGGCTACGTTATCACGGCGCTCAATCTCAGACTCGAAAAGGGAGACAAGGAAACGATTCGCGCCAAAATGGATGAACTGATGGGACGGCGCAAGGACAAACAGCCGCTCGAATATCCGAGCGCGGGCAGCATATTCAAGCGTCCGGCGGGGTATTTTGCGGGCGGACTCATCGAGCAGTGCGGTTTAAAGGGCGCGCAGACAGGCGGAGCGCAGGTCAGTCCGAAGCATGCAGGGTTTATCGTGAATGTCGGCGGCGCTACCTGTGAGGATGTACTCACGCTGATTGGCGATATTCAGCACAAGGTCAAGGAAGAAACCGGTGTGGATCTGGAATGCGAGGTCCGCAAGACGGGAGAATGACAACAGGTTGTATTTCCGTGAGTGGAGACGGAAGGCAGAGAAAACGGGGGAAATTATGGAATTTATTATTGTGACGGGGCTTTCCGGCGCAGGAAAATCCTTGGTGGTGGACGCGCTGGAGGACAGCGGTTTTTACTGTGTAGACAATATGCCTCCTGTCATGATTCTGCGGTTTTACCGCATTTGCATGAAGTCGCAGGAGGAATTTGACAAGGTGGCAGTCGTCACCGATATACGCGGCGGCGAGCCGTTCCGCACGTTGATTACTGATCTGGAAGTGCTCAAGGTGCGAAAAAATCCCTTTAAGATTCTTTTTATTGATTGCAGCAAGCATGTACTGCTCAATCGCTTTAAAGAGACGCGGCGCAAGCATCCGTTGGCGGATGAACACGAGGGCTCGGTGGAGGAAGCCATCGAAGCGGAGAGAAAGCTGCTGGAACCGGCTTATAAGATGTCGGATTACCTGATCGACACGACGGCGCTTTCTCCCACGCAGCTCAAGGAACGCGTTAAGGATATGTTCGGTGACAGTGTTTCGGAGCAGATGGTGGTGCGTGTGATGTCTTTTGGTTTCAAGTACGGTCCCAACAAAGAGGCCGACCTGATGTTTGACGTGCGCTGTTTTCCAAACCCCTATTATGTGCCTGAACTGCGCAGCCATACTGGCTTGGAGGCATGTGTACGGGATTATGTCATGAAGGACGAAGTGACGCGCGGCTTTCTCTCCAAGCTCTACGATATGGTGGACTACCTGCTCCCTCTTTATAAAAAAGAGGGTAAGAGCGAGTTGGTGGTGGCCATCGGCTGCACCGGCGGTAAGCACCGTTCGGTGACGATTGCGGAAAATCTGGGTGCGTATTTGGCTTCCAAAGGTGACAAGGTCATCATTTCACATCGTGATATTAAAAAGTAGCGTTTTCAAAGGTGGCAACAGAAAAGAAAATGTCTTACTCATCTATGGCAAAAAGCGAATTGTGCCGTATCAGACCGGAAAGCGAGTGCTGCCAGGTGGCAGAGGCTTACGGTCTGTTGCTGTATGCCAAACTGCTGAGCGAACGGCACGATTCCTATTCAACCGATAACAAGGCTATTGCCAGCCTGATCTGTGAATGTGCCGCGTCAGTATGCGGCGTGTATGCCGACGTGCTGACCTATCCCAAAAGCAGCGGCGGTATCCATCGCTTTGCGGTCAAAATTCCCAACGCGGAGCAGAAAAAGATGATTTGTGCGCGGTTTGCGGGGGCGGGGAATGTGCTGGCAAATGATGACTGCCTGAATGCTTTTCTGCGGGGAGCCTTTCTGGTGTGCGGGACTGTGACCGAACCGCAGAAAGACTATCATCTGGAATTTGCAGCGGGCAGCCAGCGACGCTGCGAGATATTGGCGGGTGTGATGCAGCGTGTGGGCATTCACAGCCATCAGTTGCAGCGAAATGACAGGTGGGTGCTGTATGTCAAGGACGCGGACGGTATCATTAATCTGATGAATCGCATGGGGGCATGCTATGCCGCGCAGAATCTGGAACAGACCCGCACGGTACGCGACTGGCGCAATAATGCCAACCGTCGTGTCAACTGCGATCAGGCTAACATTGACCGCACGCTTTCCGCATCGCAGCAGCAATGTGCGGCCATTCGCAAGCTCACCGAAAAACGGGGATTTGAGGGAATTCCACCCGAACTGAGGGAAATTGCGGCGCTGCGGCTGGAAAATCCGGAAATGTCGCTGCGGGAATTGAGCGAAAGCCTCAGCGAACCGATTACGCGCAGCGGCGTCAATCACCGTCTGAAAAAGCTGCTGGAATTGGCAGAAGAAACCCAATAGCACCGGCAACAGAAAATGAAAAAGAAAACGAATGACAATCCTTGCAGCGGAGGGATGTCATTCGTTTTTTTATTATGCATTTTCCCGATTAAAGACTACCGTTTTGCCGTCCTCATACACCAGTTCCAGGACGTTATCATAGGCATGGTAGCGAAACGTGGGCTGCGCACCGTGTTTTTTTAAAAACTCGCTGTCGGCGTTGACGGAATCAGGATAAAAACGGACGTTGCCTTTTTGTGCGATATAGGTGCCGCCGGATGTGAGCTGCACCGCTACGACGCCCGTGTTGGTCATGGTGTAGTCCATCCCGAATGTGCCGTCGGATTGGATCGTCAGCAAAATACTGACGTCAATGCCGTAATCTGTACTCTCATAATCGGCGGCCGTGCGGTCGGTGCAGCGCCATGAGCCGACCAGCTTATCATCGGTACGGGTGCCGTCGGTGTCAAAGGAAATGGGAGACAGATCCGAGGCGGAGACGCTTTTGGCTGGATACAGTTCTTTCATAACAAGCCATACACTGCCTGATACGAGAATAGCAATCACTGTGATCAGTGAAAGAATCGCTGCCAGGTAGCCGCCGCTTTTTTTGGGGACTGTGTTGGGTTCAATAATATAATGTCCGCAATACGTGCAGAATTTGGCGTTATCTTTAATTTTTTTTCCGCAATGACCGCATCTCATGACAAAGTTCCTCCCGGTGAGTGGTTGAACGCAGCAACCAATGATTGTATAGTTATTTTATCATAGGATGAAAAAAACGTCAATCTTGTTTTGTCAAATTACGGAGAAATCTTTTGTGGAAGCGGTCAGTGGAGCATGGAAAAGGGGCGTTTAGTATTAATTGTAACAGCCGTCAGATAAAAAGACAAATGCCGTTTTTCCTTTTACCATTTTATACTGCTTCCTAAATTTCCTTGACATTCCTAAGCGATGCGATTATAATAATAATAAACAAAGTTGAACGAAAAATAATAAAAAAAATGTTCAGCTTATTGCAGAATAACCAAACAAAACCAGAAAATGGAGGCTCAAATGATGGAAACCAGACCGTATATTCCGTGGGATATGATCACCGGATTTATGACCGACGTATTTAAGGCTTACGGTGTGCCGGAGGAAGACGCGAAAATCTGCACAGACGTGCTGCTTGAATCCGACCGCAGAGGTATTGAGAGCCACGGCTGCAATCGGTTCAAGCCGATCTATCTGGACCGCATCAAAAACGGAACGCTGCTGCCGGTGACGAATATCGAAATTGTCAAGGAAACACCCACCACCGTGGTGATGAATGCCAACAACGGCATGGGCATGGTGGCGAGCTACCATATGATGGATCGTCTCATAGAAAAAGCCCGTGTCTATGGCATGGCAGGGGGCACCATTTTCAATTCCACCCACTACGGCATCGCGGGATATTGGACGACGATGGCGGAAAAGGCGGGCATGATCGGCATTACCGGCACCAATGCCCGTCCTTCTGTTGCGCCGACCTTCGGCGTGGAACCGATGATGGGTACCAATCCGCTTACTTTTACGCTGCCCACCGATGAGGCGTTCCCTTTCAATTTTGACTGCGCCACCTCCATCGTGCAAAACGGAAAGATTGAGTTTTATCAGCGCATGGGCAAGCCTACACCGGAGGGCTTGGTGGTCAACAAGCAGGGCGAAACGATGACCGATTCCGGCAAAATCCTCAAGGACCTGCGCGCCGGGCAGTGTTCGCTGCTGCCGCTGGGAGGCATCGGAGAGGAAACCGGCGGGCACAAGGGTTACGGGTTTACTACGATCGTGGAGATTTTGTCGGCGGCGTTGGCTGGCGGCCCCTTTATGAAAGAACTGAGTGGCAAGGACGCTGACGGCAACAAGCAGATGTACCGCCTGGGGCATTTCTTCTTTGTGATCAATCCGGAGTTCTTCATGGGGCTGGATACATTCCGGCACACGGCGGGCGAAATCTGTCGCGAACTTCGCGGTTCTGAAAAGGCGCCCGGCGCCGAACGCATTTATACGGCGGGAGAAAAGGAATATCTCGCATGGCAGGAGCGAAAGGACAAGGGCGTTCCCGTGGGTGAGGCGATTCAGAAGGAATTCATGGCGCTGCGTGACGAGTGCGGACTCGACTATCACTTCCCGTTTGAGGATTGAGAGAGACAGCCCAATAAAGTATCAGAACAACAAATTGAGAAATCCCATCAGAGCACCCAGCAAAGCGCCCAGATAGACAATGGCACGCAGCTCTTTTTTCATCACGCTGAGAATGAGGTTTTCCAGTTCTTCCGCGCTGAATGCGTTGATTTTGTCGGTGACGATTTGTTCAATGTTGACGGCCGCGAGCGCCGACGACAGCTTTTGCTCTATGACGAGGCGGTAAAGATCCATGATTCGCTCTTTGAGCGGTTCCGTTTTGTCGGCGTATTTCTCGTATAGCGTGCTGACAGGCTGATCGAGCCATTCGTTCTCCAGACGGCTGATCTCGGTTTCCAGAAAGGACGGGGCGTTCTGGGCGATGAGGCGGTTGAGTCTGCCTCCAAGATTTTGCGTGACGGAGTCGTCCATCAATCCGGTCAGCAGTCCAAAGCCGTGCTTTTCTTTCAGCGAGTTCATGGCCGCCCGCATGACAGTGCCGCCGGCATCTGCCGCAACGAGCTTTTCCGAAATGACATCGGCTCCTTTTACACAAAGCTGTTCCCCATAATGTTTGACGGTTTCCTCACCGGCCATTTCCGACAGCTTTTCACGCAGTGAACGCGTTTCGAAGCGCCATCCCTGGAATGTTTCGTCCAGTTTGACGCGAAGGGATGACATGACATTCTCTGAAAGCAGTGTTTCACGGAGTGTGGCGGGGTCAAGCAGTTCGCTGCTTATTACGCTGCCGATGGAGGCGGCAATGCGTTGACGCTGACGGGGAATCAGCCCCGGCGTAAAAGGAACCCTCCATGATCCGATGCGTATTTCGCGGCGTGGGCGAAACAGCATGCGAATGGCAAGGTCATTGGTGATATATCCGATGACACCTCCCAGCAGAGGCGCAAGAAAATATTTGAGCATAAGAATCTCCTTTTCGATTAAGATATTTTTAATACGAAACTTCATAGTATATCATACTATATGCCGTCGGCTTTTGCAAGTGTCTTCGTTTTTACCTTGGAAATCAATTTGGCAAAAAACATAGGAAAATCAAAGATGGCATTGAAAAAAAGAAGGGGATGCTGTATAATAAAGCAAGAATTACCTAAGTAAGAACGGAGAAAGTTTCATGAAATTCATCCATAGAGCGGTCAGTCTGCTGTTGGCCGTCGTCTGTGCGGCCGGAGTGCTGGGCGGCTGTTCTTTTGGCGGCGAAAGCGACAAACTGGTGATTAATGAGATCATGACCAAAAACGCGTCGTTTCTGACAGACAGCGAGGGAGAAACCCCCGACTGGATTGAACTTTACAATGCAGGCAGCACCGATATTCATCTCAAAAACTGGTATCTGTCAGACAATGACCGTGATCCCGGCAAATACGCTTTTCCCGATCTGACCATCAAAGCAGGCGATTACCGTCTGGTTTTTTGTGACGGTAAAGATTGGTATGATGTCGAGCATGACGAGATACATGCCAATTTTTCACTCGCGTCGCGCGGAGAAAGTCTCTATCTGATCAATCGCACCGGCAAGGTCAGCCGTGTGGATGTCGGAGAGAGTCTGAAGGATATCTCATTGGGGCGAACGAAGGACGGAACTTACTTATGGTTTGCCAAGCCATCTCCGGGCGAAAAGAATAACGGTGTTTGTGCGGAAAATCCTGAAGATGTGATTCAAAAGCTCGAAAAAGAGCTGATGATTACCGAATGCTGTTGTGCCAATGATTTTACCCTTCCGCTGGCAGACGGGAATTGTTATGGTTTTGTTACCGTCAAAAATATTTCCAAGAGCGTTGTCAGACTTTCCGATTATACTTTATCGGACGAGTCGTCAAAGGTGGAAAAATGGCATTTCCAAAAGGATGTGATGCTTCTTCCGGGAAAAACGCTGCGGGTATATTGTTCGGGACGCAATACAGTGGATGAGAACGGGAATATGCATACCTCTTTTCAGTTGAATGCCAAAGATCAGGCTGTGATTCTCGGATTGGCTGGTGTGCCGATGCAGACTGTTCGGCTCGAAAACTGTTTTGAGGGCGTTTACGCAGTCATCAACCCAAAGGATGCGAGCATCGGATATTGTCGTTTGAATGACGAGAGCCATACCGTCTACGACAGTCCTCAGGAAGCGGTGCGCGTTCAAAATATGAGCGTCATTATTAATGAGGTCAGTGCCGTGAAGGGCAACGGAGCACAGGAAAAGTGGGATTGGATCGAATTGTATAATCCGTCTGATAAAGATGTTTCTCTTGACGGATGGCAACTGACTGACGGCAGCCCAAAAAGCACGCCATTTCAATTTCCTGATATCACTCTTCGGGCAGGCAACTGCCAGATCGTGTATTGTACTTCCGAAAATCACACGGAATATCCGGGGTCACTCTATGCCGGTTTTGATCTGAACAGCCATGGGGAAACAGTGTATCTCACCAATGCACAGGGAGTTCCGATGGATATATTTGAAACCGGCAGACAACGCAGCGGCGTCACAACCGGCAGAGCCAAAGAGGGTACTGCCGAATGTGTTTTTTTTGACAATCCCACTCCCGGTCTTCCTAATGATGCCGTACCTCTGACGGGCTATGCCGGTAAACCACTGCTGAGCAATACGGGCGGTTATGTGTCTACTGGTACGACAGTCACCATACTGTCAGGAGAGGGCAATGCCACGTATCGTTATACTACCGACGGAAGCGTTCCTACGGAGCAGTCTCCGATATTCAGCCGTATAACGGTGAGTGAAAACACGGTGCTCCGCGTGCGTGCTTTTAAGGCGAACCGACTTCCCAGCGACGTTGCCACGGCTACCTTTATCAAAGGAAGCAAATCCGAACGTACACTTCCTGTTGTGTGTCTTGCGTCCGATCCGCAGGGTCTTTTCTCTACGCAGACCGGTATTTTTGCTTTTGGCACGCAGCATACCGGTGTATTTCCGTTTGTGGGCGCGAATTTCTGGCAGGACTGGGAGAGAGAAACGAATTTTGAATATTATGTGAACGGAGAAAAGGTCATTGACGAATTGGCAGGACTCAAGGTTTACGGTCAGTATTCCAGAGCTTACGATCAAAAAAGTGTCACGGTGAATTTCCGCAGTGATTACGGCTCCGATCATGTAACCTATCCGTTTTTTGAAAACAACGATCATACGGTGTTTGACTGTCTGCTTTTAAGAGCAGGCGGACAGGATCAGAATATGACCCGCATTCGTGATCCTTACGCCGCGCAGGTCATGAAGGGACATACATCGCTGGTGTATCAGGATTGGCAGCCCGTGGCGGTGTATATCAATGGACAGTATTGGGGTTATTATGATCTTCGTGAAAGAATCAATGCCGAATGGCTGGGAAGATACGGTGGTGTGGACGGAAACAACCTGGATCTGATCAAGGGCAACAGTACAGCCAAAGCCGGCACCAATGAGGCCTACCTTGATCTGGTTCATTTCGCTGCCACCCATGATCTGACAGAAGAAACCAATTACAATTACGTGGCGAGCATGGTGGATATTGAAAACTTCATTGATTATTTGATTACCGAGATCTATTTTGCCAACGGCGATACCGGAAACATCAAGTTTTACCGGGAAAGAAGCAGCAGCGGCAAATGGCGCTGGATTATGTATGATTTTGATATGACTCTACGCAATGACGCGGTTTGGGATAGTTTGGATATGTTCGAGAAGCAGTTTAATCCGGCGGGTCACGGTTCCGAAAACGGTTTTTCCACAGAACTGAGGTGTGCGTTGCTGAAAAATCCGGATTTCCGGCAGCGGTTTATCGAACGCTTTGCCGAACATCTTAATTCCACTTTCCTGTCCCGCAATATGAAGCCCATTCTGGAAAGCATGGTGGCACGCATGGATAACGAGATGCCGCGCCATTGTGATCGTTGGCAAAAGCCGGCTACTTATGAGGCATGGCAAAAGGAAGTACAGAATCTTTACCGTATCATTGACGGAAGAAATGAGCTTTGCCGCAGTCAGCTTAAACGATATTTTAAGATTTCGGATGAAGAGGCCCAGAGATGGGGCATTTAGTATCCTGTTATGCGTAAAAGTTAAAAAGCACGCTTTTCCCGATGAAAGGGAAAAGCGTGCTTTTTCTATATGGAATGAATTATTTTCCGTAAACCGTCAATTGCCGGACTTTTTCGCACAGGTCGATAAGGGTTTGTCTGTCTCGGATGGCCTGTTCGTAGCCTCCGTAAAACCCGTCGGTTTTCATACCGCCGTGTACCCGTTCAAGATAGGTGTCCCATTGACGCAAAAGCCACGGAACGGGGCCGTTCCACACGGCTTGCACTGCGGGTTCCTGATAGCCGGCGTATTCCATTTCGCAGCCGTCGTCGATTTGAAAACGGAATGTGGCGAAGCGAAAGAGTGTCACAAATAAGCGCTTGACCGGACCCCGTCGGCGGACGGGTTTTTTGACGAGAGGCGGAACGGTGAAATGAAGGGCAAAATATTCGCCGTTCAGGATATTGACCACCGTGTCAGCCGATGCAATGCCTTGTTGCGCACTGTAAGCGGCAATGTCTCCTATGAGCGCGGCAATCATACTGTTGGTAAGACGGGTTGCTTCCAATTGAAAGGAACTGGGATCGTGAAGCTGCATGATCTGCGCAGAGAGCGTACCCATGCGCTGACGCGCGAATTGCTGCGCGGCATAACTTGCTTCCCGGCGCTTGTCGGCAAATCGGTTCTGTTCGGTGCGGGCATTCCATTCCCGCTGCCTGACGGCAGCGCTGTTTTTATTTGTGAGTTCTGTGAGTTCGGCTTGCTGCTGTTGTGCCAGCCGGTCAAATACGGGCTGTATTTCCCGCAGACAGAGTGCCAGCGCCTTTTCGTCGGACTTCTGACGGATTCGGCGGCGGATGCTTTCGTCCGAAAGTACAACGCGCAGTGTGTTTTCAAAGGCCTTGATGTGTTTTTCCGCATCAGGATAGCTGTCCGAAAGGGCGTTGCGATTGACCACGGGGAAGACAAAGCTGATATCCCCCGGAAAGACCGCCGCGTCGTTGCCTTTGTCTTTCATAAGGCGGTTGGCCTGTCGTATGACGGCGTCGCAGTCCTCGACGGTGTTGAGGTTGTCCATGCGGGTGACCACCAGTGAAAAATGCCCCATGAGATCGTCAAGCTCTTGCAGGAGCTGGCGTTCAAAGATTTTGCCTAGTTGCAGCGCCGAGCAGCACATGACCGCCATATCTGATTCGTAGATAGCCTCGCGGCTCATGCGCTCGAGGTCGCCTCCCATTTCGTCGTTGAAGCCTGGAGTGTCGAGAAATTCCACCCGGTTTTGCAGAATTTTCGAGGGGACGGTGACGATCAGTTCGTGGGTATCGTAAACCAGTTGTTTTTGTCCTTTGATGAGCGCCTCAATGTAGTCCGTGGAAACAGCGTTTTCTCTGCCGCCCAGCCGATAGGCGCAGGCAACCTGTCTTCCGCCGCGAATGCGCGTCACCATCTTGGTAACGGGATTAACGCCTTCCGGCAGGTGAAAGGAAGAAGCCAGCAGAGAATTGATCAGGGAGGTTTTGCCGGAGGAAAACACACCGCAGAATACCACGCGAAAGGGTCTGGCACTGTCGGACAGCGCCAGACGATCCGCAATAATGCGGTATTTTGTAAGCTGTTCCTCCGTAAACATCGACCGGCAGACAGGATTTGCATCGACGATGCGCAGAATTTCCGAAAGCGGCTGTTGTGCGGTCATATGTCTCCCTCGTTCCTGTCGTTGGGTTCCTGCTGCGGCGGGGTGTTGTCGTCCGAAGATGGGTTAGCGGGTTCATCAGCAGGGGCAGTTTCATATTTTTCACACACAGCGGTCAGCGTGTCCGCATACTCCCGCAGTTGTGCCACATAGGCGTCCCTGACGCGTTTGGCTTCCGCCTCCTGAGCGGATGTCACCGAGCGGGCAAAGCCCAGCGTTGTCACGATAAATACGACAATGGCACTGATGACAACGCGGATGGGGTTCCAGTGAAACAGCAGCAGAAGAACCGACGACAGGACGGCGGCAATCAATCCCAGCACCGCGCTCAGCCATATCGGTTTGACGGGCTGCGGCTCCACAGGGGAAAAAGTGAAGTCCCTCATGGTGTCGGTCAGTTCGCGGGACAACGCGCTGTTGCCCACCTGTTGCAGAATGATGCCCTCCGGATAGGCGACGCTTTGCCAGCGGTGCAGCCGCGTCTCATACCACTGCCGGAAACAGGCAGGCGCATCCCCTTTTTGCGTCAGACGGTCGTACTCCTGCGCAAAATCGCTATACAGATTCCGCCACTGTTCCTTGAATGTGTCGCTGTACAAAGGTTGATTCCCCCTTCTTTTATGTTAAATGGCCATGCGTCTTATGTCGCTGTCGGAAAGTGCATGTCCGTCGAGCATCTGGTTGACATCGCTGATGTTACGCAGGAGGAGTTCTTTGATCTTGTTGGTGCGGGCGGTTTCGGTCTGGAGGTTGTCAGTATGGCTCTTGAGTTTCTGGATGGTATCATTGAGTCTGGCGGTGTAGTCGTCCGCCAGACCGCGGATACCGTCCGCCATCGAAGCGCCGGCGCGGGTGATAGCGGCGAGCTGCGCTTCCAGTTCCATGACATAGCGTTCCTGCTCCGCCTGCAATGCGGCCACTGTTTCGGTGCGCATGCCCAGCAGAATATCGGCGGCGCGGGATTTTTTGTGCTCCTTGACGCCCCTGACCATGCTGATGACGCGATAGGCCATAATGCCCGCGCCGACCGGCCACGCTACGACGTAAACCGCGATGTATTCGAGGAAGTTCTTAACGATAAAGTCCAGAATGGCCTTGCTGTTGGAGGTTCTGCCGTTGAGACCGCCGAGAATGATTTCGGGGTCAAGTCCGATGATGCCGAGGATGATCTGGAAGAGGTTCCCCTTGGTCATGTCACCGCTGTTGAAATCCTGGTCGCCGTGTCCCACCGTGCCGCCGAGAAGAGCCTGACGGAGATCATCTATGGAAATCGGCAGGTCGAGGCTTTCCATCTGCTCCTGCTGGACTGTGAGCTGCTTTTCAAGGGTATTGAGATACGCGTCGATATTGGCACGCAGATTGTTGCCCATCTGATCGAATTCGTTTTTGACATACTGCTGCACCGCGTCGGCGAAGGGCTTGGTAACTTCTTTGACCTTGGCGTCGTTTTTCTTGTTCATGGTGAGTACCGCCATTTCTTTGAGGCCGAAAGGCACGCTTATGCGGGAGAAATGTGCATCCCATCCGGTGTTGATGCGGTTCATGCAACTGGTGTATTCGCTCTTGGCGGAGGAAAGAATGCCAGCCACGCAGTTGCGGCAGCTTTCCTCGATCTGGGTGATAATCATTTCCAGACGGCCGCGCTTGCTTTCAAACTCATTGCGCTCGGCGATGAGCTGATCGGCGCCCTTGCGATAAGAGGCGAGAATTTCTTCGATTTTATCCATGGCGCCCACATATTTGCTGGCGAGCTGGGACATATAGCCGCGGAAGGCTTCCTTGTCGCGGTCATCAGCGGTAAGGTAATTGCTCAGGTCGTTCTCGAATTCCGGTACGCCTGTGATGGAATCGTCGCACGGCATGGTTCCGAAAGGAGTCTGTACCTGTTCGCCTACGCGGGCGCAGAGCGAATGATAGGCGTCGGTGTAGAAAACACGGCTGTTGAAGAGTTCCTCGTCAAATCGGCCGCTTCTGTCGGTAAAGACGTCTTTGAGTTGCTGACGGACACTCTTTTTCAAATCCTCTTTGGACTGTTCGTCCAATGCGTCGAAGCGGTTGCAGACGAAGAAAATATTGCGCATATGCCGGCCCGCGTAATGGCTGGCGATGTACTCTTTGTCCTCGAGCATAAAGGGCATGGCGGAATTGATCATGTAAACGATGGCGCTTGCGTTTTCGGCAAACTGACGGGCGGTCATGGTGTCCTCCACGGAGTTTTCGGTGCCGGGGGAATCCACAAGCTGCACCAGCGAACCGCCGATACCTTCGCCGGGCTGCTGGAGAACGACGTAGTCAATGTTGTTGAATTTATCGGGAGCGTCCTGACTGATGCGGAAGCTCTCAAAGAATTCTTCCACGCTCATTTCACGGGACAGCTTCTGCCCCGTCTGGGTGTCGGTGGTCTTTTCATAGACGATGACTTTTTCATCCTGCCCGAAGACGATTTTGGTGATGACGGCCGTTTCCGCGGTAATTGCCATACGCAGCACTTTTTTGCGCATGAGGGCATTTAGCAGGGTGGATTTTCCCGCGCTGAAGCCGCCGGTAAAGAGTACCTGAAAGATACCCTGTTCCAGCTTGTCAATCTGTTTTTCCAGCGCTTCCTGTTCGACTGTCATTTGCAGTCCGGGAACAAAACCGTAGGTACCAGCCTTAGACTGGTCAGGCGCGCCCAGCATATCTGCGTAGACGCGCAAACAGCGCTGCATTTTATCGGAAAGTTCCCGTGAAGTTCTGTAATTATCCATTTGATTTGGTCCTCCTTTTTTTACATCTGGCTCTGCAGGGAAGGTATGACCGATTGCAGATGTTCCTCGAGGAAGCGTCTGACTTCGGTTTTTTGCCCTTGCTCGATTTTCATGCGGTTGAGTTCGCCCTCCAGGCGATTGATAAGGTTATCGTAGGCGGCGCGGACGTTTTGCGAGCCTTCCTGAATCTGGCGATCAAAACTCGCCTCCACATTCTGCACGATGATTTCTGAATTGGCGGCGCAGAGATTCTCGATCTGTTTGGCCATATCGGCGCGGGCGTTTTTGAGCTCGCTGTCTGTGCGGAATTTGCCGATGAATTTGGACGCGACGATGCTGCCCACCGCAAAGAGCGGATTGACAAAGAGCAGCGGTATGGAAACCAGCATCATACCGCGCGTCTCACGGCGAAGCTGCTGTGTTATCTGATTGATATTCACGCCCGAAAATTCCAACGGCGCGCGCACCGGCATGTTTTCGGCACGTTCAGCATAGGACGGTGCAAACGTAATGGCGCCATAGAGCGCTCGGCGTGTGGGTTCATCGAGGGCGGCAATCATATTGCCCGCATCCGCTTCCATCTGTTCGGTAAGTCTGGCGGAGACTTTTTGCAATTCTCCCTCGGTGGTTTCCGCGACCTTGGCGAGAAACGCGTCCCATGATCCGATGATGAACTGGTTGATCTCCGCGTCCATGGCGGGAAGCTGCTCCAGCGGATAGGTTTCCACCTTGGATTTGATGTTGCCTACCATACGCTGTCCGTAATCTCGGACGCTTTCGGACGCCATGACTTTGAGGCGCGTCAGTTCGTTGAACAGAATGCTCTCGGAAGCGAGCTGTCCGGCGGTTTGCAGAGACTTGCGCTGTTCTTCCAGTTTAGCGACCGCGTTGTCAATGGCGGAGGAACCGATAAGAGCGGTGCTCATGTAAGATTTTGTGCGTTCGGTCAGTTCGGTCAGACCGTTGGCGGCCACTCGCAGACTGCGGCTGGCCAGCACAGCAGGATCATTCAGAAACGCGTCCATCCATGCCATCGCTTCTGTGGGGCTATCAAATACCTGAGTGCTCATGCCCAGTCGGCGCAGTCCGGCGTTAATGGCGTCATTAACGGCCTGTACTTCCTCCTGTGTGTTGAGCAGATGCATACCCACGGTGGCGATGACGGGTTCGTTGGTGCCAAACAGCGGCTGACCGCATTCCCGCAGCCAGTTGCGTTCCAACTGGGTCATGGCCATGGTAGCGTTGATGACAAGACAGGCAATGTCGATTTCCTCTGCCAGAACAAACCATTTGTCGCGGGATTTGACTGCGTCGCAGACCGCAATTCGTCTGGTCTGAAGCTTTTCACAGGGCAGTCCGTACACGGTGATGCCGTCGGGACCGCCGTCGATGAGAATGCCGGGGCTTCTGCTGTAGTCGAAGAGAATACAGGCGGGAGCGCCGTTTACTTTGGCCGCGAGTTCTTCGGGAATGGCAATGCCGGTAAAGTCATTGACAATGGCGAATCGTTCCGCGTGATTCATGTTGAAGCTGACAAGCGCCATGGTGGGCTTGTGTTCTTTTTCCAAGGCGCGGTGCAGCCGTGACGAGAGCGCCGAAATACCTGGTGCCTGCGTCTTTGCAGCAATCTGATCACAAGCAGCCGTGATGTTGGTGTATGTTTGTGCGTCCATCGCGTGATGCCTCCTTTGATGATAATGAACAGGAATAGATTTGGAAACACTATCCACAACTTAAGATTTATGATGGAACTCCCTCCGGCACTCACGTGCCACCTCCCTCAGGGAGGCATTATCGGCTCCCTCTTTGAGGGGGCTGTCGGCGTAGCCGACTGGAGGAGCGCTTAAGTTGTGGATAGTGGATTTGGAAATGAAGATAAAAACGAAAAATCCTCCGATTTTATCCACATGATTTGACATCATTTTATCATAGATAGGAGGAAAAATCAATATAAATACGTCAAAAAATTGACTGAATATGGATAGTATCCATGAAAAGCGCCTTGACAAAAAAGGAAGTGCCGTAAAACATTCCGCACTTTTTGTCAGAAAAGAGAGGGTCCGGGGGTCTATAATGATATGCGAAAGGACGGTGTGAGGAATGAACGGAATCAATCCGAAGATAGTTTTCGCGGTGGCGTATGCCGTGATTTTCTTTGCCATGGCGGTGGTTCATATGGTAAAAGAGAACAGAGGCTGACACGCTTCCGCACTTTTTGTCAGAAAGAATAGAGTCAATGCGTGTATAATGACAATCGAAAGGATGGAGAAAAAATGGATGAGATCAATTTCAAGGCTATTTTTGCGGTGGCATACGCGGTGATTTTCTACGGAGCGGCGGTGATGCATCTGCTGAACAAACGGTTCGGCTGAGACACTTCCGACAGAGAGAAATAGGCCGCGTCGGGGGACGCGGTGATAGCAGGAACCGGGAGGAGGAGTGACAACAGGCACGGGCGGTCAATGCCGTGGCCGTTTGTGCTTACGGTTCACCAAGGCTTCATTGCTGATTGTATTTGCCTGCACTTCAATGCTGCCTGTGATTGCGGGAGGGAAAAGCAGGCCGCCGGACAGCGGCTGAGGGATTTGTATGACACAAAGCGTAACTGTTCAAAAGGGGATAGGTGAAGGTGTGATGGAGAGAAAATAAAACGACATTGAATGAAAAAATCTGAAAACGGCACTTGAAAATGTCTATAATAGCAAAAAAGAATTGCAAACTGCAGCATAGCGTGATATAATAATAGAAAAAATCAAAGGATGTTTATCTGTTTTCTCCGTCTGGGACGTGTTTTGCTTCCGGACGGGGAGACTTTTCTGTTTTCATGAAAGTAATCATCTGTAGAAGACTATGATTCTATTATGCGATCCTTGCAGGAGGGTGTCTATGGGAAAAAGCGAATTTATAAAGGACTACAAAAAAATTCTCCCGCTGCTCAAAAATATTTTTTACTTTGGCAGCTATTCTCAAAGTGATCTGGCAACGGAAGGCATCTGCGGCAAGAGCAAATATTATGATGACGTGAAAATGCTGCAATATATTTTCGGAAATTTGCTGGAAGAACAGACTAACCTCGCCGGAGAAAAGGCGCTGCATCTGCGCACCGATCATTTTGAAAATCCCCACCGCGCCTTCCTCCGCTTCTTTGCGTTCAAAAGCTTTACCTCTACCCGCAAGCTGCTTTTTATCTGCTATATTTTGCAGCAGTTGGGATATCGCGGCGCACTTTCGCCCGCCGAACTGATTGTGGCAATCGAGCGGGCGGACTTCGGCGGGGCAGACGGGGTGGACAGCGGCAATACCATCCGCCGTTTGATGAATAATATGACCGAAAAGGGACTTCTTGTCCGCTGTGATCACGGCAGATATGATATTGCGTATCCGGCATGTGACGATCTGGGCGGAGAAGGATATCAATGTGATGTGAGACTGCTGCGCCTGATTGATCTGGGAACCAATATCTTTCCGCTGTCGGTCTGCGGCAGCAGTCTCCTGCTGAAACTTGACCGCGGTTATCAAAGTCCCTTTATGTTCAAGTTTCGTTACATCGGGCAGGTTTTTAACGATGAAATGATTCGTCAACTGCTAGGGTATATGCAGGAGCGCCGTCCTGTCTGTGTGGATCACATCAACGGCAGGCTGCATTGTCTGCTTCCCTGGCGCATTATCACGGACAGGCAGACTGGGCGGCAGTATGTTTTCACGGTGTATGTGGGAACAGAAAGCTGCCCCGACCTGATGCTGCGCCTCGACCGCATCCGGAGTGTCAGTCCGGAGACGGTTTCCTGCGTTGTACCGGATGACCAAGAAGTGGCGCGGCGTTATGCCGACGCGCTGCGATACAGCTTCACTGGGACTTCGGTGTCTCTCGGAAAACCGCCGGTTACCGGCACGCTGCTGTTTGACAACGTCGTCGAGACGGTTGTTCGGCAGCGTTTTCCGGCATGTGTTCCCGAAGACGCCGGCAGCGGACGCAGCCGCGTGCGCATACAGGTCAATTCTCTGATCGAGCTGAAGCCGTGGCTCCGGATTCATATGGATCACATATGGCTGACGCAAAGTGACGACAATACCGTGCAGGAACTGGAAGAAGAACGGATTTGGTGGAGGAAGATGTATGGATTGGAAGAAACAAAAGCTGATTGACGAATTCAATAACGATTTTCTGCTGGCGGTGGTTGATTCCTTCAACCGTCTGTCCGGCGATGAAGAAATCGGGCTGAATGCTTTCCGTCGGGTGCTGGAACAAAATATGGGAAACGCCGTAGGCTATCTGTTTAATAACATTGACGGACTGATACGGCAATGTACTCCCATCGTGGATACGAGCGACCCGAACCACTGGAAGCTCCGTGTTCCCTCAAAGATTCCTCTCGGGCTGTCGAACATCGAACGGATGTATATCAAGGCGCTGCTGCAAAGTAAGTACAGCGTCCTATTTTTTGATTCAGAAGAAAGGGTGGCTCTGCTGGATCTCTTTGCCGATGTACCGGATCTTGGTCTGGAAACGCTTTGCGTTACCGTGCCGGCAGGGTCCGCCGATCAGCCGATATCAGACGAGGAAATCCGGAATATCCGCCTGCTGCTTACGGCCATTGACGGGCAGCGCGAAATCCGATACAGCAATCGTGCGCGTAACGGCAGAGTGTATGAAAACTGCCGCGGATTTCCCGTTAAGATCGAATACACCGTCATTGATGACCACTTCCGTCTTTCTCTGTGGTCTGTCGATGAGGAACGTCCCGTCAAAGTTAATATAGACACGATGTATGATCTCACTCTTACGGAAACGAGGTGGAAGCATGAGCTGACACCGCTCAAAATGATGGAAAAAAGGCTGATGTCCGAACCCATTGTCATGGAGATGACCGATAACCGCAAAACCGCTGAACGCGCCAACCTTGCTTTTTCCATGTATAACACGGTTACAGAAAGGGTGGACGGCGGCCTCTGGCGGGTTCGGTTGTATTGCTACAGCGTTGACGTCGAAAATGTTGTCAACAGTATTTTATCTTTCGGCCCCAATATCCGGGTGGTGTCTCCGCCCGCCGTTGTGGAAAAAATCAAAGAACGCCTGAAGCATTCATTTCCTGTGATTACAGAGTAACGGATTTGTTACAAAATACCATGAAACGAAAGGAAGATGTATCATGAAAACGTCCCATTTTCTGCCGGATAAAATGTTCGGCGCGGTTGTGGGGGATACTGTGGGTTCGGTGTATGAATGGCACAACATCAAATACAAGATAGACGAGGAAAGCATGGCAGTCGGGAGGGCGCGCTTTACCGACGATTCAGTGATGACCTGCGCGGTGGCCGACGGCATTCTGCGGGCACTGCGGCAGTTGTCGGACGAATGGCTGGCAGCCGGAGAAGAATCCCGCGCAGTCATCAAAAGCGAGATCGTGCGTTCCCTGAAAACCTACGGCAGACGGTTCCCGCGCGCAGGCTACGGCGGCTCGTTTCGCCGCTGGCTTGCATCGGAGAGCAGCGAACCCTACAATAGCTGGGGCAACGGCTCCGCCATGCGGGTGTCTTTCGCGGGATGGGCGGCGCGTTCGCTGGAGGAAGCGGAGGTGCTGGCGGAACTGTCGGCAGCAGTGACACACAATCATCCGGAAGGCGTCAAGGGTGCGAAGGCCGTGGCGGGGAGTATCTATTTACTGCGCAGCGGCGGCACCAAGGAGGACGTGCGGCAATACGCCGGTCGGTATTACGACCTCGGATTCACCCTTGACGAAATCAGAGCAGCCTATACGTTTGATGTTTCCTGTCAAGGCTCAGTGCCGCAGGCGATCGTGGCGTTTCTTACGGGAAAGAGCTTTGCCGATGCGGTGGCGGAGGCGATCTCCATAGGCGGCGACAGCGACACCATTGCCGCCATTGCGGGCAGCATGGCGGAGGTCGTTTACCCTATTCCGACCGCGCTGAAACAGCGTGTAGCGGAAAGACTGGATGATTTCCTGCTGCAAACGCTGACAGATGCAGCGGAATTTGCGGAGGAAAGAAAAGCAAAATAAAGCAAAATAAAGAAAAATAAAGCAAAAATCCCACTTTGCATACAGCACCTAAAAATATTGCTATTTAGGGCTTTTATAGAAATGAAAAGGCACTGTTCAGGAATTTGGATTCCCAAATCTCATGTTTTTGTATTCAAGAATAACGCAAAATAGGCATTTGATCGATATAAAAAATCCCCCTTACCGTTGGCTTGGAATGTAACTAGCACATTTCAGCGCCTCAGATAAGGGGGATTTTGATGTGATGCAAAAAAACTATAAATTGCTGTAGCCCATCAGACTTTCGTCCACCTCGCGGGCGCAGTCGCGTCCGTCGCGGATGGCGCGAACGACCAGCGACTGACCGCTGTGCATATCGCCTGCCGTGAAGATGTTTTCCACGCTGGTGCGGTGGCTGCCGTCAATGCCCGCCACATTGGTGCGCGCGTCGGTCGCCACGCCAAAGGCGCTTGTGACCTCGCTTTCGCTACCGAGGAAGCCTGCCGCGATCAGCACCAGTTCCACCTCCACGGTGGATTCGGAATGCTCGATTGGCTGCATCGACATTCTGCCAGTGGCTTCGTCACGGACAGCCTGTAATTTTACCAGAACCGCGCCTTTGACATTGCCATCTTCGTCCTTGAGGAATTCCTTGACGGTGGTCTGATAGACGCGAGGATCGCTGCCGTACACCGCAATGGCTTCTTCCTGTCCGTAGTCGGTCTTGCAGACACGCGGCCACTGCGGCCAGGGGTTGTTTCCCGCGCGGGTGTCGGGAAGCTTGGGCATCATTTCGAGCTGGAGAACGCTCCTCGCGCCGTGTCGCACACAGGTGCCGACGCAGTCGTTGCCGGTGTCGCCGCCACCGATGACCATGACATTTTTATCCTTGGCGGAGATGTAGGAGCCTTCGGCGAGGCCGCTGTCGAGCAGCGCCCTGGTGGTGGATGTCAGGAAATCCACCGCGAAATAAATGCCCTTTGCGTCGCGCCCCTCCGCCTGAATATCGCGGGGACGGGATGCGCCGCAGGCGAGGATGACCGCGTCATAGCCGTCCGTAATGGCTTCGGCGGAGATGTCCTTTCCGACGTTCACATTGGTGCGGAACTCCACGCCCTCTTCTTTCATGACAGCGACGCGGCGCTCGATGACGGATTTCTCCAGCTTCATGTTGGGGATGCCGTACATCAGCAGTCCGCCGACGCGGTCGCTGCGTTCATACACGGTGACCGCGTGTCCGCGGCGGTTGAGCTGGTCGGCGGCAGCCAGTCCCGCAGGGCCGGAGCCGATGACCGCCACCCGCTTGCCGGTGCGCACCTTGGGGGGCTGCGCTTTGGCATATCCTTCGGCATAGGCGCGCTCGACAATGGCATATTCGTTGTTTCTCACCGTGACGGGGTCGCCCTCCGCGCCGCAGGTACACGCCTTTTCGCACAGCGCGGGGCAGACGCGGGAGGTGAATTCGGGGAAGTTGTTGGTGAGCCGCAGGCGGTCATAGGCCTGCTTCCATGCGCCGCGGTAGAGCAGATCGTTCCATTCGGGAATGAGGTTGCCCAGCGGACAGCCCGACAGCATGCCGCCGAGCATCATGCCCGACTGACAGAACGGCACGCCGCACGCCATGCACCGCGCCGCCTGCTGCTTCTGCGCCGCCTCATCGAGCGGCTTGTGAAATTCGTTGTAGTTCTGAATGCGCTGGCTGACGGAGAAGGCAGGCGCTTCCTTCCGTTGATATTCCAGAAATCCGGTTGGTTTTCCCATCATGCTCCTCCTTTATTGCTCGTTGGTCAGGTTGTAAAACGCTTCGATCTTCGCTTCGTCGGGGGAGAGACCTTTGCCTTCCAGCCGCGCGATGTCCTCGATGATGCGCTTGTAATCGTGGGGAATGATTTTCTTGAAGTTGGGCAGGTAGTCGGAGAAGTGATCGAGAATCATCTGTCCCTTGGGCGAACGGGTCGCGGCGGTGTGTTCCTCGATGAGGGAACGCAGCGTGCGGACATCCACGTCCTCCGTGACCTCCGAAACCTCCACCAGCTCCTTGTTGAGCTTCATGTAGAGATCCCTGTCCTCGTCAAGCACATAGGCGACGCCGCCCGACATACCTGCCGCGAAGTTTTTGCCTGTCTGGCCGAGGATGACCGCGCAGCCGCCTGTCATGTATTCGCAGCCGTGGTCGCCCACGCCTTCGACAACGGCGGTCGCACCGGAATTGCGCACGCAGAAGCGTTCGCCCGCCACGCCGTTGATGAAAGCCTTGCCGCTTGTCGCGCCGTAAAGCGCCACGTTGCCGATGATGATGTTGTCCTCCGGCTTGAATTTGGATTCCTGCGGGGGGGAGACCACCAGCTTGCCGCCCGAAAGTCCCTTGCCGAAGTAGTCGTTGCTGTCACCGACCAGTTCGAGGGTGAGTCCCTTGGGGATGAACGCGCCGAAGCTCTGTCCGCCCGCGCCGCGGCAAATCACCTTGAAGGTGTCGTCGGACAGGGTGTCGCCAAAGCGGCGGGTGATCTCCGAGCCGAAAGCGGTGCCGAGCGAACGGTCGGTATTTTTGACCTCTATTTCAATGGTCTTGGCCTTGCCCTTGGAAAAGGCGCTCTTGAAGCCGTCGCGGAGGGCAGTAGCGTCGAGTGTCTTTTCCAGTTCAAAGTCGTACAGGTTCTTGTTGTTGTAGGAAATATGCTCCGTCGCGGTTTCACGGTCGAGAATCGCGCTCAGATCGACGCTGTTTTCTCTCTCGGAAAGTCCTTCCTTGCGGCGCAGCAGGTCGGTTCTGCCCACCAGTTCATCTACCGTGCGCACACCGAGTTTAGCCATGAGTTCGCGCAGTTCCTCCGCCACGAACAGTATGAAGTTGACCACATACTCCGGCTTGCCCTTGAAGCGTTTGCGCAGTTCGGGGTTCTGCGTCGCCACGCCGAAGGGGCAGGTGTCGAGGTTGCACACCCGCATCATGGCGCAGCCGAGCGTCACCAGCGGCGCGGTGGCAAAGCCGAATTCTTCCGCGCCGAGGATGGCGGCAATGGCCACGTCGCGTCCTGTCATCAGCTTGCCGTCGGTTTCGATGACCACCTTGTTGCGCAGACCGTTCATGAGCAGTGTGCGGTGCGCTTCGGCCAGACCCAGCTCCCACGGCAGACCCGCGTTGTGGATGGAACTGCCGGGCGCGGCGCCTGTGCCGCCGTCATAGCCGGAGATCAGAATGACCCCCGCGCCCGCCTTGGCGACGCCTGCCGCGACGGTACCCACGCCGCATTCCGACACGAGTTTGACCGAAATGCGCGCGTTTTGGTTGGCGTTTTTCAGATCGTAGATGAGCTGCGCCAGATCTTCGATGGAGTAAATGTCATGGTGGGGGGGAGGGGAAATCAGCGACACGCCGGGGGTGGAGTGTCGTGTCTTGGCGACCCACGGATAGACCTTTCGTCCCGGCAGATGACCGCCCTCGCCCGGTTTTGCGCCCTGCGCCATTTTGATCTGGATTTCGTCGGCGGAAGTCAGGTATTTCGAGGTCACGCCGAAGCGTCCCGAAGCCACCTGCTTGATGGCGGAGCAGCGGTTTTCCGCGCTGCCCTTGGTGAGCAGGCGTTCGTCGCTCTCGCCGCCTTCGCCGGAGTTGGATTTGCCGTGCAATTGGTTCATGGCTAGCGCCAGTGTTTCATGGGCTTCCTGTGAAATGGAGCCGTAGGACATCGCGCCTGTCTTGAAGCGCTTTACGATGGAGGCGGCGCTTTCCACTTCGTCGAGGGACAGGGGCTGCGCCGCGTAGTTGAAATCGGTCAGCCCGCGCAGATTCATCGCGCCGGATTCCTCCGTAATCATGCGGGAGTATTCCTTGAAAAGCGCGTAGTCGCCCGCTCGCGTCGCCATTTGCAGGGCGTGGATGGTGCGGGGATTGTAGAGATGCTCCTCCTTGCCGCTGCGGAATTGGTGCGCGCCGCGGGAACGCAGCTCGGTGTCGGTGCCGAGTCCCAGCGGATCGAACGCCGCCGTGTGGAGGCTGTCTACCGTTTCCTCAATGTCTTTGAGGGAAATGCCGCCCACGCGGCTGACGGTTCCCGTGAAGTATTCGTCGATGACCTCCTTCCCGAGTCCCACCGCCTCAAAGATCTGGGAGCCGTGGTAGGACTGGATGGTGGAGATGCCCATTTTGGAGGCGATTTTGACGATGCCGTGCAGAATGGCGTTGTTGTAATCGTCCACGGCGGCGTAGTAATCCTTGTCGAGCAGATCGTCGTGAATCAGCTCATGAATGGTTTCCTGCGCCAGATAGGGATTGATGGCGCTGGCGCCGTAACCCAGCAGGGTGGCAAAATCATGCACCTCGCGGGGTTCGCCGCTTTCCAGCACCACCGCGAGAGAGGTCCTTCTCTTGGTGACGACCAGATGATGGTGCAGCGCCGAGACTGCCAGCAGCGACGGAATGGCGAGATGGTTTTCATCCACGCCTCTGTCGGAGAGAATGAGGATGTTCGCGCCCTCGTTGTAGGCTTTGTCCGCTTCGATAAACAGGCGCTTGATGGCTTTCGCAAGTCGGGTGTTCTTGTAGTAGAGAATCGGGATGACCGCGACCTTGTAGCCGCTGACGTGCATATTTTTCAGCTTTAAGATATCGGTGGAGGTGAGAATGGGATTGCGGATCTTGATAACATGGCAGTTTTCCGGCTTCTCTTCTAAGATATTGCCGTCCTCGCCGATATACACGGTGGTGGAGGTGACGATTTCCTCGCGGATGGCGTCGATCGGCGGGTTGGTGACCTGCGCAAAGAGCTGCTTGAAATAACGGAAAAGCGGCTGCGGCTGCTTGGAAAGGACGGCGAGGGGCGTATCCACGCCCATGGCGGTGATAGGTTCGCTGCCGGTCTGCGCCATGGGAAGGATGGAGTGCATGATTTGCTCGTAGGTGTAGCCGAACGCCTTTTGCAGACGGCGGCGTTCCTCCCTGTGATGCTCCTGCACCTTGACATTGGGAATTTTGAGGTCTTTGAGGCGCACGAGGTGGCTGTCAAGCCATTCGCCGTAGGGCTGACGGGAGGCATAGGATTCCTTTAATTCCTCGTCGTCGATGACTCTGCCCTTGACGGTGTCCACCAGCAGCATTTTGCCGGGGCGCAGACGTTCCTTGACGACAATCTTCTCCGCCGGAACCGGCAGCGCACCGACCTCCGAGGAAAGCACCAGGAATCCGTCGTCGGTGATGTAATAGCGGGAGGGACGCAGACCGTTGCGGTCGAGCACCGCGCCCATCACGTCGCCGTCCGAAAAGAGGATGGAGGCGGGACCGTCCCACGGTTCCATCATGGTGGCGTAATATTGATAGAAGTCGCGCTTGCGGCGGCTCATGGTGTGGTTTCTGTCCCACGGCTCCGGTATGGTAATCATGACCGCGAGGGGGAGCGGCATGCCGCTCATGACGAGAAATTCGAGCGTGTTGTCAAGCATGGCGGAGTCGGAACCCTCGGTGTTGACCACGGGGATGACCTTGTCGAGGTCGCCTTTTAAATGCTCTGAGCGCATGGTTTCTTCACGGGCGAGCATTTTGTCGGCGTTGCCCTTGATGGTGTTGATTTCGCCGTTGTGGACGATCATGCGGTTGGGATGCGCCCGCTGCCAGCTCGGATTGGTGTTGGTGGAGAAGCGGGAATGCACCATGGCGATGGCGGAGGCGTAATCTTCATCCTGCAAGTCGAGGAAGAAGCGGCGCAGATCGCCGACGAGAAACATACCCTTGTAAACCACAGTGCGGCTGGAAAGCGAAACAACGTAAGTGTCCTCGTTGCTTTGCTCAAAGACGCGGCGCGCCACATAGAGGCGGCGGTCAAAGTCAATGCCATTTCTGACGTTTTCGGGGCGTTTGATAAAGCACTGCTGGATGTCCGGCATACAGTCGAGCGCCCGCTGCCCGATGGCGGTGGTGTCGCAGGGAACCTTTCTCCAGCCGAGTACCTCCAGTCCTTCCTTGTCCGCGATGATTTCAAACATCTTCTTGGCCTGGTTGCGGGGCAGCTCCTTGCGGGGGAAGAAGAACATACCCACCGCGTAATCACGTCCGGCGGGAAGGGAAATGCCGATCTGCGCAGCGGCTTTTTTAAAAAACGAATGGGATATTTGTGTCAGAATGCCTACGCCGTCGCCTGTCTTGCCGTCGGCGTCCTTGCCCGCGCGGTGTTCGAGCGTCTCCACGATGGTCAGCGCATCCGCGACGACCTTATGAGAGGGGAGTCCCTTGATGTTGACGACCGCGCCGATGCCGCAGTTGTCGTGCTCAAACGACGGGTCATAGAGGCTGTGTGTCTGTTGCTGCATATTCTCCATATTGATCTTCCTTTCCGGAGAGTGTCCCGCTGATGTGTGCATGTGTGCGGGTGTTGTGGTCACTATTATAATACCGCTATGCAGGATTGTCAAGAGTAAATTGCATATTTTTGATTTGAAAAATGCGAATTTGAGAACGGACAGCCGCATAAGCTCCTTTTATTAAGGAAGATATTGCAATAAAAATAAAAAAACTTGCAAAAATTTCAAAAAAGTACTTGACAAACGAAAGGGATGGGTATATACTTGTCACATCGAACGGCAAAGGCGCTGTGAGCAGGAAGTCAAAGGCAGACTTCCGGGCTTACGGCGTTTTTCTGTTTTTTATCCTATTTTACTTTGAGGAGCGATTTGTTATGACAAACGTACCGGAATTATTCGGCAGCATGGTATTTAACGATCAGAAGATGAAGGAACGCCTTCCCCGCGCTACCTACAAGGCGCTTAAAAAGACCATTCAGAACGGAGAGCCGCTGGACCTCAGCGTCGCCAACGCCGTTGCCAACGCCATGAAGGACTGGGCGGTTGAGATGGGCTGCACGCATTACACCCACTGGTTCCAGCCCATGACAGGCGTGACCGCCGAGAAGCACGACAGCTTCATTTGCCCCGACGGCGACGAAGTCATCATGGAGTTTTCCGGCAAGGAACTCATCAAAGGCGAGCCTGACGCGTCGAGCTTCCCCTCCGGCGGCATCCGCGCCACCTTTGAAGCGAGAGGCTACACCACATGGGACCCCACCTCCCCGGCGTTCATCCGCGACGCCACGCTGTACATCCCCACGGCGTTCTGCTCCTACACAGGCGAGGTGCTTGACAAAAAGACCCCGCTGCTCCGCTCGATGGAAAAACTCAGCTCGGTTGCCGTCAGAATGCTGCACCTTCTCGGCAAGGAGGATGTGACGAGAGTCACCACCACCGTCGGTCCCGAACAGGAGTATTTCCTGATTGACAAGAAAATGTATGACGCGCGTCCCGACCTCATCTATACCGGACGCACCCTCTTCGGCGCGCCCGCTCCCAAGGGACAGGAACTTGAAGACCATTACTTCGGCTCCATCAAAACGAGAGTCGCCGCCTTTATGAAAGACCTTGACGAAGAGCTGTGGAAGTTAGGCGTGCTGGCCAAGACCAAGCACAACGAAGTGGCGCCGTCGCAGCACGAACTCGCGCCCATCTTCTCCACCTCCAACATCGCCACCGACCACAACGAGCTGACCATGGAAGTGATGAAGAAGACCGCCGAGAAGCACGGGCTGGTCTGCCTGCTGCACGAGAAGCCTTTCGCGGGCGTCAACGGCTCCGGCAAGCACAACAACTGGTCGATCTCCACCAATACGGGCGAGAATCTGCTCGACCCCGGCAAGAATCCCGAAGACAACCTGCAATTCCAGCTCCTCCTCGCCGCCGTGGTCAAAGCGGTGCATGAATACCAGGATCTGCTGCGCATCACCGTCGCGTCGGCGGGCAACGATCACCGCCTCGGCGCGAACGAAGCGCCTCCCGCCATCATCTCGATGTATTTAGGCGACGACCTCGGCGCGTTGGTCGAAGCCATCATCAACGGCAAAGAGTACCGCAGCAAGGACAAATCCGATATGCGCACAGGGGTGGATGTGCTGCCCGATTTCAAGAAGGATAATTCCGACCGCAACCGCACCTCGCCATTTGCTTTTACGGGCAACAAATTTGAATTCCGCGCACTGGGTTCTTCCCTGAATATAGGCTGCCCCAACTATATGCTCAATACGATGGTGGCGCAGGAGCTTTCCGAATTCTATGACGCGCTCGAAGGCGCGGACGATCTCGAAGCGGCGCTCAAGGCGTTGATCAGGAAAACCTTCACCGAGCATAAGAATATCATCTTCAACGGCGACAACTACTCCGCCGAATGGGTGGAGGAAGCCGCGAGACGCGGTCTTTGCAACTACCGTTCGCTGCCCGAAGCCATGGCGCATTATGTCGATCAGAAGAACATCGACCTCTTTGTCAACAACGGCATTGTCTCCGAAGCCGAGATCCGCGCCCGTTATGAGATCGAGCTGGAGCATTACGCCAAGCAGCTCCGCATCGAGGCGCTGACCATGATCGACATGGCGGAAAAGAACATCACCCCCGCCGTGAGCGCTTTTGTGGGCGAACTGACGCAGACCGCCCTTGCCAAAAAGTCCCTGTCGTCCGCCGTGTCGGTCTATACGGAGACGGCGCTGGTGGAGGAGCTTTCAACCAAACTGGAAGCCTTTGTGAAAAAGACGGCGGAGCTGTCCGAAGCGGTTGCCAAGGCGGAACATTTTGAAGGCGACAACCTCGCGCTGGCTTCCTATTACCGCGAGACGGTCTTCGCGCTGATGGGTGAGCTTCGCGAACTGGGCGACGCGATGGAGAAAAAGACGGCGGCGAAATATTGGCCCTATCCCTCTTACGGCGAGATCCTTTTCGGGGTGTAATGCTTTTCTAATATATACCCGTATTCTGACAAGCGAATACTGTTATTGATTCTGTCAAAGGCGGCAGGTGTCCTACGCGCGGGATTGACGCGCGGAGGATACCTGCTTTCTTTATAAAACTATTTTTGAGGAGTTGGTCATTTATGAATGACGCAATGAGAGAGCTGGTCACACAGGCAACGACCGAGCAGGTCTTTGCCGTGTGGTTCCTGATCGGCGCGGCGCTGGTCTTCTGGATGCAGGCCGGATTTGCGATGGTGGAGGCGGGCTTTACCCGCGCCAAGAATACCGGCAACATCATCATGAAAAACCTGATGGACTTTTGTATCGGCACGGTGGTCTTTATCCTGATCGGTTTCGGACTTCTGATGGGAGAGGATCTGGTGGGCTTCATCGGCAAGCCGGGGTTCGATCTCTTTACCGCTTACGCAGGGTTTGATTTTTCGAGCTTTGTGTTTAACCTCGTGTTCTGTGCCACCACCGCCACCATCGTGTCCGGCGCGATGGCGGAACGCACCAAGTTTCTTTCCTATTGTATCTATTCCGGTGTGATCTCCGCGTTCATCTATCCCGTGGAAGCGCACTGGATCTGGGGCGGCGGCTGGCTCAGTCAGCTCGGCTTCCACGATTTTGCCGGTTCCTGTGCCATTCATATGGTGGGCGGCATCTCCGCTCTCATCGGCGCGAAAATCCTCGGCGCGCGTATCGGCAAGTTCAAGAGAGACGCCGACGGCAAGGTGGTCAAGGTCGGCGCGTTCCCCGGTCACAACATCGCGCTCGGCGCGTTGGGCGTATTCATCCTGTGGCTCGGCTGGTACGGCTTTAACGGTGCGGCTGCCACTTCTGTGGAGCAGCTCGGTTCCATCTTCCTGACCACCACCATCGCGCCCGCCGTTGCGACAGTGGTCTGCATGGTCTTTACATGGCTCAAGTACGGCAAGCCTGATGTGAGTATGTGTCTCAACGCTTCCCTCGCGGGTCTGGTCGCCATCACCGCCCCCTGTGACGTGACCGACGCGCTCGGCGCGATTGTTATCGGCGCGGTCGCGGGTCTGCTGGTGGTCTTTGGCGTATGGCTTCTCGACTATGTGCTGCACATCGACGACCCGGTCGGCGCGGTCGCGGTACACATGATGAACGGTATCTGGGGTACCCTTTCCGTCGGACTGTTTGCGACCGACGCGGCGCCCGGCTATTCCATCGCGGACGCCAGCGGTCACAAGCTGGTGGGTCTGTTCTATGGCGGCGGCTTCAGACTGCTGGGGTTGCAGCTTCTGGGCTTTGCTTCCGTGGCAGCGTGGACGGCTGTGACGATCACCGTCACCTTCTTTGTCATCAAGAAGCTCGTGGGTCTGCGCGTGACCCGTGAAGAAGAAATCACCGGTCTGGACGCGACCGAACACGGTATGCCTTCCGCCTACGCGGGCTTCGCGATGGTGCCCGAATATGTGGAAGAGGGCGATGTGCCGCCCGTCGTGGTGGACGGCGACACCCCGGTAGCCGAAGCGGTTCCCGTCAGAAAAGAGCCTTCCTTTGTGGAAGAAGGCAGACCCAAGATCACCAAGGTGGAGATCGTCTGCAAGGAATCCCGTCTTGAACCTCTTAAGAACGCCATGATGGGCATCGGCATCACCGGCATGACGGTGTCTCATGTGCTGGGCTGCGGCGCGCAGAAGGGCAAGCCGGAGTATTACCGCGGCGTACAGATCGAAGCCAATCTCCTGCCCAAGGTGCAGGTGGACATCGTGGTCTGCAAGGTGCCTGTGGCGGACGTTATCGAAACCGCCAAGAAGGTGCTTTACACCGGACACATCGGCGACGGCAAGATCTTCGTCTATCTATGACGTGGAGGACGTTGTCAAGGTCAGAACCGGCGAGACCGGCTATGACGCCATGCAGGACGTGGAGTAACCTTTTATTTACGACTATACCGAAACAGCCATTTTCATGGGAGGGTGTGCAGGCACAAAAAAGTGCCGGCGCACCCTCTTTTGATTTGCCTATAAAGATACTACTGCGCGAAGTCATGGGGGGATTGTATCATCAATGGGTTCCTATAGCAATCCAAACAAACAAAAAGACAAGTTCGGCGCGCTGGTGAGCACATGGCTGCGTTGTCGTCCTAGGTGGGCGCCAGCCCACCGTCGTCCTCTTTTGTCTCCCTGATTATTTGGATTGCTATAGTAGACGATTAGTCGCCATTTTGCAAATCTATTTGGTATAATTATTAATCCGGCACATGCTCCTGGCTTTTCATTTGGGCATGAGCCAATTTTCGATATAACTTTTGTTGTACGGAGGACCAGATGGTGAATTGGGCGCTTCCATGCGCTATCTCAGTCAACGGTACGCCATGCCTTATCCTGAATTGAAGGCAATACTGACCGACATCGGCTCCGAGTCCCCTTGATTTGCCATTTTTTCGTCATTCTCCCCGTTACCGTCATTTTCTCCGTTATTTTCTTCCTTTTCTCTGTTGTATTTCTCGATTTCCGCCCTTCCCTGTAAAATTCGTGCCTGCCACCGATCCGGAATGCATTTCAAATGAACGTCGAGCGTCCGGTCGGCGTGAACCACGATTTTGTCAACGATGCTACGATAGAAGGTGTCGTCCCATTCTTCACCGGCGGAGAGGGAATGAATGTAGCCGCTGATATCCTCCATGAGTTTGGTCTTGTCCGCCAGCAATTGTGCGCGGGCTTTTTCTTTTGCGAGTTTTTCCTGAAGGGTGAGCTGTTCTTCATTCAGCCGCTGAATCCCTTTTTTATATTCCACCGTTTCGATGTCGCCCGACAGACACATATCCAGCAGCTTTTGCTTTTTGCCCTCGATCTTTTGCAGCTCGCTCTCGAAGTAATCGGCGTTGCCCTTCTCCGAGCAGGATTTCAGCACGTCGCTCACCGTGCCGAGAACGCTTTGCAACAGGCTCTCCCTGTCCCGCATGACCTGCCCGACCACATATTGCAGAATGTCGCGGATGTCGCGGTCGTGAAGGTTGCAGCAGTTGCAGCCCACTTCATCGCCGTTTCCGATGGTGTGCTTTTTGCCGCCTTCCCGCTGCCTTCTGATACACCGCCAGACTTCATAGGGCGAACCGTTGCCCGCCGTGCGCTGTATATGGACGAAGGTGGAACCGCATTCGCCGCAGATGATTTTGCCCGACATCGCGTAACGGTTGGCAAAGCCGTTTTTGGCGGCGTGAAGCTCGTGCCGCCTTTCGATCTCCCGCTGTGTCGCCTCGAACACCTCTCTGGAAATGATTGGCTCGTGGTGGTCGCGGATGGTGACAAATTCCATTTCGCCGCGGTTGTACTTCTTGCCGTGGGTGAGATAGTCGGGGGTGAAGGTCTTTTGCTGCACCAGATCGCCGCAGTATTTTTCGTTCTTCAATATGCGGAGAATGACGGTGTACGACCATTCCTTCATGTAGATGGAGGTGCGGATGCCCGCTTCACGCAGCTCGTGAGCGATGACGTGAGTTCCCTTGCCTTCGTCAAGGTACTTGTGGAAGATCAGCCTCACGATCTCCGCTCCTTCCGGATTGATGTGAAGCTCACCGTTGCGCACATCGTAGCCCAGCATATCCCGCCCGAAGACAACGCCCTGCTCCATGCGCCGGCGGTGTCCCCATTTGACGCGCTCGGACGTGCGGCGGCTTTCCTCCTGCGCGATGGAGGACATGATGGTGAGCCGCAATTCCGAGTCCGCGTCGAGGGTGTTGATGTTGTCGTTCATGAAGATCACGCCGATTCCCATTGCCTTGAGCTGCCGGGTGTAACCGATGCTGTCCAGCACGTTGCGGGCGAAGCGGGAGATTTCCTTGGTCAGAATGAGGTCGAATTTGTGTTCCTTCGCGTCCTCGATCATGCGGTTGAAGGCGGCGCGTTTCTTCGTTCCGGTGCCGCTCACGCCCTCGTCCACATAGATTTCGTGAAGCTCCCACAGCGGGTTGCGGCGGATGTACTCGTTGAAATACCGCTGCTGGCTTTCCAGCGAATTGGCCTGGTCGAGATTGTCGGTAGACACGCGGCAATAGGCGGCAACTCTTTTAATTTGATTGTCGAATGGATTGATCATTTTTTTAGAACTCCTTTCTTTGTTAGTTTTTTTCAAGAGCAATTATATCCAGATTTTTAAACATAGCCAGTGAATGACGTGAAGTTTATATTTTTTTAAGACATAAAAGTATACCGTTGAAGGTTTGCAGAACGATATTGACTTCCCGAACCAAATATGATACAATCAAAGCGAAAATAGTTCGTATGAAAAAGGGAGAGAATATAAACAATATGAGAATGATGAAAAGAATACTGGCAATCGGACTTTCTGCTGTGATGGCATTGTCGTTTGTCGGCTGCGGAAATACCGACGCTTCCTCCGTTCCGGAGGACAGCCTTTCTTCCTCTGCTGTGGAAAAAGACGGATTTAACTTTGCCGATTATCTGGGCGACGAGATTATTGAGATTGCAAAGGTGGATAACGGCGAGCAGCTTGATTCCATATGTGAAACCTACCGATTTATTTTTTTGTCGGACCTGGAGAAAAAATACAAAATCAAGGGGTTTATTTCCATCCCCTTGTCATGCATAGAAACCCGCACGCCCTGCCAATGCATGATATTTTGCAGGGGCGGGAACAGCAATCTCGGCTATTTGGATAAAATAGATACCGCTGTGAGATGCGTTGTTTCCAATCGCATTGTGATCGGCTGCGAACACAGAGGAGGCAACGGCACCGAGGGAACCGACCAGTACGGCGGCGATGATCTGAATGACGTGATCAGGCTGATTGATTTTTGCGATACGATGTTTGAATTTGCCGATATCAGTGATCTGTGCGTCGAAGGCGAGTCCAGAGGAGGACTCATGACCTACATGACCGCTCGCCGGGACAAAAGGGTTAAAAAAATTATCGTCTGCTCGGGTATCAGCGACCTGTTTGCGGCTTTCAATGAAGGTGAAGACAAAATGAAAGAGGTTCTTGTCAGATGTATCGGCGGCACGCCAGAGGAAATGCCAGAAGAATATGAAAAGCGCTCCGCTGTCTGTTGGGCTGATGAAATTAAAATTCCAATTCTCATCATTCACAGCAAGGGAGACAAACAGGCAAATTTTGAAACACAGGCGCAAGCCATCTACGACAAGCTGAAGGACAGCACAGACTGCACGTTTATCACCTATGAAGATGATATGCACGGTTTCCATGAGGATAAAGATCCCGCCGTTATCAGAGAATGGCTGGAAACACACTGAAAGGCTATGAGGACTGCCGCACTACGAAAGTGAGGCAGTCCTTTTTGTTGTCAGTCCGGAGAAGGGTTATTGCTGTTTTCCCAGACACAGCTCATACTGGGCGCGGGTAATAAAACCCTTCTCCAGAAGAGCCAGAAACAGCGCCTTTTTGATTTCGTTTTCAAATTCCGTATTCCTGTTTTCATGGACGGATTCATTTTGCACGGCTAAGGACTTTGGACATTCAAAGATGATTTGCGTTTTCATCCCGATCGCCTCATCATAAGGCTATGCCGCGCTCACTCCCGTTATGAATGGATCGTCATTCCCCCTTGATCACACTGAATTTTTGGGATTTCAAAAAAGATTTGCATGAAGCAAAAACCTCCCGCTGCTGTATTTGGAACATTACCGGTATTTCCGATAATAAGCATACAGCACGGGAGGAATTTTTTCAATAAATTCGGGAAGAGGCTCTATTTTCGGAGGAAGATTCTCTATTTTTGACTTTGACTCTGTTTGAATATGGTTTTTTCGCAGAAAAATTTCCGATTAGGTATTGACAATTGCAATTTGGTAATTTATAATTAACTGGAAAGGAGAGAAAAAAATATGACATGGCAGGCGAAGGTTAAACAGCTTATGGCTATAAAAGGCATAAATCAAAAGCAATTGTCACAGCTCAGCAGCATTACAGAAGCGTCTGTTTCACGGTACTTAAAAGGTGAGCGCACAGCTCGATTAGACATTATCGTTAACTTTGCAAAAGCTCTGAATGTCACCACAGAGTATTTGCTTAACGATGACGAAGAAACGGAAATCAGACCTTATGCAGAAATAGCAACGGCAATTGCCAGAAATGGGGGTTCTCTGACAGCGGAAGAGAAGAACTCTTTAATTGCAATGATTCTGGGAAGTGGGGATTAAATGTACTGGATGGGCAGCGACTACGATCGAATGGCAAAATTGGTTATTGATATTTTTCTCGATTATGGAATAAAATCATTTCCGATTGACGAAAAAGATATTTGCAGAAAGATGGGGCTGAAATTGGTTCCTTACTCTGCATATCCCGACGAAAGACGGCAATTGCTTGTAAAAAAATCTGAAGACGCTTTTTTTGTTCCGGCTACCCGTCATACACCGGTAACGATTTTTTACAATGACAGGGTGGATTCTTATGAAAGACAGAGGTACTCTATTTTTCACGAAATCAAGCATTATGTGAACAACGACACCGATGATGACCCTTACAGCGACGATATGGCGGATTATTTCGCGAGGTATTTCATGGCTCCTACGCCATATCTGATACAAATGGGAATTGACGATGAACTTACGATTATCAGTAATCACGGCATGAGCATGACAGCAGCATGGTATGCCTTAAAAAATGTCCGCAATCGCAAAGCAAAATATGGTACATCTATTTTCGAGTACGAAAAACCGCTGATTGATTTACTTTGCCCTGACGATTGCTTTTCTTTTGAGGAGAGTGATGATTATATGATTGTATAATAAAAAACTTTTATGATAAAGGAAAGCGCACTGACAAGTTGCTGGTAACAACATATCAATGCGCTTCGGAAGCTATGATATAATCATAACCCTAGACAAGTTTATTATACCATGCTCCTTTTCCTTTGTCAATTGGCAGAATGACTATATTTCTGGTCATCAAATTCTTTTAGTAAAAGGAGCAATCAATTACATTGATAAAAAACAGAATACGAAAAGGGATAATTGATGTATGGTGGAAACCGTACATGGTTGTCGGTGCAAAATTTTCAAAAACCGATATCCCGTTTTGCCCTACAACAGCTATGACTCTACCTGTTATGATTATCACCTATAAAGAAGCCAAAGAAATTTACAGCAGGGAAATGCGCAGAGGCAATAAGTGTTTTTCACATCTCGCCTTCGTGTGCTTTTTTGAAGATGACTGGACATTTGACTCCATATCAGGCATCTGGTTTCGCAGCAGTCACGCCTATAAGATCCTGTCTCATTTCGCTGGGATTATCACGCCTGATTTTTCAACCTATCAGGATTTTCCGTACCCTCTCAAACTTTGGAACACCTATAGGATGAGGGCTTTCGGTTATTGGTATGGGACGATATGCGGAAATGCCGTTTATAACAATGTGCGTTGGGGAACGTCCGAAACATACAGATATTGTTTTGATGGTCTTCCGAAACACGATATTGTTGTTATCGGTACCGTTGGCGGCAGCCCCAGAAAGAAGATCGACCGTCCGCGATTTGAAGAAGGACTTAATGAAATGGTCAGAGTACTTCAACCGCATACAATTATTGTTTACGGCTCCGCAAATTACGAATGCTTTAGAAAACTGGAAAAACAGGGCATTAAGATAGTTGCCTACCCTGGAAAAACAAGCAAGGCTTTTTCGGGGGTGGCAAGGAAATGAGTAAAGGAAGTTCACATCTCTTTCCAGGAACCAGCGGTGCAGGAAGGGCTTTAATTGAGGAAGTAATAGCTAACGGAGAAAAAATATCTCCTGAAAAAGTTGTAATGATAACTCGTGATCCAAAAGGTAAGATTGTATGGCTTGAAACGGGTACTGATAGATCGGGTTTAAAGCATATAATTGATGCACACGGAAATGATTTCAAAAGCAAAGGAATCTCAAATGAAAATATTCCCGACTATGTGCTTGAAGCTGTATATCAAGGGAAAATAGTAGGCACTCAAGGAAAGCGCGATCCTCGAACGATATATGAATTCAAATATAATGGAGTTGTTCAACGTATTGCGGTTCAGGTAAGTGAAAACGGATATATCGTTGGTGCTAATCCCAAAAGTATGAAAGGATAATGATAATGATTAAAAAAATTCGGCTTCTTTTAGAATACAACACTTATTGTATGTGGCTATATGACGAAAATGACGAAATAATTGATAACGACAATCCTCCTGAATGGAATGATGATCAGGAACTTACATCTGCTTTTATGGCAGTAAGTGATCTGTATGATTCCTTTTTTGTAAATACCGCAAAGGAATTTTCCTATAGAGGTTGTCCTGATGAGGATACTGCTTGCAGATTAAGAGAATTGTTTGATAAGGCTGTTAATCTTTTGAATAAAAAGAATAACGGAAAGTACATTATTCAAAACGACGTCAATCTGGATCGACTGTAAAAGTCGTAGTAAATTGCGGAAAAAAGCCGTATTTTTAAGAACTATAAAAGATAGGACGCAAAGACCTATCTTCTATTGACACTGGAAAGGATTGATTCAAATGAGAATATTCGCGTTGGAGCTCGACAATGACATAAAAGGCATCGAGCGGAGAGACAGCTATATCGAAGAACTGATCAGTAAGCTGCCGGAGCCGGAACTGGTGGTGCTGCCGGAACTGTCGCGGTGCAGCTACATGGCAAGTCAGGCAATGTGGAAATATGCCGACGATCGCAGCAGGGAGACCTCCGCGTGGGCGGTGCGTGTGGCGAAGAAGTATCATACCTTCATCGGCGCAGGCTACCTCGACAGGGAAGACGGGCATTACTACAACCGCTATCTGATTGCCGAACCGGACGGCGTGTGCGGCGTTATCTCCAAATCCGAGGGCGAATCCGCCGTATTCAGACAGGGAGATTTCGGCAGCGTCATTTCCACGCCATTCGGCAAGGTGGGCGTGGCGATCTGCTATGATTCAAGGCGCAAGCATTTTTATGAAAACGTCAGGGACGAGGAACTGTCGCTGATCCTGTTTCCTCACGGCGCTCCCGCTGACCCGACCAAACCGGAAGCCGAACACGCCGAAAACGACAAACGATGCCAGATGTACGTCGATGCGTTCGGCGTGCCGGTGGTTTACGTCAACAGCGTCGGCAGTCTGGAATATATGCCGGGAATGATGGGTTCGATGATGAAAAAACACGGCTTCAGAATGAATGGAATGAGTAAAATCTACGCCGGAGACGCCAATCCGATTGACGCCGGAATACCCGAGGCAATCGGCGCGGAGATTGCGATTGCGCCTCACAGACGTGTGAAGGAAATCAAATTCCACGGCGAGGATATTCTGCCGGGCAACTGGCTTTTCAAGCATTTGATTCTGAAGCCCGATACAAAAGCCGGCATAAGATCGTATGAAGCCAATCGCCCGATGGAGAACAAATCATAGACAAAATCGCCGCCTTCTTCCCATACATCGGGTTGAAGGCGGCGGTTTGTTTTGCTTTCACTTCATCACGTCGATCATCAGCTTCACGCCCAGCCGGAAGCCGATGACGAACATTTCCCGTTCTGACACCGAGGAGATATCCGTCACACATTCCGTGAACTTTTCAAATTCCGGTGTGGCTGTCATGAAAAACAAATCCTTAATCATTTATTCATTAATTTCAATGCTGCCTCATAGTTATCCAAAGCATTAATAATATCATTCGGATTCCATGTATATGCTTTACAAATGCTATCAGGATTTAAAAAACGATAGAAATCCTTAAAAATATTAGATTGCTGAACACGCCACCCCCTAAGAGTGAAAATATCAGTAAATGCTCCTGGTATTTGTATCAATGGTTTTACTTCCCAATGATACCAACTGAAGTTCGTTGTTTTTATAAATTGTTCGATTTCTCTACCTCTTGAAAACATATTTGTCATTTTTGTTCTAATACATGCGTTGATTTTTACATAATCGTTTTTCATCATATAAATATCTTCTCCTATTAATTCTTTTTTTGCATCAACATACCCTGTAATCATTTTTGCTTGAATCGCTCGTTGGGAAAAGTCTAAATCGGGCAAAACATCTTTCGAAATACTATCATCCAGCGGCTCCAAAGGAGAAATCACAAAAAGCTCTGCATCTTTGCACAATTGACGGATATCCGAAATTTTTAATGAATTTGTTTTGTTGTACCCGAAGTTTTCATCCAAAGAGAGTAACAGAATATTTCGACATCCGACTTTATACAAGCTTTCAATCGGCATATTACCCAGCTTCGTCCAACCGCCATCGTGGTAAAAATGTCCATCAATTTTAACAGGTTCATAAAATCCCGGCATTGCTGAAGTTGCCAGTAAAACATCTATCTGTTCTTCTTTTGATAGGTCGTTGATTCTTTTACTGACAACTTGATCGGTTTGCGTATCATGAATGTTACAATAAACGTCAATACCACAGTATTTCAGTTTTTGCAGATCCAAGTGGTTTAATATTCTGCGGAGACCGCCCCGGGAAAATAAGCTTTTTCCTTTGTTGCCAAAACCAGTAAAAGCCGTATCTTCACGAACAGAATTCCATATTTCTTTTGCCCTGTTCAAATCTCCCAATGCAAAAAGAACGGCATTCAATCCACCGATAGATGTACCGGAAACCGTTCGGATTGATCTTGTCAATCCCAAGTCTTCCAACGCCGCCCATGCACCAATCTGAAATGCGCCTTTTGCACAACCTCCGCAAAAAGCAATAGAGTCAAAATGATGTGTGCAACCTAATAATGGCATATAAAGAACACCTCTGGAAATGATATATTATTTCTTTTTACATTGTAACGTATTACATAAATGATGTCAACTGTATTGATGGAAGAATAATAGAAAAAAAATCCCGACTTGCACACGGGTCATAAAAGCATGGCTTTTATGGGGCAATAATCGTTATAAATATCGGAAACAATGTCAATCACTTAAGAAAAGACACGAAAACCTCTGCCACAGATTTAATATAAAGTTCAACATTTAGTAATACTGACGACACATTTTTTGAAACGGAAAAACTGCGCTCAACCATTTCCGTCCGTTGGCTGATGCGAATATCAAGGTTTGTCAAAGTGCGTTCAGTCAGGCAAGATCGAGGATAAATGATATCATTTTTCGTGAGCTTTTTGAAATGACAGCCCGTACCGGATACGAAAACCGTCAGGCATTCAATAAGGCAGGCGGAAAGCTTTTCCATGGACGTTTGATTTGTGCCGTTGACGGTACACAGGTAAAATTGCCGCATACTGCCGAATTAAAGGCTTATTTTGGCACAAGCGGTAAGGGAGAAAAAGCCGTAACAGGAAGGGCTTCTGCTCTGTATGACATTCAGAATGACATTGTACTGGACGCAAAATTAGCCCCGTTCAGTCACGGAGAGCGCGTTCAGGCTTTAGAAATGCTTGAAAAGAAGCATATCTTTTCAGGAGTCAAGGAACTCGTTATCTTTGATAGAGGCTATTATTCCTCAGAATTTATGGAGGAACTGCTTTCTCGCAGTATCGAGTTTGTTTTTCGTATGCCATCAAAGAAACTGGCGCAGGCAGATGAGCTACCGAAAGGAATACACACCATAAAAATTACGCTGAAAAGCGGAAAAAACGCGAGAATCAGAGTTGTTAAATTCGATTTGCCGAGTGGCGAAACGGAGACACTGGTGACTGATTTTTACTTGCGTAAAATGACGGCTGACGACTATAAAGCGCTCTATTTTATGCGCTGGCCGGTTGAAACGAAATTCGATATTGTCAAGAACAAAATACAGCTCGAAAACTTTACCGGCAGGACGGTAGAAGCCATATCACAGGATTTCTATACCTGTATGTATCTGACCAACATGGCTGCCATTTTCAAGGCAGAAGCGGATGAGGAAATCTGTGATCAGCGCAAAGATAAAAACAACAAGTATCAGTATCAGGCGAACACCAATGAGATCGTCGGCGCGTTTAAAGACAGACTTATTTTTGCGCTAACCGAGTCCTCGCCTTCCAAACGTGAAAAGTTGGTTAATCAAATTTTTGATGAAATCAAGCAATCGGTTGTTCCCATCAGACCTGACAGATCTGTTCATAGACCATCTGCACCTCGTGATATGAAGTTCTATCACAATAAGAAAAACAACTCCTGATTCCCCTTAAGTGATTGACATTGAATAATCATCTGCTACCTGTGTTCGGTGATTCTCAAGTCTCTGATATTACAAGAAACGATATTTCACAATTCTGCAATGCCTTGTTGTCTGAAGGAAACGATACACTGGCTCTTTCCCCAAAAACGGTCTCAAGTATTATGTGCGTGCTGAAAAATATTTTTGACTACGCGGCACAGGTCAAGCAATATGCGACGGTAGACTTGCGTGGTGTTTCGATAAGACAGCCGCAGCGACAATTGCGGGTATTAAGCCTGTCGGAGCAACAGACGCTTAGTGCATATCTCTGCGAAAATCGTAACTATTCAGTGACCAGGGAAAATCGCCCATAAAGAAGAGAGCGCAGGGCTTCAAAAGCAGTAAACCCATTTTTGACAGCGGTGGATGTAAAGGACTTGAGGATGAGGAAATCTTTAGCGCCTTGTTCGGAACGAAACGTGCCAATTACCTTGTTTTTCATTTTGACCATACGGAGATCACGCTCCGCCTGATTGTTGGTGAACGGAACGAGAGGATTATCTGCAAAACGGCAGACGTCTCCCTTGTGTTCAATAAGACGATCAATCAAGGCGCGAATGGTGCCTTTCTTCGGTTTTCCTCGTTTTCCCTTTTCCTTCTCCGGAATGGGATTTTGCCGCACGCCCCTTTCGAGAATCTCATCATAATGCACTTTCAGGCATTCCATGTAATGCTGGCGTGATGTAATTTCCGGATGCTGATTGTAGAAATCAGCCGCTTGGTGCATGGCAAGCAACTGATCATACATCTCACGCGCCCACACCTGCTCCGGATGATTCTCGAAAATGCCTGTAAGCTCACGTAAAATATGAGCGCAGCACATAGCGTGTTCCGCTTCGGTTGCTATGAAATACGATTGCCAGAAATCATGTTCCACAATCCCTTTATACTCCGGAAGAAAACCGATTTGTTCCATCGCTTCCTTCCCGCGCTTTTTGGAAAGCGCATAGTAAGTCAGATCCGCCGTACACATCACATGAACATAGTGCAGCTTACCATTGACGTCTGCTCCTGTTTCGTCACAATTCACAACAGGTTTTTGGTGCAAAAGTTGTGGAAAAGTA
>CADCNI010000018.1 GCA_902802795.1 uncultured Ruminococcus sp.
TGGCGCTAGATTGCAGATGTGTTCTCTTTCCTTAGGTTAGTGCATATGGGGCTTTGCCCCACTCCCCACAAGGGCGCTGCCCTTGACCTGCCAGGAGGAACTAGTTCCCCCTGGACTCCCACGCTCGCATTCGCTCGCTGGTTATGCGCTTCGCTTTTTCTTCTTTTTTCTTTTTCTCTCCACTCCCCACTTCCCACTTCCCACTAAATTCTCATTTATCTTATAATACAAAAAGCGGACAGCTCGTTTCGGCGCGTCTTTTGGAACGCGAACAAAACGGCGCTGTCCGTTTTTGGCGGTCACTAAGGATAAATTATCGCGTTGCGGCGGCGGAACGCGTGGTGGTGGTCGTGGTCATGGTTGTGTTTGTCGCGTAGGTGGTGGAGGTGGTGGCATTGTTGGTCATGCCGTCGTCGATCTCGTCCAGACCGCGTTCCACACGATCCGCGCCCCGTTCGATAGCGTCGCCGGTGTCGTCAATCACCTGACCCGCGCGGTCAAGAAGATTGTCACGGTTGGAGCCGTCATAAATGCCGTTTTCGTTGACGCCGTTGGAAGTGGTGTTTCTGTCGTTTGCGCCGCAGCTTACAGGAATCGCCATGAGGGCGAGCGCGGAGGCGGCACACATCATGCGCCATTTAAAACTTGTCTGATTTGTCATTGCCAAAAACCGTCCCTTTTCTGATAGAGTAGAGTTTTTCCCGTTTTTCGTCGCGGAAAAATCCCTGTTTTATTTTTCGCATACAGCGGCGATTCATGCAATGCGGCGTGATGTAATAGTTGCCGCGAGTGGAAAATTTTTTAAAATATATGGCATGAAAAAAACCGACCCGAAGCCTTGAGGAAAGCCCGAATCGGTTTTTTGGTTTTGTAGGTTAATGATTGAGGGATGTTTCCGATAATAGTAATTATCCCTTGACAGCGCCGGAAAGTACGCCCTTGATGATGTACTTCTGGAGGAAGAGGTAGAGGATGACGATAGGCACGATAGTGATGACCATGCTCGCCATGATCGCGCCCCACTCTACACGGCCGTAACCGCTCTGGAAGTATTGGATGACGATCGGAACGGTCTTGTAGTATCTGATTTTAAGCACCAGGTACGGCAGGAGATAGTCGTTCCAGATCCACATGGTTTCCAGAATACCGACCGAAATAATGGTGGGCTTCATGATGGGAAGCACGATGAAGAAGAAGGTCTTGATGGGACCGCAGCCGTCAATCATAGCGGCTTCTTCAATATCCGGCGGTAGCGACTTGAGGAAGTTGCTGAACATAAACATTGCCGTGCCTGCGCCGAATCCCAGGTAGACCAGCGGAATGCGGAAAGGCGTGTTGAGCTGAAGCACGTCCGTCACCTTGGAGAGCGGGAACATGATCATCTGGAACGGCACGATCATGGAGAAAAGGCACAGATAATAGAAGATGGCGGTGTACCAAGTCTTGACTCTCGAAACGTAATAGGCGCACATCGAGGTGCACAGCAGAATCAGCGCCACAGAGAATACCGTGATAATCACGCTGTTCATCAATGCGGACATAAAGTCCATCTTAGTGGTGACGGCCTGCACATAGTTGTCGCCATAAACCGTGGTTTTTTCATCCGGCAAAGCAAACGGATTCTGGAAGATATAATTTTTGTTTTTGAAGGAGTTGATCAGTACCATGACCAGCGGATACATCCAGAATACCGATATGATGGAAAATACCACGGTAAATACGATGTCACTGGTTTTCCGCTTGATTTTGATCTCATCAGCCGTTTTGATTTTGTTTGTATTTTCCATAAATTAGTCCGCCTCCTTGCTTTGGGTGAGTTTGAGCTGCAAAATGGCGATCGCACCGACCAACAGGAAGAAGACAACTGCTTTGGCCTGACCGACGCCCATATATCCGACACGTCCGTAGAACGTGTTATAGATATTGAGCGCGAGCATTTCGGTGTTGTGCATGGGTTCGCCGCCGGTCAAAGAGAGGTTCTGGTCGAACAGCTTGAAGCCGTTGGTGATGGTCAGGAACGTGCACATACTGATAGACGGCATAACCAGCGGAATGGTGATTTTGAAGAGAATCTGCTTGTCATTGGCACCGTCGATTCTGGCCGCTTCCTTGATGTCGTCGGAAACGCCCTGCAAGCCTGCCACGTAGATAATCATCATGTAACCCACCTGCTGCCAGATCATGAGAATGAGCAAACCGACAAAGCCGTAGGTGCCGTTGCTGGTGAGTGTCTGTTTAAAATTGGTGAGAATGCCGTTAAAGAGGATTTTCCAGATGGTACCCAGCAAAATACCGCCCATGAGGTTCGGCATGAAGAATACGGTGCGGAAGACATTGGTTCCCGCGAAGTTTCTGGTCAGCAGCACTGCTACCATGAACGCAATCACATTAATGGCAATCGTGGACACAATAGCGAACAGGGCGGTAAACCAGAAGGACTGCCCAAACACTTGATCGCCGCTGAATACCTGTACATAGTTGTCGATACCGATTAACTTGATGTTGTTCATGGTCTTGAATTTACAGAATGACAAATAGATACCGATGCCAAACGGAATGACGAAGCCTATCAGAAAGGCCGCCGCCGTCGGCAACAGGAACATACAGAGATATAAGGGATTCTTTTGTAATGTTTTTCCCATAAATTGCCCCCCTTTTCAAAGGATAAACAACAGACAAAAGGGGTGAACGGGCAAGACAAGCATGCCGTTCACCCTCTTTTTTAGGTCTGTGGTAATATTTTTACTTACTGTGTCCGGCAACAGATCAGACCGAACCAGCCATGATTCTTTGCTTTACGGATTAGTCCTTGGTAGCCTCCGCAACCAGATCCTTTTCAACCTTCCAGTTGTCAACATAAGCCTTGACGACGCCGGCCCAAGCTTCGTCGGTCTTGTCGGAAGCATAGGCAGCCATGAAGGAACCGAGGTTATCCTTCCAAGCCTGAGAAGGCATGGTGATCAGTGCCCAGGACACGTTGGTCTTACCGCCGGAAACCATATCATTGGCCATCAGGGTGAGCTTGTTGGAAACAGGCTTTGCGTTTTTGAAAGGAATGCTGAAGCCCATGTCATCCGCCATAACCTTGGTGACTTCGTCATCGGTGACAGCCCACTCAAGGAAGTCGAGGGTAGCCTGAATGTCTTCCTCAGATGCCTGGCTGTTGACAGCCCAGAAGTTCTCGGTACCGGTGCAAACGCTCTGGTTTTCTTCGCCCTCTACGCCGATGTAGATCGGGAGGAAGCCGAGTTCCATATCCATCAGGCCGCTGTCCTTGTTGTATTCCCAAGTGCCGTTCTGATAGAACACCGCTTCGCCGTTGACAAACTCGGTGCGGGCGTCGTCAATCTTCTTGCTGGCGGCAACACTGCGCTCACAGGTAGCGTTGTCCAGATAGAGATCGAGAATCTGTCTGAAGTTGTCCATATAGGTTCCCTTGATTTCCTGAAGACCTACGCCGGGATCCACGTTGCCGTCCTTGTACTCATAGTACAGCGGGAGGTTGGCCAGATGGGTCTGCATTCTCCACCAGTCACCGGAAGTCAAGGAAGCGTTGGTGAACGCCGAGAAATTGATCTCGCCGGCAGCTTTCTTAGCGGTGATGTCTTCGGCAACCTTCTTGAGAGATTCAAAATTGGTGATATCGGTGATTTCATAGCCGGCTTCCTTGAGCAGTTTGGTGTTGGTGATCAAACCGTAGGATTCGGTAACAAATGCGATACCTCTGGTAGCGCCGTCCGCATCGTTGAGCGCGTATGCCTTGTCGGTCAGTTCCTTGGTGACAGCCGCGTCGGACAGATCATAGCAATAATCCTTCCAGTTAGCCAGACCGGTGGGACCGTTGATCTGGAACAGGGTGGGAGCGTCTGCCTTGGAGATTTCGGAAGCGAGGGTTTCCTCATACTTGCCGTCAGCCGCGGTGGTGATGTCGACCGTGATGCCGGTTTCCTCGGTGTACTTCTTGGCAAGATCCTGCCAGATACCGTCCGCTTCGGGCTTGAAGTTCAGGTAGTAAACGTGACCTTTCTCACTGCTTCCGCCTTCTCCGCCGGCACCGCCGCTCTTGCAGGAAGCCAGACCGGCAACAGCCGATGTAACCAGCATTGCAGACGCAAGAATGAGAGCTAATCTTTTTTTCATGGTAATCTACCTCCAAAAAAATGACTTTTTTGGATTTGCCAATCCCTCTTAAAAATTTGGCAAATCTCAGTTTAAAATACCGATGGCTTTGATGTCCCGAAATCCGGTTTGTTCCGGCTGACCTCAAAACTACGAGTACATGATAGCACAGGTTTTACACAATTGCAAGGGTTTTTTAAAAAAAAATAGAAAAAAAGCAAAAAATCTTCAAAAAAATCATCAATTTACTGTGACGGAACTGTGAATATTTCGTTAAAGACCTTGCGGGTTGTTTTTCATGAAGTTCCAGCCGTCGCGGCACATATCCTCCATGTTCCGCTTGGCTTCCCAGCCCAGCAGCTCCCGCGCTTTGGTGCAGTCGGCGTAGCATTCCGCGATATCGCCGGGGCGGCGGGGCTTGATGGCGTAGGGAACAGACACGCCGCTGCCCGCTTCAAACGCCGCTACCAATTGCAATACGCTGGTGCCTTTGCCGGTGCCGAGGTTGACCGCCTGCGCGCCTTTGTGTTCCAGCGCGTAGCGGAGCGCGCAGACATGACCCTCCGCTAAATCCATGACGTGAATGTAGTCGCGCACGCCGGTGCCGTCCACGGTGGGATAGTCGTTGCCGAACACGCCCAGTTTTTCCAGTCTCCCGACCGCGACGCTCGCAATGTAGGGGAAAAGGTTGTTGGGAATGTCGTTGGGGCTTTCGCCGATGAGGCCGGAGGGATGCGCGCCGATGGGATTGAAGTAGCGCAGCAGCATGACGCTCCATTCGGGGTCGGATACGCAGATATCGCGCAGGATGTCCTCGATGAAGAGCTTGGTGGAGCCGTAGGGGTTGGTGGTGGAGAGCGGCATGGTTTCCACAAAGGGCGGCTCGTTGTTCATGCCGTACACCGTCGCGGAGGAGGAAAACACGATGGTCTTGCAGCCGTGTTTTCTCATCACGTCAAACAACACCAGACTGCCCGTGATGTTGTTGTGGTAATACTCGATGGGCTTGGCGACCGATTCGCCCACCGCTTTCAGACCGGCAAAATGAATCACGGCTTCGATGTCGTTTTCGTCAAAAACGCGGTTCATCGCGTCACGGTCAAGGATGTCCGCCTCATAGAATGGGAAATCCTTGCCGGAGATGGTTTTGATGCGACGGAGCGCTTCGGGCTTGGAATTGGAGAAGTTGTCCACCACCACAATTTCATATCCCGCCTCTTGCAGCACGACGCATGTGTGCGAGCCGATAAAGCCCGCGCCGCCTGTTACCAGAATTGCCATTTTTTAAATCATCCTTTTCTCATGCTTTTTTGTGATGCTTATTGATAAAATGCGCATGCATTTTTTTACCTACTGTAATTTTTTTCACCTATATTACATTTCGTTGCTCCGCGTGCGGATTCTTCTTTTTCATTATAATGTAGGAAAGCAACCGGAACAGCATAAGGAAAATCAAAATACCGGCGCTGTCGATCAGCCAGTCGGTCAGCCGACCCGTGCGTCCGCCCGAAAAGAGCTGATGAATCTCGTCTGTCGCGGCATAAACCGACGCGGCGGCAAAGGCCGTGGGATAGAGCCGGGATAGATTTCCGAAAGCGTTTTTGAGGGTGCCGAGCCAGAGCAGCCCCAGAAGACCGAATTCCGTCATGTGCGCGCCTTTGCGCACGCAGAACGTGAGAAATTCTTCCCCGTGCGGCGTGAGATGCAGACACAGCGCGCGGCAGATCAAATCCACAATTGATCCGCTGGTGACGGACGAATCGTCTCCGTTCTGCGCGGAAAAGAGAAAAATCACAACCATCCATGCCAATGTGAGCAGAGCGAATGCAATGGTTTTACGGTTCAGATCCGGCTTTAAAGGCAAATACAACAAGGAACCCCTCTTTTTGAAAAGATTTTTTATGCATATCCTATTGTACCATGTTTGCTCAGCGATTGCAAGTATTTCACGCAAAGAGGCAGGAAAATCGAAATTTTTTGAATAAGGAATAAACTTTTGATTTTTCTGATAATTTTTGCTTTACATACAGATGAAAAAGTGTTAGAATATACGGTGATGAATTGGAGCGTTTCACGGCGCTGCAATCAAGATTTTCGAGGCGGCTTGCCTGTCATGCGGCGTTATCCCTCTTACGCCTGCCTGATCAGAAAAGCGGCCGTCCCAATATCTCAATCATTCAAAATTTCCAAGGAGGAAACAAACAACATGGCCAGAAAAATGAAAACCATGGACGGCAACAACGCCGTAGCTCACGTATCCTATGCGTTTACCGACGTTGCTGCTATTTATCCCATCACGCCTTCTTCCGTAATGGCGGATGAAACCGACAAGTATGCCGCGGCAGGCAGAAAGAATCTCTTCGGCAGAGAAGTGCAGGTCACCGAGATGCAGTCCGAAGGCGGCGCGGCCGGCGCTGTGCACGGCTCTCTTTCGGCGGGTGCTCTCACCACTACCTACACTGCTTCCCAGGGCCTGCTCCTGATGATCCCCAACATGTACAAGATGTCCGGCGAGCTGCTTCCCGGCGTTATCCATGTTTCCGCCCGTTCGCTGGCGTTCCACGCGCTCTCTATCTTCGGCGATCATTCCGACGTTTACGCCTGCCGTCAGACCGGCTACGCCATGCTCTGCTCCAACAATCCGCAGGAATGTATGGATCTCGGCGCTGTGGCTCACCTGGCAGCCATCAAGGGTCGTGTGCCTTTCCTCCATTTCTTCGACGGCTTCCGTACCTCTCACGAGATCCAGAAGATCGAGACATGGGATTATGAGGATCTGGCAGATATGCTCGACTGGGATGCCGTTGACGCGTTCCGCCGCCGTTCTCTCAACCCTGAGCACCCCGTGCTCCACGGTTCCGCGCAGAACCCCGACATCTTCTTCCAGACCCGCGAGGCCTGCAACAAGTTCTATGACGCGGTTCCCGGCATTGTCGAGGAATACATGGACAAGGTCAACGCGAAGATCGGCACCAACTACAAGCCGTTCAACTACTACGGCGCACCTGACGCCGATAAGGTCATCATCGCTATGGGTTCCGTCTGCGACACCATCGAGGAGACCATCGACTACATGAACGCGGCCGGCAACAAGTGGGGCGTTGTGGAAGTTCACCTTTACCGTCCGTTCAGCGCTGAGCGCCTGGTGGCCGCGATTCCGGATACCGCCAAGTACATCAGCGTCATCGACAGAACCAAGGAGCCCGGTTCTATCGGCGAGCCGCTCTATCTGGATGTTGTCGCTTCTTTGGCTGACAGCAAGTTCACCGGCGTCAAGATGACCTCCGGCCGTTACGGCATCGGTTCCAAGGACACCACCCCCGCCCACATCATTGCCATCTATAACAACATGGACGCGGCCGACAGCAAGAAGAGATTCACCGTCGGTATCGAAGACGACGTGACCCATCTCTCCCTCAAGGTCAGCGAGAATCCCAACACCACCCCCGCCGGCACCATCTGCTGCAAGTTCTGGGGTCTCGGCTCTGACGGTACCGTCGGCGCGAACAAGAACTCCATCAAGATCATCGGCGACCACACCGATATGTACGCACAGGGCTACTTCTCCTACGACTCCAAGAAGTCGGGCGGCGTTACCGTCAGCCATCTGCGCTTCGGCAAGTCTCCTATCAAGTCCACCTATCTGGTCAACAAGGCCAACTTCGTTGCCTGCCACAATCCTTCCTACATGGACAAGTATGACATCGTAGAGGATCTCGTTCCCGGCGGTACCTTCCTGCTCAACTGCATCTGGTCGGGCGAAGAGCTGGAGAAGAACCTCCCCGGCAAGGTCAAGAAGTTCATCGCGGAGAACGACATCAAGTTCTACACCATCAACGCTATCAAGATCGGTAAGGAAATCGGTCTGGGCAGCCGTGTGAATACCGTCCTCCAGGCAGCCTTCTTCAAACTCTCCGGCGTTATCCCGATCGAGGATGCCGTGAAGTTCATGAAGGACGCCGCCACCAAGTCCTACAGCAAGAAGGGCGAAGCCATCGTCAAGATGAATCATGACGCGATCGACGCCGGCGTGGGCGCTATCGTGGAAGTAAAGGTTCCCGAAGCATGGAAGAACTGCACCGACGACAGCAAGGCGCAGGTTGCCACCGGCAACAGACCCGAGCTGGTCAAGTTTGTCAACGACATTCTCATTCCTGTCAACGCACAGCAGGGCGACAAGCTGCCCATCTCCACCTTCATGGATACTGTGGACGGCACACTGCCCCAGGGTTCCGCTGCTTATGAGAAGCGCGGCATTGCGGTGGACGTTCCCGAATGGAACTTCGCCAACTGCATCCAGTGTAACTTCTGCTCCATGGTCTGCCCGCACGCGGTTATCCGTCCTGTCGCTATGACAGAGGCCGAAGTCGCCGCCGCTCCCGCAGGCACCAAGGCCATCGACATGATGGGTCTGCCCGGCATGAAGTTCGCCATGACCGTTTCCACCCTCGACTGTACAGGCTGCGGCAGCTGCGTCACCGTATGTCCCGGCAAGAAGGGCGAGAAGGCTCTCTCCATGAAGCCCATCGCGACACAGATGAGCGAGCAGGCTGTGTTTGATTACGCACAGACCCTCGACGAGAAGCCGGAAGTCGCCGCGAAGTTCAGCGACGCCACCGTCAAGGGCAGCCAGTTCAAGCAGCCGCTGCTCGAGTTCTCCGGCGCGTGCGCAGGCTGCGGCGAGACGCCTTACGCCAAGCTGATGACCCAGCTCTTCGGCGACAGAGCCTACATCGCCAACGCCACAGGCTGTTCCTCCATCTGGGGCGGTTCCGCACCCTCCACGCCTTACACCGTCAACAAGAAGGGCTACGGTCCCGCATGGGGCAACTCCCTCTTTGAAGACAACGCAGAGTTCGGTCTCGGCATGAACCTCGCACAGAGAGCCATCCGCGACAGACTCAAGGAATATGTCGAGAAGGTCGCCGGCTGCGAGAATGCGCCCGCATCCGTCAAGGCAGCCGCTGAGGATTACCTCGCGACATTCGACAACTCCGCCACCAACAGAGCCGCTACCGACAAGCTCATCGCGGAGCTTGAGGCGATGGAAAGCTGCGGCGAGACCGTGAAGAAGATTCTTGCCGACAAGGACTTCCTCGCCAAGAAGTCCATGTGGATCTTCGGCGGCGACGGCTGGGCCTACGACATCGGCTTCGGCGGTCTGGATCACGTCCTCGCTTCCGGCCAGAACGTCAACGTGCTGGTCTTCGATACCGAAGTTTACTCCAACACCGGCGGTCAGGCTTCCAAGGCAACCCCTGTCGGCTCTGTGGCACAGTTCGCGGCAGCCGGTAAGGCGATCAAGAAGAAGGATCTCGCTCAGATCGCGATGAGCTACGGCTATGTCTACGTCGCACAGTGCGCGATGGGTGCTGACTACAACCAGACCCTCAAGGCATTCCGCGAGGCGGAAGCTTACAACGGACCTTCCCTTATCATCTGCTACGCGCCTTGCATCAACCACGGCATCAAGGGCGGCATGGGCATCTCCATGACCGAGGAGAAGAAGGCGGTTGCGGCCGGCTACTGGCATATGTTCCGCTTCAATCCCGCCCTGGCGGACGAGGGCAAGAATCCCTTCACCCTCGACAGCAAGGCGCCTTCCGCGAGCTATCGCGACTTCATCATGGGCGAAGTCCGTTACAACGCCCTCACCCGTGCGTTCCCCGAGAGAGCCGCACAGCTCTTCGAGAAGGCCGAGAAGTGCGCAGAAGAGAAGTACAACCATCTCGTCACCCTCGAGAAGGTCTACGGCAGCGAGGAATAATGACACGGAACGTGTATTCCTGTGGTTAATCCGAAACCCTCTTCCGCTCTATCAACGAATATAATGTGATGCTTTGCAGGTGATTCCGCACCGCTTACCGTGCCAAGAACGTGCGGCGAAACGGGCGGAAGAACGCAAACATATCACATGGTTATCATAAGCAGCCGCGGTTTTCAGCGAAGAAAGTTGAAAATCGCGGCTGCTGCTTTTTTGTGAATAAACTTCCGAATAAAAATGTGTATTAAATACCCATTTCAAAAAGTAAACCATGGTATCATGAATGTGTAAGGGCTTGACGGCGTATAACGGCATGTGCGCGATAGGCTCTGCAAACAGGTATTTTTACGAGCGAGGAGGGCAATTCGGTGAATTATATCAAGCGGCTGCGCGATCTGCGTGAGGACCACGACATGACGCAGCAGGAGGTTGCCGATTACCTGAATACGTCACAGACCATGTATGCCAGATATGAACGCGGCGCCAATGAGCTGCCGATCCGTCATCTGATCAAGCTGGCGGAGCTGTATAATGTGTCGGTCGATTATCTGCTGTGTCTGACTGAAAATCCGAAACGGATGAAGTGATTTCCCCGGCGATAAAAAACTCCTTGTAATTTGCGTCGGGTTGTGATACAATACATAATACGCAGGATTCGATTCAAAATACAAGGAGAAGGTTTTACAATGAAATTTGCAAAGAAAATGGCGGCATTCGGCGCAGCGGTTCTCGCGGTATGCCTGATGCTGACCTCCTGTTCTTCCAACCGCGAGGAAACAGGCGTGGCGAATGAAAAGAATATGTCCATTGCGAGCGCCGAAGATCTGGCAGGCAAGGCGGTCGCCGTGCAGCTTCGTTCGGCAGCGGACGACTATGTGGTCAGCCACAGTCTGACCGATTACCCCAAGCGTTATGAAAATCTGGAAAACGCGGTGCAGGATCTGATGGACAAGAAAGTGGCGGCAGTGGTGGCCGACAGCCATTACGCCCAAAAGTTAGTGGCCGACAAAGAGGGTATTGAGATTGTCAAGGGCAGCATCGGCAGCATCGACTACCGCTTCCTGCTCAGCAAGTCCGCCGAAGTTCCGGTGGACGATATGAATGCGCAGATCACCGCGCTCAAAGCGTCGGACAGCTACAGTGAGATGATCGAGAGTGAACTGGTCAAGGGCGAGACGTATGCATTCGGCAAGGATGACCAGGTGCTTGACAAGACGCTGCTGTTGGTGTCGGAGCCTTATTTCAAGCCGTATGCTTATGAGAGTGAGAACGGCGGGTTGCAAGGCTTCTTTGTGACGGCGGCCGATGCGGTGGCCTATGGCTGCCAATGCAATCTTACTGTTTCTTCGGTGAAGGCCGGCGAGGTGAACGCCGCTCTTGCAGGCGACAGCAATGCCTTTTGTGTCGTACATGAGGAGACAGACGACGAGGCGTATATCACCACGGAGCCTTTCTACACCTCCGAGCTGGTCATGATCATCCGCACACCCGAAAAGAAGAAGTAATCAAAAGCCCCGCCGCCGCTGTTTTTGTGGTATATGCCACAGTAAAACGGCGGCAGTGGGGATCATTTTTGCCGTATTTTGAAAAAAACAGGAATTTGAAAAAAAAACTTGACAAAGCGTGTGAGAAAGTGTATAATGTAACACGCTGTTAAATGCGCGGGTGTAGTTCAATGGTAGAACCCCAGCCTTCCAAGCTGGTCGCGTGGGTTCGATTCCCATCACCCGCTCCACCGAGTTATGCGCCAGTAGCTCAGTTGGATAGAGCAACTGCCTTCTAAGCAGTAGGTCGGGGGTTCGAGCCCCTCCTGGCGCGCCATTATGGTGGTATTGGCGCAGTTGGTTAGCGCGCCAGATTGTGGCTCTGGAGGTCATCGGTTCGACTCCGATATACCACCCCACAGACTTACTCGGCACGAATGTTTCGTGCGAAAGATTCGTGCCGATGTGTCTTTCCTATTTCATCACATGCCCAATATTTTGGGGTGTCGCCAAGCGGTAAGGCAACGGATTTTGATTCCGTCATGTCGCTGGTTCGAATCCAGCCATCCCAGCCAGCAAGTTTGCTGCCTGAGGAATCTTTTAATCAAGCGGCAAACTTCATATGATCCATTAGCTCAGTCGGTAGAGCACTTGACTTTTAATCAAGGTGTCCGGAGTTCGAATCTCCGATGGGTCACCAGAAAAGCCCCTTTGCGTGTTCGCAAAGGGGCTTGCATTATAAATAACGGAGAATCATAAATAAAGAAGAAAGACAGGGATGGGGCGTTTCTGTATGATTCTTTATGATTTATTTTTTTCTTTTTTCAAAGAAAGGGAACGCATATGGAAGGAATCAGAATGCAAAAGCTGCCGGAGGACCTTGACCGGATGCCTTTTGCAGAGAGAATCAAAACGCTTGCCGCGCTTGCCAATCATTGGCACGGCAGGCTGCACATTCGACTATTTTATCATGTGCCAAGGGAAAAAGCAGGGGCGTGTGGGCATATTGGACTGGAATATGGAGCCGGAGCGTGAATATGCGCCTGCCCTGTTTGATCTGACGCTTTCCGAGTGGCTGGAAAATTATTTTAAAAGAATCATACTGGGAAAAGTCATCTGGTGCAGATGTTTTTACAAAGTGGATTATGACGCGGAACTATAATAGTGAAAGGGTGCGGAGCGGTTTCGTTCCGCACTTTTTTATGTGCCGTTCGATGAAATCATTTTAAAAAAATCAAAAAATCTGTGATATTCCCGAAGAAAATCCGTCTATTGATATGATACTAATTGTCAATCAAAAGTAGACATGCTTTGCGGTCTATTTCGCGCCCTGCTTCGTCTTCCTCCTAGGCGGGCGCCAGCCCGCCGTCGTCGTCATCCTCGCATGACACGAAATATCCTTGCAAATCATTTGTCTACTTTCAATCGACAATTAGTATGAAAAGGATTTTTTAACCACTGAAAGGAGCGTGTTGTCAATTGCATCCCACAGAACCAATGGAGGACGACCGCATTGTGGACTTGTACTGGGAGCGGGATGAGCGTGCCATCGCCGCGACCAGCCGGAAATACGGCAGCTACTGCCGCGCGATAGCCTTGCACATTTTAGACGCGCCGGACGAGGCGGAGGAATGCGTCAACGACACATGGTGGCAGGCGTGGAACGCCATGCCGCCGCAGCGCCCGTCAAGACTGGCGGTGTTTTTAGGCAAAATCACGCGCCATCTGTCGATTGACCGCTGGCGCAGGAGCCGCGCCGACAGGCGGGGCGGGGGAGAGGCGGCGCTGCTTTGTGACGAGCTGGACGAGTGCGTTCCGGACGGCGGCAGCGTGGAACAGGAGATCGACCGACGGGAATTAGCGGCGGTCATCAATGCCTTTCTGCGCGGGCTGCCCGAAAAAAAGCGGGTGATGTTTGTGTGCCGCTATTGGTACGGCGACAGCGTGACGGAAATCGCGAAGCGTCTTGGCATGAAGCCCGGTGCGGTTGCCACGGCGTTGGGACGCATCCGAGAGGAATGCCGCGTGTTTCTGACGGAAAGAGGGTTTTGATGATGAACGGATTAAACGGATTGAGCGGATTAAACGGATTAAACGGAGAAACACTGTTTGACGTGATCGGAGAGATCGACGAAGGCTTTGTGGCGCAGGCGCATGCATACCGGCATATGCGCGGGAAGCTGTCGCGGCGGGGCGCTTTTGCTGCGGTCGCGTGTCTGCTGCTTGCGGCGGGTACGCTTTTCCCGTTTGTACGGTATGCCGTGAAAGGCGGCGATTGTCCGCTGGCGTGGCTGCCGGGGCTTCAGGAAAAATGCAGTCCGCCCGAGCCGGACAACCAAGAAAAACTGCCCCTGCTGAGATGGAAGCAAAACGGAAAAAACGGGGATTCCCTTACGGAATCGACGGATCCCTTTGTGTACAACGGCGCCTATTACGAAGCGCTGAACATGGCGGATGATGCGCTGTTGGAAAAAGAGCATCTGCCCCGCGTGATTTATGACAGTGATGTGGGAGAGAAGGTGGCGGAGGTGTCCGCCGACAGCGGCAGGAAGATGACGCTCTACGAATACATGGCGAACCAGCAGGCGTTGTATATAGCCGAATGCGGCGGAGCGTACACCTTTGCGGTGTTCTGCAACCGCGTGCGGACGGATTTATCTCAGTACGACACGGCGGGGGAACTGTTTGCGATCTACGGCATTGAGGACGCGGGCGATATCATGGCCGTGGAAATCGGAGAGCGGCGGCTGGAAAAACCGGAGGAAATTCAAACATTCTATGATGCGCTGTGTTCGGCGCAGGGGATGGGGAACGTCCAGTGGAACACCGCCGTTTTCAGCGGTTTGTCCGAGAAGCAGTCGCAGACGCTTTGCACCGAGCTGGCGGACACGGCGCAGGAGGTTACGGTGATCTCCACGCGGGGACTGCGGGCGCATATGTCGTACTATCCGACAGTCGGCTATGTAGAGTGGGCGATCAATTATTATCGGCTGCGCCAGCCGCTGTAATGTAAAATTTCTATTGAAAATCCGGTACAAGTATAGTATATTTAATGATAGGCAGATGACTGCCGCCGTATTAAACGGATTGGTGCCGGATGAAAAAGGAAGGATTACATGAACATTATTATTGTCGGCAACGGCAAGGTGGGCGCGTCGCTCACCAAACAGCTTGCCAAGGAGGGTCACGACGTTGTTGTGATTGACAAAAATCCGAAGGTAATTGAGGAAACGGTCAACGACTTCGACGTGATGGGCATCGTCGGCAACGGCGCGAGCTATGACATTCAGAAACAGGCGGGTGTGGAAAAAGCCGACCTGCTGATCGCCGTTACACAGATGGACGAACTGAACATGCTCTGCTGCCTGCTTGCCAAAAAAATGGGCTGCCGCCATTCGATTGCCAGAGTGCGTACACCGGAATATTCCAAGCAACTGGATTTTATGCGCGCTGGCTTTGGCATCAGCGTACTGGTCAACCCAGAATTTGAAGCGGCGAATGAAATTGCCCGCATTTTGCGCTTCCCCTCCGCCATCAAGCTGGAACCCTTTGCGGGAGGACGTGTGGAGCTGGCGGAAATCGCGATTGCCGAGGGCAACGAACTGATCGGCAAGCCGGTTCATATTATCCATGAAAAATACCGCGTGCGCGTGCTGGTATGTGCTGTCAAGCGCGGGGACGAAGCCATTATTCCAAACGGCGACTTCATCATCAAAAAGGGTGACCGCATCTACGTCACCGCTTCCCGTCCCGAACTGGTCAGCTTTATGAAGAGCCTTCGGCTTTACCGCAGCCGTACCGACCGCGTGATGATCGCCGGGGGAGGCAAGGTGGGCTTCTATCTTGCCCGTCAGCTCACGGATTCGGGTCACACCGTCAAGATTCTCGAAAAGGACGAGGCGCGGGCGCTGGAACTCAGCGAGGCGCTGCCGCAGGCGGAAATCCTTTACGGCGACGCGACCGACCGCGAGTTTCTGGAGGAGCAGGGACTTGCCGTGCAGGACGCGTTTGTGGCGCTCATGGGACGTGATGAGGAAAATGCGATTATTTCCATGTATGCCGCGGCGCAGAAAGTCAGCAAGGTGGTCACCAAGGCCAACCGCATGTCCACGGATGTGCTGGGCAGCATCGGTCTGGAAAGCGTCATTTCCGCCAAGGAACTGGCGACCGACCGCATTCTCAGCTATGTGCGCGCGCTGCACAATTCCGAGGGAACGGGTGTGCGCACCCTCTACCGCATCGTGGACGGAAAGGCAGAGGCACTGGAATTTGTGGTGCCGGGCGACTTTGCCTACAACGGTATCACCTTCCGCGATCTCAGACTCAAAAGAAATCTTATTATTGTCTGCATTATCCGTCACAACAAGGTCATTTTCCCGCGCGGCAACGACTGCATGGAGCCGGGGGATACGATTGTCGTCGTGACTTCCGTGGAAAATCTGCGTACCCTCGCGGATATTGTGGAATAAGGCGGTGCGGTCATGAATTATCAGATGCTCAGATATATTTTGGGGCAGATTTTTAAGCTGGAAGCGGCGCTGATGGCGCTTCCTCTGCTTTTTGGCCTGTATTACCGCGACGCGGGCGTGATGCCCATTCTGGAGGTCATGCTGCCGGTGGGAATCGCGGGTTATCTGCTTACGGCGGTCAAGCCGAAAAATCAGACGATCTACGCGCGCGAGGGCTTTGTCATCGTGGCGCTGGCGTGGATTTTGCTGTCGGTGTTCGGGGCGCTGCCCTTTGTCATCGAGGGCGCCATCCCGAAATTCATCGACGCGCTGTTTGAAACCGTGTCGGGGTTCACTACCACCGGTTCCACGGCGCTGTCCGAGGTGGAATCGCTGCCCATGAGTCTGCTCATGTGGCGCAGCTTTACCCACTGGATCGGCGGCATGGGCGTGCTGGTGTTCGCGCTGGCCCTGCTGCCGAGCGGGAGCGCACAGTCGATGTATATCATGCGCGCCGAGGTGCCGGGACCTTCTGTGGGCAAGCTGGTCGCCAAGACGCAACTGACTGCGCGGATTCTCTACGGCATTTATGTCTTTTTCACTGTGCTCGAGGCGGTTCTGCTGAAATTCACCGGCATGCGCTGGTTTGACTGCATTGCCAACGCCTTTGCCACGGCGGGAACAGGTGGATTTGCAGTGCTCAACGACGGCATATCCGGTTACCATAACGTGTGGGTAGAGGTTATTATTACGGTGTTTATGCTGGTTTTCAGCATCAATTTCAACCTGTTTTACCTGCTGCTCATCAGGCAGTTTTCCGACGTGCTGCGCAATGTGGAGATCAAAGTGTTCTTTGCGATTTACACCCTTGCCACGCTCATGATCACCTTTAATATCGCGCCGATGTATCATTCCTTTTCCCGCGCGTTCCGCTACGCGGGCTTCACGGTCGCGTCGCTGTGCAGTTCCACCGGTTTCGGCACGGCAGACTATACGCTGTGGCCGGGATTTTCTCAGACCATTCTGATTATCCTTATGTTTTGCGGCGCGTGCGCCGGTTCCACGGGCGGCGGTCTGAAGGTGGCACGTGTGATGATTCTCTGCAAATCCGGCGTGAGCGAGATCCGCCGCCAGCTCAACCCCCGTCTGGTGTCCACCGTCAAACTCGAGGGGCAGGTGGTCGAGAACGAACAGATCCGCACACAGGGCGCGTTTTTCATTCTTTACATGATCATTCTGTTTGTGTCCACGCTGCTGCTGTCGCTCGATCAGTACGGCTTTGACGTGTCCTTTTCGGCGGCGCTCACGGCACTCAACAACATGGGTCCCGGTCTGGGCGCGATCGGACCCACCGGTAACTTCGGTGATTTTACCACTTTCTCCAAATTAGTCATTATTTTTGATATGCTGGTGGGTCGATTGGAAATCTTCCCCATTCTCATTGCCTTTATGCCCAGAACATGGAAAAAGGCGTAATGGGAGGGTTTTGACGAAGTGACGAAATTTTTGATTAAAAAATATAAAAAATAGCTAATCGAATCTTCTGAGTCCCATTTTTAAAGCGTTCGGAAAGATTTTAGAAAGCCAAAAAATCATTGAAAAGGCAATAAATTATTTACAAAATATTCTTAATTTTTGTTTGATGCTACAATAAAATCAGGTAATTTTAGGATAAATTGCGAAAAAATCTCCACTTTTTGCGGTGCGAGATTTTTTTCGTTATCAAATCATTCAAACATTTGTCGTATCTGCTTCATTCTTGGCTATACATAATTTATATAAATTAATGGTTGACTGAGAAATTTTTAGTGCTATAATATTAACGATAGCTGAATTGCGCCCAAATTCAAATGCTAACCATTACTTTATCAAAGATGGGAGACCTGTCTATGTTAAAACGAAGCGAATACGTGGTTATGTCGTTGTCATTTGTATTTATGCTTGCCATATTTTTGGTAATCTCCATCAACTACATTTCCGACTCGGCGGCCAGCAACAACGATTTTACCGATAAGTTTGATTCCTCGGCGCATGTAGCCGATCTCAACAAGCTTGACAAGGATTATCTGATCATCACGGGAGACGATGAAGAAGTCAAGGACAATGTCATCAATGCCCTGAATTATGCCAAAAAAGGCTATATGCTTTCTCAGATGGCCTACACGCTCAGCTCGAGCGAGCTCAATCAGCTCAAGGGCATTATCGTCACCACGTCAAATCTTTCGTCTCTGGGCAGCATGGACGCACTGATGGCGGCGGTCAACAGAGGCGCCAATGTGTTCTTTGCGGTCTTGCCAAGGGAAGGTTCCGATGCCTATGACACTTACTGTGAGGCATTGGGCATTGTTTCCAGAACCGGTGAGGCAACCATCGAAGGCTTCCAGGCATTTGAAGGCATGTATGCGCAGGGTGAGATCGTCTGCAACGATTATCCGCTGACCGTGGAAGATATCCGCGTGGACGCCACCTGCCGCAAGTACATCTTTGAATATTCTTCCGATCCGGGCGCGGATCAGAGTGAAATGGTGCCGCTGCTGTGGAGAACGGTGTACGGTGACGGCCAGGTGTATGTGCTCAACGCCGATTTCATGGAGCAGAAGTACGGCATGGGTCTTTGCATCGCGGTACTCGGCTGCATGGAGACGGAATACGCCTATCCGATCGTGGACGCCAAGGTCAATTATGTTGACAGCTTCCCCTTCCTCAGCTATGAAAACGGCGACAGCATGATGAAGTTCTACAACAGAGATTCCCAGTCGTTTATCCGCGACCAGGTCTGGCCGAATCTGGTAACGATGATGAAGGATTCCGACCTGAAATTCACGGGTCTGTATTACGCGTACATTACCGACGCGGCGATGGAGTCGCAGTTCAACGAGGAAACGCTTTCCTATTTCAAAAAGCAATTCAGCAAGTACGAATGTGAATTCGGTTTCGGCGGCTACCACAAGGATGTCATGACGGGACATGAATATGAAGAAAAAGCCATGCAGCGAAGCTATGAGCTTTTCAAATGGAACATGGGCAGCTACAATCTGCGCACGTTCAAGTATTCCACCGAAACGTCTCAGGCGGTGCAGAACGAAATACTCCAGAAACTCCGGAACATCAGCGTGTATGTTTCCAAGATGGACGGCGACGAGAAGAAGGATTATATCCAGCCGCTTTCCATTGCGCAGAGCAATGTGATCAACATTCCGATCATCTGCGAAGAAGTCGCGCCGAGCTACCAGGATTACTGGAAGGCCTGCAACATGGCTTCGGGTCTGGGACTGTCCACCCACTATTTCGATCTGTATGACGTCATCACCAACCAGACCAATTACAACTACGAGTGGATGATCTATTCTCAGGATCTGGCCAAAGAGTTCAACCTGCTCAACAGAGGCACTTCCTGGCTGACCGAGAGAACCTCGGCACAGGCGGGTTATCATGCCAAGAGATATCTGTGCGTGATGCCGGAAATCAAATTTACCGACAAGGAACTCACCATTAAGTGTGACAACTTCGACGATACGGCGACGTTTATTGTCAAGACCAATAAACGTCTCAAACCCGACGAGGCCAACTTTGTCTCCGAAAATCTGAGCAACGGCTTCTATAAGGTCACGGTGCTCAAGCCCGAAGTCACGATCACCCTGATTGACACGGGCAGCCAGCAGTATTTCTATTAATAAAGGAGGAAATTACTCAATGAAGGTTTGCTTAATAGCGGAGGGCAGCTATCCTTACACCTTCGGCGGCGTTTCCGCCTGGGTTCAGATGCTCATTCAGGGCGTGCCAAAGGTAGATTTTTCCGTGCAGACGATCGTGGCCAGCCGCGCGGACGCGGCGGAATGTAAATTTGTCATTCCCGCCAATGTCGTCTCCATGCATGACACCTTTCTGACGGATGACGACGTGGTTCACAAGGTTCGCAAAAAGACCAAGATGAGCAACAAAGAGAAGGACGCGTTCCGTTCGCTGCTCTACGGCAAGAATGTGGACTGGGTGACAATCTTCAATTACTTTGAGCATAAGGACGTCTCGATCAACGGCCTGCTCATGGGCAAGGACTTCTACGACGTCGTCGCGGAGTTTTACCATGACAAGTATTCCCAGACGGTTTTTGTAGACTTTCTGTGGAACACCCGTTCGCTTTATCTGCTGCTCTTTAAGGTGCTCAAAACCCCGATGGAAGTGTGCGACATCTACCACTGCGTCGCCACCGGCTATTCCGGCATTCTCGCCGCCAAGGGCAAGGTGCTTTACAACAAGCCGATGATTCTGAGCGAGCACGGTATCTACACCCGCGAGCGTGAAGAGGAAATCATCAAGAGCAGTTGGACGCAGGGCATTTACAAGGATATCTGGATCAACTACTTCTACTGCCTTTCCGACTGCGCGTATTACTACGCCGACAAGATCACGTCCCTTTTCAAAGCGGCGCAGCACATTCAGCTCGAACTCGGCTGCAACCCCGAAAAGACGACGATCATTCCCAACGGCGTAAACATCGAAGATTACGAGTCTTTCCCGCGCAAGGACGCAAGCGACCCCTATATCAACATCGGCGCTATGCTCCGTGTAACGCCGATCAAGGACGTCAAGACGCTGCTGAGCGCCTACAGCTTCGCTAAGGAAGAAGTCCCCGAGCTGAAACTCTGGATCATGGGTCCGACCGAGGAAGACCCTGACTATTACAACGACTGTGTGGAAATGGTGGAGGTCAACCATCTGGAAGACGTGGTCTTTACCGGACGCATCAAGCCGAAAGATTACCTCGGCAAGATGGACATCCTGATTCTGACAAGTATCAGTGAAGGTCAGCCCATCGTTATGCTGGAAGCTATGGCCTGTAGTATCCCTTGTATTGCCACACAGGTCGGTGACTGTGCCGGTCTGATCAGAGGCGATCATGATGACATGGGCGACTGCGGCATCGTCACCCCTACCATGAACGTGGCACGTATCGCGCAGGCATTGGTGACGCTCGCCAAGAGTCCCGATCTTCGTCGAAAGATGGGCGAAATCGGCAAGAAGCGTGTGGCCGATCACTACACCAAGGACGGCTGGCTGCATACCTACGCCGAGATGTACAATCATTTCGCGGAGGTTGGTACCACCGTTACGGATCCCTACAAGAAATAAACGGAAGGAAAGAGGCGCTTTATGGCTGGTATAGGTTTTGAATTAAAAAAGCTGATGGGCAAGGGCAACATCGTCAACATGATCGCAGGTACGACCTACGCCGTCATGGTTACGATTGGCCCTACCATATTGCTCGCCGGCACACTGATGCTGATGTACATGGTGCTGCCGTATTCTATGGAGGCGTTTGCCGACAGAGAATTCCTGTCGTCAACCATTCTTTACGTGTTCATCTTCTCCATGATTATTACCTCGCCGCTCAACTCGGTATTGTCGAGGTATGTCGCGGATAAAATTTATCAGGAACAGATCTATGACATCATGCCGGCGATCAACGTCGGTCTGGCGCTCAATATGGTTCTGGCGTTCTTGGCCTCTCTTTTCATCGTGTTCAGAGAGATTGAAGTGGGCATTGACCCCTTCTTTACGTTCCTGTCCTACTGGTTCTTCATGGTTATCAATATGTCGCTTTACCTGATGACCTATGTATCCGCACTGAAGGATTACGGCAAAATCGGTATGGCGTATTTCATCGGTATTCTGGCCGCGCTGGTGTTTGCGATTCTGAGCGTGTATGTTTTCCGCAATGCGGTATCCTACTCCATCCTCGGCTCGATGGTGCTGTGCTTCTCCATCATCGCTACCATGCTGTACGCCAACCTGAAGACCTACTTCAAGCACTCCAGCAAAAACTACAGCGAGGCGCTCAAATACTTCCTGCGCTTCAAGCCGTTGTTTATCACCAACTTCTTCTATACGCTGGGTCTGTACATCCATAACTTTGTCTATTGGAATACCGATTACGGCGCATACATCGGCAACGTCTTCTGGACGTCGCCTTCCTACGACATGGCGACCTGTCTCGCACTGTTTACCAACATCTCCACGCTGGTGATTTTCGTTGTCAAGGCGGAAACCTCCTTCTTCGGTTCTTACCAGGCGTATCTTGAGACGGTCAACGGCGGCGGCGGCGAGGATATCGAACTGGCCAAAAAGAACATGTTCCGCACCCTTAAGAGCGAGCTGTTCTACATCATCCGGTTCCAGTTCATTATCACCATCATTATCTTCATCCTCGCGATGATCTTCCTGCCCGACTTCGGCTTTGAAGGCCTCATCCTTTCCATCTATCCGGCACTCGCGGCGGCATACTTTGTCACCTTCATCATGTACTGTGAAGTCATCTTCCTCTTCTACTTTGACGATGGCGTGGGTACCTGCATGGTGACTGTCGGCTTCTGCCTCGGAACACTGATCGCCACCATCGTTACCACTTATTTCAACGTGGTGTTTGCGGGTCTGGGTCTTTTCTTCGGCGCGTTTGTCGGCTGGACCATCGGCTATATGCGTCTGCGCAGAGTCATCAACAAGATCGACGAGCAGATTTTTTGCCGCGGCGCGATTGTCAACACCACTTCCGCCGGCAAGATGACCAAGAGACGTATTGAGGAAGCCGACCAGCAGCTCAATTATCTTAAGCTCACCAAGGAAGAAAAGATGAAGGCGGACGCGGAACAGCAGAAGCAGAAGATGTTTGCCGCGCAGAAGGCGGAAAAAGAGGCGGCACTGAAAAACGCGGCTGCCAGTGCCCAAAAATAAAGAAATACAAACCATACCAGGCGATTGTAAAAGTAAATGAAAAAGAAGAAAAGCCAAGCGCAATTAGCGAGCGAATGCGAGCGTGGGAGTCCAGCCGATGACGGCAAGCGTCATCTCGGACTGGTCCTCCTGGCAGGTCAAGGGCAGAGCCCTTGCAGGGGAGTGGGGACAGCGTCCCCACAAGGGAGGCGGAAGCCGACCGAGCAGAACGAGCTAAGACCCAAGACGGAAATAGGCGAATACGGCAACAGCGCCATATTACGATTTGCCTTGCTCCAAACGGAGAAAAATCATCCCTTTTCCCATTGTCCAAACCCCGAATGTACGCCGTTTTTCAACTTTTACAATCGGCTGACAAACCATACGCAAAGGAGGCGGCAGCTTGAATATTGTGATTACAGTGGATGACAATTACATCCGGCCGGCGCTGATCATGCTGGAATCGCTGTTTGAGCAAAACCGGACGCCGATGCATATTTATCTGCTGCACTCCAACGTATGCGCGGAAAATCTGGAAAAACTCACCCGTCATGTGGCGGCGCTGGGAGGAACCTTCTCGGATATACGGGTGGACGGGGCGTTGTTTGAGGGCGCGCCGGTCAACAAGTATTTCACCAAGGAGATGTATTACCGCCTGCTGATTTACCGGCTGCTGCCGGAGGAGGAACGGGCGCTCTATCTCGATCCTGACATTATCATCCGGGGAGAGATCGACGATCTTTACCGCATGGATTTTGAAGGCAAAATGATGATAGCCGTTCCGGACTATCTGGGCGATTCCTATTACCCCGAGCGCAAGAAAAATCTGGGACTGGGGGAGGAATACCGCTACATCAATTCAGGCGTGATCCTCTTTAACATTCCGCTTATGCGCGAACAGTTTGATCTGAACGACATGTTCTCGTTTCTGGCGCGCGAAGGCAGCGGGTATGAGTTTCCCGACCAGGATCTGATCAACGTCTACTTCAAAGACCGCATCAAATACGCCCCGCGGGAGTACAACTTCACCACCGAGTATGTCAGCGTGGGAGATTTCCTGCACTATGTCTTCAGTCCGCGCTACCGACGTTCCGAGCGGGTTGTCATTGCTCACTACATGGGCAAGTGCAAGCCGTGGAAGCCGTCGTACTACTATAAATATTACGGTATCTACTATTCTTATCTGAAAAAATACCTCACGCCGGAAGAAAAACGGCAGCTTCGGCATCGGCCGTGGCTGGTATTCCGGTCGGTTGTCCAGGCGGTGTGGCGAGTATTGTTCGGATAACCGCAAAGGAGGGCGGAGAGAATGAACGTGCTGGTCACAGTGTCCGAGAACTATTGCGGATATATGCTGACGATGCTCAAGTCCCTGTTTCAGCACAACAAATGCCGTGTGACGGTTTATCTGATGCATTCCCGCATCAGTGACGCCATGCTTGAAAAGGTGCGGCAGTACATTGAGGGCAAAGGTCATGTGTTTGAGCCGGTTCGGGTAGGCGCGGACATGTTTGACGACGCGCCGGTGAATATGCATTTCACCAAGGAAATGTATTACCGGCTGCTGGCGAGCCGCATGCTTCCCGAGAGCGAAGACCGTGTGCTGTATCTTGACCCGGATATCCTGATCCGCGGATCGGTGGAGGAATTCTATAACCTACCCTTTGACGGCAAGATGCTGATCGCGATGCCCGATCCCCCGCAGATCAATGATCCCAAGTGTCCCGACAACCGTCCGCACTGGCAGCGGCTGGGGATTCCGGAAAGCTCCACCTACATCAACAGCGGCGTGCTGCTGCTGAATCTGGCGCTCATGCGGGAGAAAAACTTTGACGTCAGCGGTATATTCGAGATCATCAACGAAAAGAGCGCCGACCTGATTTATCCCGACCAGGACGCGATCAATGTGTATTTCCGGGATTCGATGAAGATCTGGAACAACCTGTACAACTACAATCCCGGACTACTCGCAAACGAGGTGGTCAAATGGGGGCTGAGCAAGAAGTACCGGCGGCGGGATAATCCCATCATCGTTCATTTCATGGGACCCGTCAAGCCATGGAGCATACACTACCGCAACAAATACTGCTTTGAGTATCAGGCGGTCTACAAGGAATTTGCTCCGCTGGGCTATCGGCTGCTCTGTCCGTTCCGACCGCTGGTGGCGGTGTGCGGATATGTGCTGACGGTGACGTGCATGGTGCTGCATGTGCAGCGTCCCGGCAAATGACACAAAAAAAATAATCCCGTTGCGGCAGGCGGCCGAAAGCACGGGTTTATTGATAGAAGAAGGCGCCGTGTGAAAGCGGCGGACTTCGGAAAGCTCTGAGTGAATCTGTCAAATTATAACAAGGAAGGTTGTGGGTACAATTAAAGTTTTGATTGTAGGTTCATATGGTTTCTTTACCAACACACTGGTGCAGCGTCTTTCCAAGGAAGGCTGCGAAATCTATATGATAACGGGAAAAAATTCTAAATTGAAGGGCAGAGGTCTTCCGAGACACATCAACTACGATTTTGCTCTGGACGATCCGCTGATCGAAAACATCATCGACAGCATCGGCCCGGACGCCATGGTATTCATGGGCGCGCAGGATACCGGATTTGAGTGGAACAGCAACGCCGACGCGGCGGTGTTTAACGCGGCTGTGTCCAACATCCTTACCTGTGCCAGCAATGCCGGCGCCAAGCACCTGGTGTATCTTTCCTCCACCGACGTGTACGGTACGGATTACGATACGCCTATCACCGAAAAGAACAAGCCCGCGCCGACCTCCATCAAGGGTCTTACCCTGCTCAACGGTGAAGGTCAGTGCAAGATCTACAACGACAACACGGGTCTGAAATCCATCATTCTCCGTTTGCCGATGGTCTACGGCCCTCAGGCGAATACCGAAGAGCAGCTCAATTTCATGAGCAACTGTTTCCTCTATGCCAAGATGGGGCTTCCCTTCGAGTGCGACCTCGATATGGAATACAAAACCATCTTCATCGGTGACGCGGTGGACGCTGCCTACAGAGCCATAGCCAATACCTCCATTCCGAGAGGCACCTATAATGTTGACGGTAACAGCTATGTTTCCAACAGAGACGTCGTTAAGATGGTGGAGCAGATCAGCGGCAGCAAGCTGCATGTGGTGGACACCAAGTCTGCCGGTAAGGGCTGCACCTGTAATCCGGTCGGTTCGCTCTATCAGAAGGCGACGGAATATACCCCGATCGTCACACTCGAAAAGGGTATGGAGCGCACCTATAAGTGGGTCAACAGCAATTTCAGCGCGCTCCAGGAAAATTACGCCGCCAAGAAAAAGCGCGGTGACAGCGCGGCATGGAACGAAAGCAAAAAGCGCATGAAGGAGATCGCCAAGGGTCTGCTTGCCTATGTGGAGAGCATCGCGCTGTGTGCCATCGCCTGTCTCGGCACCTATTTTGCCAGCGAATACACCATGCTGAACGGCCTCGACTTCTTCGTGATTTACATTATCATCATGTCGGTCGTTTATACCATCACGCATTCCTACATTTCGATTTTCCTGTCATCCATCATGTATGTCGTCATGAAGATGGTTACAGGTATGGAGTTTGCCGACATCATTCTGGACTACAGCACGCTCGTTAAGATTCTGTTCTTCTTCCTGGTCGGTATTCTCGTCGGCTACAGCAAGGACAGACTCAAACTCAGAAACACCGAGCTTCTGGAGGAAAAGGCCGCTCTCCAGGAGGAACTCACCCGTATTTACGACATTTCCGAGAGACACATCCAGATCAAGAAGATGTTCGAGGAACGACTGATCAACTACGACAACTCCATTGCCAAGGTTTACTCCATTGTTTCCCAGCTCGACCTGCTCGACTCGGAAAAGATCGTCAACTCTGCTCTGGACGTTATTACGCAGATCATGGGCGTGCAGGATGTGGCGATTTACGTCAAGAGCAACGAGGGTCTTTACCGTCTGGCAGGCGCTTCATCCAGACGCGCACAGAAGATGAGAAACATCATCAACCTCGAAGACTACGAACAGCTCGAAGGCGTGGTGCTGGAAGAAAGAATCTTCGTCAACCGCAAGCTCGATCCCAATCTGCCCTCGATGGTGGCGCCTGTTTTCTCCGAGCAGAAGATGATCTACATGATCATGCTCTTCAATATGGAGTTCGACAAGATGACGCTCTATCAGGAAAATCTCTTCTCGGTTCTCTCCAAGATTATCGCTTCCAGCTTCGAGAAAGCCTACCGTTATCAGAACGACACCAAAGACGCGCGTTATGTACCCGGTACCAATGTGCTTATCGCCAGCGCGTTTACGGAGGTTGTTAAGACCAAGCTCGGCGGCACAGGTTCCAACATCGCCGACTTTGCGGTTCTCCGCACAAGAGTGGACGATCCTTCGCAGCTTATGGAAAAGGGTGCGGCTCTGGGCGGCATTCTTCGCGACAACGACTATGTCGGTCTCAGCGAGAGCGATCCCAACGAGCTGCTCATGCTGCTCAACAACACGACCGAAAAGGATCTGCCCTTCGTTTACAAGAAGATCGAACGCATTGATTTGAAGGCAGAGGTGGTATCATTAGATGAATACAGGAATTAACCTCGAATACATTATCAGCCATTTCCGGTTTACGCTTAACACGCGGGATCCCAACTTCATTTATCAGATCATCCTTGTCAACACGGCGCTGGTGCTGCTGTATTTTGTGTTCTTTACACTGATCGGCAAGTTCAAGGCGGCGCTCTGCAAGTCGATCGTCATGCTGTTGACGCCGCCCTTTGGTGTGATCTGCTTTTTCCTCAATTTTATCATCGGACTGTTTGACCGCAAGTCGGACATCGACTACCTGGAACTGACCTTCAGCAAGGAAAAGAGAGAGTTTGCCCAACAGACCGACTATGAGACGGAAAAGGAATTCGTTCCGCTGGAAGAAGCGCTCATTATCTCGGATGTCGAGGATAAGCGCCGGGCGCTGCTCAACGTGCTGAAAGCCGACGTTTCCAACAACATGAAGTCGCTCGTCAAGGCACTTGACAACGACGACGCGGAAACCGCTCACTATGCGGCCGCGGCGCTCATGGACGTGCTGCAAAAATATTCCAAGAAGCTGTCGGGGCTTTCGGTCAAGTACCAGGAAAATCCCGAAGACGCCGACGTCAACAAGGAATACGCCGACACGACCTACGAATATATCAGCAGCGGCGTTCTGGGCGAGATCGAGGTCAAAAAGTACGCCCATCTGTATGTGGATCTGATTGATAACCTCAACAAGTATCATCCGGAGATGCTGGATACCGAGCAGTACAAGAACGTGGTGGACTGTCTGCTGACCATCGGCCGCTATGATGACGCTGACAAATGGGCCAATCTCTCGATTGACCGCCAGCCCAACATAGAACAGTCTTATCTCAACGCGCTCAACGTCAAGTATAAGACGGAACAGTGGGATGATTTCAAGGAAGTTATGCAGAAGATGCTCAAATCGGGTGCACAGCTCTCCGATAAGGGCATAGGCGTGATTCGTTTCTGGAATCGCAAGTAACGTATCTCAGACTAATGACGGGTCGGAAACAGACAGTTTGGGTGAATACAGATATTTTACAAACAACTGCCTGCTTTCAACCCTGGATTAGTACCAATGCAAAGGCTGATGCCGTTCCGGTTGCAGCAATCCGCAGGGAACCCGGGCAAGCGCCGCCTCTCCGCCCGACGGAGAGCGGTGGGGGGTTGCCAAACCTTGCGGATTGCTGTCATCCGCATTCGGGCGGTAAACAGTTAGGAACTATGCAGAATTTAATCAGTCATTTTCTGCTTAAAAATACAGTATGCTTGCGTGTTTCAGAAAGTGAAATGTATCAATTATTTCTGCACGGCCGTGAGAAACAATATCTGGGCCTTTATCTGGTTTACGGTAGCATATGCCATTGTGTTTATCATGATACCGGCCAAGATCCTCAATCTTCGCCTGTGTGACGGGAATTTTCTGGACAATGCATTGATAAGCATTCTTGTCAGCCAGACGACGCTGACATGTTTGGTGTATGTACTTTCCTTTATGAAAATGTACAACACCCTTACTTTGGTATTGGCCTTGATTGTGACAATACTGTTCTATTTCAAATTCAAGTACAGAATCAGCTATCGGCAGAAGCTCAATTCGTTTATCTACACGTTTTCAGACGTGATCAACGGACAGTTGAAAATTACGCTGATCATCCGCGACTTTTTCAGCACCAGACTCGACAACGCTTCCAACGCTGTAAAGCGGTTTATCAGGTTTTACTTTGACAAAAACGTAGTGTACCACATCATTGGAACGGTTTGTCTTCTGGTGCTGGGTGTGCGCCGCGGCTATTTTGCCATGACCAGTGAGAGTTTTCCGACCTCCGACGTGGCGGTTCATACCTCATGGATCAATTTCCTGGACGCGGGCTATATTTTCAGCGATGGCATCTATCCCTTTGCCATGCACAATGTGGTGTCTTCGTTTGCCAAGCTGACGCGTATTGACGTGGTAACCGTCATGCGGTTCATCGGTCCGTTTAACGCGATACTGATGGGCGTCATGCTCATGGCGTTTATCACCCGCATCTTTAAAAGTCCGGCCGCGTCCATTATCACCGGTCTGATTTACTGCGTGAGCAGCTTCGGCAACGGTGCGGTGGTGGATCGTATGATCTTCTCGGTCCCACAGGAATTCGGTATGTTCTACATTATCCCCACGGCTTATTTCATGATACGGTTCCTTGAAGAAGAGAAAACCCTCGACGGCCTTGCCTTTGCGTTTGCCGCCTCCATGACGGTGGCGGGCCACTTCTATGACGCGATCTTTGCGGTGCCGCTCTGTCTGGCCATCGTGATACCTTACATCCCCCGTCTTTTCAAAAATGGCATCTTTATCTTTATCAAGATGGTGCTCAGCGTTATTTTAGCGGCGGTTATTTCGCTTGCGCCTTTGATGGTCGGTCTGATGATGGGATATCACTGGCAGGGTTCTCTTGACTGGGCTGTCAGTATGATGGAATCAGGCGGCGACGACGCGGAAAGCAGCGAAAGTGAAGACAAGCAGAACAACCAGTCTGCCTCCTCTTCATCCGAATCGGGGGAAGAAGAACAAAAGGAGTCGTTCATACAAAAATCCGTCAACTCATTCGGTTGGATGGCGAAGCAATACACCGATTACTGGGGTACCGTGATTTTAGTGTGCATCGGTTTGTCGCTGGCACTCGGTATTCTTGCCCTGATTATCCTGAAAGAAAAAATGGTGGGCAGGGTGGCCATAGGTGTGGCGCTGAACATGATATTCTTTAATTATCTTCTCATGTACCCGACCTATTACGGTCTTCCCTCTCTCATTGCCACCGATCGAACCATCTACTATCTGGCTTATCTCGGGGCGATGGTACTGGGCGTGCCGTTCGGCGTGTTCTGGACTTTCTTTGAGGAGAAGCTGCGCGGTTTCCGCTGGGTTGGTTCCATAGCCATCGTAACAGCCACCGCCTGTCTGATTGTCTTTACCGGCGCCACTTTCAGATCAAGCGCTTATTTCCGTTTGACCTATTCCTCTGTGACCGAGCAGTATTATAAGATTAAAAACACGCACCGCAAGGACACATGGACGATCGTTTCTACGGTTGACGAACTGTCACTGACGCGAAACAAGGGCTGGCATTACGAGCTGTGGGAATTCATTTTCTCGATGGAGCAGTATGAGCCCACCCGTGTGGTGCAGATTCCGACGGAATATGTGTATTTTGTGGTGGAAAAGCGTCCCCTCAAATATGCGGATACGACCTATATGGGACAGCCGTTGAGTATCTATGGCAGAATCAGCAAATCGGCGGCCGACCAGTTGTTAACGGAGCGCACCGTTCGCACATACCGCAAGAGCGACTACTATTCTGATTATGAAATCAGAACGGCGATCATGTCCAAGGCGTATTTCTGGGCGGAGCAGTATATGCAATACTTCCCCGATCAGATGAGGTTGTATTATGAAGACCGCGATGTTGTCATTTACGAGATCAAGCAGAATATGTATGCCCTGAATAACTTCGCCATTGACTACGGTTACAATACCATCACAATGGAAGAATGGCTGCTCGAGCATCCCGAAGCGGTCGGTAATGAGCAGACCCCTGTGGTTTCCGACAGTGATCTTGCGGCTGACGAGGCCTCGCTTGCCGACGGCGGAGATTCGACAGCAGACGCCGGACAAACCGCCGACAATTCCTGATTGTCCGGAGGTAGGCCATGATTAGTGTGATTGTACCCGTTTACAACTGCGGCGGATTTTTGCAGAGATGCGTCCGTTCGCTGCGTGAGCAGACCTATCAGGATTTACAGATCATTCTGGTGGACGACGGTTCCACTGACGATACCCCTGCGATGTGCGACGCGCTGGCGGCGGAGGACGGCAGAATCACCGTTCTTCACCGCCCCAACGGCGGCGTATCTTCCGCGCGGAATGCGGGATTGGCGGCGGCCAAAGGCGAGTATGTGGCTTTTGCTGACGCGGATGATTATGTCAATCCGGACCATATGATGAATTTGTATGATGTGATGCAGAGACACGGGTGCGATGTGGCGATCGGCAGCTATCTCACCGAAAGCGAGAACAAATGTTCTCCGCCCGTGTCCCGTCTGTCCAAAGACGGAAAAACAGGCACAAGCGGTTACAATGAAGTATGTTATGGCCATGACAGCGCGGTCTGCGAATTACTCGCGGGCGGCGCTGTCGGCGGTTTTGTATGGAACAAGCTGTACCGCCGGGAACTGTTGGAGGGGGCTTCCTTCCGCGGCGACATCAAAATTCTGGAAGACCTGCTGTTTAATTTCGACGTTTTCCAAAAGGTCAGAACCGCCGTTTATTCGGCGTATCCCTCCTATCACTACATCCAGCGGGGACAGAGTGCCATGCACCGGGGATTCGGGGAAGAACACCGTCAAATGGTGCGCACGGCGCGTGAAGTCTGTCAGGCGCTGGCGGGGGAGAGCAGGGAACTGGCCGATGCGGGCAAGGGACTGCTCGCCACCACGATTCTCTGGGTGGTGGATGTGATGGCGGAATACGGCCCGTATGATAAAGCGCTCGTGCGGGCGTACCGCGCGGAATTCCGGCCGCTGCGAAAGACATACCTGCGGCTGGGGCGCGTGCCGCTGAGTTATCGGGCGAGCGCGATATTTTTCTCGATGGGATATCCGGTATTCAAAATTGCCGTCAATACGGTGAGAAAGCTGAAGGGGTGAAGAGCATGAAGGACAACAAGAACGCTGCCAGCGTGCAGGACAAAAAGAAGATTTTGTTTGTCACCAATACGATGGGACGGGCCGGAGCGGAAAAATGCCTTCAGGCGTTGCTGGAACTGCTCGACCCAGCGCAGTACGATCTCTCGGTTTACTCGATTATCAACCGCGGGGAGCTTTACAGCGATATGCCGGCATACGTGCATATTCTCAACAAAAATCCCTGTACCAAGTCGGTGCTGGACAACGCGGGTCTTGCCGCGATTGCCCGACAAATCCTGTGGAGTCTTATCAAAAAATTTCACTTTATCACGTATATACCTTATTTTTTCCGCGTGCTGGCGCATCAGATCAAAATCAGGCGGCTGGATTTCAGCAAGCTTTTCTGGATGCTGCTGGCGAGAAGCGCCAAGCGTTTTGATGAGGAATATGACCTGGCCGTGGCCTTTATCGAAGGCGCCGCCACCTATTACGTAGCCGATTATGTCAAAGCGCGGAAAAAGGCAACTTATGTGCATATCGACTATCTGGCGGCGGGTTATGACCCCAAGCTGGACAAAAAATATTATGACAAATTTGACCGCGTGTTTTGTGTTTCCGACACAGTGCGGCAGGTCTTTCTCAAAGCCTATCCGGCATATGAAAACAAAACCTTCTTCTTTCACAACATGGTGCCAAGGGAGCGTATTCTGCGGCTTGCCAAGGAGGGCGAAGGCTTTGCTGACGGCTTTGACGGACTGCGGATTCTCACCGTCGGCCGACTGCACTATCAGAAAGCGTATGATTTGGCGATTCCGGCGCTGGCGGAGCTGCGTCGGCGCGGTCATAACGTGCGCTGGTATGTGATCGGGGAAGGCGCGGAGGAAGATAACCTGCGCGCCCTGATTAAGCAGAACGGCGTGGAGGACAGCTTCATTCTGATGGGTTGTTTTGCCAATCCCTATCCTTACATCGCGGGTTGCGACATCTACTCGCAGGTGTCACGCTTTGAGGGGTGGTGCATTGCTCTGGCGGAATCGCTGGTACTGGCGCGTCCCGTTCTGGCTTCCCGTTGTGCCGGCAACGAGGAACAGGTGACTGACGGCGAAACCGGCGTGCTGATTGACCTTTCCACAGAGAACATCGTGGAGGGTATGGAAAAACTGATCACGTCGCCTGAATTGCGGGCAAAATTCACACAAAATCTCAGCGGTGTGACGCTTGATTTTAAAAAAGATCTGGAAATGCTTTACGCATTGATCGATTGATTTGGTTAAATGATGGGGGTGAGTATCCATGACATGCCTGGACAGAAAAACGCTGATCCTGATTCCCGCTTACAATGAAAAGGAAAGCATTGTTCATGTACTCAGCAATATACACAGGGAGTGCGGCGATGTAGATGTGCTGGTCGTCAACGACGGGTCACGCGACAACACCGCCGAGATGGCCGAAAAAGCCGGCGCGATTGTGGTATCACATATCTACAATATGGGGTACGGCGTTTCGCTGCAAACGGGTTACAAATACGCGGTAGATCATGACTATGAGTTCATCATCCAGATGGATGCGGACGGACAACATGATGTGTGTAATATCAGAACGATTTATCACGAACTGACGCAGGGAGAGCATCCCTATGACATTGTGATCGGATCCCGCTTTTTGACGCATGACAGCAAGATGAAGGTGGGTTTTGCCAAAAAAGTTGCCATTGGCTTTTTCAATATGGCGATCAAGATGGTGACGCACAAACGCTTTACTGACCCCACATCGGGCTTGCAGGGACTCAGCCGCCGCGCGTTTACGGCCTATTCGCTCTACGATAATTTCGACACCAATTATCCCGACGCCAACATCATTACCAAAATGCTGCTCAACGGGTACTGGATGCGAGAGGTTCCGGCGATTATGCATTCCCGTGAAAGCGGCGTGAGTATGCACAGCGGCCTGCGCAAGAATATTGCCTATATGTTCACTGTCACGCTGAATATCGTAGTGGTGGTCATGCAGTTCCACCTGATCAAGAAGGGCAGAAAGGACATCGTGGAGGATTTTGAAGTCGGCTTTTCCACATGATGGGGCTGTCTGAAAAAATGAGTATGAAAAAAGGTGCTGTTGCTTTGCGCGACAGCACCTTTTTTGTTGGACATTCTGTTTGAGGGGTAAATGAGAATTTAGTGGGGAGTGGGAAGTGGGAAGTGGGAAGTGGGGAGTGGGGAGTGGAGAGAAAAAAGAAGAAAAAGCGAAGCGCAACTAGCGAGCGAATGCGAGCGTGGGGTCCTAGGGGGCAAGGCTCCCTAGCGGGTCAAGGGCAGAGCCCTTGCGGGAGAGTGAGGGCAGGGCCCTCACAAGTGAGGCGTAGCCGAACGAGCGGAATGAGCCTCGATCAAGAAGGCAGTCGGGCGAATACGGATAGGCAAACTCCCTGTATTCGCCCTAGCTTCGTCTTGGGTCTTGGCGCGTCTTGCTCGCGCCGTTTGCGGCGCTTGTGAGGGCCCTGCCCTCACTCTCCCGCAAGGGCGCTGCCCTTGACCTGCCAGGAGGGCCTACCCCCCTCGACTCCCACGCTCGCATTCGCTCGCTAATTGCGCTTCGCTTTTTCTTCTTTTTTCTTTTTCTCTCCACTCCCCACTTCCCACTCTCCACTAAATTTTCATTTATTATTCTAACTGACTTTCACAAAATATTGCCCCATGTGGGCAGCTCCGTATCGAGGAGATGGTCGAGGGAGGCTTGTATCCGGCAGAGAGTGAGCCGCAGTTCGGTGTATTGCCCCGCGTCGCAGAGAGGACGCAGCTTCTGCATATCCTCCGAAACGCGTTCCACCTCGTCGTGACGGGAATAGGTGGAGAGTGTCCGGCTGGATGTCTCCCACGCGCGGCCAAGCCGGTCGATCTCGTGAGTGAGCCGGATGCCCTGTTCATCGGGCATATCGTCCTGTATCTTCATGGCAAGGGTCTGACCGATCATCGCCTGCATGCGGCCGTGGGTGTGATGGGTGTTGACCAGCGCGAAGGTGCAGAAGCCGAGCAGGAGCGCGCAGAGCAGCAGGGTGATTTTTTGGCGGTTCATCCGGCCTGCGCCTCCTTTTTAATGATCTGATAGCTGCCGTCGGCGCCGCCGGACAGGATAAAAACCTCGCTCATGGCGAGATGTTCGCGGGTAACGGTCTGGGTAATTCTGCTTTCCGTCCAGCCTGCGAGCTGCGCGGATTGGGCGTCGATCTCGCCGTCGCTCACCAGAAGAACGTGCAGCCCGTCGCTGCCGTCGTCTCTGTTCATCTGGGAAGCGGTGACAGGCTGCTGCCCGCTTTTGAGCAGCACGCTGAGCACGCCGTCGGTTTCCACAATGGCATATTCCACCGCGCTGATGTCAAAGATATCCTTTTTGCGCAGTTCCTCAAACAAATCCTCGTTGCTCAGGCGCAGCGAACGCATGGCGGCCTGATTGACTTTCCCTTTTTGAATGACTACGACGGGCATCCCCGCGATGAGCTGACGGAAGCCGCGGTTTTTGAGCATCAGGTAGGACATGCCCATCTCCATCACGACCAGCGTGAAAATCGGCACAATGCCGGTGAAGATGGAAATGCCCACCTCCTGCATCGGCATGGCGGCGATGTTGGAGATCATGAGCGTGACCACGATTTCTGAGGCCTGCATTTCCTTGATCTGGCGCTTGCCCATCACGCGGACGGCAAAAATGACCACGGCGTATAAAATCACCGTGCGTATCAGCGAGACAAACATAAATCCCTGCCTCTCCTTTCAAGCGTTCCGGATGTACGGCTGTAAATGCCTGTTTTGATTGCGATAGCATTAGTATGCCCTGCAAAACACCGTTTATGGATGGAGGTAAAGAAAATATCCTGTCTGTGCAAAACGGAGGCGGTTTTGCTCCACACTGCCATGAAAAATTTTGCCTGCGGTCAGGTTGGGATGGCTGTCGTATGGCCGGCTGTCAGGAGAACGTGACGTCGTTCAGAAATGCGGCATCGGTGCTTTCGTCACCGTAGACAAAGCTGATTTCATACACATCATTACCAAACTGGGTGACATATTGCATCTGTCGTGCCGAGCCGGCCGGTACGTAGCTTTTGAATGGCTGTCCGTTGATCTTCACATCTGTCGGTGTTCCTGTCGTGGCGAGATGGTACTCGAGCTTTGTGGCAGCGTTGAAAGTGACGCCGGTGTAAAGTTCGCCCTGCCACCCGATATGCTTGTAGGTAACGCCCATTCCGATCACATCGTGCAGTTCCTCGGTGATCTGACTGTAAAATCTGGGATAGTGTAGTTCCACGTCGTCAAAATCATCGGGGATCTGATATTGCAGCTCATACAACGATGTGTCTGTCAGGGTGGGGACATAAGCCTTTTGGGTCTTTTTCTGATTTTTGCCGCAGCCGGACAGCGAGGTGCAGCCCGCCGTCAGAACGACAGCCGCCAGAACCAGCGAGAGAACTTTTTTGAAAGTTTTCCTTATGATGATACACTCCTTTGTCAATGATCCTGTTTTCATTATACACCAAAGGACGGTAAATTTCAATAGTCCCTCGATAAACGGCATCTCGAAAAAATAAATGCATTTGTCAACTGCATAAATAAAAGAAAAACCTCTCTTGCCTTAAGAGACAAAAGAGGTTTCTTTGATGGCTGCGGAACTAGGATTCGAACCCAGACAAACAGAGTCAGAGTCTGTCGTGCTACCCTTACACAATTCCGCAATATTTTATTTTGCGCCGCTCGGTGCGATCCCCGCAGGCGACTTTTATAATTATAATCGTTTTTTTCATTTTGTCAATAGGTTTTTGCAATTTTTTTTGAATCCTATAAAATAAATGAAAAGCCCGATAAAATTAACAAAAAACTGTTGAATGGTTCTACCCGATACTTTATAATAGAAGCATAGCCGTGTTTCGCGGCAAGACCATGAATTTCGGAGGAAATAATGCTTATGTTTGATATATTTGACAAATGTATCGAGGAAAACAAAAAAACCGTGACCCGCACGCAGGAGGAACTCGAAGCGCGTCTGGGCGAATTGCAGCGCGAGATGAAAGCGGCGGGCATCCCCACCGTCATCGTCTTTGAGGGCTGGAGCGCGTCCGGCAAAGGCACCATGATGGGCCGCCTGATCCGTTCGCTCGACCCCCGTGGCTTCAAGGTGTATTCCATGACCAAGCCGACCGACGAGGAAAAGCGCTATCCCAGAATGCGCCGCTACTGGCTGAATCTGCCGAGCAATGGCAATATTTCGGTCTTTGACCGCAGTTGGTACCGCTGCATTGATTTCAAGGACGGCAAGAAGCTCAAGGAGGAGGACGAAGAAAAAATCTACAGCCTCATCGACTTTGAATCCCAGCTCGCCGCTGAGGGCTATCTGATCATCAAATTCTTCCTGCACATCTCATCCGACGAGCAGAAGAAGCGCTTCAACAAGCTGAAATCGGTAAAATCTACCGCATGGCGCGTCAAAAAATCCGATGTGAAGCAGAACGAGAATTATGTCAAGGTCTACCGTATGCTGTGCGAGCTTTTCGACCGGACCGATCTGCCCGGCGCGCCGTGGCACGCGCTCGACACATCCGACAGGGACAACGCCGCCGCACATATGTATTCCATTGTCATCGAGGCGATGGAGCGCGCGCTCGAACAGAAGAGCCGGGGGCTGGCGGTCAATCCCAAGCTGCCCGAAATCACCTCTCCCACCAAGCCGCAGGTTTCCGTCAGTTTGGCGGACGTCGATCTGTCGCTGAAGGTGGAGGACAATACTTACAAAAAACGCCTCAAAAATTTGCAGGAACGGCTTTTCGTGCTGCAAAACGAGCTTTACCGCCGCAGAATCCCTCTGATTATCGCCTATGAGGGATGGGACGCGGCCGGCAAGGGCGGCAATATCCGCCGCATCGCGCAGGCGCTCGACCCCAGAGGCTATGAGGTGCTGCCCATCGGTTCGCCCACACCCGACGAAAAGCAGCGTCACTTCCTCTGGCGTTTCTGGACGCGTCTGCCCAAGGACGGACATACCGCGATATTCGACCGCACATGGTACGGCAGAGTGCTGGTGGAGCGCATCGAGGGGTTCTGTACCGAAAACGAATGGAAGCAGGCTTATGACGAGATCAACCGCTTTGAATACAGCCTGACCAGCGCGGGAGCGATTGTGGTCAAGTTCTGGCTGCAAATTGACAGCGACGAGCAGCTCGTGCGGTTTACCGCCCGTCAGAATACACCTTCCAGGCAGTGGAAGATCACCGACGAGGACTGGCGCAACCGCGCGAAATGGGGCGATTATGAGGTCGCCGTCAACGAGATGCTCGAAAAGACCAACACCCCCGAAGCGCCGTGGGTGATCGTCGAATCCAACGATAAGAAATACGCCCGTCTGCGCACGCTGGAAGAAGTGATCGCCCTCATCGAAAGGCGTCTGGCACAGAAAGACGATTGACAGCCATGCAGGAAATGTAACAATTAAACACTTGTATTTGTCGCCCCCATTTGCTATACTACATTATTAAGAGTATAGCAAATGGGGGCGATTTTTTTGGCGCGTCTGGCCAATCGAAAAAAATATCAGAAAAAGCGCGAGACCTTTTTGCAGTTTTACAACAGGACATGTGACAAGGTGTTTGCCTATGCCTTTGAAAAATGCCTCAATCATGACGATACCATGATTGTCTGCCGCGAGGCGTACATCGACATGTATTTTGACATTTCCACCCTCCGCAGAGCTCCAAATGTGGACTACTGGCAGCGCAAACAGGTGGACAGAACCATGCGGTATCTCGTGCGCAAGGACAGGCTTTCGCTGATACACGAAAAAACGCTGGCGGATGTCCCCGACACCCTTACCGCGGATGAAAAGGAAGAACTGTGGCGGCGCATCAACCGCACGATTGACATTGACCCGTGGCGTTTGGTGCCGGTTCCCGGCAAATCGGGCATACTGACGGTGCTGTTTGATCAGGCGGCGTCCGACATGAGCTATATGAGCCTGCTCGAAATAGCCAAGACGGTGGGTATTGCGCTGCTGTCGCTGGCTGTCATCGGAGGCGGCGTGTTCGGTTTGTATTATTTTGTCCTGCGCGGCACCTCGGGCGGCGTGGAGGATATGGAGGAAATCTTTCTCGACGAGCGCAGCTACACCCAGTACGACGAACAATCCAAAGTGCGGGTGAGCGATGAGGAGATCAGTGAACTCATTAAGGACGCGTTCGGAGGGCTGGAGGATGAAGGCGGTCTGAGCGGCAACGCCGCCGTGGCACGCAATTCGGCAAAAGACCCGACCTATACCAACAGCGACGAAATCAATCAGCAGTTGAAGATGATTGTGGAAGAAACCGTGAACAAGGACATGAGCGACGACGAGATTTTATGGGCGTTGTATTCCTATGTGGGAACGCATACGCGCTATGAGACGGTGAAAGACCGCACCGAAGACGATTTAAAGCTGCTGCGTCACTACTTCCAGACGCAGACGGGGGACAGCCGCCATTACGCCGCGCTTTTCACAGCGCTGTGTCACGCAGCGGGTTATGACTGCGAGATGATGAAGGGGCGCTTTGTGTTGAATGCCGACACCGAGTTCCGCCGCGACATTCTGCACTACTGGAACCGCATGCGGCTCAACGGCATGTATTACTATTTCGACTGCGAAGCCGACAGCGACCAGTTCGGCACGCAGGTACGCGAGTATTATTTTATGGTCACCGACGGCAACGCCAAATGGTCGGTCTGGAACAGAGATCATGAGGGCGGCGCGGCAGTGGAATAACAAATAAAGAAAAAGGTTGGATTGACAATGAGCGAAGAAAAGACCACCGAAAGCGCAGAGCGCACCTATGAAGAATCCATGGCGCTGGTAAAGGAATTGCAGCGCATTACGCTGGCGATGCTCAAGGACATCGACAAGGTCTGCACCGAATACGGCATTCCCTATTATCTGGGAGAGGGTACCATGCTGGGCGCGGTGCGTCACAAGGGATTCATCCCGTGGGACGACGACATCGACCTGCTGATGATGCGGGAGGATTACGAGCGTTTTTTGCAGATTGCCCCCCAAGCGATGGGGGACAAATACGAGATACAGCATTACACCACCATGGAAAACTGCTGGACGCCGCTGATGAAGGTGCGGCTTATTACCGACGACCCGCGGTTCCGCCAGTCGCATATCGCCCATGTCACCTCCAACAACGGTCCCATGATCGACATTTTCCCCCTCGACAATGTGCCGAAGCTGTCCTCCTTCGGGCAGACGGTGCAGGGGACAATGGCGCGGATTCTGCGCGGCACGCTTTCCCAGAAGATGAAAACCGCCGAGGCCGATACCTTTCAGAAGAAGGTGCTGCGCGTTGCGTCGCACTTTGTCACGCGGGATTTCCTGTACAAATGCATTAACAGGAATTATCTGAAATACAACAATCCGGACAATGAATATATCGTCTGTCTGGCGAGTTATTACAAGGTGCAGAAGGAGACGTTTCCCAAAGAGGCGTTCGGAGAACCCGTGCGCGTTCCCTTTGAGGACGGACTTTTCCCCGTACCGCAGGATACCGACCTGATTCTCACCACCATCTACGGCGACTACATGACTCCGCCGCCGCCCGAAAAACGCGTGATTAAACATCATTTTTAATGCTGGCGGTCAAATAATCATTGCAATGCGCTGTTGTTTTTGGTAGAATAATAAGGGAGAGACACAAGGGAGGCGATGGCATTGAATGAGGAAGAAAAGCAGCGGCGAAAAGAGGCATCTCATCAGAGAAATTTAGAGAGAATCAAGCGGTTCCGATTGCTGGACGACACGTTTTTTACAGTCTGTTTTGAAGGCGACGGCGCGTGTACCGAATTGGTGCTGCGTATTCTGCTGGGACGGGACGATCTGAAAGTGCTGGAAAACAAGACCCAGTTTTCCGTCAAAAATCTCTACGGGCATTCGGTGGTGCTGGATGTACTGGCGACCGACAGCACAGGGCAGATATACAATATTGAGGTGCAGCGCGCCGACAGAGGGGCGTCCCCACGGCGTGCGCGGTACAACAGCAGTCTGCTGGACGGTCATATTCTGGTGGAAGGCGACGCATACGACAGGCTGCCCGAAACCTATGTCATCTTCATCACGGAAAACGATGTGCTGGGCAAAGGGCTGCCGCTTTACCGCATTGAGCGTATGATCGTGGGAACCGACAACGAATTCGGTGACGGTTCGCATATTCTGTATGTGGATGCGTCGCACACGGATGAATCCGCTGTCGGCAGACTCATGCACGACTTCCGCTGCGCCGAGCCGGAGCAGATGCATTATGCCGTGCTGGCGGAAAGAGTGCGTTATTTTAAAGAGGACAGGAAAGGAGTCAGCTTTATGTGCAGGATTATGGAAGAAGTGAAAGCAGAAGGCTTTGAGGAAGGTCGCGAGGAAGGCTTTGAGGAAGGTCGCGAGGAAGGTCGCGAGGAAGAAAGAGAACTGGCAATAGCGCGGGCTTTGGCAAATGCCAAACAAAAGGCTGTCGGCATGCTCAAAGACGGCGTACTTTCCATTGAGAAGATTTGCGAATATACAGATCTTTCTTTAGACGAAGTCAAAGCGCTTGCCGCCGCGCTGTAAATTCATCAATAAAATATCCGCCATCCTTCAGGAAGGGTTCCGCCGCTTTCTGAAGGATTTGCTGTGATTGTGGGAGATGTTGTTGTTATGAGTTTTGTGGGTAAAATCAAAAAATCCGTCAAAAACGCAGCCACCGTTGCGCTGGGAGCGCAGTATGCCCGTTATTATAAGAAGAACACCGTGAAAGAGAATGTGATCTTCTACTGCGCCCATTACGGATCGGGCATGCTGTGCAGCCCTTACGCCATTTTCCGCGGGCTGATGGCTTCGGGCGAATTTGACCGGTATGAGCATATCTGGCAGATCAATGACCCGGAGGAACGGGCGCTGCTGGAAGCGGAATACGGCGGGTACGGCAACGTGAAATTCGTCGCCAAGAACAGCGGCGCGTATTTTGACGCGCTGACGAGCGCGAAATACCTCATCAACAATGTCAATTTCCCGTTTTATTTTACCAAGAAGCCGGAGCAGGTCTATGTCAATACCTGGCACGGTATTCCCCTCAAGACCCTCGGCTATGACCTGCCGGACGGCAAATACAGCGTGCGGGGTACCATGCACAATTTTTTGCAGGCGGATTACCTGATTTCCCCCTGTCGGTTTATGACGGGGGTTTTTCTGGATTCCTACAAGCTGCGGGGCCTCTATGAGGGAAAGATGACCGAGTGCGGCTATCCCCGCAACGACCTCATTCTTTCCACCGACCGGGACTATATTATTGACAAGCTGTTCGACCACAACACCGTGGTGGACGAGAGCCGCAAGGTGATTCTCTACGCGCCGACGTGGAAGGGTTCCGATGTGGAAAAAGCAGAGAATGACATCGCGCGGTACGACGAATTCTGCGACTACCTCGCCGATCACATTGACATGACGCAGTACCAGATATTGATTAAACCCCATCCCGCCGTTTACAAAAAGCTCACCAAGGAACAGCGCGAGAGCGGCCGGTATATTTCGCAGAGCGTGGAGATCAATGAAATTCTGTCCATTACCGATCTGCTGGTGTCGGATTATTCCAGCCTGTTCTTTGACTTTCTGATGACCGACCGCCCTATTTTGTTTTACATACCCGACGCGGCGGAATATATGGAGCAGCGGGGCGTTTACTTCGGTCTGGACGAACTGCCGGGGGCTTATTCCGGCGATATGGGCGATATCGCGGACTGGATCAACGACGCGGCGCATCTGCGGGAACGCTTTGCCGACCGCTACGACAAAATGAAAGCATGGGCGTGCGAATTTGACGACGGCAAGGCCTCGCAGCGCGTCATTGACGCGATGTTCCACGGCGACGAATCCACCTGCCGCATGGTGCGGGGGATTACCGAAACCAAGAAGAAAAAACTGCTCGTCAACGGCGGCAGCTTTGCCATGAACGGCGTGACCACTACCTTGCTCACGCTGCTGGATCTGATCGACTACGATGAATATGACATCACGCTGCTGATTGTGGATGACGAACGCAGCATGCCGAGCATCATGAAAGTCAATGACAAGGTGCGCACGCTCTGCCGCTGCGGTCAGATTCCCTTTACCGTGCGGGAGCTTTTCCTGCATAAGAAAATCATTCAGCATGGCGTTGTGAATCAGGAAATGTACCGGGAACTGCTGACCGACAGCGCCTACCGGCGCAATTACACCCGCTGTTTCGGTCATTCCCATTTTGACGCGGTGATCGACTTTTCGGGCTACGGTGTGACCCAGCCGCTGACGCTCATGCAGTGCGAGGGCGCGCGGCGGGTCATCTGGCAGCACAACGACCTTTACCGCGACCTCAACAACAAAGCCAAGCGCCGCACCAAGTCCTACCGCCGCAAGAGTGCCACCACACTGGAGGCGCTGCTGACGCTGTATCCGCTTTTTGACAAAGTGGTTTCCTGCTCCGAAGGTGCGATGGAAGTCAACCGCGAGAATCTCGCCGCGCCGGACACTTACGACAAATTCACCTTCTGCACCAATCCGCTCAATGTGTCTCGCGTGCGAACCTGTCTGGAAAATGCCATATATGACAACGGCGATTTCATCGACTGCCCCGGCACTGACCGCGAGAAGCGGGTGAAGGCTCCCACCGAAGATCACGTCAATTTTGTGACGATGGGGCGTTTTTCGCCGGAGAAGAATCACATCGCGCTGCTGGAAGGGTTTGCAAGGCTTTGCGCCGAACGCCCCGATTGCCGCCTCTACATCATCGGTGACGGTGCGCTGCGGGGTGATTACGAGGCGAAAATCGAAGAATCAGGGCTGGCGGACAGCGTGGTGCTGACAGGGCAGATGGACAATCCCTTTGGCATCATGCGCAAGTGCGGGTGTTTCATTCTGCCGTCGCTTTATGAGGGCATGCCGATGGTGACATATGAGGCGCGGGAACTGGGCATGGCGATCATTCTGAGCGATTTCAGCACCGCGCTGTCGGTGTGCCTGCCGGACGGACAGCTTTACACGGGACATTCCGCTGAGGAATTGTACGCGGCGATGAAGCAGTTTGCGGACGGCCGTTTTAAAGCGACCTATACTTTTGACGCGGAAGCGCTCAATCAAAAGGCGCTGCGGGAATTTGACACGGTGGTGGGATAATCATACTTGTATAATCAAAAGGAGAAAATCACAATGGTTCAATCGGAGACGAGTCCCGAAAGAGAACCCGCCCTGCCTCGGCTGACAGCGGTGGCGGATATCGGGCATGCCGTGCTGTCGGAAAGCGGGAAGCATTGGGTTTGAGGGATGTATTTCCTGCTGGATGGCATGGCCTATCCGTCACACCGATGGCATGATTTTGCCGACGTGCTGCTCCCTTGGTGGCTCGCGGAATGTTCACAGAAGAAACGGATCTATCGCTTCCGCTTCATGGACGGGCCGTATGAGATGACCGTTACCGATCTGGGCGGCGATCGGATGGAAGCGTGCTTTGACGGACAGACGGCGGTGTGCAGCGGTCAGCGGCTCATGGGCAGCATAGTGGATGCCGCCAAAAGGCTGCTGAAGCAATATGAAGCGGCCGGCTTCGACGGGGAAGCGACGGCAGCGCTGCGCCGCGCTATCCGCAACGTGGAATGAATGAAACCGTGCGGGAGGGAAACCCTACAGACCGACAGACAAATTTCAGAATTTTTTCCGAAACGCTTGACAAAAGCCCTGGTTTTGTGCTAAAATTAAAAACTGTGGCACAAGCAAATGTAAATTTATTTTAAATTCGTCAAATGCCCT
>CADCNI010000019.1:0-22821 GCA_902802795.1 uncultured Ruminococcus sp.
CGAGGCTCGTTCCGCTCGTTCGGCTACGCCTCACTTGTGAGGGCCCTGCCCTCACTCTCCCGCAAGGGCTCTGCCCTTGACCCGCCAGGGAACCAGTCCGAGATGACGCTTGCCGTCATCGGCTGGACTCCCGCGCTCGCATTCGCTCGCTAATTGCGCTTCGCTTTTTCTTTTTCTCCCCACTCCCCACTAAATTTTCTTTTCCTTTTACAATCGCCTATTTATGTTATTGCTGACGTTTTTTTAATTCCCGTTCCGCCTGTGACAGACGAAGATAGGTGGGAACCAGTTCTTCAGGCGATTGCGCGCCCTGCTGGGCAAAGACACGCTGCGCCGCTTTTGCCACACCGAATCCCCGCTGGAAACGGATATGCTCCGGCGCGAGCCGTATGTCGGGCAGTGTTTCCCGCATCGCGTCATAGCAGAGCTGCGCCCCGTCGCCTGCCAGCGTAACGCGTCCGTCCTCATACGTCAGTTCGTTTGTCAGTTCCTCAATGGAGATCGCCCTGTCCTCGCACAGACGGACGAGCCGCCCGTCCTCAAAAGTAAAGAGCGCGTTGTAAACCTGCTGACGGCGCGCGTCCATGACGGCGCAGATCACGCCGTCCAGCCCGAGGCAGTCCCATGCAATGGCCTCCAGTGTGGAAACACCGATGCAAGGCGTAGCGGCGGTGAATGCCATGCCCTTGACCGCCGCTACGCCGATGCGGATGCCCGTAAAGGAACCGGGACCCGCCGCGACCGCGTAGCAGTCGATATCGGCGGGCGTCAGCTTGGCGTTGGCAAGCGTGTTGGCCACCATGGGAAGCAGCGTTTCGCTGTGTGTCAGTCCCACCTTGACAAAGCTTTCCGCTATGATATTGTCATCTTCCGCGACAGCGCAGCCTGCCGATATGGCGGAACTGTCGATAGCGAGTATTTTCATATGGTTTCGTCGATTCCTTCCGTTGGGGGCAGCGCGTCCGGTGCGTGAATCCTGAAAATCCGTGTGTCATCGTGACACGGGGCGGATATCTCGATGTCAATGCGTTCTTCAGGGAGCGCGCCCTCGATGTTTTCGCTCCACTCGGTCACCACCACGCCGTTGCCGAGGTAGTCGAAAAATCCGGTGGAATACAGATCGTCCCAGCTCTCCACGCGGTACATATCGAAGTGATAGAGCATGACGCGCCCTTCGTGTTCGTGAACAATGGCGAAAGTGGGGCTGGATACCTCGTCGGACGGCACGTCCAGTCCGGCTGCGAGTCCGCGCACAAAGGCGGTTTTGCCCATGCCCAGACCGCCGAAGAGGGCGATGAGTTCGTCCCCTTTCAGCGATTGTCCGATGCGTCTGCCGAGTGACTCGGTTTCCTCGGGAGAGCGGGTGATGATTTCCGTGTTGTCTTTGAATGCGTTCATAGGCAGCTTATCAGAACAAGCCCGTGATCGCGCCGCTGCCGTCCACGTCAATCTTGTTGGCGGCCGGTACCTTGGGCAGACCCGGCATGGTCATGATGTCGCCTGTGAGCGCCACCACAAATCCGGCACCGTGGGAAAGCCGGATCTCCTTGACCGTAATCTCGAAATCGGTGGGACGGCCGAGCAGTGTCGGGTCATCCGAGAGAGAATACTGCGTTTTGGCGATGCAGACCGGCATATCGGCGGCGTGTGCCTCAAAGGAGGCGAGCTGCTTTTCCGCCGCAGAGGTGAAGTTGACCTTGGACGCGCCGTAGATCTTGGTGGCGATTTCGGTGATCTTCTCCTTCACGGAGAGAGAGGTGTCGTAGATAGGGGCGAATTGGGAGGGCTTTTCGACGGCTTCCACTACTTTAAGTGCCAGTTCCCTGCCGCCTTCGCCGCCTTTGGCAAAGACTTCGGAAAGGGCAAATTCCGCGCCGAGGCTGCGGCAGTAATCCGCGATATAATCCAGCTCGGCCTGCGAATCGGTGAGGAAGCGGTTGATGGCCACCACCACATTTACGCCGTATTTCTTCATGTTTTCAATGTGTTTGCCAAGGTTGACGATGCCCTTTGCCAGCGCGTCCAGATTTTCAGCGGCCAGCTCGGTCTTGGGAACGCCGCCGTTGTATTTGAGTGCGCGGACGGTGGCCACGACCACACAGGCGGCGGGCTTCAGGCCAGCCATACGGCACTTGATATCATAGAATTTTTCCGCGCCGAGATCGGAGCCGAAGCCGGCTTCCGTAATGCAGTAATCGGCCAGTTTGAGGGCCAGCTTGGTGGCGCGGATGGAATTGCAGCCGTGCGCGATATTGGCGAAGGGGCCGCCGTGCATGATGGCGGGGGTGCCTTCGAGCGTCTGAACGAGATTGGGCTTGATCGCGTCCTTGAGCAGCGCCGCCATGGCGCCTTCCGCGTGCAGATCGGAGGCAAACACGGGTTGGCCGTCGCGGGTGTAGGCGACGAGGATTCTGCCGAGGCGGTATTTCAGATCGTCAAGATCACTCGCGAGACACAGAATCGCCATGACTTCGCTCGCCACGGTGATGATGAAGCCGTCCTCACGGGGAACGCCGTTCATTTTGCCGCCTAAACCCACAATGACATTGCGCAGTGCGCGGTCATTCATATCGAGGCAGCGCTTGATGAGAATGCGGCGCTGGTCGATGTCGAGGGCGTTGCCCTGCTGCATGTGGTTGTCGAGCAGCGCGCAAAGCAGATTGTTGGCGGAGGTGATGGCGTGCATGTCGCCGGTGAAATGCAGATTGATGTCCTCCATCGGCACGACCTGCGCATAGCCGCCGCCTGCCGCGCCGCCCTTGATGCCGAACACGGGACCGAGGGAGGGTTCACGCAGGGCGATGATCGCTTTTTTGCCGATCTTAGCCATGGCCTGACCCAGTCCGACGGAAGTGGTGGTCTTGCCCTCTCCGGCGGGAGTGGGGTTGATGGCGGTGACGAGAATCAGCTTGCCGTCGGGACGATCGGCAAAGCGGGCGTACAGTTCCTCGCTGAGCTTGGCCTTGTACTTGCCGTAAAATTCCAGATCATCGGCGCTTAGTCCGAGATCAGCGGCCACATCCTGAATGGGGCGCATAGGGGTCTGCTGTGCGATTTCGATATCAGATAGCATGACAGTCTCTCCTTTGGAGTCAATATGTACCGCAGCCGACAAGAAAAAGATTTGTTTGCTGCGAAAACGATGCATTTTCATTATAACACACATTAATGCAGAATTCAAATATCTTTCACTAATTTTACTTGAAGTTGCGATACAAATAATTTATAATATTTTTTGTAGATTGTGTATTTTACATAATTTGACGGCAGATTTTTAATGGAAAGGAGTTTTTCACACAAGATGTCCGATAAGTTATTTCAATTGAGACGGTTGGCGGGCAAGGCGGCGGTGGCCGTGGTCAGTTATGTGAGAACCACTTACATTGCACTGTGGGCTTTGATATTGACCTGCACGGTGTACGGCTGTATGCTGATTCACAGCGCCCGTCCCATTGCCATCAAAACACAGGTGATGGCGGCGATGATCGGATTTGGAGGGGCGTTTGTCATTTCGCTGATGGATTATCACCGACTCGGGCAGCTCTGGCCGATTGTCGGCGGTATGTGCGTGTTTCTGGTGGGGCTCACCTTTGTGGTGGGACAGTCCGCCATCGGCGGCAACTCGGTCGCGGATGACGTGGCGTGGCTCAACATTTTCGGCTACAGCTTCCAGCCTTCGGAGCTGATGAAGATCGGTTTTCTCATCACGTTTTCCTACCACTTATCCTATGTGCTGGAAAAGGGTACGCTGAACACGCTGTCGAGTGTCTTTATGCTGGGCGGTCACGCGTTTGTTCCCGTGGGTCTTTGCATCGCGCAGGGAGACGACGGAACGGCGCTGATGTTTCTGGTGATGTTTCTCATCATGTTTTTCTCCAGCGGTCTGAGCTGGCAGTTTATCATCCTCGGTCTGTCGGCCATCGTGGCCATGTCTCCGCTGCTGTGGCAGAGCATGAGCAGCCATCAGCAGCAGCGTTTCTCGGCGGTCTACAATCCGCAAGAGGGGGACGAGATGGGCATCCTCTATCAGCAGACGCTCGGCAAGGTGGCCATCGGCAACGGCGGTCTGATGGGTGAGGGACACGGCACAAGCACCATGATTCAGTCGGGACTGGTGCCGGAGGATCACAACGACTTTATTTTCACCGTGGCATGCGAAGAATTTGGTTTCCTCGGCGCGCTGGTGCTGCTGGGTCTGCTCTTTGCGGTGATGCTGCTGTCGCTTTACGCGGCCTACAAAGCGGTGGACATGATGGGGCGGTTTATGTGCATCGGCTTTTTCGCCATGATCGCCACACAGACGATATTCAACATCGGCATGTGTATTTCGGCGCTGCCGGTTATCGGTATCACGCTGCCTTTCTTTTCGGCGGGTGGTTCGTCGAGCATGTGTCTGTATTTCGGCGTTGGCGTGGTGCAGAGCGTCTATATGCGAACGATGGAGAGTATCGGCGCGGCTATCGGCAGCAGGCGGCATTCCGGCGGTATGCGGATTCGGTACAGTTAATTTTTTGCAAGGAAAGGGTTTGAACAATGCAAATGGAACAAAACAACAGACTGACGATTTTGTCAGGGAGAAACATTCTGGCGGCTCTGATGGCGGTGGTCGTGCTGACTACGACCTGCTGTGCCGGCGGTGGGGAGCAGCCAACATCACCTTCTGACGGGGGGAAAACAGCGGTGAGCAGCGGTGATTGGGTGACGATTTCGTCCATCATGGATAAAGTGGTATATGACAGGGAACCTGTGAAAATCGTGCTGATCGGAGACAGCATCACGCAGGGCGTGGGCAGTTCCGATTACAATCCGGCGGGGGAAGTGATTGTCAAGGAAAATCCCAAGCTCTGGCGCAGGAATACGGGCAAAAAAGCGTGGTCGGCCATGCTGAAAAAGCGTCTGGAAACCGATTATAACGCGCAGGTGACCAACAACGGCATCCGTGGCGTTTCGACCCATCAGATTCTCTATTTCTGGGATCAGTTGGTGGAAGGCGACGAGGATATCGCCATCGTTATGCTGGGTACCAACAACCGCACGCTGGATGACGAAAAGAATTTTAAATATACCAAGCAGTCCCTTTATGATGAGCTGCAGGAAATTAAAGACCGACTGGAGGCCAACGGCACGCAGGTGATCTTTATGTCGGCCGGCCCTGTGGGACTCAACAACGAAAAGACCAACGGCAAGCATTTTCATATGAATGACGTGGAGGAAGTGATTGAGAAATTCGCCGCGGACAATCACAGGGAGTATATCAGCATTTACAAGAAAACGATGGAATACATGGATAATACGGATACCGATATCAGTGATTTGCTGGCCGACGGTATTCATCCTAACGACAAGCTGCACCTGCTCTATTACAAGTGGGTGTCGGACGGACTGGGACTCAGTCGGAAGATTGACAGCGCGTCGTGGTAATGCCAGAAATTGACAAAATAAAGGGACGGTGGAAGAATAAAGAATAAAAAGCAGGCGTGCGCCTTTGCTCTGTGGAGCCAAAGACGCACGCCTGCTTTTTGTTTTTTGTGGTTGACGGATATGTTTGAAAAAGTACACTTTTTGGAATTCATTCTTTATTTTCTCGTTTTCTAATAATTTTCACATAAAATATTGACATCAGATAAAAAATGTAATATAATTACATTGAATCAAACAATATTTTTCTATTTGAATGAAGATTCAAAAAAGTTGTACTTTTTGGAACAGGGAGGTGAAACTTCAGAGTTTAGAGAAGCAGACAGGACGTAGAAATCGAAAAAAGAAAGCGAGGATTTTAAAACCATGAAGCAAATGAAAAAGAAAGCACTGTCGCTGTCGCTGGTTCTGGCGATGCTGGTGATGTTCGTACCGGGCAGTCTGGGCGGTATGACGGTAAAGGCGGCAACAGAGGCTGATAATGTTGTTTCTTATGTAAACAGTGTTGTTGGACAAACGTATCCTTGGGGATATTGTTTAGCATTTGTGAGACAAATGTTTGATGATTTAGGATACGGAAGCTCAAGTTCATGTTGTGCGCATAATTACGGGAATAGCTTCATTGATTCAACATCACGAGATAATATACCACTTGGGGCAGATGTTTTTTTCTACGGCTCTACCTCTACGGCAACTTGTAGTTACTGTGGAAACAACTGCGGACATATAGGAATTTATGTTGGCGATGGATACATTGTACATGCATGGGCAGGTTATGTGACAAAATCCTCAATAGACTATATTGTTAGCAGAGGATACAAATACCGAGGTTGGGGATATCATGCTAATATTGATTTGAGTAAACAAACTTGGGATATTACTAATCCAGATACATATCCATCTTATCCTAATGACTGGTTTTCAAAAACGCATAATAATACGAATAGATATTATGTTAGATTTATTCAAGAAGGATTAAAGGAATTGGGATATTCAATCGATATCGATGGTAGTTTTGGTTCTGGAACAGATGCCTGTGTTAGACAATTTCAATCCAATAATGGATTGATCGTTGATGGTGAATTCGGTGCAGCTTCTTGGGGAAAAATGGTTGAATTGCTGAAAGAAAAGTACCGTCCCCAACCTGTTATTGTTGCTCCCACTGAAGCCTATATTGATATCAACGGAGATAGATTCGATGCAGGCGAAACGGTGTCGTTTTCGTTCAGAGGAAACAATGACCCCAATTTTACGATTGGTATTGACAAGGACGGTACACGTATTATTACGGAGACTTGTTCCTCTTATTCCACGTCTACGCTCGAACCGGGAAGTTATTCGGCTTATATTACGGCGTGGAACAGCGCTGGACAAGTTGATAGCGGCAGAGTGTATTTCACGGTTAGTCCAAAGCAGCCTAGAGCAACGAGGCTTTCATATGTAATACGAGGTAAAATCAATTATATTACGGGTGAAAAATTGGATTACAGTGGATTAAAGGTCTTTGCAGAGTACTCAGATGGTAGCGAAAAAGAACTAACGTCAGGGTATACATGTGATCCTCCTGAAGGAACAATATTGACAGAAGCCGGTAATGTAGAGGTTCAAATAAAATATGGGGATTTCACTCCTATTAAGTATGATGTAAGTGTGATTGACAGAAATAAAGTAGCCAATGTTGATATTGATCGTAAACCAAACAAAAAATACTACTTTTTAGGTGATAAGCTCGATTTAAGTGGTATGATCGTTTCAATAGGTCGTATGTCTGGTGAAAGAGAAGTAGTTACATCAGGATATACATGCAATCCTCCTGAAGGAACGGTGCTAACTAAATTGGGTAGTCAATTAATTCAAGTTAGATATGGAGAAGTTCTGACATCGTTTAACATACAAGTTGATGAAGTTAAACTTGCGTCTATTTCGGTTTCATCATATCCAAAAAAGACGAAATATGTTGTAGGTCAGAAATTAGATTTGTCTGGTTTAAGAATGACGGTAAAATATACAGATGGAACAAGTAAAGAATTAACGAGCGGTTATGTGTGTGTACCTGCAAACGGAGCTACATTGACAAAAGCTGGAAATCAGTCAATACAAGTAACTTATAAAGAAAACAATAACTCGTTTGAAGCGCTTACCACTTTTGATGTGATGGTTAATGCAACTACACTTTCCTCCGTCACCATCAAAAAACTGCCGACCAAGAAAACCTATACGGTGGGAGAGAAATTTGACCCGACAGGCATGATCGTCAAACTGACCTATTCCGACGGCAGCACCAAGGAGATCACAAGCGGTTACACCTATACCCCGACGGGGGCCATGAATACGGTGGGACAGCAGACGATTGCCGTTGCCTACCAAGGCAAAGGCACAGGTTTCAAAGTAACGGTGGAGCCTTCGCTTAATTCGATTTCCATTAAATCCAAGCCGAGCAAACTGACCTACACGGTGGGCGAAACCCTGAATACATCCGGCTTGAAGCTGACAGCCGCCTATTCCGACGGTACTACCAAGGAGATTACGTCTGGTTTCACCTGCACACCCACAAAATTGAGCACCAAGGGTCAGCAACTCATTACCGTGAAATACGGCAATGTTTCCACATCTTTCTATGTGACGGTCAATGGAGCGGGGGTCAAGCAGATTCGTGTGACGCAGCGTCCCACTAAGACCACCTATGCGACGGGCAATACCCTCAACACTTCGGGGATGAAAGTCACCGTTACTTATACTGACGGCTCTACCAAAGTGATTACGTCAGGCTTCACCTGTACGCCCACCAAACTGGAAACGGTTGGCACGCAGTGGATTACCGTTAAATACGGCGGCACAGCGACAGCATTTAATGTCAAGGTAGAGCAGCGCGCGCAGAGCATCCGCGTGATTACCAAGCCGAGCAAGACCGCGTATGTGGTGGGCAATACGCTCAATACCTCCGGCATGAAAGTGCGCGCGACTTATGCGGATGGCACCACTAAGGATGTGACGAGCGGCTTCACTTGCACCCCCACCAAGTTGACCACAGCGGGCAACCAGTGGATTACTGTGGTTTACGCAGGACAGTCCACCGCGTTCAGTGTAAAGGTGGAACCCAAGGCAAAGACGCTGCGCATCAGCCAGCAGCCAACTAAGAAAACCTATAATGTCGGCGATGTATTGAATACTTCCGGTTTGCAGTTGATCGCCACTTATGACGATGGCACGGCTAAGGTGGTAACAAGCGGATTCGTGTGCAGTCCTGTGGTTCTCAACACGGCTGGCAACCAGTGGATTACGGTAATTTACGGCGGACAGTCTACCGCATACAGCGTGAAAGTAACAAAGGCGGTGTCTAATGTGACCATCGCAAACAAGCCCACCAAGCAGACCTATACGGTAGGCGATACCTTTGCGCCCGCAGGTATGAAGCTCAAAGTGACCTATTCCGACAATACGACCGAAGTGATTACAAGCGGCTATACCTACACACCCACGGGCAAACTTAACACAGAGGGACAGCAAAAGATCGTGGTGAGCTACGGCGGCAAGTCCACAGGCTTCTATGTCACGGTCAACAAACCTTCCGGCAACACCGTGACAAGCGTACTGATCGGCAAGCTGCCCACGAAGAAAACCTACAAGCGAGGCGAAACCTTTGATCCGACAGGCATGACGGTCAAAGTGACCTATGCCGACGGAACGACTTCCGTGATGGCGGGCGGTTATACGTATACACCGAGCGCACCTCTCACAAAAGCGGGGCAGCAGGTCATTACCGTCGGTTACGGCGGCAAATATACCGGCTTTAAGGTGACGGTGGAATAACCGACAGACCTATGCAGTAAAATCACTCATTTATACAAAACCATAAAGAAATACCGGTTTGCTCCGATAGGGAACAAGCCGGTATTTTGAATTGTTAATTGATTTGCGAAAAGTGTCAAACCAAAGACAGCCTTACGCTTCTGCGGGAGCCTCTTCCTCGGCTGCAGCGGGTCCGTCTTCCTTGCCCATATTCTCCACGATCTCCTTGGTATCTCTGGCGATGACCATTTCTTCGTCGGTGGGAATGACATACACTCTCACGCGGCTTTCGGGGGTGGAGATTTCGGCTTCCTTGCCGTGGATGGAGGCGTTGACTTCCTCATCTAGCTCTACGCCGAGGCATTCGAGGTAACGGCAGATCTTGGAGCGGTGAACCGTCTGGTTCTCACCGATACCCGCTGTGAAGACCAGCGCATCCATGCCGCCGAGCGCGACATAGTAGCTGCCGATAAACTTTGCGATCTGATATTCCAAAATTTCATGGGTGAGAATTGCTCTCTCGTTGCCCTCTCTGGCGGCGGCGGTGACATCGCGGTCATCGCTGGAAACGCCGGACAGACCGAGCATACCCGACTTCTTGTTGAGGATGGCGTCCATCTCGGAGGCGGACAGACCTTCCTTTTCCATGATGAAAGTGACGACCGAGGGATCGAGCGACCCGGAGCGGGTGCCCATGATGAAGCCATCAAGCGGGGTCAGACCCATCGAGGTGTCGATGACCTTGCCGTCCTTGACGGCGGAGATGGAGGAACCGTTGCCGAGGTGGCAGTTGATGATGCGGGTGCCTTCCGGATTTTCGGCCTTGCCGAGCAATTCAAGGCATCTGCCGGTGACATATCTGTGGCTGGTGCCGTGGAAGCCGTAGCGGCGCACGCCGTATTTCTCATAATATTCATAAGGTACGCCGAAGGTGTAAGCCTTGGCGGGCATGGTGGAGTGGAACGAGGTGTCAAATACGACGACCTGCGGCACGTCCTTGCCGAATACGTCGATGGCCGCTTCAATGCCCTGAATGTGGGCGGGATTGTGAAGAGGAGCGAGCGGGCTGAGTTCGCGGATGCCCTCGATGACCTCGTCGGTGACAAGGCAGGAATCCTTAAAGAGCGAACCGCCCTGTACCACGCGGTGACCCAGTGCGGAGATCTCGGAGAGATCGTCCACCACTTTGCCTTCGCCGGAGGTGAGCGCTTCTTTGACGGCATTGAATGCTTCGGTGTGGTTGGTCATGGGAACTTCGGTCACATAGGACTCGCCGTTGACCTTGTGGGTGAGCTTGCTGCCCTCGATGCCGATTCTCTCGCAAAGACCCTTTGCGATGACCTGCTCGTTGTCCATATCAATGAGCTGATACTTGAGGGAGGAGCTGCCTGCGTTAATAACAAGAATTTTCATGGGTATTATCTCCTGTCCTGAAAAATATGTGGGAATACTGCGAAAAAACATTTGCATTTGCATATTCTTACTTATATAATAGTACATTATAACAGAAATTTCAAGGATTTGATGAAAAACTCACTATTTTTTTTACATTTTATTATAATGATTCATTTTTATTGGTTTTTTGAGAATCAAATGGACAGGACGGTGTTGACGGATGAATCTTATTTCCACAGAAAAAACCGCCGCGATTGTGGCGGAGTACAACCCCTTTCACAACGGACATGCCCGCCATATTGCCCGTACACGGGAATTGACGGGAGCCGAGAACATCGTGGTCATCATGAGCGGCAATTTCGTGCAGCGGGGGGACTGTGCTGTGGCCGATAAATTCAGTCGCGCGCGCATGGCGTTGCTCGGCGGCGCAGATTTGGTGATCGAACTGCCGCTTCCTTTTGCCTGTGCCGGCGCTGAGAAGTTCGCGGAGGGCGGCGTGGGGCTGGCGGATGCGCTGGGGTGTGTGGACTTTCTCAGTTTCGGTATGGAGTGCGGTAGCACGGACGAGCTGATTGCCGCCGCCCACGCTTTGTCTGACCCGGCTGTAAAGCCCGTGCTCGACAGAGAACTGGCACAGGGCAAGAACTTTGCCGCCGCCCGTACCCAAGCCGTTCGCGAGGCGTACGGTGACGGAATCGCGGACATTCTCTGCATGCCCAACAATACGCTGGCGGTAGAATATATCCGTGCGCTGGAACGCCTGCATTCTGATATTACTCCTTTTGGAGTGATGAGAGAAGGGGTGACGCATGATTCGCTGGGTGTCTTCGGTCAATTTGCCTCCGCCACGGCTATACGCAAAATGCTGTATGAGGAGGATTGGGAGAGTGTGAAAAATTATATGCCTGCGTTTTCATTTGAAAGGCTGTTACAGCTTGCGGCGGACGGGAAAATGCCTGCCGAACTGAAAAGGTGCGAACGCGCCGTTCTTTCCCGTCTGCGCGGCATGACAAGGGAACAGCTTTTGCGTCTGCCAGATGTTTCGGAAGGTTTGGAAAACCGAATTTTTAACAGTGTGCGAACAGCTTCTTCTCTGGAAGAACTGTATGCTTCCATCAAATCAAAGCGCTACAGCCACGCCCGCATCCGGCGCATTCTTCTTTCCGCGTTCCTTGGCATTCGCGCCGTACACAGCGAATGTTTACCCTACATTCGTATTCTCGGTATGAACGAGCGGGGGAGAGGGCTGCTGTCTTTCATGCGGCCACGTCTGCGGCTGATTTCGACTTACCGTCAGACCCTTGACCTACCGTCAGAAGCGCGGAATGTCTACCGCCTGGAATGCTACGCCGACGACATGTGGGCGCTGATGACGCCGCAGATTCAGCCTTGCGGCTCTGATATGACGGAAAAGCTGATCGTGGTGTAATACGATCTGATCAGAAAAACCGCTCAGGATGATTTTTGCACCTGAGCGGTTTTTTGGTTGGTGTATTAAAGAATGTCACTGTAGCAGTAGTTGAGCACGTCATCGCATACCGCGAAAATCGTATTTTCGTTGCGGGTACCGTTTGCTCCCGAAGTGATGACTACCACACCGCTTTTCTCGTTGGTATCTATTGCCATAAGAGAGTAAATGCCATAGGCAATTCCATTGTGGAAATACATATCGTGATTATCTAAAAGTTGGTCTCGCTGACGCAATCCGATGCACTGAATAAAATTCTTGCCTTTGGGCTTGAACTGTTCAGAAAGCATTTCGTCAACCGCTTTCTGAGAAAGATACTGTTGCCCATTGTACTGTCCATTGTTAAGCAATATGGTGAAGACGGATGCTAAATCCTCCGCACTGATGAGCAGTCCTCCCGCTGTGAGATGATAGGTAGCTCCGGGTTTGCCGGTTGCTTGGGGACGCGCAAGATATTTACTGCTGCGATCAATTTTGCTGCCGAGGTAACAATCTGCAATCAGCGATTTGTCCGACAGATATTGCGCATCAAACGAAGCGTCAATGTTCATCGGCTTGAAAAAATTGTCACGGGCATATTCCGAGATGACCTGATGGGATGTTTTTTCCATTACCGAACCCGCAACCCCCATGCCGAGGTTGGAGTAGAGGAAGGATTTACCTGGCTGAGAGTTGAAATGAGATTTATCAGAGAGTGTGGCTCTCAGATCGTTGATGTACATCTTGTCCCTATCCACCAATCCGCCTGTGTGAGTGAGCAGCATGCGTGTGGTAATGGGGTCTTTGGTAAAGGAAGGATTGCGTACCTTGAAACCCAGGTAGTCGGAAATGTCCTTATCCAGATCCAGAATACCGTCATCCACTTGTTTCATTGCCATCATAGAGGTAAAAACCTTAGTAACAGATGCGATGCGGAATTTGGTATCTTCTGTCACGTATTTTTTGTTTTCTTTGTTGGCATAGCCGTATTCATAGTGATAGGCAACCTGTCCGTTCTGAATAATCGCAATCGAGGCTCCCATCGTGCTTTGATTTTTTAGTATCTTAGCCAGTTCGTCCCCTTCGGCTGTTCCTTTCAGATCAATCGGGGCGCCTGATACGTAAGTGGGGACGTGTTTTATGATCACTTCTTTCTCCAGGATTTCACAGCAGCTTTTGACAACCCAGCCGGTCTTATTTCCGGCGTATTTCACCTGGTATCTGGTTTTGCTCTCGGAGACATATTCTACTTCTGTTCCCTTGTTGAGAACAGCCACTTTTTCCGCGTCTGCTTTGTCTTCCTTGCGAACATTTGTGACATCAAGAATCTTGACGTATTTGATTGTCATTTTTTCTTCTAACGGTCTGGAAGGACTCGTTTCAACCGGTTGCGGTTCCACATCGCTGGGAGAAGTAAGCCCAGAGGGAAGGGTGATGTCTGTAGGGGAGGTGATGTCCTCAGCAATGTCGGTTTCTTCCGGTACCGGTAAAGGTTCATAGTCGGATTCTTCTTTGTTTTCGTTGATTCCTTGATGCAGCAAGGCGTCTCTTTTTTCTTTGAAGTGGAGAAAGGAAGAAATGCTCGAGCCAGCAAGAAGGAGGGCAATAATGACGACCGATATGATTCGGATGATTTTATAGTTGTTGTTTTTCATGACATGCCTCCTGCGTCGCTTGCTGCAGCGGTTCTGTCTGTTGTGGGGAGAAAACCGCTGATAATATTATGCCTTTTCATCATATCATTTTTTTCGTTTAATTTCAACAATAAAATGTAAAATCAAAAAGCAAATAAAAAAGCCGGGACTTTGTGTGAAAAAGCCTCGGCCTTTATTATAGCAATCCAAACAAACAAAAAGACAAGTTCGGCGCGCTGGTGAGCACATGGCTGCGTTGTCGTCCTAGGTGGGCGCCAGCCCACCGTCGTCCATTATTTGGATTGCTATAGTTAGATAGAAATAGGAGTAACCATTGCGGGGTCGATGTGAATCTTGGGAAGCTGTTTGCGTTTTTCTTCTGCCTGTGCGTGCTTCTGTGCTTCGAGCTGAGAAGTGGATTCGGTGGTGGTGGATACCAGGTTTTCCTCATCGTTTTCGTCATCCGGGAATTGATCGCGAATCTGGAGCATCTCCACGTAGCACTTTTTGAAGGCTTCCACCGCGTCGGGATCAAACTGACGGCCGCTCTGGGAGGTGATTTCTTCGTAAACCTTCTGCGCTGGCCAGGCTGCTTTGTAGCTTCTGCGGCTGAGCAATGCGTCGAAAACGTCACATACCGAAACATACCGGGCGAATTTGTCGATATCCTCGCCTGAAACACCCAGATATCCGGTGCCGTCCCAGCGTTCGTGATGGTGCAGGATGATATGCCGTGCCATTTCCATGACCTCGCCGGGAGCGTTCCCGATGATGTCGCGTCCGTAAATGACGTGCTTCTTCATGATGCCGAATTCCTCCGCAGTGAGTCGGCCGGGCTTTTCGATGATTTCCTTGGGAATCATCAGCTTGCCGATATCATGCAGCATGGCGGCAATGCGGAAGGTGTCGAGCTGTTCTGGGCTGTCGCAGATGTATTTTCCCATAATTCTGGCATATTCTGATACACGGCGGATATGCTGACCGGTCTCCTGCGAAGAGGATTCAGACACAACGGCGAGTGAGTAGGCAAGCTGTTCCTGGGTGCGGAACATATCAAAGGTAAGCATGGTGTTGTCAAGAATACTGGTCGTACTCGTTGTGAATATACCCAGCACTTCCTTCATGCTGTAGTCGTCAACAGCAATATCCTGACGGAATACAACAAATCCGGTGAGCTTGCCATGATTATAAAACTTCATTGTGACAAATCCCTCTCGAACCTCACAGTAGCTGGAAGCATCCGAGACGTACTTGCTGAATTTGAAGCGCGCGTTGTTAAATTCAAAACCGATGTCGTCGCCCAGATCACGGCAGATATTGTTGGGATTACCTGCGGAATCAATGGTGTAGAACTGGTTGCCGTCGAGCAGACCCACAGTGCCTTTTGGGGGTGTTTCGGGAGAGAGCATGGCCGTTAGCAATTCGGTGACATTTCCGGCAATGTGATTTGCAAGCGTCTTGATGTCACGGGTACCCATAATACTTTGAGCCTGCTTCATGACAAGCTGGATACCGCTGGTCATACGTCCGACTTCTTTGGAGTTTTCTACGGCTTTGGTCAGCATGGCGGAGGCTTTTTTTGTCACCTGACGCGCAATGAACGCGATGGAAAGGAACAGAATAACACGGGGGAGTGCACCGTAGAGCATGGCTGCCTGTACGGTACGCAGAGGATCGTCACCAAGGCAAAGGAACGTGGCGGCAAGGTAATGACCGAATACAATGGCGATGATCGAAGTATATGTGGTGAAATAGAGAAGGCGCTTATCAAAGTAAATGATGCTGGAAACCAGAGGAAACAGCCACAGGATCATAACATGATAGGACAGCACCGGGTAAAGCATGATGACTACCAGCAAAATGTCAGTAATCATGAAGTATTTGACCCAGCCTCCTTCACGACGCACGATATAGGTAACGATGAAGGGAATAAAGAAAAGAATTGTCGATGCGATACAACTGATTCTCATAATAACAGGGTCAATAACGAAAACCCCGATCTCATTGAGCAGCAGACAAAACAAAGCCAGAAAACCGGCAAACAAACAGATCTTTCCAAACAAACGGTTGGATTTGATTTCGTTTTTGCTGATGTAGTCCTCCTGCGTCAAATTGATGTCAAGACTGCCATGTACCTTTTCTTTGGATTTGGTTGATTTTTTCGTTGCGCTTGCCATTATCTTATGAAGCCTCCTATTATAGATTCCATCGGACAATCATCCGTTTCGAGATAATACCACTTAAACCAATTATATCATATATTAAGTAAATTGCAACCGCTTTTTTATTTTTTTGAAAAAAAATAAAAAAGACTGCTGATTTTTTTAGGCTAAAATGCGACCTTTTTCTTCTTCGCTATTGACATTGCCGTAAAAAAGCGATATCATTTATCTATATTCAGTATGAGTGACTGTATGGCAGCAGGGAAATGTGTGCGGATACGGAAGGAAGTGTGAGATTTGTGAAAAAAGAACGGCAGAAGCGCTTGTTCGGATGGATGCTGACAGGTTCTTGTCTGTTAATGACAGTTGGCTGCGTATTTTCTGATGAGGTGTCGCCGTCTGATGTGCCGCCTGAAGGGGTGTCTTCTTCCATATCGTCAGAAGTCGTGGTTCACGCCAGTGCTTTGGAAGCGACGGAGATTCTGGTGGATGGAGTTAAAATGGAGGATGTGTTTTTGCTTGAAAGCCATTGGTATGGAGTGTCCTACCAGAATGAAGACAGCTTGAATAAACTGATGATGATGAAGTATTCCGACAAGGACAGCGTGACTCCACAGGCCCGCAATGGCGCCAGACTCCGTTTGGTTTTTGCCGCGTCCGAAGGAACGCCGGAGAAAATGACGGTGACGCAGCAGGGCAATACCCTGCAGGCCAACACTGGAATTCCGTATGATATCAGGGATGTAGAGCTGACCGAAGACGATAGCGGTTATTCTTTTGACATTGATTTCGGAGCGTTCAGCATGTATTATTATCTGGTTTCGTGTCGGTGGAGCAACGGCAATGCCGCCGAGTATGCGTTTGCATTGGAAAGATTGGCGGAGTGATGGCGGCAGAACCGGGAAAGCGCCAATCGGAAAACGGCATGAAAGACATTTTTTTACATATCCGGACGCTTGACCATGCCCTTCTGCCTGTATGCTTTTCCTGGCGCTAAAGAGAAAAAATGCGGCGTGTCTGCAAAAATCTCTTGACTGTACCGATTGAAAATGATAACATGAAAAGAGCGGATGACGCACATCCGTATGGTAGTTAGGAACTATGCAGAATTTAATCAGTCATTTTCTGCTTAAAAATACAGTATGCTTGCGTGTTTCAGAAAGTGAAATGTATCAATTATTTCTGCATAAAAGAAACAGTATCCACAAGTTCTACGGGAAAAAAAGTCGGCGGAATCGTCCTGGACGTTATCACGGTTATCATGTTGTTCGCCGCATTTGGAGCCATTTTTTATTCCGGTTTTATGACTGAATCCAACACCATGCCGCTGTGGATGATTGCATTAGTTACGGCGCTGGGGCTTCTTCTTCTGTTTTGTATCGGTACGGTTTCGTGCATGGTGACAATGGTTAAGCAGAATTCCTTGACAGCGGGATTTCTGGCGTTTTGTTCACTCCAGCTTGGTGCTTTGATTGTGAATGACACCGTGCTGGTCTGCCTGCTGATTCAGTTATTTGATGTGCAGAATCCCGTTATGCGGTATGCTTATGTGATTTCTGCGGCCATTGTGCTGATCGGCTATGTGGCAAGTATTGCCGCTTATTCCGACGGCATTCTGGATTCTTCCGCTTCTGACGATGAGGAAGAGGCCGCGGAAGAAGATGAAATGACCGAGGATGAGGAAACAGTCGAAGAAGATGAAATGAACGAAGATGACGAAGCGGCCGAAGAAGAGGAAATTGCCGGGGATGACGAAACCGTCGAAGAAGAGATTCCGACAGACGAATGATGCCGGTGGTTTCCTGAAGGTCATTTGGGTCGGAACCCACGTTCCAGACGTGACAGTGCAGACCGGCAAAGACGGATTTCGGAACGACGGAACCTATTTTTATAATCAGTGCGAAAATACGAATTCGCAAAAACAGTGCATATCCGGCTGTGCCGCCGCAGTGCCGCACCGTTCGGATACGATAAACTCTTTTGTTTGTATGCAATGAAAGGATGGTAATTCCCATGGCAGAAATCAGACCGTTTCGCGGCGTTCGTTTTACTCCTCAAGCGGGAAAGATGGACGAGTTGCTGTGTCCTCCCTACGACATTATCAATGAGCAGCAAAGAAACGAATATCTTGAGAAAAATCCAAACAACATTGTAAAAATTGAGCTTCCTGTGGTGGAAGAAGGCGTGGATGACCGCTATCAGGCGGCCGCCCAGTGCCTTGACGGATGGATGAAAGACGGCATTCTCGCGCGCGACCCAAAACCGTCGCTCTACATCTATGAGGAACAGTACACGCTTCACGGCGAGACGAAGAGTGTACGCGGTATTATCAGCCTCGTGAAGATCGAGGAATTTGAAAAGGGCGTTATCATGCCGCATGAATTCACTCTTTCTAAGCCAAAGCAGGACAGACTCAATCTGATTCAGGCGACGCAGTCCAATATCAGCACCATTTATTCCCTTTATTCTGATGACGGCAGCCGTACGACAGAAAAGCTGGAACTGCTTACCGAGCGCAAGCCGGATATCGAAGCAACTGAAGGCAAATGTATCCACCGTCTTTGGGTGGTGGACGATGAACTGGAAGTCACTGCCATCTGCCGCGATTTTGATAAGCGCAATCTCTACATTGCGGACGGTCATCACCGCTACGAAACGTCGCTCAAATACCGCAACATGTGCCGTGAAAAGGGTGCGCCTGAGGGGGCTCCCTGCGATTATGTCATGATGCTGCTGGTCAATATGGACGACAATCAGTTCAGTTTGTTCCCGACGCACCGTATGGTCAAAAATATAGAAAATTTTGACGTGGAAAGCTTCCTCAAAGATATTGAGGTCAATTTCCGCATTGACAAGCATCACGGCGTGGGAAGTATCAAGCCCACTCTCGCAGAGTATTATCAACAGGGCCGTAAGGTGGTAGCGTGGTATGTCGGTGACGACACATGGTATCTGCTCAAGCTCAGAAGCGCCAGCCATGCTATGGAAGATATTATGCCGGATTGCAGTAAGGCGCTGAAAAATCTGGACATCAGTATTCTGCATCAACTGGTCATCGACCGCGTCATGCACAGCAACAACGAGGACTGTGTCACCTACACACGCAGTTTTACCGAAGCCATCGCGGCGGTGGATGAAGGTAAATGCCAGTGCTGCTTCATTCTCAACCCGACCCGCATTCAGGATATCAAGGATATTGTGGACGCCAATGAAAAAATGCCGCAGAAATCCACCTATTTCTATCCCAAGCCTACCACGGGTCTTGTGATGAATGTCTACGAATGAATCTGAAAAGTTTATTAAGACTAACCTTATAATGGACAAACGATCAGTGAAGTTTTATTGAAAATATACGAAAATAATTGTTTTTTTACCGCAAAAACTCTTGCATTTTCGTTTGGTTTGTAGTATAATATCGTTGTAAATTTTTTATGGAGGTGCTGTTCTATGGCATACAAAATTAGCGAAGAGTGCATCGGCTGCGGCGCATGTGCAGCGGGCTGCCCTGTTGAGGCAATTACCGAGGGTTCTCCCTATGTGATCAATCCCGATGTTTGCATTGATTGCGGCGCATGTGCGGATACATGTCCGGTAGGAGCTCCTTCTGCCGAGTAATGTGCGCGTGAGCGTCAGCGGATGGATATGCTGAAAATCAACATTCGGCGGAGCGTTTCTTGTGCGGAGGCGCCCCGCCGTTTGGTTTTATTATGCGAAAAAGGGTGGATGACGATTAACACAGAGGAAACAGGAATCAAAAAAGAACCGCTGGCCGGAGGTCGGGGGATTTATGTCAGCCGCAATTCCCGCTTCGGCACCGACGCGGTGCTGCTGGCGGATTTTGCCGCTCCCAAGCGGATTGACAAGGCGGTGGATCTGGGCACCGGCGGCGGTATTATTCCGCTGCTGTGGCTTTGTTCCGACGCGCCCCGGCAGCAGGTGATCGGCGTGGAGATTCAGTCCGAATGTTGTAAGTTGGCCAATCGCAGCATTGCGGAAAACGGAGATGCGGAGCGGTTTATTGTGATACAGGGCGATTTAAGGTACATCGGAAACTATCTGCCAAGGGAGCAATACAGTTTAGTGACGTGCAATCCGCCGTATTTTCCGGCGGGGTCGGGCTTTGTGAATCAGACCGAGGGGCGCACAGTGGCGCGGAGCGAGACGATGTGTTGTTTGGAGGACGTGTGCGAGGCAGCGAAGTATTTGCTCAAATACGGGGGTCGGCTGTGCGTCTGCCAGCGTCCTGAGCGGCTGACCGACCTGATCTGCGCCATGCGTGGCTGTCAGATCGAGCCGAAGCGTGCGAGACTGGTACAGCAGCGATCTGACAGTGCGCCGTGGCTGGTGCTGGTGGAAGGCCGCCGGGGTGGGAATCCCGGTTTGAAATGGCTGCCTACATTATTGGTAGAGGCGGCAGACGGCGGCTATACAGAGGAAATGAAGTCTGTTTACGGACGGTATGGGGAGGCGGAAAAATGGCAGGAAAGTTGATTCTGGTGGGAACACCCATCGGAAATTTAGGCGATATGAGTCCGCGTGCGATAGAAGCTATGGAAACCTGTGATTTTATTGCGGCCGAAGACACGCGGGTGACGATGAAACTGCTCAATCACTTCGGTATCAGGAAGCCGCTGGTAAGCTATTACGAACACAACAAGCGCTCCAGCGGAGAAATCATCACTGCGAAGCTGCTGGCAGGGGAAACTTGCGTGCTGGTGACGGATGCCGGTATGCCCGCCATCAGCGATCCGGGCGAGGATATTGTAGACAAGTGCCATGTATTAGGCATTCCTGTGACCTGTGCGCCGGGACCGAGCGCGGTGGTGACAGCGCTGGCCATGTCGGGCATGCCGTCGGGACGCTTCAGCTTTGAGGGATTTCTGAGTGTGAATAAAAAAAGCCGTCGTGACCATCTCGATGAGATCAAAAACGAACGTCGCACCATGATTTTTTACGAGGCGCCCCACAAGCTGCCTGCCATGCTGCAGGATATGTACGGCGCACTGGGGGATCGGCGGATTGCCATTGTACGCGAGCTGACCAAGCTGCACGAGGAAGTCATCCGCACTACGCTCTCTGAGGCGGCGGCGCGATATTCTGCCGATGGTGGAGAGACGCCGCGGGGGGAATTTGTGATTATCGTGGAAGGTGCACCGGATGAAGTGGCAGACGAGCATTACACTCCGGAACAGGCGGCGGAGCTGGCGAAGTCGCTGATGGAAGACGGTCTGTCGGTCAGTGAAGCTGCCAAAGAAGCTGCCAAAGTGACACATCTGAAAAAAGGTGACATTTACAAGCTGCTGGTTCAATAAAATTTTATGGAGTTTTACCTGATTGTTCATTCTTTGTTCTTTTTTATATGGTATAATCAATTTTAAATCGGATGGGAATCCGAGAAAAAATTCTTGAAAGGAAATATGCATTATGGGAAGCTTTTGGAAATTGGTTGCGATGGGCGCAACGGCTGCTGCTGCTGTTGTGGTAGCAAAAGAAGTTATCGAGAGAACCGAACGCGGGGAGGATTGTTCTCCCGTGGCGGTGGTCAAGGGAATCGGCGCCAAAATCGGCAATGTATGCAAGGGCTGTTTTGCCGTAGCGCAGGATGACCCCTATGATTTTGACGACTTTGATGACTTTGATGATTTTGAAACGGATGACAGCGTAGATTTTGATACCGCCGATATGGAGAGTGACAAGCTGACCGACGAGGGGTATATTATGGAATTTGACGCTGAAGAGGAGCCGAAACCCGCAGAGGAGTCGGCTGCACAGAAAGCGCCTGAAGCTGCGGAAGAGGAAAATGTTCCCGAAGATCCCGTGTCTGAGGAAGACGAGGAAAGCATCAGCACAGACGAATAATCCCGCGATAAGGGAGAGGTTAATTTGACAGCCAATTTCATGTTTGTCTCCGATGATAAATATGTGAAAAATCTCGGAGTGTGTTCTTATTCTGTGATGCAGAATATGTGTCCCATTGTGGAAATATCAACGAAAAACTGAATGAGGTGATGCCAAAGGTTCCGACCGCATGGCACCGCGCCATTTATGGTCGGCTCTTTCTGGTGGATATCCTTGACCTTTACGACGACATGGAACGGATTGTCTACCTTGACAGCGATATTCTGATGAATCAGCCAGTACCCGAACTTTTTGAAATGGATATGCAGGGTCAATGCATTGCGGGGGTGGCGGATGCCGACAGCTATGAGCGCAAACTGACGCTGGGAATGGCAGAGGGTTCCGCCTACATCAATTCCGGGGTGCTGGTCATTGACACCGCTCGCTGGGCAGCGCTCGACGCTTCGCGGCGTATCATTGACTACATCAACAGCTTTCCCAAGGCGTTGCTGTATCCCGACCAGGACGCGATCAATTATATTCTGTGTGACGAGATACTGCTGCTGCCGCCCGAATACAATATGATGTGGATGATCTGTGACAGCGACATTCCCAAGATCATGCGGAACATAGACCACTTCTATTATTCTGCCGAGGAATTGAAGCACGCGCTGCACCATATCAAAATCTGTCATTTTGCGGGTCACGATATGTGGACTTTTTACGGCATTACACCCATTCCCGCCAAAATCTTCAAAAAATATCGGAATGGCAGCGACTGGCGGACGGAAAAACGTCATTTCAACAATGTTTCCGAATGTTTGCTCTGGCTTATGATGTCTGTCAAGCGTATGATTGTGGGAGAATGGTAATTGATTCTTTTATACAGCACTTTATTTTGGGGACTTTTCATTTGAAAAGTCCCCATTTTTGGGCATTTCCATGAAATTGGCGGAAAGGGGAAAACGGTATTTTATTCTTTGGCGTTGTATGGTATAATAAAGGTAATTGATGCGCAGTCGGAAGGTGATTTTGAAAATGACAGCCAATTTCATGTTTGTCTCCGATGATAAATATGTGAAAAATCTCGGAGTGTGTTCTTATTCTGTGATGCAGAATATGTGTCCCATTGTGGAAA
>CADCNI010000019.1:22841-62308 GCA_902802795.1 uncultured Ruminococcus sp.
ATCATTTTTTATGATATCAACGAAAAACTGAATGAGGTGATGCCAAAGGTTCCGACCGCATGGCACCGCGCCATTTATGGTCGGCTCTTTCTGGTGGATGTTCTCGACCAATATGACGACATCGACAGAATGATTTATCTCGACTGCGATTTGCTGATGGCCAGGCCCGTTTTGGAACTGCTGACGATGGATTTGCAGGGAAAGTGTCTGGCAGGTGTAGCGGATGCCGCAGGCAAAGAACGAAAGGACGCGCTGGATATTCCACAAGAATGCACCTATATCAATTCGGGTGTGCTGGTGATTGACACGGCCAGATGGGTGGCGCTGGATGCGTCCCGCCGTATTGTGGAATATATCAACAGTTTTCCCGAGGCGTTTTTATATCCCGATCAGGACGCCATAAATTTTATTCTGCACGATGAAATTTTGAGGCTGCCGCCTCATTATAACGTGATGTGGATGCTTTGCGACAGGGATATCCCGAAGATGAAGGTTTATATTGAGGATTTTCCCTATTCGGAAGAAGAATTGTCCTATGCGCTGCATAACGGTCATATTTATCACTATGCCGGACACAGTATGTGGACTTTTTACGGCATTACGCCGATTCACGCGAAGGTCTTTAAAAAGTACCGCAGACTTTGCGACTGGCGCAAGGAAAAACGCCATTTTGAAAGCCCTTACAAACTGCTGCTGTGGCTGATGGTGTCCGCCAAGAGCATTCTCCTTGGGGAATGGCCATGGAATGAGGCGTTCTGAATACAGAATAAGTGAGTGCTTCGCTCTACAATGATATGGGATTTAAAAACGGCTTGTACGGGTCACTTCCGTACAAGCCGTTTTTTATTGATTCATTGGGGACGCTTGGGAACAATCAAAGGGAGGCGCTGAGCTGCAACGCGCGGTTGACGGCGCTGACGATGCCCTTGATGGAGGCGACGTTGATGTTGCTGTGAACGCCTACACCGTAGACGTTGGCTCCTTCGGGGGTGAGCAGCTCGATATAGGCGCAGGCTTTTGCGTCCGCGCCGTTGCCGATGGCGTGTTCGTGGTAGCTGACAAATTTATAGTTGGGAATGCCGAGCTGTTTGAGCGCGTCAAAGAACGCGTCGATGGGACCGTTGCCGCTTCCCTCGATCGTGATTTCCTCATTGTGGCACTTGACGGTGCCGCGGAACGTGGTGACCGATTCGTCCTCGTTCTCCGCGACGGTGTTGTAAAGCTCATGCTTGCCCAGCGCGTAAGGCGATCTGGCGTGGAGATACTGCTTGTCAAAGAGGCTGAAGATTTCCTGGGGGGTCAGCTCCTTGCCCTTGGCGTCGGCTTCCTTCTTAACGTAGTAGCCGAATTCGGGGTGCATACCTTTGGGCATATTGTAGCCGAACATCTGCTGCATGATGAACGCCGCGCCGCCTTTGCCCGACTGGGAATTGATGCGGATGATGGGTTCGTATTCTCTGCCAACGTCGGCGGGGGAGATGGGCAGGTAGGGAACTTCCCATTTGTCGCTGTGGGTTTCCGCCATATAGTCGGTGCCTTTTTTGATAGCGTCCTGATGGGAGCCGGAGAAAGCGGTGAATACGAGGTCGCCGGCGTAGGGGGTGCGCTCGTGGACTTTCATGCGGGTGCATTCCTCATAAATCGCGCGGGTGCGCTTGATGTCGCTGAAATCGAGGGTGGGGTCGATGCCCTGCGTGAACATATTGAGGGCGAGAGTGACGATATCCACATTGCCGGTGCGTTCGCCGTTGCCGAAGAGGGTGCCTTCGATTCTGTCCGCGCCCGCGAGCAGCGCCAGTTCCGCGTCGGCCACGCCTGTGCCGCGGTCGTTGTGCGGATGAACGCTGACGATGACCGCCTCGCGGTTGGAAATATGCTTGCAGAAATACTCGATCTGGTCGGCAAAAATATTGGGGGTGGAGAGCTGCACGGTGGAGGGCAGATTGAAGATGATGGGATGCTCCTTGTCCGCGCCGATGGCCTCCGCCACCGCGTCGCAGATGGCGACCGCGAATTCCGGCTCGGTGCCGGAGAAGCTCTCGGGGCTGTATTCAAAGCGAATGTTCATGCTGCCGGTGTCCATTTGGTCGGTGAGCTGGCGGATGAGCTTCGCGCCGTTGACCGCGATGTCGGTGATAGCGTCCATGTCCTTTTTAAAGACCACCTTGCGCTGGAGGGTGGAGGTGGAATTGTAGAAATGCACGATGACGTTTTTCGCGCCTTCGATGGCTTCAAAGGTCTTGCGGATGAGGTGTTCTCTTGCCTGCACCAAGACCTGAATGGTCACGTCGTCGGGAATGAGGTCGCGTTCGATGAGCGCGCGGAGAATTTCGTATTCGGTTTCGCTCGCGGAGGGGAAGCCGACTTCGATTTCCTTGAAGCCGACGCGCACCAGTTCGCGGAACATCTTGATCTTTTCTTCGAGATTCATCGGGTCAACCAATGCCTGGTTGCCGTCGCGCAGGTCAACCGAGCACCAGATCGGCGCTTTTTCGATCAGCTTGTCGGGCCACTCGCGGTCCGTGAGCTGCGTAATTCTGCCGAATGGGGTGTATTTTTCATAGCCTTTCATGATAGAAAACCTCCAACAAAGAAATATGCAAAACTGAACGCCTATGAACCAACTGCTGTCAAGACAACAAAAAAATCGCCCGCGGTGCCGTAAAATACAGCACGCAGGGGCGAAGAATATTATTACCATTCAGAATATTCTACACGGTACCACCCTGATTTTGACGCACATCCCACAGACGCGGGATGATTGTCCTCAACAGACCTCCAACAAGGTCCTGGCAAATAACGCTGCCGCACGTTCCGCCCTAATTCTTACCCGATTTCAAGCGGAAAACTCCGGGATGAGTTATACACACAGCACAGGACATCGGCTTTGCAGCAACCGCCGACTCTCTGGGACACTGAAACTGTGTCTTGTTCCCTTCACAGTTTTTATAGGGTATTCAGCTTTACTAATAATTATATTCAGGATTTCGCGTTTGTCAAGGGATTTTGTATATTTTTTTTCAGAACCGTGCTTTTAGTGCTTTTTACCGTGCTTTGCTCCGGTATCGGTCGGCTCGCCGGCTCAGTCCCACATGAGCATGCTTCCCCTGCGCATTTTCCCCCCGCATTCCGGGCAGCGATACCAGCCATCCGGGGGCATATGGCAGAGAACCTCCATTCTTTTCCGGCACTGCGGGCAGAGGTGGGGATAGGGAACGGTTTCGCTTTCACCTTCGGCGTCATCGGATAATCGCATTGTGAGATCCATGCCTCTTTCGAGCAGATGACAGTCCTCGCAGTAGAGCATGCAATAGCTTGTGTCCACATCCGCCTGCGGATTTTGCGCGAGCAGCTCCTGCCAACGCGCCCCGTACTCTCCCGCACGGATCTTTTCCAAGGTTTCCTGATGTACTTGTTCCGCGGCAAAGCCTATGCCGATAAAAAAACGGTCTGTATGACCGCACGATTCGCAGCGAAAGTTATATCCGATGCCCATAGCCTACACCTCATTCGTCAATATTTTTATCATTATATCATGGAAAAGCAAAATAGGCAATGGGGTTTGCGCATCCGGTGGGTGGACTGCTGAAAAAACTTCAAAAATAGCTGTTGCAATTGGTGAAATTTGAGGTTACAATAATAGGTAGAAGATTTCCCATCAAAAGGAGGCATGGCATATGCCGCAGGAACACGAGAGTTACGAAAATATAGACGCGTTTACGGGAGGCGTGCAGCCCGACGGTCTGAAAAACAAAAGCGATATCAAGGTGCTGATCTGCTTTTTGCTCAGCAACGGCAGTCAGCCGCTTTCACGCAAGGATCTGACCGATATTTTCCTGGAAAAGGGGCTTGCCAATTATTTTGAAGCGAGCGATGCGATTTCCTCCCTCATCCGTCACGGCAACGTGACCGAGAACCCGGAGGACGGGGCGTTGACCGTCACCGACAGCGGCAAATTCATAGCCGACACGCTCTATGACGGACTGCCTCTGACGGTGCGGGAGAAGTCGCTGACAGCAGTGGAGCAGTTTATCAACCGCCGCCATGTGGACAAGTACAACAAGACCCGCATCGAGGCGTGTGACAAGGGCTATCACGTTACCTGTGTGATTCAGGACGACACGATGGAAACCATGAGCGTCAAGGTGTATGTGCCGACCTACCATTACGCGACCGTTGTGCGCGACCGCTTTCTGGGCGACCCGGAAACGCTGTACCGCGCGGTGATGGCGCAGCTCACCGATACGCCTGAGATTGCGCCCAAGCCGAAGAAGCAGATTTGACAAGGAGCGATTCATATGACAAAAGAATTCATGAAGGAAGCCGTGGAAAAGCTGATTGCGCGCGGCGTGGCAAAGCCCGAATTTCAGCCCGTCGGCTGTGACCGATGAGGATATCGCGGCGTTTGAGCGGCGGTTTCAGGTGACAATGCCTGACAGTCTGAAGGCGTATTTGCAGACTTGCAGCTTTGATTTCGAGTATCTTTCCGCGCCCATTCCCGAGGACGGATTGGACGCGGACACCATTCTCGACCCGGATTATGAGTGCAGTCCGGTGATGCTGGAAATTACGCCCGTGCCGAAGAATGACCCGCTGGCGCCGCTTTCGATGCACATGGAAGGATTTCGTTCGGACGCTGAGGAGGCTTTTGTCAGCGCGTCGCCGGAGGATATCCACGATATGATCCCCATAGGCGACTGGATGGCAGGCGCGGGAACGATCGTGCTCGATTTGTCCAGACCCGAAAGCGAGGCGGACATTTATGACGAGGATACATGGAGCATACGCTGGTTTGACCATGAGGAATTGGATTGGAAAGCACTATCCACAACTTAAGCACTCCCCCAGTCGCCCGTCAGCAAAGCTGACAGCGACAGCCCCCCTTGTATCGCAAGCGATACAAGGGGAGGTGGCACGCCGCAGGCGTGACGGAGGGAGTTATTTTAACTAAGGCACTGTTCAAAAATAATCTGAACAATCTGACTTGTCTTTTTTGGCTCTGACTTCGTTGTCAAAGCTTGGAATACACCAAGTATTCCTGCGCTTCTCCGCCTTGTCATAGCCGAAAAATCCTGCGTCATCTTTGTCCATCTTTATTTTCTCACAGTGCCTAAGTTGTGGATAGTGATTGGCAATTCACTTGACAGCAAATAAAGAGGTCATGTGGGTGGGGAAGGGGAGAAAGTCATGCATACAATGAAACAGACGGTCAGAAAAGAAAGCATCAGAAGTATCATGGTATGCTATAGATTTTTCAGAGCAAACCAAAAAAATCATCGGTCTGTGTGATTGGCACAGACCGATGATTTTTGTTTTTTTGAGGAAAGACGCGGGCATTAGAACTGCGCGTGAAAGACCAGCGTGCTGCCCTTCATGGTCATGTCATACTTCACGCCGTGCAGGTCGAGAATGGATTTTACGATGGAAAGCCCCAAGCCGTTGCCCTTCTGGTGGCGGCTTTTGTCCTTCCGGACATAGGGCAGCCAGATTTGCCGGAGTTCCGTTTTGGTCAGCGGTTCGCTCTCGTTGGCGATGGTAAGGGTCTTGTCGGTGACGTGAATCCGGATTTCACTGCCGGACAGGGAATACCGCACCGCGTTGTCGATGAGATTTTGAAGGCGGTCCGGAGAAGTTCCCGGTCTGCGTGGACGGCGTTGTCGCCGCTGTGGGTCAGCGTCAGCCGTTTGCCGTCGGGCAGGACGGTGGAATCCTGCTGTATGTCTTTTACCAGATCAATCAAATCGAAATCCGTGCGGTTCAGGGTCATCTTGTAGGAATCGAGCTTGCTGAGATTAAGCATTTTGTGCACAAGGCTGTTGATCTGCTCCGTCTGCTCGATGATTTTGGCAAGGTAACTGTCCCGCTCACTGCTGTCGATATTCTCCTGCAAACTGTAGGCATAGCCGCTGATGACAAACAGAGGTGTTTTTATGTCGTGCGCCAGCGCATTGGTGAGGTCGGCGCGCTTTTGCTCCTGCAAAATCTGTGTGCGCACCGTGTTCCAGATCATCAGGCAGAGAAGCGTGCCGATGACAAAGAAAAAAACAAATAGAACGGCCACGCCTGTTGCGAGCGCTGCTCCGCAGTTTTCCAGCAGATTGGCCTTCTTGGCGTATTGGGCAAGGTAGAGTTTTTGATTTTTCTCATAATGTCCTTTTTCGCTGTTGTAGGCGACCGCACTGAGATAAAAATAGTCGGTGGCGTAATACACATATTCCCCCGTACCGACCGGAATCACGTCAAAGGATTTCTCCCGCTGTTCGTCGGTCAGCAGGCGGATGTAATCCTTGTTGTAGGCGTTATGGAGAAAAAGTCTTTGGAAACAAGATTCAGATGAGTTTCCCCGTTGCCGTAAACGACGGCTCCTTCGGGGGCTTCGCCGGACAGCGCAAAAGTCTCCACGATTTGATCGGAAGAAAACCGATCATCGGGATTCCCGGTGAGCATCACGGACAGCTCCAGCGGTATGATTTTGTCGCGTTCAAAGTAAAACCGGGTGCATACGAGTTCATAGGATTGACCGTCGCTGCGGATCGTGTTGAGCCAGCCGGCTATCTTTTCATACTGCGTATCGCTGAGAGCGCCGCGGATGGAAGGATAATCGAGGGTGCCGTAATCATCGGGATAGGTTCCTTTGTCTGTGCGAAAGGTATAGACCACCCTGATTCGGTTGCCCGTGTCAGCGAGAATCTGATTGGTTTCGGGGTCAATGACAATCAGTTGGCTGTCATAGTCTCTCTCCATCATATCCTTGAATTTCAAAAGGTTTCCGTTGGTGATATAAACGGATTCGTGCTGCTTGTTATGCACCATCTCTATGGAAAAATACTGTTTGGCGTAGGAAAAATTGGCGTTCACATGGTTTTGCATATCCGTCTTTTCGCTGCGCAGGCGAATGACGCAGTAGGTGGCGGACACCGCCAGCCATACGACCAGCAATATCAGTGTGATGCGCAGAAACAGCTTGTTTCGCTGTTGTTTGAGTCGGTGTTCCATTTAGCAGTCCTCAATCCTGTAGCCGCGGCGGATAACGGTTTTTATCACCTTGCCGCCCTCGCCGAGCGCTTTTCGCAGGTTGCGCATATGGGTGTCCAGCACACGTTCGTCGGTGTCGTTGTTGTAGCCCCAGACCATATCGAGGAGTTGTTCCCGACTGATGACGCACCCTTTGTTTTCGAGAAGGATTTTCAGAATGGCGTATTCCCGGGCGGTGAGTTTCACTTCCGCTTCGCTGCTGATGACTTTGCCGTTGTTGGGATTGAGCGACAGGCTCCCCGCGGTGAAGATTTTGGAGCGCACCAGCCCTTTGGAACGCTTGATAAGCGCGTTGGCTTTTTCATACAGCACCGGCAGGGGAAAGGGCTTGACGACATAATCGTCGCAGCCGAGCGCGTACCCGTTCAGAACGTCCGACTCGTCCGCCCTCGCGGTGATAAACATAATCGGCACGTCGCTGTTTTTGCGCATTTCCCGGCAGATTTCAAAGCCGTCCAGTTCGGGGAGCATCACATCGAGCAACAGCAGATCGTAGTAGTTTTCATACCACTATCCACAACTTAAGCACTCCCCCAGTCGCCCGTCAGCAAAGCTGACAGCGACAGCCCCCTCAAAGAGGGAGCCAATATTGCCTCCCTCCTTGAGGGAGGTGGCACGTTAGTGCCGGAGGGAGTGAATGTCACTAAGTTGTGGATAGTGGTTAGCGGTCAGCTGTTAGTGGTCAGCCGATAGCTTTCCACTTCCCACTTCCCACTTCACATTTCACACTGACCACTGTCCACTAACCACTGACCACTAATTATCGTCGCTTTTGGCGGTGGCGGCGGGGCGGGAGGTGAGAAATTCAATGGTGCGTTCGATGGAAATTTTGGCTTCGGGGGAGAGGGGCTTGCCGGCGTTGCGGTAGTCAAACGCGTCACGGAACGCGACAATGTCGGTTTGCAGGCTGTCGGCGTATTTCAACACCAAACGGCGGGTGGCTTCCGCGAATGCGTCGTAATCCCTGCCGAGCGGCTTTTTGGCCGCCTGAATCATCATGCGGTAATGCGTCAGGCAGAGATAGGGCTGGGATTCATAGAGCTTGCGGAACTCCGGCTCGTTTTTGTAATTCAGGCAGACGGTTTCGAGGGAACGGGCGAGGTGCGGCTCGATGTATTCGCAGACAAAGCAACTGCCCTCCAGCTTTTCGATGGCTTCGAGTACCTTCTTGTCCGGCTTTTTCATGAGCATTTTTTCCCGCACTTCGGTCAGGTGGCTTTCCAGCGTGAGCGCCACGGGCAGACGGGCGCGCCCGGATGTGAGCATCATGCCGAAATGCCGCTCGCAGAAGCCCGCGCGGTTGGTTTCGATGCGGATGTCAGGCTCCATCATGGCAGGTCCGGTGATGTAGTCGATATACTTTGCCTCGATAAGATTGCGCATGCGGCAGATGGGGCAGCCGTCATTCTGCTCAAACACTTCATTGACGGGAATCGTACAGATGTTTTCTTTCATGTTTTATGAGTCAATCCTTTCCGTATAAAATTACAGTTTACGTATCATCGCGAGAAATTCGTCGATGTAATCGTCGGTCTGGGGGCGGTTGTCCAGCATGATGGCGAGCAGGGCAAAGCTCTGGCGGTCGTCTCCGATGCCGAATTGCAGGGCGATTTCCACATCTCTGCCGCCGACGGTCGCGGAGCATTTGCAGTTGATGTAGATGGGACCCTTGCGGCTCTGGAAGGCTTCCCAATAGGGGTGGCGTCCGTCGCAGAGAGCGGTGAGCCGCTCCTCGATGGTCGCGCCATGGTCGCCGTAGAAGCAGCTATTTTGCAGGCAGTCGGTCATATCCATCAGCATGTCCTCGCTGACGGCATACTCGCCGGTGACGGGCATTCTGACTGATGAATCAACGAATTCTGTGATATCCATAATAGGGAAACCTCCGGGAAAAATATTTACAAAATAGGATTTGCATAAAGTCCATACATATATTATAATGATAATCGAAAAACAAATCAACCCATTTTTTTGCAATATTGATAAAATATGGGAAAAAAGCGGAAAGCAGGTGACGGACCATGATCACAAGGCGCAAGGGTTGTGTGATAGAAGCAGATATTCATGGTATGACGGCGGCACAGGCGCGGCGGGAACTGATCGGACTGCTCGACCGCGCCGGCAAGGAAGTAACGGAACTGCATGTGATTCATGGCTATCGGGGAGGGGACGCGCTCAGGAGTATGGTGCAGGGAAGCCTGAGTCACCCGAGGATTTCCTATAAGTGCCAGTCGCTGCTCAACGAGGGAGAAACCAAGATTTATCTGAAGAAGAAATGAGTTTTTGTGACGGTGACGGAGGTATGTTGTCCGTTTGAAAGAAAAAATCATGATTGTTGACGATGAACCCGATATCGTATCCATGCTGCAAGATTACTTTGCCATGAACGGATATCGCACCATTACCGCTGTGAATGGTCGGCAGGCGATGGAATGTGCCGAAAAAATGCCGGATATCATTTTGCTGGATATCAATTTGCCTGATATGGACGGTATGGAGGTCTGTCAAAGAATACGGGATTTTGTGTCCTGTCTCATTTTGTTTCTGACGGCAAGAGTGGAAGACAGCGACAAGGTGAAGGGATTTGGTGTTGGCGCGGATGATTACATTGTAAAGCCTTTTTCCATGGAAGAACTCGGTGCCCGGGTGGCGGCTCATTTAAGACGGGAACATCGGCGGCGGAAGTCGGCCAAAGTGCGGCTGGATAATCAGTTGGCGATTGACTATACGGAAAGATGCCTGTATTATGACGGTCGCCCGATTTCCTTGGCAAAAAAGGAATTTGACATTGTTGAATTGCTGTCCTGGCACATCGGACAGGTATTCGGCAAGGAGCGCATTTATGAGTTGATATGGAGTTTTGACAGCGACGGCGATGCTTCCGTTGTGGCGGAGCATATCCGACGCATACGCGCTAAGTTTTCCAACGCCGATATGCCGGACTATATCGAAACGGTGTGGGGTGTGGGCTATAAATGGAAAAAATGAGAAAAAGCAGGAAGCGAAAAAAATCGCTGAAACGGGACTTTATCCGTTATTTTCTGGCGTGTGTTCTGTTTGTTTTTGTGGGAGGCTGGTTCATTGCGGAGTGGCAGTACCACATAAGGTCGAACTATGCGGACAAGCACGGTCTGTTTGTCACAGAATGGCTGGAGGCGTCCGCCGACGAGGAAAGCGAGACTCACGAAAACGAAGCATCGGGATTGGTTTACCGTCAGATCGGTGTGCTGCATATTGTGGCTGTGGCGTTGTGGCCGCTTACCTGTATTGTCGGCGGCACTCTTTTTTACAAAAGAAAGCTGGAAAAGCCTATCAAAATTCTGCGGGAGGCTTCGGAAAAAATCGCGGCTCAGCAATTGGATTTTTCTGTCGAAAGCCCTGAACCCAACGAGTTGGGGCAGCTCTGTGAAGCCTTTGAGAGGATGCGCGCCGCGCTTCAAGACAACTATTATGAAATGTGGCGGCAGACGGAGGAACGCAAACGGCTGAATGCCGCTTTTGCGCATGATCTGAGAACACCCCTGACCGTGCTGAAAGGGCAAAGTGAAATGCTGGTACAATATTCGTCTCAAATGTCTGAGGAAAAAATCGTAGAGGCGGCCGGAAGAATGAGACGACAGATTGCGAGGCTGGAAGCCTATGTCCATACGATGAACGCGTTGCAGCGATTGGAGGACATCGAAATTCAAAAATCCTCCGTCAGCGTGTCGGAGCTTGTCAGGCAGATGAACGAAACTGGCGCATCCGTCTGTCAGTCCAAGACGTTTCAATGGGAGAATGCTGTAACGGGACTTACACCATTGACTTTGGATTTCTCGGCGGTGCAGCAGGTATATGAGAATTTACTCGCCAATGCCGTTCGCTTTGCACGCAGTCGCGTGACCGTCAAAATTCAAGTCGAACAGAATACCTTCCTTCTTACGGTCAAGGATGACAGAGCGGGTTTTACGCAAGAAGAACTTACGCGTGCCGCCCATCCTTTTTATACATCCGCCGCGGGAGAAGACGGACAGCATAGAGGAATGGGATTGTATATTTGTAAAATCCTGTGCGAAAAGCACGGAGGATATCTGACGTTATCCAATGACGACGGAGCGCAAGCCGTCGCCGCTTTTTTGATGCAGGAGCCGTTTTGTAGATAAAAAGTTGATAATTATCCGTTATATTAAATGCATCATTGTATGCAGAAAGGACGATGATTATGAATTTTTACACATTCGGCAGCGAAAGCGCCCCGGTCATGCTTCTGATTCACGGGGTGATCTGTCCGTGGCAGATATGGGACGACGTGGCGGCGCGTTATCAGAACGATTACCGTGTGATCGTGGTGGAACTCGACGGTCACACACAGGACGCGCCGACCGAATTTGTTTCTGTCGGACAGGAGGCACAGCGCATTGAGGACTGGCTGCTGGAAAACGGGATGGGCGAACTGGACACCGTCTGCGGACTGTCGATGGGCGGCGGCATTGCGGGGCTGCTCTGGCAGAACGGGCGGATTGCCATTAAAAATCTGGTTCTCGACGGCGCGCCGCTGGTACCCGCGGGTCGGTTTGTCACCGGGATTATCACGGGATTTTACACCGATATCATCCGCAAATCCCAGCGGCGCGACCCCAAGACGCTGGAAAACTGCAAAAAGAATTTCCTGCCCGAAAAGTATCTGGAGACTTTTTTGAAGGTGGCGGACAACATGAGCGAACCCGTCATGAAAAACGTCACACTCTCCATTTGCGCCAATGCCCTTTCCAAGGGACTGTCTACCGACGGTATGCGGATTTTGTATCTGTACGGCACCGGATCCAGCGAAATGCTTTCCAAAAAGTCGGTGAAGTTCCTGAAGAAATATTACCCGCAGGTCAGGCTTTTATGCAGCAAAGGCACGGGACATGCCGAACTGTTCTGCTACCATCCGCAAGAGTGGATCACTGCGGTCGATGCTTTCCTTGCCGAAAAGTAAAAAAATAAAAATTCGCCCATCAAAAGCTGCATGCTTTGGATGGGCGATGATTTTTTTGGTAAGAAAAACTCATAGCGCAGCGGACAGGGACCAGAGATAGCCCGGCACCGCTACCAGCGCGAAGAAAGCCAGACTGATGAGGGTGAATACTTTAATGAAGGACATGCCGTTTTGCGGAAACTCCTTGACATACAGGCGGTAGTTGATGACTGAGGCGAGCGAACCGATGAGGGAACAGAGTCCCGCCGTATCCAGACCGTAGAGCAGCGCGCCGCGATTGACCGAGAAGGGATACAGCACAATAGCGGCGGGAACATTGGAGATCACCTGACTGAGCAGAATACTGCCGACATATTCATGATGCGCCACCGCGCCGTGCAAAAAGGAAGAGACGCCTTCATTGGCGGCGATGGACGAGGAAAAGACAAAGAAGCACAGGAACGTGAGCAGCAGCACATAGTCGGTCTTGACCAGAATGCCGCGGTCGATGACAAACACCGCCGCCGCCACGATGAGCGTGATGCACGGCCAGAACGAGGTGCGGCTGACAATGGAAGCGATGACCAGCGCGAAGATACAGAGGTAGGCGACGCGGTGCGGCGCGCGCTGCGGCTCCCATTCGCCCGCGCAGGAAGCGTCAGCAATGCCTGTCCGCTCTTTGGGGTTGTGTCGGTAGGGGAAGAGTACAAATCCCACAAGAAGCACCGCGGAGAAAATCCAGAGGGGGAACATATAAGAGATGAAGTGCCACGCCGTAACCCCGGACTGTCCGTAGATGAAAAGATTTTGCGGACTGCCGAAAGGCGTGAGCAGCGACCCGCGTATCGCGGCGATGTTTTCCATCGAAAGAATGGGGAGAATGTACGGCTCCTTATGTCCGGCACGGAAGAGGATAATCGTCAGCGGCACAAAAATAATGAGCGACACGTCGTTGGTGACAAACATAGAGGTGAAAAACACCGAGAAGACCAGAAAGAGCGACAGCCCCGCCATGGAACGAATGCGACCCGCCAACCGCAGCAGCGGACGGAAGATGTTTTCCTTTTTGAAGCCTTCCAGCACGGTCAGCATCATGAAGAGCGTGCCGAGCGTGCACCAGTCGATGTCGGACAGCAGTCCGGGGGACGGCGGCGTAATCAGCAGAGAGAAAGCCGCCGCTGCCAAGGATACGGCGAGCATAGGCTCTTTTTGGATGATTCTGAACATTTTTTTCAATTTTTTCATAGCAGATACAAATCCTTTGTAATGAAAATCACGTTGAATAATGCAATGATGCTATCTATTATACATGACAGAGGTTGGTTTGACAACTCATTTCTTTCAAAAAGAGTGGGATTATTTCTATTCGCTTGTACACGATTTTGTAACATATTTATAAATAATCGGTTTAACCGCTTGCAAGGGACTCATCGTGTGATATACAATACATAATATATATTACCAGCGCCAACAGGAGAAATGACAGAATGAATGCTTTATGGCAGATGCTTCAGCCAGTGGAGAAACAGGAGAAAAAGGTCGAATATATCGAGCTGATCTATGACCTGATTTTTGTCTACATCATCGGGCGCAACAATTCCCTGCTTCACCACTTCGAGGGCGGATTTGTGGAGCCGGGCATGTTTTTGTCCTATGTGATGTGTACGCTCGCGGTGATTCAGGTCTGGACGTTTACCGCATATTACATTAATCTGTACGGGCGGAACAGCGCGAGGGATCATGTGTTCCTGTTTGTGAATATGTTCCTGCTATACTTTGTGTCGGAGGGTACGCGGCAGGACTGGCAGGGGTACCACACGCAATACAATATCGCTTGGGCGCTCATCCTTGTCAATGTCGGGCTGCAATATCTCATTGAGCGGCGCAACCACAGGGGAGAACCTCACCATATGGCGCGAACCGGACGCATGGCGGCGATTCTCTTTGTGGAGGCGGCAATTGTGGCGCTGTCGGTTCCCGTGTATGATAAAACGGGAAACGCGTGGATGGCGCTGGCGGCGATTCTGTTCGGTATCGTTTCGGTTTCGCTCGCCGGTCGGAAAAGCTGCTCCAGTATGGTGGATTTTGCCCATCTGTCCGAACGCGTGATGCTCTATGTTGTCTTTACCTTTGGCGAAATGATTATCGCCATTGCCTCCTATTTTGAGGGAGAATTCAACGCAAGCAGCCTCTATTTTTCTGCCATGGCGTTTCTGATTGTTGTGGGACTGTTCCTCAGCTACGGTGTGGTCTATGACCATATCATAGACCGCGAAATGAAAACCAACGGCATCGGCTATATACTGCTTCATATTGTGATTATCTTTGCTCTCAACAACATCACCTCTGCTCTCGAATTCATGCGGGAGGAAGAAGTCCGTCTGGTGCCGAAGATGGCGTTTCTGATCGGTTCGCTGGTTCTTTATTACGGATTTTTATTGGCCACATCCCGCTATGCCAAGCAGCGGTGCCGCGTGCGTCCTGGTTTTATCCTGACGATGGCGACGGTGGGCGTAAGCTTTGCGGGGCTGATGCTGCTGTTTCGGTCGCAGATGGTTGTCAACATTGCGCTGACGGTGGTCTATGTATTCGGCATCTTTGTGTTTTTATACATAGCGTCCAGAAAAATGGAGGAGGCGCAGGAATAAAACGCAGGCGATGGTAGAAGGAAAGTTAGTGGGGAGTGGGAAGTGGGGAGTGGGAAGTGGGGAGTGGGAAGTGGGGAGAAAAAAGAAGAAAAAGCGAAGCGTAATTAGCGAGCGTCTTTTTTCCAGGCGAGCGCGGGAGTCCAGCCGATGACGGCAAGCGTCATCTCGGACTGGTTCCCTGCCGGGTCAAGGGCAGAGCCCTTGCGGGAGAGTGAGGGCAGGGTCCTCACGAGTGAGGCGTAGCCGAACGAGCAAGACGCGCTTGGATTTGCAGCGGGGCTGGGGCGAATACGGGGAGGTTACCTATACGATTCGCCCGACTGCCTTCTTAATCGAGGCTCGTTCCGCTCGTTCGGCTACGCCTCACTCGTGGGGCGCTGCCTCCAGACCCCTGCCAGGAGGAACAAGTTCCCAGATGACGCTTGTCGTCATCGGCTGGACTCCCACGCTCGCCTGGAAAAAAGACGCTCGCTAATTTTGCGCTGCGCTATGCTTTTATTTTTCTCTCCACTCCCCACTTCCCACTTCCCACTCCCCACTATATTCTCATTATATAACAAAAAGGAGGAAACGATATGCATCTGAAAAAAGCGATTTCCGCGCTGCTGGCGCTGCTCATGGGGCTGCTGTCAGGGTGCGGCAAAAAAGAGGCAGACAAATCGGTGTCATCCTCTGACAAGACAACAAGTACGGTGTCTTCTGAAAAAATCACAAACGGCGTTGTGATTACCGCACTGAATGTGGGCAAGGCGGATTGCTTTGTGATACAGTCCAAGAAATCCGTCACGATGATCGACACCGGCACGGAGGAATTTGCCAAAACCATTGAGAAATTTCTTGATGAGAGCGGCATTACCCGTATTGACCTGTTGTTTATCTCCCATTATGACAGGGATCATGTGGGCGGTGCCGATCATATCATCAAGCACTATGAGGTGGGGCAGGTTTATGTCACTTCTTATGTGGCCAAAGAATCCGACGATATCGACGAGTACAACAAGGCGCTCAAAATGAAAGGGTTGACCCCTGTTCCGGTGAGCAAGGAAATGAGCGTATCGGTGGACGGCGTGACATGGAACATGTATCCTCCGCAAAAGGATGATTACAAGAAAGACATCAGCAACAATTCCTCCATGGTGGTGGGGATGCGTTACGGCAAAGTGGCGGCGCTTTTCACGGGTGACGCACAAAAGGCGCGGATTTCCGAGCTTTTGAAGACAGACGGCCTGCAAAGCAACATCATCAAAATGCCGCACCACGGGGAATATGAAAAGAATATGGATGACCTGCTGGAATGGGTGAAGCCGCAGTACGCGATACTGACCGGCTCAAAATCGCAGCCGGAGGATGACGAAACCATGGAAGCGCTGGAGAAATACAATGTAGAAGCCTACTGCACAAGAAACGGGAATATCACCGTGCGGACGGACGGCAAAAAAATCACCGTAACACAGGGTTGATTCTACAAAAATAAATAGGAACAAAAAATTTACATTTCCTGCTTGTTTTATGCCGGTTAGTTTGATATAATACATAATTAAAGATAAACGTATGGAGGTCATTGGTTATGACAAAAGTAGATATTTTTTCCGGCTTTTTAGGCGCGGGAAAAACCACCCTGATCAAAAAGCTCATTAAGGAAGCCTATCAGAATGAAATGCTGGTTCTCATTGAGAACGAGTTCGGACAGATCGGCATCGACGGCGGCTTTCTCAAGGAAGCGGGCATTGAGATTACCGAGATGAATTCCGGCTGCATCTGTTGCAGTCTGGTAGGTGATTTCGGCAAGGCGTTAAAGCAGGTCAAGGAGCAGTACAACCCCGACCGCATCATCATCGAGCCGTCTGGTGTGGGCAAGCTGAGCGACGTCATCCGCGCGGTGCAGGACGCCGACATCGAGGATCTGACGCTCAATGCTTTCACCACGGTCATTGATGCGTCCAAGTGCAAGATGTATATGAAAAATTTCGCGGAATTCTACAGCAATCAGATCGAGTTCGCTTCGTCCATCGTGCTGTCCCGCACATCGGACATCCGCGCTGACAAACTCGACGAAGCGGTTGCTATCATCCGCTCGCTCAATGCCTCCGCCTCGCTCATCACGACTCCCTGGGAGCAGGTGGACGGCAAGGTGATTCTCGAAACGATGGAGAAGCGCAACACCTTGGAGGCAGAGCTGGCGCATCTTCTGGAGGAACAGAAAGAGAAAGAAAAGCACCATCACCACCATCATCATCACGAGGATGGTGAGGAGTGCGACGATCCCGACTGCGAGTGCCACCATCATCACGACCATGACGACGACGAGGATGAGCATGAGCATCATCACCACCATCATCATGAGGACGGCGAGGAGTGCGACGATCCCGACTGCGAGTGCCACCATCATCACGACCATGACGACGACGAGGACGAGCATGAGCATCATCATCACCACCATCATGACAACGAGGACGAGCATGAGCATGAGCATCATCACCATCACCACCATCACGAGGACGGCGAGGAGTGCGATGATGGTGATTGCGAGTGCCATCACCATCATGACCACGATCATGAGCATCATCACGGACACCACCAAGCGGACGATGTGTTCACCAGTTGGGGGACCGAAACCTCCACGCGCTTTACCGAGGGCTTTGTAGAGGACTGCCTTGACGAACTGATGACAGGACGCTACGGCATGATTCTCCGCGCCAAGGGCATTCTCCCGACTGCGGATGGGCAGTGGATCCACTTTGACTATGTTCCCGGCGAGAAAGAAATCCGTCTGGGCGCGGCCGACGTAATCGGCAAACTCTGCGTGATCGGCACGGGTCTTGACAAAAAGGGTCTGGCCGCGCTGTTTACCCCTGACAAGCAGTAATCCGATTTTTGATACTTTTCTACCATTTCATACAACCGTTTGCCTCTTTTTCCCTTTGCAGAAAAAGAGGCAAATCGTCTGAGGAAAGGAATGACGACACGACATGGATATTCCCGTGTATCTCTTTACCGGCTTTCTGGAGTCGGGCAAGACAAAGTTTATTCAGGAGACGCTTTGTGACAAGACCTTTTTTGAACAGGGCGATGAGCGCACGCTGGTCATTCTCTGTGAAGAAGGCGAAGTGGAGCTGGAACCTGACCAGTTTTACTCCAAGGCGGTCTATATCGAAACCATCGACGAACAGCGCCGCCTGAACCCCGACAAATTTGAGGCGCTGCTTCGCAAGCACAACGCCAACCGCGTCATGATCGAATACAACGGCATGTGGCTGGTGTACGATCTCTTTCAGGCGCTGCCCGAAAATTGGGTGATTTATCAGGAATTCCTGTTTGCCGACGCGAACACCATCGAGGTCTACAACGCCAATATGCGCAATCTGGTGGTGGATAAGCTCAACAGTTGCGATCTGGCGGTCTTTAACCGCTGCACGGACGCGACCGACCGCGAAGCGCTGCACAAGCTGGTGAGAGGTGTGAGCCGCCGCAGCGACATTGTATATGAAAAAACGGACGGGAGCGTGGCCTACGACGACATCGAGGATCCGCTGCCCTTTGACGTGGAAGCCCCCGTCATCGTAATCGGGGACGGGGACTACGCCCTGTTTTACCGCGATCTCTGCGAAAACACCATGCAGTACGACGGCAAGACCGTGACTTTCCTCGGCAGAGTGAGCAAGCGCACGGGACTGCCCAAGAACGGCTTCATCATCGGCCGTCCCATCATGACCTGCTGCGTGGAGGATATCCAGTTCAGCGGCATGTTCTGTGAGGACGGCGCGAAGGAAGTGCTGGACGACACATGGGCGCGCATTACCGCCAAAATGTCCGTCAAAAACTGCAAGGTCTACGGTCGGAAAGGCCCCGTGCTTCACATGATCTCCGTCGAATCGGCACAGGCGCCCGATCAGCCGGTGGCGACCTTCTTTTAATGGAAGACAGGGGAGGAAAATCCTATGTTTTTGTCAATGCGAGAGGTCGCCGGGCTGCGCAAAAAAATCAGTCACGGTGAGAATTTGCCGGAGGACTTTCCCTTTCTCCATGCGATTTCCGAGGACAAACAACGATTGGTTGTCATACGCAAGTGCAGAATTGACAGAGAGGCCAGCGGAAAATTGTCTCATTTTTTCCCTGACTCGGAGGGAACGGGGGACAACCAGATTGCCTGTATGATCATTGACAGCAACGGTATGGCCTTTGGCTATCCCATACCCGACAGCTTTGAGGTGAAGTCGGCTGCTTTTGAAAACGGCGCATTACGGCTGGAAAGCCGCGATGGAAAAACCGTCATCTTTGAGAGTTTCCTGCCGTTTCCCTATGAACCGACCTCTTTATCTGAACTGGAAAGCAAATTTTATCAAGGGAATTATTTTCAATGCGATAATTCTTCCCAATCTACGAAACGGGACAAAAGCAGAAAATCTTACATCTCTGTTTTGGGAGTTGGACGCCTGCTATTCAATTCTGCCGCTAACCAGTTTGAGATCAGAAAAAACGGCATTGATTTTGTGGTGGATGATTTACCGCAGGAAGATATGAAGAAAGCCAAGAAAAACCTTCAGCACGCATATGAGGATTTAAGCGCGACGGTGACAATGGCAAAATCATATGCTGCCAAAGCGCTTTTGGCCACCAAAAATGAATCGTGGCTTCAGGACAATGAATCGCCTTTGACGGAAAAAGAGTTTTCCGATCAAATGCAATTGGAATCTGTTGAAGTGGACGATGAAGAAATCTGCCTTGTTTTTAAGGATAATGATTTGTTCTGGGGACACTATATAGAAGTGAGGATGACAAGCGACAGTCGCTTGATTTCCGCCGGAATCGTGGGATAACGACAACAGCAGACAAAAAACGCAGCCGCCGGGAGCGAGGAATTCGCTTCCGATGGCTGCGTTTTGTAATGAAAATCAATACGTAAATCCGCTGTCCTCTCCGATGGGTCTTTCGAGCAGTTCGGGGTGGGCGAAAATGTGCTTCATGAGTTTGAGACTGCGGGCAAAGTAGAAGCCGTCGGCAATGCGTTCGTCGAGCGTCGCGCCGATATCTACCAGATCTCTGACCTGCTTGGAGCCGTCGGGCATGAGCACTTCTTCCTTATGCAGGGTGCCGATGGTAATCATGACGCTGTTGGTGCCGTAGTTATTGAGATGATGATAGACCGAAGGGCATTTGATGCTGCCGAGATTGCTGGTCAGTATGGTGGTGTAGTTGGGGTCGCCCTCGGTGAGCGCCTTGGGATTGATGCCCCAGAAATCCAGCCAGCGGATGATGCGGATGGCTATAATCAGCACGAAGCGGGGGAGGGCGGCGAATTTGTCGAGCAGCTCGTCGATGCCGCCGGTGGAGTGCTCGCTTTTGCGCGTTTCCTTCACATCACCTACGATGCGGCGGCTGATGGTGTCGAGCGTGTCCTCGTCTTCCGGTTTGAGCACCATGAGCGATTCCTCCGCGCCGTCGGCAAAACGGCGCTTGACGACGAAGCTGATGGTGATTTCGTCGCGTTCATACATGCGGTAGCCCTGAATAAAGCGGTTCATCAGGGGACGTTCTTTTACCATACGCGCCATGCCCGTGACGGCGCAGTGAAAGAGCGTGGTCTTGTAGTCGGGATGCTCAGCGTTACGGCGTTCGAGATACGCTATCAGGTCGGTTGCGTCGATGGTATCATTCAGATATACCTCGCAGTCGGTGCGCTTGGGCATGAGATAACCCATGACGGTTTGCAGACCGGGGGCTTTCACCCAGCGGCCGTCGCGACGGTCGCCCCATTTGCGTTTTTTCTTTTTTTCGGTTTTGCTCATAGCGTTCTCTCCTCATTGGTCATGAATTTTTTATAAATAATAGATCTGCTCCTGCCGGAGGGCATGACAGGGAATATGAAGTGTGTCGGTCATGCGCGTTTCAAATGCCGTTGTATCCACTTGCATGGTCATCGGCGGGAAGCTGTTGTCATAATGATCCAGCAGCACGGATTTCGGACGCAGCCGTCTGACCAGCTTTTCGCCGTATGTCAGCAGGTCGCTCCTGCCCTGATAGGGCAGGACCAGCACGTCTGCGTCTGTCGGATAATCGGTGTGATCGTCAAGGCCCATGCTGCCCATGATCTGCACGCGTTTGTCGTTTGCCGTGATCTCATAAAACAGGATTTCACCGTTTTCGGGATAGGCTTTGTTCCAGCGCAGAAGGCGAAGCATATGAGGCAGATGCCGCCACAGGGAGGGCTGTAAGACGGTTTGCAGAATGATGGGTAAATCAAACACGCAATGCCGCCCCTGATAGAGCCGCAGGGTAAAATCTCCTATGGTAAGTGTCTGACCCGGCGCGACAGTGTGGAGCTGCTGCTGTGAAATGCCGTGCCGCAGCAGCGTTTCACAGGGCGTGGCGGTCGCGTGAATGACCGTGTCGGTGGAAGCGTAAAGGGACGGAATCTGAAGGATGTGGTCAAAGTGACCGTGCGTGACAAAGACGTCATGCGCAGTGAGAAAAGCTTCGGCATGGGGGACTTCTTCCCGTTCCGGATGGGAAGAAGTCAGAGGAATGCCCCCGAAAGGATCAAACACTATGACCGTGCCGTTTTCACGAAGCATCAGCGTGGCGGTACCGAACCATTGCAGCGTCATGTTGTCTGGGGCGCCTCCTCGGTGTTGGGTACGGACTTCTGCTCCTTGGCGTTTTCTTCCTCTTCCAGCACACGATAGGCCACTTTTCCTACCAAGGTTTTGGGAAGATCCTTGCGGAATTCGATTTCATGCGGCAGCGCGTACTTGGCGACGTGCAGGCGAAGCTGCTCTATGATGCGTTCGCGCAGCTCGTCGCTTGGTTCCACGCCTTCGGCCGGCACGATGAAGGCCTTGACACGGTGCATGCGGCGGGGGTCCTTTACGCCGATCACGCAACTGTAGGATACTTCCTCGCAGCCGTCAATGATGTTCTCGATGGTGGCGGGATAGACGTTGTAGCCGTTGGTAATGATGAGGCGTTTGAGTCGCTGGCGGAAATAGACATATCCGTCCTCGTCCATATAGCCTAAGTCCCCCGTGTAGAGCCATGTGTCGCCGTCGGAGAGCACCCGCAGCGTCTTAGCGGTTTCCTCGGGGTTTTTGAGATAGCCGAGCATGACGGTGGGGCCTTTCAGGATGATTTCGCCCTCCTCACCGGCCGGAAGCAGTTCGTCGGTGCCGGGACGGACAATGCGGTAAACCGTGTCAGGGAAAGGAATACCAATGCTGTTCTCGCGGTATTCGTCGCGGGGAGTGAGACAGCTTGCGGTGACGCATTCGGTCAGTCCGTAGCCCTCGCGCACCTGAATGGTTGCGCCGTGGTCTTTCAGAAACGCGTCAATTTTCTTTTTGAGCTCTACCGACAGCGAGTCGCCGCCGCAGAACATGCCCATGAGAAAATCCATGTGGAGTCCGTCGAGCTGCGGCATATGCAGCAGCGCTTCGAAAATGGTGGGAACACCCGCGATGAAATTGGGCTTCTTGCGGCGCAGCGTGGAGGCATAGCTTTTATTGTTGAAAGTGGGCATGAGAATGCAGCACGCGCCGTGAATCAATACAGTATGTAAGTTGATGCCCAGACCAAAGCCGTGGAAGAGCGGCATACAGCTCAGCATTTTCAACCCTTTGCTGAATTCTCCTCCGAAAGCCTCGCGCGCCTGCATGGCGCAGGCGTTGAAATTCAGATCGGTCAGGCAGATGCCTTTGGGACTGCCGCATGTGCCGCCGCTGTAGAGTATGACGGCGGTGCGCTGCTTGTCAAAGGTCGGTTCGGGCAGCGTCACATCTGCCTTGTCGCCGCGTTTGAGAAACTTTGACCATAAAAGATGCGGCGCACGGGGATATTTTAAATAATCCTTGCCTTTTTTTAGCACGTAGAGCGGCACAAGCCGAAAGGGAAGTTCCTCTTGCATACGGCAGGTAAGAATCGTGACAGGATGATTGACGCCTGCCAGAGCTGCTTCGACTTTCTCGTAAAACAGGTCAACGGTGAGAATCATTTTGCTTTCAGAGATGTTGAGATATCCCGTAATCTCGTTTTGCGCCGAGAGAGGATGCACCATGTTGGCAACAGCGCCGATGCGGTTGATGGCATAGAAACAATCAAGCGCCTGTGGGGTATTGGGCATACAGATGGTTACTGCGTCATCGGCGCCTATGCCTGACGCGAGAAGTGCCTTGGCCGCCCGTTCGATGCGCCTTATAAAGCTGCGGTAGGTGGTGACGCGGTCGTAAAACTCGTAAGCAGGCTCATCGGGATATTGCTGCGCTATGCGCCGCACCATCTGAAACATGGTGGCTTCGGGATAATCTAAATGGTCTTTTTGTCGGTAGTGTTCAGAATTATTCATCAAAATCGCTTCCAATTGTCAGAGATAAATAAAGTATACACCATATTTTCTAAATATGCAAGGAGAAAAATGCGACTCTTGACATATTCGCGCGATAAGTGTAAAATGTAATAGTTAATCTGGACGGCGAAGACATCTTTCGCTGTCAGCAAAAGAGGCGTTGAGGAACCATGAAGAGGATTACAATAAAAAAACAGATGGTCTGTTTGATTTGTATAGCATGTGTTGTCGTTGTATTGGGCGGCTGTACGCTCCCGACATATAATTTGTCGATGGGAGGCTCGCCCTCCAAGGCACTCGACAGTTTTATGAAAGCAGTGGTAAATGGGGAAGATGAAAAAGTCGGTCGGATGCTCTACAATTACACATGGGATGGGAAATCTGACCTTGAAAACCAGGAGTTTGGTAAAAATGACAGGGCGATTTTTGCGTGTCTCCGTTCCGGCAGAAGTTATCAGATTGATGACAGTGCCGAGCAGAGGCTAGACAGTCATCATGCCATCGTTCCGATGGATTTCACTACCTTTGATATCGCAAAATTTCGGGATACTCTTTCCAAAGATGTCGTAGCGGCGGTGCAGCAAAAGCAGTTTGAAGGAAGTGTTTTTGAAGAGACGTCCGATATTGATCCGATTGTGGAAGAAGTAAAGGCCGAATTGCTGAAAGATCCCCAGCGTTTTCAGACCACCGCTCGTTTCGATGTGGAGATGATCAGTCACAAGGGACGTTGGAAAGTCGTGCTGACGGATGAGCTTTACAGTGCGTTGACCGGTTATGCCGCGTGAGGGAGATAGTCAGATGAATCGAAACAAGTTTTTCAGGTTATCCGCCGCTGTGGTCTGTTTTTCTTTGGCAGCGTGCGTGTTGCTGCCTTCTGACAGCAAAAAAGACCTGACCGGTGAATATCTTGCCAAGAAATCGCTTTCGCAGGATGTGGGGGAAGCGGTCAATCATTTAAGTGATGACATCTACACAGAGATTTTTTCTCTGCCTAAGGTCTATACGCTGCCTTGGACGCTTGCCGTTCCCCCGCAGCCTAATCCTGACGGGTTTAAAAAAGAAACCTATGAGGACAAGACCATAACGGTGAAATGCTGGAAGGAATTTGTTACCCTTCCTTCCAAAAAAACGGTGCATGCCAATTTTGCGGATATCAAAGTAGGACATCCTACGCAGCTTCGTACTGCGTTTGCCGGAGGAAATTACGGCAATTCCAAACGCGAATATACGACGGTTATGGCTGCCGCCAATCATGCGATTCTTGCTATCAACGCGGATTTTTACAATTGCCGAACAGGAGGAGTGATTCTGCGCCAGAATATTCTGTACCGCTCAAAACCTTTTGGCATTGATACGCTGATGATTGATAATCATGGAAATTTTATAGTGATGGAGGATAACGAGATTATCGAAAGTCATTATTTGGAAAACCATGAAATTTATCAGACCATCGCCTTTGGCCCGTGGTTGGTTAAGGACGGAAAAGCCATTCACAAGAAAATGGATCAGTACAAGAGCGTTTCTTGCGGTCAGTATGCCAATAATCCACGGACCGCCATAGGTCAGCTCGGAGAACTGCATTATCTGGTGTGTACGGTGGACGGACGTTCTTCACTTTCTTCCGGGTGTACTACCAACGAGCTGGCGGATATCATGGAAATGAAAAAGTGCGTGACGGCTTATAATCTAGACGGCGGTCAATCCACCGATATGGTATTTCATGATAAGATTTATAACGCGGTTTCCAACGGCGGCGAACGCAAACTGAGCGATATCATTTATTTTGCGACGGCATTGCCGGAGGAAGAATGGGATTAACGGGTTTTACAGGAGGAGCGGCTGATGTCCGATCAAACGATGTTTCTGGATTTTGGTTTGTTTAGCGTTTACTGGTACGGTTTTTTGATGGGGATAACGGTACTGCTGGCAACCGGTTTGTTTGTTTTTCTGAGAAAGATGCAGGGAGAAGATACGGAAAGCAGTATGACGACTGCTTTGGTGGCCTTGCCTGCGGCGCTCATTCTGTCACGTGTTTTCTATTGCTGGTTTGCCAAGGCGTTGTTTTCCGGCGGTGTGTGGGAAATGATGAACCTTTTGACTGGGGGTTACGCGCTTTACGGCGCTTTGGCGGGCATTCTGACGGTGGTTTTGGCGGAAGGACTCTGGTGTGGCAAGTCCGTTATCCAGATGCTCGACGCCGTTTGTCCTTCTGTCGCGTTGGCGATTGCTATGGAAAAATGGGCGGGATATATCAACGGGAGCGATATCGGTTTTTCCGTTTCTTCTGCGTGGATACAGCGTTTTCCTTTTTCTGTCCGATCCGAAGCCGATCTTGGGTACAATTTGTGGGTCGGTTTTTTTGAAGGTGCGGCGGCCATGTTGATTTTTCTCTTTCTTTTTGTGGCTTTTGTGATGAAAGATCGGAAAGACTGCAAGGGATTGCGTCGCGGGGACATTGTTTTGTTGTTTATGATGTCATTCGGTTTTTCGCAGTCCTTTCTGGAAAGTATGCGGGATGATTCACTTTTTATGGTGACGCTGGGATTTGTGCGCATCAATCAAATTATCAGCATTGTGATGGCTGTTGGCGCACTGGTCTTTTTGATGGTCAGAAAAGGCCGACGCAGAGGGGTTTCTGCGATTGACGTCGTCCTTTGGCTGCTTTGTGCGGCAGCCTTGGGTCTTGCCATTTACTGTGAGTTCACGATGAACGCCGTTTCTATGACCAGAAATTACATTCTTTTGGCGATTTCGCTGTCTGTGATGTTCACCGTGGGACTTTGTCTGATGATCGGCGGCTGGAAGCATGGCGCAGGGAAAGTCGGTGAGTCGGCCATTGACAACAACCTTGGGTCCGACGAAGAGGAAAAGGAATTGGAAAGATTTATTGAGATCGATATTCACGGACTGGATTTGGATGAACTCAAATCTTTTAGATAATGGATGAAACGGCTTAGATCAAACGGAGATGAAGCTTTGAAGATGATGTGTAATAAAAAGGAACGAATGTTAAAGAAAATAGTGGCGGAAATGTTTTTATTGCTTGCATTGTCACTGATCGCGGCGTCTGTGTTGTGTCTGAGTGCTTGTGAAGGAAAAAGGGCAGCAGGCAGCACAGTTTCCGACGATTCTTTCCTATCCGGAACGGATGTCGTAATCAATGAAGTGCTTGCATCCAACAGCCTGAGCGCCAAAGCGTATGACGGGCGTTATTATGACTGGGTGGAGTTGTATAATCCTACGGCGAACAAGATTGCGCTGGACGGCTATTTTCTTTCTGACAATCTGGAAGAGTTGCAAAAGTTTTCCCTCGACGGTCAGGAGATCGCCGCAAGGGGGTATCTGCTCGTTTATTGTTCAGGTCTTAATATGACTGATCAGACGGGAATGGTGCACACCAATTTCAAGCTGTCTGCTGCCAACGGAGAAACGCTTTATCTTTCGAATGCGTCTTCGGTATCATCTGTGACGGTTCCTCCCTCCAGACAGGATGTTTCTTACGGACTGGATCGAGACGGAACAGAATATGTGTGGTTTGAAATACCCACGCCGGGAGAAAGAAATACAGGGGCTTCGCAGGTGTTGAAAAATTCGGTTTTTATCAATGAATACATGATTTCCAATACCTTTACGCTGTACGATTGTGAAGGCGATTACGGTGATTGGGTGGAGCTTTACAATCCCGACACGGAATCGGCCGATCTGAGCCGCTGCGGTCTGACAGATGATGAAGGAGATCCTATGCGCTATGTGTTTCCAGAAGGAACTGTCATGGAACCCGGCAGCTATCTGTTGATTTTTTGCGACGGCAAAAACAAGACCGACAGCAAGGGAATGCTTCATACCAATTTCTCCTTAAGTGTTGAGGACGGCGCCATCTCGCTGTTTACCCCCGACAGAATTCTTTCCTGTAAAGTGGATGTTATGGCGCTTCCCGACAATATTTCCTGCGGTAAGGTTGAAGGCGAGGATGAGATGAAGCTCTTTCCACGTCCTACTCCCGGCAAGCCGAATACTACCAAGTGGACGGAGCTTTCGGTCCAGGTTACGCCGGACATCAACGACGGCGTGTTGATCAGCGAAATCCTTTCGGCTTCAAGTGCCAAAAAGATCAAATATAAAAAGGATTATATCGAAATTGCCAATATGACGAAGCAGGCGGTGAATCTGGACGGGTACACTTTATCGCAGCGTCCCGGCGAAGTGTTTTTTACCTTTCCCGATATAGAGCTTCAGCCGTCGGAATGTGTGGTCGTTTATTGCGACGGAAGTCTGAATACCAGCGACAAGACGCATTTGCATGCACCGATCAAGATCAGTACGTCTGGCGAGGATTTTTATCTGGCGAATGCTTCGGGAAGAATTTGTGACGTGTTTTCTTCGGGAAAAGGGAGAGACGGTATGTCAAGCGGACGTGTCGGCAGGGATACGACGCATCGTGTCTTTTTTGCCGAGCCAACTCCCGGCAAGGTTAATAATGGAACGTATTACACATCCTTTGCTCCCGTTCCTGCATTTAGTGTTGACGGCGGCGTCGTGAAAAGCGGTACCGCCGTTAAGCTTTCCGCTCCCAAAGGCTATACCATTCTTTATACCACCAACGGCTCGGAACCCACACTTTCCTCTAAGGTTTACAAATCTCCTTTCAAAATCAAAAAGAACACCGTGATACGGGCGGCAGCGTATGCGGAAAATGAGGCGCTCAGCGAATGCGTTACACAGACTTATCTGGTCAAAAATCCCCACACCATTCCCATTGTCTGTCTTTCCGGGAATAAACAAGGATTAATTGACAGCGACGGTATCTTTAACAATGTGGATAATTGGTCGGAACGCAAGGTTCACATTGAGTATTTGGATGAAAGCGGCGTCAAGAGGGTGGAGTTTGAGTGCGGTGCGCGTCATTTCGGCGCCTATTCGCTGAAATTGCCCCAGAAGGGCATTAAACTTTCGCTGCGGGAGATTTACGGACAAACGGAAGTCAGTTATCCCTTTTTTAATGAAAACCCCAATGCCGCTACCACTTTTTCTACGCTGCTGCTTCGTCCCAGCGGTCAGGATCAGAATCGTGCCAAGCTGAGAGATGAGTTGGTTCCTGCCATTATCCGCGGGCAGATCGATATTGATTATCAGGAGTATCGCGCCTGCGCGTTGTATGTGGATGCGCAGTATTGGGGCTTATATTATATCCGCGAACATCTTGGCGGGGAATATTTGGAAAAGTATTACGGCTATCAGGAAGGAACTTATGATCTTGTCAAGTCCCAGTTATTTGCGCAGGAGGGCAGTTTGAACGAGTATCAGAAGCTGACACGCTTTTGCCAGTCCAATGATCTGACGGTCAAGGAGAATTATGATTATATCTGTTCGGTGGTGGATATAGATTCGCTGATTCATTTCTGGATATTGGAAACCTATTTCGGCAATTTTGATTCCGGAAATATTCGCTGCTACAAGCCTAAGAATGGCGGTAAATGGCGATGGATGATCTATGATATGGATTGGGCTATGGTGAATTTGAATGCGATGAGAAACAAAAATTATATTGATGAGCATTTACTCGATCCGGAAGGTCACGGCGCAGCTCATTTTGACAATTCCATTATTCGTAATCTTTTGAAAAATAAGGAATTCAGAGAGCGTTTTCTCACGCTGTACTGCTACGATGTGCAGTACATATTTACGCCTGAGAGAACCATTCCCATTCTCAATGCCATGGCGAGCAATATTGACAATGAGATAAAACTCAATCAAACCGTGTGGGAACAGCCGAAGTACAAGGAGTGGAAGAACAATGCGGTACCGTTTTTACAAAGATTTTTGGAGGAAAAACCTGCTGTGGCTTTCAAACAGTTAAAACAGAGCTTTAAACTAAAAGATGACGATTTGAAAAAGTATCAGGCGCTGGCGGCGCAGTATAAAAATCAAAAAGACGCCGATCAGAAATCGGCAGATTGATTTCATGTCCACCAAACACAAAGGCTGTCTCATAGGGGATTGATTCCCGAAGAGGCAGCCTTTGTTTGTTTTTTCATAGGAATGAAGATGGGTTGATTTTATGAACCGATGTCCGGTGCGCCGCCGTTTTTCTGGTTGGGAATGGAGTCGAGCTGATGTCCGTTGAAAAGAATAGTGCCGCCGTTGTACCGGACGTTGCCGTCGTAGTCAAAAGCATACCGTCCGATGATGTCAATGATGCCGCCGTTGATGATGATGTCGCCGTTGCAGTCAATGCCGTCTCCTTCGCCTTGCCCCATGCGAATAGTGACGGAGCCGCCGTTGATTTCCGCGGTCGGGGAGTAGGATTTGGATTTGTGTGCGGCGTTGATGCCATCATCCTGGGCATTGATGTGAAGATCGCCGTTATTGATCTGAATATAGGTTCCTTCCATGCCTTCGCGTGCCGTGACGTGAATGGCGCCGCTGTCGATCTGAAAAAGGGAATTGGCATGCAGGCCGTCATCGCCGGCCTGCACGGTGAAGTGGCCTCCTCCGATGTAGAGGCAGCCGAGCGTATCGTCATCATTGTTTTCGACGTGAATGCCGTCTGTTCCTGCTTTCAGAGAAAAGATACCGTCCGCGATGCTCACGGAATCATTGGCTTCGATGGATTTGGAGGCGGCTGTAATGGAATAGGTGCCGCCGGTGATCGTCAGGTTGTCTTTGCAGACAATGCCGTTTTCAGGGGATGTAATTGTCAGAGAACCTGTCCCGTTGCAGACAAGATTATTTTTGGAAAAGATGACGCCGTCAATGTGATTGCTGACATCCGCTGCAAAACGGTTGGTGACGGCCAGTGTGTTGCTTCCTGTCAGTGTGATAAAGACCTTTTTCGCTTTTTTGCTGTAAATGCATGGCTTTTCTTGATTGGTAAGGCTGAGATTGTCCAGTACCAACTGTATCTTATCCTGCGCATTTGCTTGGACAGTAATTGTTACATCCGAGGCTTGTCCGCGGATGACGTACACTCCTTCCTCCGTGATGGTGATTTCCTGTCCGTCCGTGACAGCAATGTGTTTGGCCTGGCTTGTATCTGCGGATTGCGTCATGTCGCGTTCGGTGAACAGTTCGGTTGCGTCCATCAGTCTGCTTTTGGAAGAGGATATAGACGGCACTGTCGCAGAGTCGGATGTATCTGTTTCAAAGGTACATCCGGTGAAAGACAGGGCGCACAGGCTGACGGCCAGTCCGGCGGCAATTCTTTTGGCAAGGCTTGTTGTGTTTATGCGTTTCATAGTTGGCATCCTCCCGCGTGCATAATGAAAGAGTCGTGTATATTGCGACAGCCGAAGAATGCAGACCCCGTCTGAAACTCCTTCGGCTGTTTGGTTGAATGATGGATTATTTCTTTTTTCTGTTCCGATTGGCGGCTTGGGTCTTTTTGGGATTGGACAGTGACGTATTTTGGGCTTTGCTTTTTGTATCGTTGTGGGTCGCGCTTTTGGAGATGTTTTGGGCGCTTTTTGAGGATTGTTTGCCGGCGTTCTTTTTCTTTTTGTTGGTGGCTGGCTGATCACTTACAAGACTTTCATACAATCGCACAAATGCCATTAAAAGAAAAAGCGCAATGATAAAATAGGGGACAGGCGCCGGAAATCCGGCATAGACATTTTGTGAGAGGCCGAAAATTACGACAAAAACCATTATCGAATAAAACGCTGCAGAGAGCCCCGCACGGCATTTGGCGTAACGCTCTTTGATTTCATTCCATCTGGCTTCGGACAGAAAGGGGAGTTTTTTATTGTCGGACATGACGGTTTCCTCCCTTGCTTATTGTACACCCGGAAAACCTAATTGCCGGAGCGCCTGATTGGCGGGTGCAAATCCGGCTTTGGCGGAACGGCGATACCAGCCAGCCGCCTGTGCCAGATCTTTCTCTACGCCGCGACCGCTCTGGAACAGGCTGCCGTAAACAAACTGTGCCTGCGCCTCGCCGGCTTCGGCTGCCAGTTGTATCAAGCTGACTCCCTCCGCATCTGCTGCCGCATTGTTCCCTGCGTTCGACAGGATTTTCATGCCTTGAAAGAAGCACGCTGCCGGGAATTTCTTTTCCACGGCGGCTTGCAGATATTCGTTTGCTTTGACGGGATTTTTTGCCACGCCCAGCCCGTTCTCATACATCATTGCCAGATGGAAGGTGGCGCTGAGTTCGCCTTTTTCCGCTGCTTTCGTGAACATATTGGCCGCCTTGACCGGGTCTTTTGGCATTCCGCATACGCCGTTCATGAAGCACATCCCTATCATGTGCAGGGCAGCTCCGCTGCCTTTTTCAGCAGCCTTTTTCCAGCAGTTTCCCGCTGCGGCGTCGTCTTTGGAGACGCCTTCACCGTTGAACAGGCAGATTCCGTAGTCGAAAAGCGCATCCGTATTGCCCCGGTCGGCTGCCATTTTCATGAGGCGCGCTCCTTCTTCGGGGTCCTGTTCGTATTCGTCGCTACCTTTGAGATATTGCCGTGCCAGTTGAAGCAGTTCGTCATCGGTCAGTTTTTCATAATCCATTGCCATGGTTGATAGTCTCCCTTTGTGCTTTTTAATGATGAAATGTATGAGAATAAACAGGCATGAAGCATGGCAATCGGCCGCAAATGAAGTGTAAGGCGAGGTTGTGAATGCATGTCAGTTGCGCTGCACGCTGTTTAGTTGCTCTTATTATCGGGTGCTTCGTATTATCTCTTTCAGTTCTTCCCAACTGTTGATTTCGATTCCCCCGTCTATGATACGGCATTCCTGATCGTATCGTAAAAACGCTTTGTACCACACCGGCGTCATGCCTGCCGAGGACGCTCCCTGTATATCCGGCAAAAACTGGTCGCCGCAAAACCATACCTTATCGGCGGAGACGCCTGTTTGAACAAGCGCCGCTTCAAAAATATGCTTACTTGGCTTACGGAACAGATAGTCGCACGAGGAAATCACAAAGTCAAAATCCGCGTTGGGAATGCATCCCGCAATTCTCCCCCGCAGGGTCTTTCCGCAGAAGGAGAGATTGCTGACGACTCCTGTGCGAATGCTTTCTTCTTTCAGAAAGTCCAGCAGGTTGCAAATGCCGTCAGTCGGTTGGCAGGGGTTGGCGGCATTCCAAAAGGGCAGCTCCAGCTCCCGCAGGTCGCAGTCGAACCGGATGCCGTATTTGGCAAAAAGCAAGCGGCTGATGCTTTCCTCCGTCATCTCGGTCAGCCGTTTGTGACGTGTGGCCGGATCAAAGCGTCCCAGTTCACGGTTGATTTTTTCGACTTCCCGTTGGAGCTGCTCGCCTGTCACGCCGTTTGGATTGGAGGTCGCTTGCCGGAGAATGACGTCATATCCTCTCGCCCCGTCATAGGAACCTTCGGTGACCAGCGTCTGCCCGTAATCAAACAAAATAAACGACGGCTTTACAGTTTGTTTCTTCACGCGGTTTCTCCCTTCTTTGTACTGTGATCGAATATGATTATATCATAAATCTTTGGTTACGACAAGATGGTTTACAAAAAAATTAAAATGATTGTTTTTTTCAGATGTAGAATCATATAAAAATGCCGCGCATGTCATCTTGGAGTACCAACAACATGCGCGGTATTTATTGTAACTATGATTCCAATGTCAATCACTTAAGGAAAGAGGTAAAAACCTCGGTCACAGATTTAATATAAAGTTAAAGATTTAGTAATACCGACGACACATTTTTGAAACGGGACAATCCTGCAAAAAACCACGCAGGGAGGACCGGAAAATGAAAACATCAAAAATGGTCGTAAAGGAATCCAATAGCATAATACATTCCGAAGAAATAAAGAGGGCTGGCGTCCACCTAGGACGACAACGCAGCCATGTGCTCGCCAGCGCGACGAACTTGTCTTTTTGTTTGTTTGGATTGCTATAATCACGAACCCGACGATTGATAATGCCGTAGACCGACACGCCAGAGCAGATAGCAGGGAATCAGAAAGACCGTCGCGAGCAGCGGGAGAAACATGGTAAAAAGATTGTCGCTGCGTCCGGTCAGGTAGGTGAGCGGATAATACTGCACCAGCGCATACGGCACCGCAAAGGTGCAGAATTGCAGCATGCGTTTGCCGTAGAGATTGACGGGATATTTGCCGTATTCCCGCGCGCCGTCGGTGAGAATGTTCATGAATTCCAGACCGTCGAGCGTGTAGAAGCAGAGCGCCGCGTAAATCAGGAAAATGCCGCAGAAAAGCGCCGTGCCGCCGATCAGCATGAAGATCACCGTCATCACCCGACCGGCGCTCCAATGCACGCCGCTGTGGGAGATGCCGTAAACAAACATGATAACCGCCATGGTCATCCGTCCCACGCGGGTCAGTTCGATATTGCTGCCGAGCACCTGCAAAACGGCGCTGCGCGGGCGGGTCATCACGCGGTCAAATCCGCCTTTTCGCACCATGGCGGGAAAGGTGTCAAAGCCCCGTGCGATACATTCGCCCAGTGAATATTCCATCAGCATGATGGAGGAACAGAGCAGCACTTCGCTGAACGTATAGCCCTTCACGCTGCCGAACCGCCGGAACATAAAATACACGCCCAGCAGCATATTCAGCGATGTGAGAAACTGCCCGACTGTCGTCATCCAGAAAGATGCCTTGTATTGCATGACGGAGCGCACATGAATGGACAGGTAGCGCCGATAGAGCTTAGCGCCCGAAATTTTCTTTGTTTTTTCCATCGCTCAGCCCCCCTGTACCGTTGTTTTTTTCATGGCATATCTGCCAATGTTTTTTCCGATGAGAATGAGCGCCGCGAGCCAGAAGATTTGCAGTCCCGCTGCCCGCCATATCGCCGCGCCGCTTATGCTGCCGCTGTAAATGAGCAGCGGCACATTCTGCATGGAGGCGAAGGGCAGCCGTTCCATGATGCGCTGCAAAGTCGGAGGGAAGAAAGGAAGCGGAATGACCGCGCCCTGTAAAAATTCCACCGCGCAGGAAAACACCAGCCGCAGTCCCAGCGACGACACGGTGAAAAAGGTGAGCATATAAATAATCATGCACAGCGCAACTGTTACGCTCAGACCCAGCAGCATGGTAATGACAAACCAAACCGCAGCGGACAGACTGCATGGCGGCATCAGGCGGTAAGGCGCCGGCAGCAGCGCCGCTACGGTCAGGATGGGAAAACAGCGCAGCAATCCGCGGGACAGGCGGGTTGCCATGCTTCGGGCAAACCACATATGGTAGAGATCGACCGGGCGGCAAAGTTCATAGGACACATTGCCGTCGGTAATGCACTCGAAAATTTCCGGCTCCATCATCCACGCCATGAAAAAGGCGAGGAACGCCTGCTGCAGCCATTCATAAGCCGCGAGCTGTCCGAATGTCATGGGAAACGCGGCGGGGCTGGACTGTTCAAAAGCGAGAAAGACCTTGATTTCCAAGAACCCCCACATAAATTGCGTCACGACACCCGCAAGTGCCGCTGCGCGGTATTGCAGCCCCATGACAAAGCGCAGGCGGAAGAAAGAAGCGTATTTTTGATAGGTTTTGTTTTTTTTCAATCCGGCAATTGTCATGTGTACCACCTCAAATCTCATAGGAGCGGTACAGTTCCGCCACCGTGTGGTCAATGTCTTCTCCGCCGCGTCTGAGTTCGTCCAGCCCGCCGTCAAGCAGTATCTTGCCCTTGCCGATGAGGATAATGCGCCGGGTGATGGCCTCGATGTCCTGCATATCGTGGGTGGTGAGGATGACGGTGGTGCCGTGCGCGCGGTTGCGCTTGACGATGAATTCCCTTACCGCGATTTTGGAAACCGCGTCGAGTCCGATGGTCGGCTCGTCGAGAAAGAGGATTTTTGGGGAATGCAGGAGGGAAGCGGCGAGTTCGCAGCGCATACGCTGCCCGAGGGAAAGCTGACGGGTGGGGGTGCGCAGTATCTCGGAGAGTCCGAGCAGCTCGGTCATCTCGTCCAGATTGGCGCGGTAGGTGTCGGGCGGAATGGAATAAATATCCCGCAGCAGCTCAAAGGAATCAATGACAGGGACATCCCACCAGAGCTGGGAACGCTGCCCGAATATCACCCCGATCTGCGCCACATGGCGGATTCTGTTTTTCCACGGCACGCGTCCGTCCACCAGGCATTCGCCGCTGTCGGGCGTGAGAATGCCGCTGAGAATCTTGACGGTGGTGGATTTTCCCGCGCCATTGGGGCCGATGTATCCCACGGTTTCGCCGTCATGGATGGTGAAACTCACATGGTCGAGCGCCGTTACCGTTTCCGTTTCCCGTCGGAAAAACGAACGTGCGGCTTCCTTGAAACCGGCATTTCGTCTGGTGACCTTGTAGGTCTTGCAGATGTTTTTCATGACAATCATAACGAAATCCTCCTTGTTCTCTGCTGTGAAACAATGAAATAGAAAATGTTCCTCTTTTTTTGAGAGCGGAATAAACATTTTATCACTGGGCGAAACCTTTGTCAAGAAATTTCAGAAAACAAATTAACAATAATTTCACCTATATCGTTGACAATTCTGTGAAAATATGATAAAATACCTTCATCAGCAATATCTTGGCCGGGGAATTTGTCAATCATACTCTCGCGCAGTCATACTCGCAATAAAATAGCAGGAGGACAACTATATGAAACAGATCATCTCAAAAAAAGAAAGACGTACCGGATCAACCGTCCATTTGCCTTTGCGCAGGAACCTGTCAGCAGTCTTAACTGCATTGCTGCTGCTTGTTGGGGGATTATTCTTGTTGGCGTCCTGCGGAGGAAATGATCCGGAGGATTATTCTTATTCTCTCACTGTTACCGACGCGACAATCAGCGGTCTTAAAAACAAGGATCTTACCGCTCTCCATATTCCCGACTCGATTGACGGCGTCCCTGTGACAACCATCGGTAACAGCGCATTTAACGGATGTACGGTCATTACCAGCGTTAATCTTCCCAAAACCGTGACAACCATAGGGAATTCAGCCTTTTCCGGCTGTGTCAGTCTTGTGTCTGTTGATGTTCCTGATGGCGTCACCAAGATAGGCAATTATGCGTTTGCCAACTGCAAAGAACTGAAAAAGATCAATATTCCAGACGGCGTCACACATATTGGAAACAGGACATTTTACAATTGTGTTAACCTTGCAACGGCCGACATTCCCGGACATGTTACTGAAATAGAAGCCGAGGCCTTTAGCAACTGCAAAAGTCTTAAAAAGGTTACAATTCCGAATTATGTAACAAAAATTGAGGCAAATACTTTTGAAAGCTGCGAGAGTCTGACAAAGGTAGAAATGACAAATTCCATTACAACGATTGCTGAATCCGCTTTTAAGGGGTGTTCCTCGCTCGAAAGTGTTGAAATTCCTGCTACTGTTACCAAGATCAGCTACAATGCTTTCAGAGAATGTTCCAAGCTGGCAAAAGTTGAAATTCCAAGTGCCGACACAGTTGTCGGCAGAGGTGCGTTTGCTGATTGTCCCGCACTCACGATTTATGCCCCCAAAGGCTCAAAGGCGGAAGTCTATGCCAGAGAAAACAACATCAAATTCAAGGAGATGTAACATTCCCCTACCGCCCAATCGCCGTTTTACGTAACGGAGCAAATGGCCGTTGGCAGCTTTGGACGCATGTGATTTACTGGAAATAATCAAATGATGGCCCGGTTTTGAAGCAATTTCACTGAGAAACCGTAGAAGATGGTCAAAAATAATAACGCAAAAAACGGGAACAGTCTACAAAAGACGGTTCCCGTTTTTGAATGTGACAGAGATGGAAAAAAGGAGAGAATTTATTCGTCCCAGATGTCGTCGATTACCTTTTTGAGGGTGTCGGCGGAATTGTGCAGCGCCAGCGCTTCCTGACCGCTCAGCTCAATGGGCACGGTTCCCTCCACGCCGTTTTTGCCGACGATGGCGGGCATACTTAAGGCGATATCGCTGATGCCGTAATTATCATGCTGAATACTGGAAACAGGGAGGATGGATTTTTCATCGCGCACGATGGCTTCACAGATGCGTTTGACTGACATGGCAATGCCGTAATAGGTCGCGCCTTTCCGATTGATGATTTCATAGGCACTGTTTTTCACGTCCTCGGCAATGGCGTTCATGGAAGACTGATGATTGAAATGACCGCGCATTTCGCAGAAGCTATTCAGCGGAATGCCTGAGACATTCGCGCTGCTCCACGCGGCGATTTCGCTGTCGCCGTGTTCCCCGATGATGAAAGCGTGAATGGAACGGCTGTCCACGCCGAGATGCTGCCCGAGCAGGTATTTCAGACGCGCGGTGTCAAGCACGGTGCCGGAACCGAACACGCGGTTCTCCGGGAAGCCGCTCAGCTTGGCTGCCGTGTAGGTGAGAATATCCACGGGATTAGCAACCACTAATAAAATACCTTCCGTGTTGACCTTGGCGATTTCGGGAATGATGGATTTGAAAATGCCGACGTTTTTCTTGACCAGATCCAGACGCGTCTCGCCTGGCTTCTGCCCCGCGCCGGCCGTCACGATAATCACGGCCGCGTCAGCGATATCGGCGTAATCGCCCGCGTAGATCTGCATCGGTTTGGCAAAGGGAAGACCGTGGCTGATGTCAAGCGCCTCGCCCTCGGCTTTTTCGCGGCTCACGTCGATGAGCACCATTTCCGAGAAAAGACCGCTCTCCATCAGCGCAAAGGCGGAGGCGGAACCGACAAAGCCGCAGCCCACAATGGCGGCTTTTCTGCTGTTAATTTCACTCATAGTATAATAACCTCGTTTCTATAATGATTGTTTATTATCCCCCGAGAACCAGATAAATATCCATCAGCAGCACAAAGACCAGAAAGAGTCCTGCCCAGATAATCGGTGTGGTAAACAGGATTTTCACGACATCCATCACGGTGGTGGTGCTGGATGTCGTTTTGACCTTGTGTTTGTGCCCACGGTTGTCTATGGTATAAATATAGGGGTTCTCGTAGATGTCAATGCGTCCCATTTTGATGTAATAGGCAGGAACCACGGGAACAAAGATACACAACCACACCGCCGCGCCTGACGGATGCAGTCCGTGATAATGAAACCCGTTCAGGATAAAGGCGATGATGATTGGCAGGAACAGCATGCCAAAGCAGAGCGCCATCTGTTTGATAAACCGTCCTAGGGTGGTAAACCGGATGTGTACCGCCGTGCGTTGTCCCTTGACCGTTTCAAAAAACACAGGTTTCACGGGATCGGGGGTGATCTTTTGATCAGACGCGTGAAGCACGCCGTCGTTACCCCGTATATACTGTCCCTGCGAAGTAAAGATTTTGGGCGGAAGTTCAGTGACGGGGGTGCCTTCAAACGCGTTGGAAAACGCCGTATAATAGATGAGTCCCATAACGAGCGTGAAGGTGCCTGAGCCGTACACGCCAACCGACACGTTTCTGGTAAAGAACCAGATGGCTAAGAAGACTGCCAAAAAGGTAGCGACCGTCAGCGCAATCGGGCGAATCCACCAAGGGAGCGTCTTTCTGGTCTTTTCACAGCGCACCGCCACCTTGCCGGTCTGGCCGTTGACAGCGGCGCATACCTTGCCCTTGTGGATGTAGTAGACCGGCAGCATGACCGGCATGCGCAGCAGTTCCTCCGTATTGGGCCGGATGGAAATGCCCTTGGATTCCATGGATTTGGCTACCACCGGCGTATAGTTGGCGGATACTTCTTCCTGCACTCTCTTGTCAAGCTGCTCTTGCGAAATGTCTTTGATCTTGGCTTTTTGCTGTGCGAGATAAGCAAATTCAAATTCCCGAATCTCGTTTACGTCAAACGGCTCCATACCGTCGAGCATCAGGTTGTCGAGCTGCGAAGACGCGTTGACAAAAATGCCGTTCAGAAATCCGCCGCAGGAGTATTTTCTGGATGTTCCGTCGTGGGATACCGAGCAATTCACAGGGCCTCGGATCAGTTCATAGGGGAGATAGTACCCCTGTATTTCGTTTAGACAGGCTTTCAGGCGTTTGGCTTCCTGTTTGGCGGCGTTTTTACCGCACCACTCGGCAAAGCGTTCCTTTGCTTCTTCCTTTGTCAGGCGGAAAGGGATAATCAGTTCGGGGAAATCCGGCGTTTTCAGAAAATCCGCCCGCGCCAGCGCCCGCCCGCAGAAAGAACAGGAAGACAGCACTTCGTTTTCCGGCAGAACAACCGTCGCGCCGCAGCCGGTACAGGTCATGGATATGGCCCGAAAATGTTCTTTTTGTTCCCGGAGGCCCTTTTGCCTCATCGTACGGAAACCTTTTTTCTCCGCAAGACCCTGTTGCACGCCAGTCAGACTGCCGCAATAGGCGCAGGTGTAGGTTTGTCTGACAATATCGTATGCGGCGGGCGCACCGCACGCGCGGCAGTGAATACTGATCAGATCCATGGGGGATGTCGATGGTCTGGGGCTACCATGCATTTCATTTGCTATACCGCGTCACCTCACATTGCTGTATTAATTTCATTATACCTAATGAAACCACTATCTACAACTTAAGCACTCCCCCAGTCGGCTATGCCGACAGCCCCCTCAGAGAGGGAGCCGATAATGCCTCCCTCTTTGAGGGAGGTGGCACGTT
>CADCNI010000020.1 GCA_902802795.1 uncultured Ruminococcus sp.
TATTATTTCCCCGGTCTCCTTCCATGTGTCCTCAGATTGACAGGTGATTTTGTCTTGTGATTTATTTCCTCTTGACAAAGGTCACTTCATAACAGCTGTTAGCCGATGGCTAATGGCTAACAGCGAATAATTGGAGAGGAGAAAACAGAAATGAGCGGAGAAGCAAGCGGATTGATTTTAATTCCCGTGGCATTGGCGGCCATGCCGATGCTGCTGGGAGGACTGGCGATTGCGGGCGCGGTGGCGGTCGGCGTAAAGGCGACCACCGCCGCCGTACAGTATGAAAGAGAGAAGCGCCGCCGCCGCGAGGAAATCGCGCAAAGCAGCGCGGCGCGGGGCATCGGAGATTTCCGGGAGGAGTTGCGCCGGACGATGGAGGAGCAGAACCGCCTGAACGTCAAAACATCCGATCAGATGATGAAGGAATTGGAAAGGCAGCGAAACGCCATCCGTCAGGCGGCGGAACAGCAGGACGCGGAGGGCTTTGCCAGATTTGCGGCCAATATGAAAAATGCCCATCAGCAGGTGACGCAGAGCATGGCCGACGCGCAGAACCGCTTCACCTCGCAATACCGCCGCCGTATAGCCGAGAGCATGGAAACGGTGACATCCGCCGTCAACCGCACTTATGCGGAAGGGATGGAAGAACTGCGGCAGCTCCAAAACGACGCGGCCGCCAAGGAAAACCGCGCCCGTGAAATGGCGGAAACCTATATAGAGGAATTCCGCACGCTGACCGAATCGCTGCGCGGTCAGTTTCAGGGCGAAAAATTCCGTCCCGCGCAGCTCATGACGCTGGAAAGCCAGCTTGAGCAGGCGGTGAGTCTTTACAACAAGGGTCTGTTTGAAGCGTGCATCGCCGCCGCCAAGGATGGCGCGGTCAACACGCTGGAGGAAATCTATGAGGCCGACGCGCTGGCGCAGGAATGGGACAATTGTTACAAAATGGCGCTCGTCCTCTCGGAAGAGGTCAAGTCCTACATCGAGTCGCAGGCGGTGATTACCGAGGGAGCGAAGGATTACGCGGAAAAAGCCACGGGTCAGACGCTCGAAAACGAGATCGTGGGCGTGCGGGTGGCGGATTATACCGACAAAAACGCCAAGGGACAGACGCGGTATGATTATCTGCTGCACCGCGCCACGGAGCTGTATGAAGCGCTCCGCCGACCCGACGCGGAGCGGCTGACCACCGCGCAGCTCAAGGAATCGGTGGAATTTCTCAACAATGAACTGTATCCCTCTATCGTCCGCTGTGTCAACAAAGCGGTCATCAATATGAACAACGCTTTTTCCCGACAGAACATCAGCGAAGAGATCATTGATTTCTTTGAGGAACACAATTTTTCGTTTGCGGGTTTTGCCTATGACGACGACAGCCACGACAAAGCGCTGCACATCGGTCTGGAAAGCGAGGCGACGGGGGAGGAACTGATTGTTACGCTCGCGCCGGAACTGCTCAACAACGGCGATATACAGACCCGCGTGGATCTCAAACAGACCAAGGGCGACGCGATGAACGAGGAACGTAAGGCGTATTACCGGGAGTGCGTGCAGGAGGTTGTCACAGGAAACCATCCCGGCGCAAAGGTGGAACTGAAATGCAACGCCGCCACCAGAAACCGGCTCTCGTCCGACACGGAAACCAAGAAGAAGCTCAGACAGTGATTGGCCGTTAACAGATAGAAATGAGAATTTAGCGGGGTAAAGAAAAAGAAAAAAGCATAGCGCAGCGCCTAACTAGCGAGCTTTTTCTTTTTCTCTCCACTCCCCACTTCCCACTCCCCACTAAATTCTCATTTAGCCGAGAAAAAAGAAAGGAGAAAAACAATGCTGAATGAAGAAATCGTCACACTGAACCTGCCCTATCCCAACCGAGGGGATAAAAAAGTGCGTATCTATATTCCCGCACATGAGGAGGGCGAAACCCTGCCCGTTGTTTATATGACGGACGGACAGAATTTGTTTGATGCGGAAACCTCAAGTTACGGCAGTTGGCTGACGCATGAAACGGTAAAAGCCGAACGCGAAAAGAGCGGCAAGGCCGCGATTATCGTCGGCATTCACAATGACGGCCGCCCCGTGGAGCGCAATAATGAACTGACCCCGACAAGCATCGGCAAAGTCAAAGGGCTGCTCCTGCGTCTGCTGGCGTTTCCCGCTCCCGAGGGCGATGTGTTTGCCGCGTTTGTCATCGACGTGGTCAAGCCCGCCGTGGAAGCGCAGTTCCCTGTCAGGACAGGCCGCGAAAATACCGCGTTCTGCGGCAGTTCGTCGGGCGGACTGGAAGCCTTTTTCATGGCGTTGAACTATCCCGACGTATTCGGCACGGTCGGCGCGTTTTCCCCCGCTTTTGAGATTTATTCTCAAAAAACGCTGCGCCGCTGGATACAAAGCAAAATGCGGCCGGATATGCCGTTCCTGTATCTTTATTCCGGCAACGGCGAACCGAGGGAAAAATCCATTTACAGAAGCGTGCGGAAAATCGCTCCATTTATCAGGGAATGTTATCCCGCCTCCCGTCTGCGCGAGGTGGTCAAACAGGAGCAGCCTCACCATGAATCCGCGTGGGGCGAGGAGTTCAAGGATTTCCTGTCCCTCTTTCTCGCAACCGAAGCTGATATTAGCTGATAGCCGTTAGCGTTTAGCAGTTAGATAGTGGTGAGTGGGAAGTGAGGAGAAACCAATAACAGCTAACCGCTAACGGCTAAAAAAGAAAGGAGGGCACGAGATTGAGCAGCGTATTGGAACGACCCGAACTCAATAAAATCTTTTTGATCTATGGCAATCTGGACGATATGTTCCTTTCGCCCGACCTGCAAAAGAACAATTTCCGTCCCTTTCTGTGCGGCTACCTGCGCAGTTTGGGCTACGAGCAGATCGTCTTTTATTCCGGCGCAAAAAACACGGGCAAATATGTCCTTGACGACCGCAGCGCGATGCTGGCCATCAACAAAAACAGGCGGCAGGCGGCGGCATCCCCATCAGGCGGCGCGCCGCGAAAAAAACGCAGAATCCGCAATCCCAATCTGAACGCTCCCGAAAACGCGGACGAAACGGCGGCTGATGCAAACAATACAGAAAACACAGAAAACACAGCGGCGGGGACGCAGACGCAGGCGCAAAACGACAGCGCGCGCGAAACCAAACTGGTCTATCAGCAGCCCAAAATCACCCCTGCCGAATTTCTGGACGACGCGAAAAAGATGATGGCGGACGGCAGCGTGAAAACAGCGATTGTCTTTCCTTTCTTTCAGGATTTCGTCACCGACAGCGCCGCGCCGCAGCAGCAATATACCGAGCTGCTTTCCCATCTGTGGGGGGAATACACGCTCAGCGCCAATGACAACATTTGCATTTTCCTCGCGCCGCAGATGAATGCCGAAGCCCTGACGGAGCTGTTTGACCGTCTGGCGGCGGGCGACGTCTTTCGCAGCCGCTTTTTCAACCCGAACGGCACGATCAACCGAAGCTGCACCATCGGCGTGGGACTGCCCGGCCGCGACGAACTGGGCAGGCTGCTGGAATACCTGCGGCTGGTGGGGGAGGGCGGCAAGCGCCTTTCCTTCCGTCGGAGCGACCTGCCGGACATGGCGTCCTCGCTGCTCTTTCTCAGCCGGGAGGCTGACCGCGAAGAAAACCGCGCGGGCTATCTCAGCGCGGTGTATGAAAATATTGTCCGCTATATGAAGAAACAGCCCGAAGCCGTCGTGCCGCTGGACGAGTCTGCCGTCAGGCACATTTACCGCCGTTACAGAACCGAGAATGTTGCCGACCCTATGGAAAAGCTGAGGCAGACCAAGGGCTGGGAGGCGGTCGCGGGGCGCGTGAACGAAATTGTGACGGATTACCGGCAGAAGAAAGAACGCGCGCTGCGGTCAAGCGGAGATGGCAAACCAAACGGCAGACAGCCGCCCGACCCGGCACAATCAAAACCAATCTGCGCAAGTGAGCGACTTGACGCGCCGGAGAGCGGCGGTTTTGACTATCCCATACCGCACTTTGTCATCAAGGGCAACCCCGGCGTGGGCAAAACCACCGTCGCGCGGCTGATCGGTCAGATTTTTTATGAAGCGGGCATTCTCCGGCGCGGCATGACGATTGAGGCGACCAAGGAGGATTTGGTCGACCGCTATGTCGGCGGCACCCCCGCCCGCACGCGCGCCAAGCTGCTGGAGGCGGAGGAGAGCGTGCTGTTTGTGGACGACGCGTATTCCCTGATTGACAGGAGCGAGGACAACAATTATTCCAAAGAGGCCATCGATGAAATCGTCGCGGCCATGACCAATCCCAAGCAGTACCGCTTTTGCATGATACTGGCGGGCTATCCGGAACCTATGGATCAACTGCTGAAAATGAATCCCGGTCTGTCCAGCCGTTTCGGTCAGTCCAACATCCTGACCATCGAGGATTATCCCCCTGAACTGCTCCAAAGCATCTTTACATCCAACTGCCGCAAGGACGGCTACCGCTTCTGGGGCGACGAAGAAGGGGAGGAACCGCCCCTTGACCTTGCCCTCTTTTTCCGCAATCTGTACGACGGACGCGACCGCGCCAATTTCGGCAACGCCCGCGACGCGGTGGCCATTGCCCGCGACGTGAAAATGCAGGCGTCGCTGCGGGACGACGAGGCGCGATGCATTACCCAGGCGGATTTTGTCGGGTATGAGCGTTATTTTACGCGTCACGGCGAGGACTCCATCGAGGCCATTTACGCGGAACTCAGCCGCTATGTGGGACTCGACTTTGTGCGGGAACTCTTTGACAACGTGCGGCTCGAAATCTTGGACGCGCGCGACTGTGAGCGGCGGGGCATCCGTCCCGATGTGACCCCCGACCACTACATCTTCGCGGGCAATCCCGGCACGGGCAAGACCACCGTGGGCAAAATGCTGGGGCGCTTCTATCACGCCATGGGCGTTCTGGGCGGCGCGGAAACCATCTTCACCGACGCGTCGGAGCTGATCGGCAGCCATGTGGGGGACTCCGCCAAACGGGTGAGCGAAAAAATGCAGGAGGCGATCGACCACAATGCCCTGCTCTATATCGACGAAGCCTATCAGATCGCGGACACGTCCTATTCCGCCGAAATCGTCGGCGCGATGATGACAAAAATGACCGAGAACGCCGCCGATTTCAAGATGGTGTTCGGCATGTATCAGAACCGCGTGGAGGACTTTTTAAAGCTCAACGCGGGACTGTCGCGCCGCGTGCGGATCGTGCATTTTCCCGATTACACCCCCGCGCAGCTTCTGGCGATTTTCGACCGCAGCGTGGAGGCGCAGGGGCGGCGGATGACCGACGAAGCGCGGCATCTGGTGGAGCTGCTTCTGACCTACCGCTACGACACCCGCACCGAGGACTTCGGTAACGCGGGCGAGGTCAAGCGGCTGGTCACCGACATGAAGCGGATGCTGCTGCGACGGGCGGGCGGTGATGAAAACGCCGACCGCTATCTTTACACGGCGGAGGATATTCCGCCGGAGCAGCTTGCGCTCATACAGGATCAGATTCACCCGCGCACCTATGACGACATTCTGAAAGAGCTGAATGAGCAGATCGGGCTGTCCGACCTGAAAACTGTCCTGATGCAGAAGCGGGAGGAATGGCTTTTCGCGCAGAAGAGCGGCGGCTCGACGGATGATATTTGTCCCGGCTACTATTTTTTTGTCGGCAATCCCGGCACGGGCAAATCCACGGGGGCGAAACTCTTCGCGGAGTGCCTGCATCAGATGGGCATTGTCAAAACTCCCAACTTTTACGCCTGCACCGCCAAAGACCTGATCGGGCAGTATGTGGGGGAGACGGACAAGAAAACCTACGCGCTGCTGCAAAAATCCATGAACGGCGTGCTGTTTATCGACGAGGCCTACAGCCTGTCCTATGCCGACGACCCTCACGGCGGAGGATTCAAAAAAGAAGCGCTGGAGCAGATCATCGCCTTTATGGATACCCCGGAGCATCGCCAGAAATGCTGCATGATTTTCGCGGGGTACGAAAAGGATATGCAGGGGCTTTACCGCTCCAACAGCGGCATGCGTTCGCGCGTTGAGGAAGTGCGTTTCCGCGATTTCACCGCCGGGGAGATGTTTCAGATTTTTGCCTTGTTCTGCCGCAAAGGGGGATATCTGATCGGAGAGGGCGTGGAGGAAACTTACACTCCGATTTTCGCACGGATGATCGGAATGCCCTATTTTTCCAACGGGCGAACGGTGCGGACGGTATTTGAAAAGACGCTCACTCATTTCCGTCATAGGGTGCTTCACGCGCAGGAGGAACTGGGCGGAGACGCGCTCAGAACCATCGAGAAGTGCGATCTGCTGAGCGAGGAAGAATGCGGAGCGATTGCAGGCGCGGCAAATGAGAATTTAGAGGAATAAAAAAGAAAAAGCGCAGCGCATAACTAGCGAGCGAATGCGAGCGTGGGGTCCAGGGGACTGGTTTCCTGGCGGGTCAAGGGCAGAGCCCTTGCGGGGATGCTGGCGGCTGGCCGACAGCGGGGGCAGCGCCCCGCTCGGTCGGCAATGCCGACCGAGCTTGCAAGACGCGCTTGGATTCGTGACGGGGTCGGGCGAATTCGGACGGGCAGCCCAGTAAGACGAGCCGAGAGATCAGACGCAAAAGACGGGTGACAGAGCGGCGTTTTTTTAAAAGATATCGGAAAGGTGATGGAGATGGAAGAGACATTCGATTTCGGAGAATTTGATATACCCGCCGTCGAACGGCCGCCCGCGGCCGTACCGGAACTTTCCGCCTCTGCCGGGAGCGTCAGAAAACGCGCGGCGGTCGTGATCTTTGTCATCGACATATCGGGCAGCATGAAGGGCGCGCGCATCCGTGCGGTCAACAACGCCATCCGCGACGTGCTGGCGGAACTCAGGCAGAAAGAAACAAGTGCCCCCTCGACAGAAATCAGAATCGCGGTTCTGGAATTTTCCACGCGGGCGCACTGGCGCACGATCTATCCCGAATCGGTCGGCACCTTTGTCTGGCGCGACATCGAGCAGGTGGGCGGCGGCACCAATTACGGGCAGGCGTTTGCGGCGCTGGATGAAAAACTGACCGAACAGCAGTTCATGAGCGCCCCGGCGGGGGCCTATCCGCCGCTGATTGTCTTTCTGACCGACGGCCCGCCTTCGGATAGGGGACTGTATCGGGAAGAACTGGCGTCGCTGCGGGAGAATCCGTGGTTCCGTTCCGCCGTCCGTGCCGGGATTGCCATTGAGGAGGGCGCGCTGAGCGAGGACTGCCAGCGCGCGCTGACCGAATTTACCGAGGATGAAAACAGCGTTTATCCGGCGACAAACCTGGTGACTCTCGCCAGACAAATCCGGACGGTCACACTGCGCGGTGTGGATTGCGTCACGCGGCAGGACGCTTCGCCGCCGATAGCATCTCCTATAACACCGACAAATCCGATATACGAAGAAACGGCTCCCACCCTTCCGCTTGGAAAAATCGACTGGGACAGCGATTTTTCGTTCTGATGTGAAATCAAAAATTAACATTAACTGTAGGCGATGAAGAGTTCCCACTGGCTGTTGTATTCGTTGGTGATCCAGAAGCGGACGGTGGTCACGCCGTTTTTACGGTAGCCGTCGAGACGTTCGGCAATGGCCTTGCGGATGGTCGCGTTGGTACTCGGACTTTCCACCGGAATCGAGGAATCCATGCCGCCCTCCTTGTCGTCCTTGACGGTCAGGCCGATGTTTCTGGCGTAGGAGCGGGCGTAATTCAGCCAATATTCGGCGTTGGTTTTCTTTTCCTTGTCGGACAGCGAGGAATTGGCGGTTTCCTTTTTCGCGACGAACTGCGCGGAGACATACGCGTAGCCCTCGGCGGTGTTGTATTGGATTTTATACCAGTCGCCCTCTTTGGCCAGCACCGTGACGGTAGTTCCCTTTTTCAGCGTGCCGAGCTTGGAGGCGTCCGTTGTGTCGGGAGCGCTTCTGACGAACACGCCGTTTTTAGTGATGGTGGCTGCCGTATTGGCGGCAATCGTATTGGCGTTTTGCGCAGGGGCGCCTGTATCAGAGGCAAAGTTGACATATTGCGCGGAAATATAGGCATATCCTGCCGTGGTGTTGTACTCGATTTTTACCCAGTTTTCAGAGGTGGCGAGGACAGTGACGACGGCGTTTTTCTTGAGGGTAGCCAGCTTTGTTTTTTCGGAGGTGTCGGGCGAACTTCGTACGAATACGCCGTTTTTGGTGACGGTGGCCTTCGTCTTTTGCCCCAGCGCCGTGAAAGTGATATTGGACGCAACCGCGCCGTCCGGCAGGGTGAGGAACGCGGCGGCGATGTAACCGTAGCCGGAAGAAGTATTGTATTCGACTTTGTACCATTCGGCCGACTGCGCCACGACCGTGACGGTGGCGCCTTTGGTCAGCATTTTGATGCGGGAGGAGTTGGAGGTGTCGGGGGATTTTCGCACATACACGCCGTTTTTGGCGACAGTGCCTTTTACCTTTTTCGGCAGATCCACAAAGCTGTCGGGGGAGGCCGTGACGCTCGAAGAGAGCGTGACAAACTGCGACGCGATATAGGCGTAGCCGGAGGAGGTGCCGCTGTAGGCGATTTTATACCAACTGTCTGACTGCGCCACCACCGTAACGGAGGAACCCTTTTCGAGCAGCTTGATTCTGGAAGACGCGGATGTGTCGGGGGAACGGCGCACATAGACGCCGGTGTCGTTGACCGTTCCCTTCACTTTGGCGGAGAGATTGGTGAAGCCGCTGGTGTCGGTGGGCAGGGTGACGAACTGCGACGCGACATAGGCATAGCCGGAGGAGGTGCCGCTGTAGGCGATCTTGTACCAACTGCCCGACTGCGCCACCACGGTGACGGCGGCGCCTTTTTCCAGCATTTTGATTTTGGACTGCGCGGAGGTGTCGGGGGATTTTCTGACATAGACGCCGTTGTCGTTGACGGTGCCTTTCACCTTATTGGGAAGGTTGACAAATCCGGAGGTGTCGGAGGGGAGATAGACAAACTGCGAGGCAATATAGGCGTAGCCGGAGGTGGTTTTGTAGGTGATTTTATACCAACCGTCCGCCTTTGCCACGACCGTGACGGAAGCGCCCTTTTTGATCAGCTCGATGCGGGACGAGTTGTCGGTGTTGGGGGAACGGCGCACATAGACCCCGGCTTCTGTGACGGTGCCTTTGGTTTTCTGGCTCAGATTGGTAAAGGTGGGGGAGGCGTTTGCCGTATTGCTTGAAACGGTGACGTATTTTGAGGCAATGTACGCCACGCCGGACGAGGTCTTGTATTCGATCTGATACCAGTTGTCCGACTGCGCCAATATCGTGACGGACGCGCCTTTTTCCATCATTTTCAGGCGGGTGTCCTTTTCCGTGTCGGGGGATTTTCTGACATAGACGCCTGTGTCGTTCACGGTGCCTTTCAGCTTCTGGCTCAGCGGTGTGAAACCTTCCGCCGCCACAGCGGAAACGGTCGTTTCTTTTTTCTCCAAGGAAATGTACTGGGAGGACACATAAGCAAACCCCGCAGTGGATTTATATTCAATCTTGTACCAGTCGCCGGTCTGCTCGATGACGTTGACGGACGTTCCCTTTTTGAGGGAACCGAGGCGGGTTTTTTCGTCGATTTCTGGCTGGCTGCGCACGATCACACCTTTTTTCATCACGGTGCCGGACTGATTGATGGCGATGACGGACGGGGCGGCGGCGCCGTCAGCGGCATCGCCTTCCGCTCCGCTGCCGCCCGTGCCGCCTGTGCCGGCGGGGGAAGAGGAAGTGATTTCGATGAAGCCGATGGAAACATAACCGTAGCCCGTGTCGCTGCTTTCATATTGGATTTTATACCACCCGTCCGTCTCTCCGAGCACAACGACGGGGGTATTCTTTTTGAGATCACCGAGCTTGTTGTCCTCCGCCAGTCCCGGCGTGGAGCGGACAAAGGCATTGTCCTTGCAAATCACGCCTTTCCGGACGGAGGTGGTCCCCGTTTCGGCGGCCGAGGTGGTGGATTTGTCAGAAGCGGCGTTTTTCTTTTCGTCACCGCAGCCTGCTATCAGGCAGACGCACAGCGTCAGGGCAACCAGCCCCGCCAGCAGGCGCAGCGAATGCTTTTGTTTCATGCGGCTTTCTCCTTTCTTTGATTAGTGGTCAGTGGGGAGTGGTCAGTGGTCAGTGATTAGTGATCAGTGATCAGTGATCAGTGATCAGTGGGGAGTGAGGAGTGAGAATAAATTGAAAATGAGTAAAATACAATTTCACACTTCACATTTCACACTTGGCTAAAAAAACTTGCGTGACTCGGCGACGGCGAGCTTGTCGCAGATTTCGTTGTATTTATGACCCGCGTGGCCTTTGATCCAGACAAAGGTGACTTCGTGGGTTTGCAGCAGGGGGAGAAGGCGCTGCCAGAGATCGACATTGATCGCGTCCTTGCCGTCGCTTTTTTTCCAGCCGCGTTTCTGCCAGCCGTAGACCCAGCCTTTGGTCACGCTGTCCGCTACATATTTGGAATCGGTGGTGAGCGTTACGCGGCAGGGGCGTTTGAGCAGGGAGAGCGCTTCGATCACGGCGGTCAGCTCCATGCGGTTGTTGGTGGTGTTGGCCTCGCCGCCGGAAAGCTGCTTTTCATGCTGCCCGTAAAGCAGCACCGCCCCCCAGCCGCCGGGGCCGGGATTGCCGGAACACGCGCCGTCGGTGTAAATTTGCACATTATCTGTCATGGTCATGGGTTCCTTTTCTGTGGTTTTTATTTTTACATTTCATTATACCATTAAAATATGAACGATGCAACGCTTTTTTGCAAGACACAAAAAATTCAGATTAGATAGCCGTTAGCCGATAGCTGTTAGCAGTTAGCGTGTAGACAGAAGTGCATCCGGTTTTACCTTACTGCGATTTAGATTGCAGGCACGTTACGTATGACATCCCAAAAATCCAATAAAGGTAGGGCAAATGCAGAAGCACTTTTGCCACAAGCGCTAACAGCTAACGGCTAACCGCTAACCGCTAAAATTTCACACTTCACATTAAAATCGAATTCCCCGCTCTCAGCTACTTGAAAAAATCAAATGTATGTGATACAATACACTTATATACGTTTTGCATAGCAGCATGAACGGCAAAGGACGGATGATTTATGAAAACTGCGGAATTAAAAAATGCCATTCTCAGGGCGAAGGAAGAAACCGGCACGCTGGTGCTGGCGCATACCTATCAGGCGCCGGATATCATAGATATCGCGGATATCACGGGCGACAGCTTCGCGCTTGCCAAGGCGGCGACGAATATTCCCGACAAAAAGCGCGTGCTGCTTTGCGGCGTGCGGTTTATGGCGGACACGGTGAAGATTCTCTCTCCCGAAAAGGAAGTTGTGCTTTCCCATAAAAGCGCCACCTGCCCGATGGCGGAGCAGATCGCGCCCGAACGCGTGCGCGCGTTTCGCGAGGAAAACCCGGATGTGTGCGTCTGCGCCTACATCAACACCAGCACGGAACTCAAAGCCGAGTGCGACGTGTGCGTGACCTCCTCCACGGCGGTCAAGATCGTTTCGGCGCTGCCGTCTGAGAAGGTGCTGTTTATTCCCGATCAGAATTTAGGCGGTTATGTCAGCCGGTTCGTGCCGGAGAAAGAGATCCTTCTGTGGGACGGCTGCTGTCCCACCCATCACAGCGTATCGGTCAAGGATGTGATGGAGGCAAAGGAAAAGCACCCCGGCGCGAAGATCGCGGTGCATCCCGAATGCCGCAAAGAAGTGGTGGCGCTGTGCGATTTTATCGGCTCGACCTCCGAGATCATCACCTATTGCAAGAGTGTGGAGGACGATGTGATCATCGCGACGGAACGCGGCGTGTGCGACAAGCTCAGCCGCGATTATCCCGAACGCGGCTTTTACCAGCTCGCGCCGAACAAGCTGACCTGCCCCAACATGAAGATGACCACGCTGCAAAACGTCTATGACGCGCTGCTCGGCCACTTCGGAGACGTGATCGGGATCGACGAGGAACTCCGCCTCAAAGCCAGGCGCAGCATTGACAATATGTTAAAATATGGCGGTTAAGCCATATAGGATATGGCGGTTAAGCCATATAGGATATGGCGGTTAAGCCATATAGGATATGGCGGTTGAGCGCATTTTATAAAGAAAAATCAACAGCATAGGGATGACGTTTCATGAAAGACAAATATGACGTAGTGATCGTGGGTTCAGGCGTTTCGGGTCTGTACGCGGCGCTGCAGTTTGACGAGGAAATCAGCGTGCTGGTCATCAGCAAGCGGGAGCTGTCGCTTTCCAACAGTTCGCTGGCACAGGGCGGCGTGGCAGCGGTGCTCGACAAGGATAACGACAACTACAAGCTGCACATTGCCGACACGCTGATCGCCGGCGGCTACAAAAACGACCTTTCCGCGCTGGAGGTGCTGGTGACGGAAGGTCCCACCGATGTGCTGAATCTGCGGACATTGGGCGTGAAATTTGACAGCGACAGCCAGGGCAACCTCTCCATGACGCTGGAGGGCGGTCACAGCCGCCACCGCATCGCCCATCACAAGGATTCGACCGGACGGGAAATCGTGCGGCGGCTGCTCGAAGTGGTGGCGGAAAAGCCGAATGTGGAGCTTCTTGAAAACACGCTTCTCTGCTCGCTGCAAAAGGACAGCGGCGGCGGCTTCTGGCTCAGCGTGATGAGCGAGGGCGGCGAGATTCGCCCGGTCTTTGCGCCGTATGTCATTCTCGGCACGGGGGGCATCGGCCGGGTGTTCAAATACACCACCAATTCCGCGATTGCCACGGGCGACGGCATCACCATGGCCTATCACCTCGGCGCAAAGATCAAAAATCTCTCTTACATACAGTTTCATCCCACCGGATTTGCGCCCAAGGACGCGACGCGCGAGCGGTTTCTGATCTCCGAGGCGGTTCGCGGCGAGGGGGCAGTCCTGCGCAACGCCGACGGCGAGCGCTTCGTGGGCAACTACGACGAGCGCGGAGAACTCGCGCCCCGCGATGTGGTGTCCCGCATTATCATGCAGGAGGAACGCCGCATCGGCAAGAGCGACTTTTATCTCGATATCACCCACAAGGACGCGGATTTTATCAGAAACCGCTTCCCGATGATTTATGAAAAATGCCTCGAAGAGGGCATCGACATGACCAAGGACTGGATTCCGATTTATCCCACCCAGCACTATCTCATGGGCGGCATCAATGTCGATACCAAGGCGCGTACCTCCGTTTCGGGATTGTACGCGGTGGGCGAATGCTCCCACACGGGCATCCACGGACGCAACCGTCTGGCGAGCAATTCCCTGCTGGAGGCGCTGGTGTTCTCCCGCCGCGCCGCCACCGATATTATCGTCAATATCCGCGTCAACGGCAGTCCCGTGCCGAAAGACGAGCCTGTGGTGCCGCATACGACGGGCAAACCGCTGCGTTCCGGCATCCGCACCGCTATCCGCGATATTTTGCAGGAGGCGCATTTCGTGACGCTCGATATTGAAAAGGCAAAGGAAAACCTGCCCCGCATCGAGGAAATGATGCGGGAGCTGAGCGACGAAGGACTCGCCATGAGCAAAGACCTCATCGAAGCCCGCAGCGCCGTGACGGTGGCGTATATCGTGCTGAGCGAGGACATCGCTAATAGTATGGAGTGAGAAGTGGGAAGTGGGGAGTGGTTAGTGGTTAGCCGTTAGCCGTCAAGCTGTTAGCGATTCACGGTTCACTATCCACAACTTAAGCACTCCCTCAGTCAGCTTCGCTGACAGCTCCCTCAGGGTGGGAGCCGATAATGCCTCCCTCAGGGAGGTGTATGTTTTGCAAGCAAACGGCGGAGGGAGTGAATATCACTAAGTTGTAGATAGCCGTTAGCGAAATGAACAGTTTACTTCCCACTAACCACTGACCACTGACCACTGACCACTTCACACTTCACATTAACCAAAGAAAAGAGGAGAACCCCACATGGTTCTGGATTTTTACATGGATGACGTCATTAAAAACGCCATCAAAGAGGACATCAATTACATCGACACCACCGCTGATCTGGTGATTCCCGCCGAGCAGCGGGGGAGCGCGTATTTTGTGGCGAAGGCGTCGGGCGTGCTGTGCGGCATCGACGCGGCCATGCGCGTGTTTGCGCTGCTCGACAACACCTTTGAAAGCAGGGTGTATTTCCACGACGGCGACGCGCTGCAAAAGGGCGACGTGATCTGCGAATTTGAGGGCAATATGCGCTGCCTGCTCAAAGGGGAACGCACGGCGCTCAATCTCATCCAGCATATGTCGGGCATCGCCACCGAAACCGCGCGCTGCGTGGCAATCGTGAAAGGCACCAAGGCGGCCGTTACCGACACGCGCAAGACGCTGCCCGGACTGCGCGCCCTGCAAAAATATGCCGTGACAGTGGGCGGCGGCAGGAATCACCGCTACAATCTCAGCGACGGCGCGATGCTCAAGGACAACCACATCGACGCGTGCGGCGGCATCACCGGCGCGGTGAACACCCTTCGCGGCAAGCTGGGTCACATGGTCAAGATCGAGGTGGAAACCCGCAATCTGGCCGAAGTCAAAGAAGCCTTGGAAGCGGGCGCGGACATCATCATGCTCGACAACATGGACTGCCCCACCATGAAGGAAGCAGTCGCCATCGTGGGCGGCAGAGCGCTTCTCGAGGCATCCGGCGGCATTACGCATGACACCTTGCGCGAGGTGGCGGAAACCGGGGTGGATATCATTTCCATTGGCGCGCTGACGCATTCCGTGCAGGCGTTTGACATTTCCATGCGGATTTCCTGAGAAAACAAAAAATAAAATAGGAGAAAGGGCGGTGGTGAATCATGGCAACGCAAAAGTTTCCCGCCAAGAATCAGGAGACAGCCGAAACCGGGCTGCGTTTGCGGAGGCTCCGCAGACAGGCGGGGCTTTCCCAGAGCGATGTGGCGGATCGGCTCAACCGCGATTTTGGAGCGAACGTGAACAAGGGCATGATTTCCAAGTATGAAAACGGGATTCACGAGCCGTCCGCGGGCACCATGTTTTGTCTGGCGAAGGTGCTGGGGGTTTCCGCCGATTACCTGATGGGCAAATCCGATGTGCCGGGTCTGTCCGAATCGGAGCAGAGCAGCGAGCGGCAGGGGCATGTCATCCCCGTCTTTGCCCGATACAATCCGGCTGACGGCGGCGAATGCGAGTCCGATACGGTGGAGCTGGTGCCGCAGTCGTGGCTGGTGGGCGGCAGGGAATTTTTCGGTCTGCGCATCCGGGGCGGTTCGCTCGCGCCGCGGTATTATGACGGCGACCTGGTGATCTTTGAGCGGCGCAGAAAAATGAGTGACAGCAGAATCGGTCTTGTCAGCGTAGCCGACGGCGACGCGTTTCTTTGCTTTATTCTGAAAAAGCGAGGCGGCAAGTGGATCAAGCCCCTCGATCGCGACAGGAAAGACGTGTTTTATACCACCGAGCAGTTGGCCGCCATTCCGGTGCGGATTCTCGGCGCGGCCGTACAGGTCCGGCGCATGGAGTATCAGTTTTAGTAATCATCAACCCCGCTGTAACGCCTCTTTGTTGCAGCGGGAAGTTTTATTAATGTGAAGTGTGAAGTGTGAAGTGAGGAGTGAGAAGTGTGAAGTGTGAAGTGAGGAGTGAGGAGTGAGGAGTGAGAAGTGTGAAGTGTGAAATGTGAAGTGACCGTTAGTTAAAAAAACAAAAAAGCTTGACAAGTTCCTTCAATTTGGGTATAATGTGAATGTACGACTACACCCTTGTTATTTGCAAGGGTCTGAAATACATTACCATTCAATAACCATCCGGAACTTGTCTCACTACACCCCAAAATAACAGGGGTCTGAAACGGATAAAATCCGTACCTGCATTCTTACCGTGTCTCACTACACCCCTAAATAACAGGGGTCTAAAACAGAATGTGGCTTAGCTGCTTACACGCCCTGGTCTCACTACACCCCTAAATAACAGGGGTCTAAAACCCTACAACACGACATCTCAAAATTCCACCAGTCTCACTACACCCCTAAATAACAGGGGTCTAAAACTCATAACCTTGAATATCCATGCTTTCGATTGTCTCACTACACCCCTAAATAACAGGGGTCTAAAACCGCAAGATATTGTGTATTTTGCGGTTTCAGAGGGCGGGGCACCACAAGTCATCCCCCGTTCGTGCGAAAACGCACGAAAAAACACGGGAAAACGCAGAAAATCCACCCCGAAAATCCAAAGACAGGCGGTCACGATCTGCCTGTCCGGACAACAAAAAAAAACAAACCCATTCCCCGCATTGCGATGCGACCGGAATAGGCTTGGTTTTTGTGTTTTTTGAAAAAAATAACGGAATGGTTCCGTCTGCCGTTTGCGGCAGATTTTACAGTTTACTTCCCACTAACCACTTCCCACTTCCCACTAACCACTGACCACTGACCACTGACCACTGACCACTTCCCACTTCCCACTAATCGCTAACGGCTAACGGCTAAAGAGGCGCAGGAGGAGGGAAAAGAGCAGGCAGAGGGACATGCCGAGCAGGGTGAAATTGTACCGCGTGCGCAGCAGGACGATAAACCCCGCGAATGCCATGACCGTCAGCGTGACCAGCGAAACGGCGGTCATGAGGATATCGCAGGCACGGTCGGAGAAAAAGCGGCGCAGCAGCAGGCGGAGCAGTCCGCCCCCGTCGAGCGTTTCCACGGGCAGCAGATTGACCAACCCCATCACGAGGTTGAGCGAGGCGAACCTGTAAAAAAAGGTAAGATGGGGAAAAAAGGATCCAAGGGCATAAAAAATCGCCGCGAGCGCCAGATTGACCCCGCTGCCCGCTGCGAGTACCGCCGGATTGCCGTCCGCGAACGCCGCGAGGGGGCTGCTGCGGATTTTCAGACCGAAGGGTGTGAGGCTGATTTCGGTGGGCGCGTGACCGGGGAGCAGCAGCATGGCGGTCAGATGTCCCGCCTCATGCAGCCCCGCCGACAGCAGCCCCATGAGCAGCATGCCGCTTTTGTTGGAGAGGGCGATGACGGCGGCGACGGCGAAGAAGTAAAAACTGACATTGACACGGACGCGGCGTTTGATGTAAAATGAAAATGCGCTCAATTGTAGATCCCGCCGATCACCCATTCGGGGTCATAGCGCTGGTTGTTTTTGCGGAATTCGATGTGCAGGTGAGGCCCCGTGGAGTTGCCGGTGGAACCCACCCGCGCGATGACCTGCCCTTTTTTCACCTTGTCGCCCGCCTCCACCAGCAGCTTGGAGCAGTGGGCGTAGAGTGTGCGGACGCCGCCGGAATGTTCGATTACCACGAAATTGCCGTAGCCGCTGTCATAGGTGGCACGCACCACGCGCCCCGCCTTCATGGCGTGGATGTCCGCCCCCTGCGGCGCGCCGAGATCCATGCCGGTGTGAAAGACATACCGCCCCGTCACGGGATTGACGCGGTAGTCAAACAGCGACGTGACCCGCGCACTGTCGAGGGGCGGCACAAAGTCGGTGCCGAAGTCGATCTTGTCCAGCCGCACATTGGCGGGAATGTCCAGTTTACCGTTGTAGCTGGCGGAAACGCCCGAGTCGATTTCCTCCGCGTCGAGAAAGACGTCGCTCAGATCGTCGTCCACCGTCAGCACCACGTTGGCGGCGGCGCTGTCCGAAGAGGGTCGCGCGACATCGGCGGCGGGGGAGAGGGGACCCGCCTGGGAAGAAGCGGCGGAACCCTTGTCCGTCATGGAAAAAGCGGCGGGATGTCCCGCAGAGGCGCAGAGCATGAGCGCGGCCGCGATCACCGAGCAGACGGTGGCGGCGCGTCTGGGATGGGCGAAAATGCCCCGCCCCGCATGGTTGTTTTGAAACTTCCTGCAAATGATTTTCATTTAATAACCTCCTGTTTGTTAGCCGTCAGCCGTTAGCGGTTGACTGTCAGCCGTTAGTTGTGGGCTGTTGGCCGTTCGTTTTATAATCGTCTGGTGCCATATATATGCGGTGTTGGGAAAAATATGCCACTATTTACAGATCGGAAAATCAGGGCTTTTTCGGTTTAAAGCGCTGCACGGATGAAGATGAAAAATGTATCGTTTGACACATTTTTAACAATCGGAAAATGGATGAAATTTGTATAGATTAGCTGAATTTTATGGATAATTATCAACATTGTGCGTGCAAATTTGACTTATATGTAAAATTTGGCGAATTCTGCCAAATGAAAAAAATAACTGTAGACAAACAATATAAAAAATGATATAATTAGTGTGTTAAAGAGTGCAGTCTGACGATGTATTCTTTCGATGTATTCTTTCAAACAATTGCCGTCGTCCGGGACTATCCGGGGCGGCGGCGAAATTTTGTTGCAGGGAGGCAATATTTAATGCAGAAGCGAATCAGTACGCTGCCTTTCAATGGCACTGCAGAACAAAAGAGCAAGCTTGACGCCGTCATCGCCGAGCACAAGTCTCAGCCCGGCGCGGTCATGCCGGTGCTGCAGGCGGCTCAGGAAATCTACGGGTACCTGCCGATCCAGGTGCAGGAGATGATCGCCGACGGACTGGGCGTATCGCTCGAGGAAGTCTACGGCGTGTCCACCTTCTATGCCCAGTTTGCACTGTCCCCGAAGGGCAAGTACAATATCTCGGTATGTCTTGGCACCGCTTGTTATGTCAAAGGTTCAGGTGATCTTCTCGATAAGCTGGTGGAAGAACTGAAGATCCAGCCGGAGGAATGCTCCGCTGACGGTATGTTCTCGCTCACCGCGTGCCGCTGCATCGGCGCGTGCGGTCTGGCGCCCGTCCTCACCGTCAATGACGATGTGTACGGCCGTCTGACCACCAAGGACATCCCCGGCATCATCGCCAAATACAGACAATAATTTATCATACGGAGGTGCCAACAAGTAAATGGAATCATTGACAATCAAGTCCCTGTCCGATCTGAACGCCATCAAGGCCGATGAATACGTTCACGTTGCGATGCGCAAGTCGGCGGACGAGGCAAAACAATATGAAGGCAAGACCTACCGCAAGAATGTACTGATCTGCGGCGGTACCGGCTGTACGTCGTCCGACAGCGAAAAGCTGATCGCGGCGATGAAGGAAGAGCTCAGGAAGAGCGGTCTTGACAAGGAGATCAACGTCGTGCGCACCGGCTGTTTCGGTCTTTGCGCGCTCGGTCCGATCATGATCGTCTATCCCGAGGGCAGCTTCTACTCCCGCGTCAAGGTGGAGGATATTCCCCACATCGTCGAGGAACACCTCAAGAACGGCAACGTCGTCAAGGAGCTTCTCTATGATGAGACAGTGGACGGCGACAACATCAAGAGCCTGAATGAAACCACCTTCTACGCCAAGCAGAAGAGAGTCGCGCTGCGCAACTGCGGCGTGATCAACCCCGAAGATATCAAAGAGTATATCGCGGTGGACGGCTACCAGGCGCTCCATAAGGTACTTACCGAGATGTCCCGCAAGGACGTTATCGAATGCGTCAAGGCTTCCGGTCTGCGCGGCAGAGGCGGCGGAGGATTCCCCACCGGTCTGAAGTGGCAGTTCGCGGCGGCGAATGAAGCCGACCAGAAGTATGTCTGCTGCAACGCCGACGAAGGCGACCCGGGCGCATTCATGGATCGTTCCGTCCTCGAAGGCGACCCCCACGCGCTCGTAGAAGCGATGGCAATCGCCGGCTACGCTATCGGCGCCAGCCAGGGCTATGTCTATGTCCGCGCGGAGTATCCGATCGCTGTCAAGCGTCTCTCCATCGCCATCGAGCAGGCGCGTGAATACGGCATGCTCGGCAAGAACATTTTCGGCACAGGCTATGATTTTGACCTCGACATCCGTCTCGGCGCGGGCGCGTTCGTCTGCGGCGAGGAAACCGCTCTGATGACCTCCATCGAGGGCAAGCGCGGTGAGCCGCGTCCCCGTCCTCCGTTCCCGGCGGTCAAGGGTCTGTTCGGCAAGCCCACCGTTCTCAATAACGTGGAATCTTACGCCAATATTCCGCGCATCATCCTCAACGGCGCGGAGTGGTTCGCTGCCATGGGCACCGAGAAGGCGAAAGGCACCAAGGTCTTCGCGCTCGGCGGCAAGATCAAGCACACCGGTCTGCTCGAAATCCCGATGGGTACCACCCTTCGCGAAGTCGTCGAGGAAATCGGCGGCGGCATCCCGAACGGCAAGAAGTTCAAGGCGGCGCAGATGGGCGGTCCTTCCGGCGGCTGCGTTCCCGCGGAGCATTTCGACGTGCCGCTCGATTATGACAACCTCATCGCCATCGGCGCGATGGTCGGTTCCGGCGGTCTGATCGTCATGGACGAGGATAGTTGTATGGTCGATATCGCCAAGTTCTTCCTCGAATTCACGGTTGACGAGTCCTGCGGTAAGTGCACCCCCTGCCGTATCGGTACCCGCAGACTGCTCGAAATCCTCGAAAAGATTACCCAGGGCAACGGTACCATGGAAGACCTCGACAAGCTCGAAGAGCTTTGCTACTACATCAAGGCGAACTCTCTCTGCGGTCTGGGTCAGACGGCTCCCAACCCGATTCTCTCCACACTCCGTTACTTCCGCGACGAATATGTCGCCCATGTGGTTGACAAGAAGTGTCCCGCCGGCGTCTGCAAGTCGCTGCTCAGCTACGTCATCGACGCTGACAAGTGCAAGGGCTGCACCGCCTGCGCGAGAAAGTGTCCTGTTGGCGCGATTTCCGGCGCTGTCAAGCAGCCGCACACCATCGACCAGACCAAGTGCATCAAGTGCGGCGCGTGCATGGCCACCTGTAAGTTCGGCGCAATTTCAAAGCAGTAAGAAAGGAGTGTTGCTGAAATGGATATGGTCAATATTAAAATTAACGGGGCGGAATATGCCGTTCCCCAGGGTTCTACAATTCTTGAAGCAGCACGCTATGCCGGAATTGAAATTCCCACACTTTGCTATCTGAAGAAAATCAACGCCATCGGCGCCTGCCGTATCTGCGTTGTCGAAGTCAAGGGCGCGCGTTCGCTGGTCGCAGCCTGCGTTTACCCGGTCAACGAGGGTATGGAGATCTTCACCAACACCCCCACTGTGCGCAACAGCCGCAAGACCACCCTCGAGCTGATTCTTTCCAATCACGACAAGAAGTGTCTCTCCTGCGTCAGAAGCGGTAACTGCGAGCTGCAAAAGCTCTGCAACGACTACGGCGTGGACGAGACGAAATATGCCGGCGCGATGACTCCCTCCGAGATCGACGATTCCGCCGCCCACCTCGTCAGAAACAACAAGAAGTGCATCCTCTGCCGCCGCTGCGTCGCCGCCTGCCGTGAGCAGTTCGTCAGCGTCATCGGTGCGAATGCCAGAGGCTTTGACACCAACATCGGCTGCGCTTTTGAGAAGAAGCTGGCGGATGTACCCTGTATCTCTTGCGGTCAGTGTATCGTCGCATGTCCGACGGGCGCTCTCACCGAGAAGAGCCAGATCGACGAAGTTTTCGCCGCTATCGCAGACCCCACCAAGCATGTGGTGGTGCATACCGCTCCTTCCGTGCGCGTCACGCTGGGCGAATGCTTCGGTATGCCCATCGGCTCCAACGTCGAGGGCAAGATGGCCGCGGCACTGCGCAGACTCGGCTTTGACAAGGTGTTCGACACCGATTTCGGCGCCGACCTCACCATCATGGAAGAAGCCAACGAGTTTGTCGAGCGCGTCAAGAACGGCGGCGTGCTGCCGATGATCACCTCCTGCTCGCCCGGATGGGTCAAGTTCGCGGAGACTTATTATCCCGACTTCATCCCGAACCTCTCGACCTGCAAGAGCCCGCAGCAGATGGAAGGCGCGACCATCAAGACATGGTACGCCAAGAAGAACGGCATCGACCCGAAGGACATCGTCTGCGTTTCCGTCATGCCCTGCACCGCGAAGAAGTTCGAGGTCGGCCGTGACAACCAGAGCGCGGCGGGCGTTCCCGATGTGGATATCTCCCTGACCACCCGCGAGCTGGCGAGAATGATCGAGCGCGCCGGTATCACCTTTACCTCTCTGCCCGACGAGAAGTTTGACTCCATCCTCGGTGAATCCACCGGTGCGGCTGTCATCTTCGGTTCCTCCGGCGGCGTTATGGAAGCGGCTCTCAGAACCGCTGCCGACTGGCTGGAGAACAAGGACCTCGAGAGCGTGGATTACCACGAGGTCAGAGGCATGGCCGACGTGAAGGAAGCCACCTATCATGTGGGCGGCATGGACGTCAACGTCGCGGTCTGCTCCGGTCTGTCCAATGTGGCAAAGCTGCTTGACGCTGTCAGAGCCGGCGAGAAGAACTACCACTTCATCGAGATCATGTGCTGCCCCGGCGGCTGCATCAACGGCGGCGGTCAGCCCATCCAGCCCGCGTCCGTGCGCAACTTCGTGGACGTCAAGGGTCTGCGCAGCAAGGCGATCTATGAAGCCGACAAGAATATGCCGATCCGCAAGTCCCATCAGAACCCCGCCATCAAGGTGGTTTACGATGAGTTCTTCGGCAAGCCCGGCAGCCATGTGGCACACGAAGTGCTGCACACCTCCTATGTGGAGCGCAAGAAGTATTAATTCCTTATTAATACATTTCCCCCGCGCCTTTGCGGCGCACAGAATCACGGAAGTTTAAAGCTATAAAAAATCCGCCCGTTGGTTTTCTTTCCAAGCGAAAGATACCGGCGGGCGGGATTTTTAGCTGTTAGCAGTTAGCCATTAGCTATCAGAGCGTAGACAAAAGTGCATTTGTATTCGCCTTATTGCAATTTATATTTTGGCACACCATGCAATGATAGCAAAATCAGTAAGGCAGACCATCATTTTGCCTAACAGCCCATAGCTAACAGCTAATGGCTAACAGCTAACGGCTAATGGCTAACCGCTAACGAAAGCGCGTTCAGGAAAGCGTTCATTTCCTCGGTGGAGGTGAAGGCGGAGGGGCAGACCCGCACGGTGCCTGTTTTTTGGGTACCCATCGCGCGGTGGGCTTCTCCGGCGCAGTGGAGTCCGGCGCGCACGGCGATGTCGTGCTGTCCGAGCTTCTCCGCGATCTCGTCGGAGGGGGTGTCTCCGACGTTGAAGGAGAGCAGCGGCACATGGGTCTCGCTGTCGGGGCGCGATGTGTAGAGTTTACACTGGGGCATCCGGGCAATTGCGTCGTAAGCCGTGGTAATGAGCTTCATTTCGTGCTGCTCGATGCGCTGGCGCGTTTCGGACTGAATGAAGCGCAGTCCCACATCCAGCGCGGCAATGGCGGGAAGATTCAGAGTGCCGCTTTCGAAGCGGTCGGGCAGGAAGTCGGGCTGGGTGTTCACGCCGGAGAGACTGCCTGTGCCGCCCTCGATGACTGTGGCGAGGGGAACCTGACAGTTGAGAATCAGCAGTCCCAGCCCCGGAACGCCGTATAAGCCCTTGTGGGCGGGCATGCAGAGAAAATCGGCGGGCAGGGTGCGCAGGTCGAGCGGAGCGGTGCCGGCGCTCTGGGCGCAGTCCACACCGAACAGAATGCCGTTGCGGTGGGCAAGCTGTCCGATGCGGTCAATGGGCAGCTTGATGCCGAATACGTTGGAGGCGTGGGTGCAGAAGATCAGCTTGGTGTTGACCCGCAGGCAGCGGCGGAATTCCGCCACCGTCGCGTCGGGGTCGCCCTCATGCACCTTTGCCACGCTGAACTGCACGCCGCGTCTGGCAAGCTGCATGACGGGGCGGGTGACGGCGTTGTGCTCCATGTCGGAGATGATGACGTGGTCGCCCGCTGACAGCACGCCCTTCAGGACGTAGTTGATCGACTGCGTGCAGGAGGGGGTAAAGATGACGTTTTCGGGCGCTTTTGCGCCGAAGAAATCGGCGGCGCGGCAGCGGCACTGGTAGACCGTCTCGGAGGCCAGCTCCGCCATCTTGTAATGCCCGCGTCCGGGATTCGCGCCGCGGTTGGCAATCACATCAGCCATGACCGCCGCCGTACCGGGCGGCTTGGGCCATGTGGTCGCGGCGTTGTCAAGATAAATCATATTTTTTCAATCCTCCTTTCCGCCTCACGGCAGCACCATGATGCCGGAGGAACGCAGAATGCTTTCCGCCCTCCACAGATGGTTTTCACTCACCGCGATGGAATAAAGGCAGCCGTATTGACCCGCGCTGTCGGAGCATTTGCGCAGCTCGCAGGGGATGCCGTTTTGTCTGAGAAGCTCGCACCCCCGTCGGGCGAGGGTATAGGAGCCGATTTTAATGGTTGTCGTATGCAATGCAATTCACCGTCCTGTTTCAATTTAAAAAATCATCCTATGAGAAAACGCCGTATCGGCAGGTATGCTCTTTCACATACTATGCCTGATCCGGCGTTTTGGTTCATTGATCGCGTGGATGATGGTTAGCGGGAAGTGCGAAGTGTGGCGCGGCACAACTGCAAATGACTGCAAGATTGTTTCCGTCTCTTGACACTCTCGTTTTTGCGTGTTATACTAGAATAAAAGTTCCGTAAAAGGTATTAAAAATCAAAATAACGACGAAAAAACAGAATGGAGAGATGAAAAATGGCACGTCCACGCAAGACAGGACTCACTTATTTCTATAAAGACACGAGTGAGTGGGATGATTATCGCATCATCGACCTGGTGGGGACTTTCGGCCCCGCAGGGTATGCCGTGTACGATGTGATACGAGGCGAGGTGTATAAAAACGGGTATTATCTGGAGATTTCCATCGAAAAACTCGCGTTGCTGGTCATACGGGAGATAGGAAACCGATGGATACAGGACAAGGCTTTTGTGCGGGAAGTAGTGGCCTACTGCGGGGAGATCGGGCTGTTGGATCCCGTTCTTCTGTCGCAATCGGTCTTTACATCGAAAGACATTCAGCAGCATTATGACGAAGTGACCGCGAGAAGCAAGGCGGATAAGACACAATATTGGCTGCTGGCGCCCAAACAAAAAAAGGAGCCGACGGCTTTCGGCACACCGGAAAAAGATGAAAAAGCCACAAAAACCGATGAATCCTCCGTGGAAAATGCGGTTTTCACAGCGAAAATGCAACAAAGTAAAGTAAAGCAAAGCAAACAAAACAAAAGCAAATCAAAGCAAAGCAAACAAAAGCAAAGCAAAACGCCGCCGTGCCCTCCGGAAATCGACATGACGGGCGCGGAAGCGACTGCTGCCATCGCTGCTGCTGCTGCTGCTGCTGCTGCCGCTGCTGATGAACAGGAACGGAGAGATATTTCTGACAGGGTTCAGGATGACTGCCAGGACATTGAAACTGCCTATTATGCCGTAACAGGACGGAGATTGACAGTGGAGGACAGACAAATGATTGATTCCTTGCAGCATAAGGGATTAACCATGCGGCATATGGTACAGACCATCACCGATGTGGGCAGGAGAAACCGCGATCCCATCCATTCCTTCCGCTATTTTGTCCCCATTCTGCGGGAGTCCGTCCGCCAGGAAAGCCGCTACAGCAACGAAAATGACGGTCGATATCCGCCGACCTACGATACGGCGGATATCGAGGCGATTCTGACCGCCGCGCAGATGTCTGTTCAGGTGGGACCGGATGAAGACTATATCTATGACGATTGACCGCCGTGGCACTGCCGACGGCATGGACGGTATTACACCAGCAGCGCCACGGCATGCGCCGCAATGCCATCGCCGCTGCCCGTGAAGCCGAGTTTTTCTTCCGTAGTCGCCTTGACGCTGATCCGGTCAACGCCGACCGAGCAGGCCTTGGCGATGGTTTCCCGCATGGACTGGATGTGGGGCGCGAGTTTGGGCGCCTGTGCGATGACGGTGGCGTCCACGTTGCCGATTTCATAGCCGTGTTCGCGTATGACGCGGCAGACTTCCGCCAGCAGCACCATGCTGTCCGCGCCGAGGAAGCGGTCGTCGTTGTCGGGGAACAGATGCCCGATGTCCCCCAGCGCCGCCGCGCCTAAAATCGCGTCGGCGATCGCGTGCGCCAGCACATCCGCGTCGGAATGCCCCAGCAAGCCCTTTTCATAGGGGATATCCACGCCGCCGATGATGCATTTGCGTCCTTCCACCAGACGGTGAACGTCATATCCGTGTCCGATTCTCATATGTTTCATGTTCCTTTCTTTTTACCCGGTGAGGGGGGGATTTGCTTTTATGATACCACATCCCAAGAAAAAATGCAATCGGAACCTTGACAGACAGACCAAAATGCAATACAATAGAGTAAAAATATTGTCTTAGGCGATTGTAAAAGCCAGTGGGAAGTGGGGAGTGGGAAGTGGGGAGAAAAAGAAGAAAAAGCGAAGCGCAACTAGCGAGCGAATGCGGATAGGTAAACTCCCTGTATTCGCCCAGCCTCGTCTTAGGCCTTGGCGCGTCTTGCTCGCGCCGTTTGCGGCGCTCGTGGGGCTTTGCCTCACTCCCCAGCAGGGCGCTGCCCTGCACCCGCGAGGAGGACCAGTCCGAGATGACGCTTGCCGTCATCGGCTCGACTCCCACGCTCGCATTCGCTCGCTAATTGCGCTTCGCTTTTTCTTCTTTTTTTCTTTTTCTCTCCACTCCCCACTTCCCACTCCCCACTAAATTTTCATTTACTTTTACAATCGCCTAAAAATGAAAAGTCATAAAAAACGCCTGCGGGACATACATTGAACTGTACGGAAACAGATCAAAATCGGAGGCGTATCAAAATTGATTCATCTGAGGGCGAAGCATTGGTTTTTGGGTTTCATGGCGGCGGCGCTGGTGTTGTCGCTGCTGTTTTGCCACAGGCTTTACCGCGCGGAACACGGCGTGAAAACGACGACGGCGCAGCAGGACAACAGCAGGGTCATCATCGTGGATGCGGGACACGGCGGCTTTGACGGCGGCGCGGTCGGCATTCACGGCACCGTCGAAAAGGAGATCAACCTTGACATTGCGCTCAAGCTCCGCGATATGCTCGAGGAGGCAGGCTACACGGTGGTGATGACCCGTGAAACCGATACCGCCACCAACGACAACGACAATACATCCACCCGCAGCAAAAAAGTCAGCGATATGCGCAACCGGCTCAATCTCACAAAGGTCTATCCCGGTTCTACCCTCGTGAGCATTCACCAGAATAAGCTCGAGGGCAGCAGCAGCGTGCGCGGAGGACAGATTTTTTATTCGCCCAACCGCGAGAGCAGCAAGCAGTTGGCGGAGTCGATCCAGCAGGAATTCAATCAGGCTATTCAGCCGGAAAAGCCCCGTGAGGTGGTGAAAACCGGCAAGAACCTGTATCTCTTTTACCATGCGCAAAACACCGCCGTGCTATGCGAATGCGGCTTTCTCTCCAATCCGGAGGAGGAATCCCTGCTGAATACCGACGAATACCAGACCAAAATCGCCTATACCATCTATCGCGGTATTTTGCTCTACAAAGAGTGTGAAGTGTGAAGTGCGAAGTGTGAAGTGTGAAGTGTGAAATGTGAAATGTGAAGTGTGAAGTGTGAAGTGCGAAGTGTGAAGTGTGAAATGTGAAATGTGAAATGTGAAGTGTGAAGTGTGAAGTGTGAAGTGTGAAGTGTGAAGTGTGAAATGTGAAATGTGAAATGTGAAGTGTGAAGTGTGAAATGGGAAGTTGTCAGCTTGTAAAGTCAGCCTACAGGGAAATCAATTTTGAAAACCGGGAGAACTCCCTCCGCCGTTTGCTTGCAAAACATGCACCTCCCTCAGGGAGGGAGGCATTATCGGCTCCCTCTTTGAGGGGGCTGTCTGACGGGTGACTGGGGGAGTGCAAACTGCGCCGGGTTTTTCAACGCAGTTTAGCGAATCCGGCGAATGTTATCACCAAAATTGATTTCCGTGGTCAGCCTACAAAAGCAATTGACTTTTCGGAGATTTGTGGTATAATGGGAATAATCATACAGGAAAGAAGCTGGTGGTCATGTTTTTTCAGAGTGGATGGAAGAAAGGCGTCGTGCTGAGCGTATGGATGACGGCGCTTGTTCTGTTGCTGGCGGGGTGTGCTTCGCCCTTCCAGCCGAAAGACGTTACGGTGGGCGGCGTTTCGTATGCGCCCGATACAACGGATTTTGTGGTGACGCGTTCGGATTTTAACGATTACGAGGGCTTGCGGCAGTTGGAATCGCTGAAGGTGCTGGATCTTACCGCGCTGGAGCTGACGGGCGAAGCCTACGACGCGATTGCCGCGCAGGTGAGCGATCAGGTGAAGATCCTCTGGAGCGTTCCGCTGGGAGAAAAAAAGGTTCCCAACACCCAGACCGATTGGCAGGTGTCGCCCGACGAACTCGTGGAACTGGTACCCAATCTCCGTTATTTTCCGCCGGTTGCCAGCCTTTCCATAGAGGAAGAATGCCCACTGACGGAAGAAGTGGCGGGCAGCATGCAGACCTTGCGGGAAACCTATCCCGATCTGACGGTGGCGTGTCATTCACAGATATACGGTCAGGCCATCGACAGCAGCACGGACAAGCTGGTGCTCAGCAATCAGAAGATCAAGGATGTGGAGCCGCTGCGGCTGGCCGTCCGGATTTTCCCCGCTATCAAAACCTATGAAATGTGCGAGTGCGGCCTTTCCGATGAGGTGATGGGGGGGCTGCGTGAGGAATTCCCCGATGTGACGTTTATCTGGGTGGTACACTGCGGAAGATTCAGCATCCGCACGGACGCGCAGGTTTTTTCCACATGGGAAGTCAAGGCTGCGCCGGAATACACCGAACAGACTTTTGCTCCCCTTTTCCGGTACTGCACAGAGCTGAGAGCGCTGGATCTGGGGCATCATGGCATTAAGGATATCAGTGAAATCGTCAATCTCAAAAAATTGCAGGCGCTTGATCTGACGGACAACGAAATCAAGGATATTTCTCCCCTGGCGGAATTGCCGGATCTGACATTTCTGATGATGTTTGACAATAAAATCAAAGACCTTTCACCGCTGGAAAATAATCAAAAATTGGAGGACATCAATATTATCTTCAATAAGTACGTGAAAAACGTCACAGTGGTGACAAAACTTCCCCGTCTGAGGCGGTTGTTTATCGCCTATTGTCTCGTCAGTGATGAGGACAAGGAAATTATCGAAAAGGGCATTCCGAAGGACTGTCAGTTTGCGAAAAACGATTATGGCTTTGGTAAATACGACTCCGGGTGGCGCTGGGATGACAGAGTAAAGACGCTCCGCAACGCCTTTGGCCACTGGAGAAAGGTGAAGGAATTCCGTAGCTGCGACGACGTGGTGTTTTACGAATAACTGAAAGGAGAATCGGGAAATGCATTGCATGCCTCAGATAAAAAAAGTATCGGTTTTGTTGGGGATGCTGCTTGGGTGTCTGCTGTTTTTTTGCGCCTGCGGCGGCGGGAAGGACAGCGGCGTGAAAATCGGCGACCGGACATTTGACGCGGACACGACGGCGGTTTCCATCACGGACGCCGCCTTTGACGATTACGCCGCGCTGTCGCAATTAACGCAGCTTTCCGTGCTCGATCTGACGGCGCTGCCCCTTACGCCTGAGAAATACGAACAGATTTCCGCGCAGGTGGGGGAGGACGTAACCATTCTATGGAATGTGCCGCTGGGAGAGAAACAGGTGCCGTGTACGGCCGACGCTCTTCATCTGACGGAATCGCAGTTGGCACAGGCGGCAGAAGCGCTGCCGTATTTTACCGATTTGAAAAGCGTTACCGTCGAACCGTGCGCTTTGTCGGAAGATCTGTGCCGCGTGGCGGAGACCGTTCGCGAGCGGTTTCCTGACGCGCAGGTGAAGGCCGGTTCTCAGATTGCGGGAGTGGCCGTTGACACCGAAACGGAAAAAGTGGTTCTGAACAAAATCAAACTCTCCGACAGTGATATCATCCGTCTGGCCGTGAGGGCGTTCCCCAACATCAAGACCTATGAGATGTGCCAGTGCGGATTAAGCGACGACGTGATGGGCAAGTTGCGGGAGGATTTTCCGGATATTACGTTTATCTGGACGGTCGAGTTCGACCGGTTTTCCGTCAGAACGGATGCGGTGGTTTTTTCGACCCTCGAATATGAAATTTTCCGCAATATGACGGAGGAAACCTTCCGTCCGCTTTTCACCTATTGCACCGAACTGCGGGCGCTGGATATCGGCCATCACGGCATAAAGGATCTCAGCGGGCTGGCCAATCTCAAAAAGCTTCAGGTTTTGATATTGACGGATAATCCCGTCTCGGATATTTCCCCTCTGGCCGAGCTGAAGGATCTGAAGTATCTCGAAATCAACCGCAGCGAGGTAACCGACGTCACGCCTCTTACCAAGATAGATATAGAAATGCTTTCGCTCAACGAAAACCGCCACCTGCAAAATATTCCGGAGCTGGTAAAATGTCAGAAGCTCGAAGGACTGTTTCTCTTTCTTACCAATATGAAGAAGGATGAGGCGAATACCCTCTTAAAAGGCCTTCCCGATGGTTGCTATTTCAATTACGGTCCGTCTACGCCTGATTTTCATACCATTTTTTTTGAAAAAAAGGGCATAAAGGTCCGGGAAGCATTTCGCAACTGGAAAAACGTGGAATCGTTTGATTACAACACCAAAAATATGTATGTGCTGAAAAAATAACGCAAAAATCAACGCTATCAGATGATATCTCATCCGGCCTGTCATCCGACGTGCCGGCGTTGCAAGCGGAACAGCGGCAGACGTTGCAGGCGAAGCCGACGTCTGCCGCGATTTTTTTTAACGGAAAGGGAGAAAATGATCGTATGGCAAAAGCGAGAAATGTCTATGTGTGCAGCGAGTGCGGCTACGAGTCGGGCAAATGGTATGGCAAATGCCCTTCCTGCGGGGAATGGAATACGCTGGAAGAACAGGTGCGGGAGGCCGCTCCGGCCGCGTCAGGATTGAGGCGGAGCGGTACTGCCGCCGCGACGGGGGTGACGCTGGCCGCGTCGGATCTGCCGGTGGCCATCCGCGATATCAGCACCGCCAGTGAACCGCGCTACAGCACCGGCATGGGAGAGCTTGACCGCGTGCTGGGCGGCGGCATCGTGAAAGGCTCGCTGATTCTGCTGGGCGGTGACCCCGGCATCGGCAAATCCACCATATTGTTGCAAATCTGCGAGTTTATGGGGCGGGACAAGAAGATACTGTATGTCTCCGGCGAGGAATCCCGCCGGCAGCTCAAGCTGCGCGCCATCCGGCTGGGAGTCAACAGCGAAAATCTGTACGTACTCGCGGAAACCGACGTGGAGCGCGTCATTGAAAACATCCGCGTGATGAAGCCGGACATGGTGATGATCGACTCGATTCAGACCATGTGTCTCAAAGATCTCAGCTCGTCCCCCGGCAGCGTGGTGCAGGTGAGGGAATGCACCAACGCCATTATGCGCACCATCAAGGCGCTGGAAATTCCTACCGTATTGGTAGGCCACGTCAACAAGGACGGCGCAATCGCGGGGCCGAAGGTGCTGGAGCATGTGGTGGACGCGGTGCTGTACATCGAGGGCGACCGCCATTTGTCCTACCGCATTCTGCGGGCGGTCAAGAACCGCTACGGCTCCACCAACGAGATCGGCGTGTTTGACATGCAGGACAACGGCCTGCGGGAAGTGGAGAACCCCTCCATGATGCTGCTGTCGGGTCGTCCGGTCAATGTGTCCGGCACCTGCGTCGCCTGCACAATGGAGGGAACGCGTCCCATTCTGGCGGAGGTGCAGGGATTGGCGGCGTCAAGCGGCTTCGGCAATCCGAGGCGCATGTCCACGGGCTTCGATATCAGCCGCATGAACCTCATCATTGCGGTGCTGGAAAAGCGTTCGGGGTACTTCTTTGCCAATATGGACACCTACATCAACATCGTAGGGGGATTGAAGCTCTACGAACCCGCCGCCGATCTGGCGGTCGCCATTGCGCTGGTGAGCAGTCTGAAGGATCTGTGCGTGGGGGAGGACGTCATCGCCTTCGGGGAGATCGGGCTTGCGGGCGAACTCCGGGCGGTCAATCACGCAGAAGCCCGCATCCGTGAAGCCGCGCGACTCGGTTTCAAGCGGTGCATTCTGCCCTATCACAATTTAAAGACGCTCTCCCTTTCGCCGCAGGAATACGGCATTCAGCTCTACGCCGTCAAGTCGGTGCGGCAGGCCATCGAGGTGCTTTCCTGAACAGAGCAGGAAGGAAGGCGTGACAGGAATAAAACGGATTTTGTCTATTGTAAAGAGGAAAGAAATATGGTATAATAAAACCGAGAGGGGATGATACCCATGGAGCAGCATCCGATTGTCAAATTAAAGCTCGACGTGATCTTTAAAAGAGTGTTTGGCGACGCCAACAACGAGGATATTATTGCCGCCATGATATCCGCCCTGCTGGAGATACCGCGGGAGGATATCCGGAAAATCGAGATTCAGAATGTGGAACTGCCGCCGGAGGAAATGGAAGGGAAATTCAGCCGTCTGGATCTCAAACTGAATGTGGACGGTCAAACTGTGAATGTGGAAATGCAGATCAATTATGAGCCCGATTTCCGCGAACGCACCCTTTTCTACTGGTCGAAAATGTACGGCAGCGATCTGAGAGCGGGGCAGGCATACGGAGATCTGAAACAAACGTATTGTGTGAATATTATCAATTTTAACATTTTTGACTGTGAGGACTATCATTCGGATTTTGTCGTCATGGAAAAGAACCGACATGAAATACTGTCCGACAAGTTAGGCATCCATTTTTTTGAACTGAAAAAAATAGATAATGTCAGAAAAAACCAGGCGATGGAGGACTGGCTCCATCTGATTAACGCAGAAACGGAGGAAGAACTGATGGCCATTCAGCAAACAACCACCATACCGGAAGTGAAGAAGACGATCGTCATGCTGCGTCACCTGAGCGCGGACGAGAAGGTGCGACAGGAAGCATACTACCGCGAAAAACGGATGCATGACGAAGACAACGCCATCATCGGCTCCCGCAGAGAGGGATTTCAGGCAGGACTGGCAGAAGGCGAAGCCAGAGGATTAGTCAAAGGTCGTGCCGAGGGTCGTGCCGAGGGTCGCGCCGAGGGTCGTGCCGAGGGTCGTGCCGAAGGTCGTGCCGAGGGCGAAGCCAGAGTGAAGCAGACGCTTATCGAAAAATGGCGTGCCAAAGGCATGACGGACGAAGAAATCCGGGAATTGCTGGGCGAAAAATAACAAAGGGGAGTGTTTCCGTTGGAAATCCGTGAATTACTGGCCGTTACCGACCACACGCTGTTAAAGCCCGACGCGACGTGGGCACAGATCAGGACGCTTTGCGATGAGGGGGTGCGCTTCGGCACTGCTTCGGTGTGCCTTCCGCCGTCGTTTGTCAGGCAGGCGGCGGATTATCTGGACGGCAGGCTGCCGGTGTGTACCGTGATCGGCTTTCCGAACGGCTACGCCACCACCGCCGCAAAGGTCTTTGAAACACAGGACGCGGTGGCAAACGGGGCGGATGAAATCGACATGGTGATTGACGTTGGCTGGCTCAAAGAGCAGCGGTATGACGCACTGCTCAGCGAGATCAGGGCGGTCAGGGAAGCGTGCGAAGGAAAAACTCTCAAAGTCATCGTCGAGACCTGTCTGCTGAGCGAGGCGGAAAAAATCAGAATGTGTGAGATCGTTTCCGAGTCGGGGGCGGATTTCATCAAGACCTCCACGGGCTTTTCCAAAGGGGGAGCCACCCCCGAAGATATCCGGCTCTTTGCCGCACACGTCGCGCCGCATGTGAAAATCAAAGCGGCCGGCGGAATATCTTCCGTTGCCGACGCGCGGGCGCTGGTCGATAGCGGCGCGGACAGACTGGGTTCCAGCCGCATGGTGGCGCTGGCCGAGAAATCATGATAACAAAAAAATACCGTCCGGCTGCGGGATTATCCCATCACGCGGTCGGGCGGTATTTTTGGTATGAGAAAAACGATAAAAAATTACTTGTCGATCAGATCTTTATAGCACTGCTGGGTGATGGTCTGGCAGACCTTGTAGAAATGATAGTCGTCCACGGAACCGTAGGCGCCGCTGGTCATGACTACCACGCCGCTTTTCTGCTGCTCGTCATAGCAGACGCTCGCGTAGACGCCGTAGGCATTGCCGCCGTGGTAATAAAGGTCGTGTCCGTCCACATAGGCGTTGGTCTTTTTGAAGCCGAGGCAGTAGCGGAACTGATCGTCGTGGAGGTATTCCTTTTCGACTTCCCTGACCGCCGCTTCGGACAGCACGCGGATGTTGCCGTACATGCCGTCATTGACGAAAATCGTCACCAGCTTGGCGTAATCCTTGGGGCTGATGAGCAGGCTTCCCTGCGCGAGAATGTAAGTTTCACCCGGAGCTCTGATCTGTCTGTCCTTGACGAGCACTGCGCGGGAGCGGGACACCTTGTCGATCTTATAGCATTCCGCGACGTTGGTTTTGTCTTGCAGGCTCTGTCCGCCGAAAGCAGCGTCCATTCCCAGCCGGTCAAAGAGCACCGAGTCGGTGAAGTAGATGTAGTGCATATTCGTGACCACTTCATCCAGCGAGCCGACGATGCCGAAGCCGGAGTTACTGTAGGAGAATTCGGTGCCGGGCTTCTGGTCCTTGTAGCTTTTGAGGTCGATGACGAGGTCTTTCAGACGGGTGCCGGCGTTGCTGCCCGTGTAGATGATGTATTCGTCGTCGAGGGAGGAGGAGTGGTTGAGCAGCATGCGGGGGGTGATCTCCGATTGCGGGAAAAGGGGATTGCGGAACTTGAAGCCGAAGTAATTCTCCACATTGCGGTCGAGGTCAATCCGGCCCGCGTCCACCAGCGTCATGGTGGAGAGGGTGGAGATGATTTTGGAGAGGGAAGCGGGGCGGAATTTCGTGTCGGCGTTGATTTTCTTCTTCTGCTGCCTGTTGGCGTAGCCGTAGGAATAGGTGTATTCCACCTTGCCGTCTTTGATGACCGCCACGCCCACGCCCATGGCGCTGTACTTCTGGCAGATGTTTTTGAGTTCCGTGGCGGTGTTGCCGGTCAGTTCTTCGGGATGATGGGGGTCGATCACCTTGGGTTCCTCGTGTCCCTCCACGTCCACATAATATTTGTCGATCCAGCCGAAGCAGTTTTTGAGGTATTCGATACGGTAGAAGTCGCCGCTTGTTTCCAGCACCTCAAAGACCTGTCCTTTCATGACGGTATTCTGAATCTTCTTGGAAAAGTCGGGTTCGGAGCAGATGGTGCCGGTGGTGAATTTGACCGTGACGTTGAAGCCGCTCTCCGGTTCCTCCGCGCTCACCGTCTCCGCCTTGTCGGCGGCGTTGGTCTTGGGGTGAAGCCATTCTTTGATGATCGCCATGTAATCGGTGGGGGAGAAGCGGAATGTCAGAACGAGGCTGACGCACAAGCAGAGGACAATGCCGACGGTGCCGATGCCGCGGATGCGGCTGCGCCGATAATAATGCAGATAGCGCTGCCACCACGAGGAGGCCAGCCCCCCGACCACCGCGCCTATGCCGACAGGCTGATCGGGGGTCGGTCGCGTTTTTTCTCGTTCGTCGTCTATGGCGTTAAAATAATCTATGTCGTCATCGTCATCCCCGCTGACTTCCGCGCCGCGAAGATAGGCGTTGCGGCGGTAGTAGGAGGCGTAATCGCCGCGCTCTCCGCCGTCGTGAGAAGCGGAGACTCCTGCGCTGCTGTCGTAATACGCAGAATGCGCCGCGTTGCTGTCGTAAGGCTCGTAACGTCCCGGGGTGTGGTCGTAATATTCGTAACGCTCCGTGTCATTATCGAAATCCGTGGGATATCGGCGGTATTCGGCGCGGGCGTTGTCCGCAGCATATCTCCGACCGCCTGAGCGCGAACCGCCGCGGCGGAATCTCCCCGAAGCGCCGCCGTTGTTGTCGTTGTTGTTATCCTGCCGCATAGACGGACACCTCCTTATTGATTATGATAAATGAGAATTTAGTGGGGAGTGGGGAGTGGAGAGAAAAAGAAAAAAGAAGAAAAAGCGAAGCGCAACTAGCGAGCGTCTTTTTTCCAGGCGAGCGTGGGAGTCCAGGGGGGTAGGCCCTCCTGGACTCCCACGCTCGCATTCGCTCGCTAGTTAGGCGCTGCGCTATGCTTTTTTCTTTTTCTTTACCCCGCTAAATTCTCATTTACCTCATTACTACCTCATTCGCCTGCACATGAAAATCATTATAACAAATTTGCGTGAAGAGTACAAGCCGCAAATTATGAAATTTTGGCTAACGGAAAATGACCAAAAACAATCAAAACGCCGGACTGCGTTTCTCCGGCAAATGGGAAAGCAGTCCGGCGTTTTTGTAAATCGCGGCCATTCGGAAATAAAGATTATTGCGCGTCCGTGAGCAGAGAGCAGACCGCGTTGGCGTAAGCCACCGGGTCCTCAATGGCGATACCCTCGATGAGAGAGGCCTGCGCATAGAGAATATCCGTCAGCTTGCCCGCCTTTTCCTTGTCCTCGGCATAGGCCTTGGTCAGCGCGGCGAAGATGGGATGACTGGCGTTGATTTCGAGAACGCGGGTGGCCTTGACCTTTTCCTCGTTGCCCGGCATGGCGTTGAGCACCTTCTCCATTTCGAGCGAAATGCCGCCGTCGCTCGTCAGGCAGACGGGGTGGCTCTTGAGACGGCTGCTGAGGCGCACTTCCTTGACGTTTTCGCCCAAGTGCTCCTTCATGAAGTCAAAGAGGCTCTTGTTGTCCTCGGCGGTTTTCTTGATTTCTTCCTTCTCGGCTTCGTCCTCCACGTCAAGCGCCGCGTCGGACACCGAACGGAATTCCTTTTCCTTGTAGTCGCGCATGGATTTCAGGGCAAATTCGTCGATCTCATCGGTGAGGTAGAGGATTTCAAAGCCCTTGTCCTTGAGAAGTTCGGTCTGCGGCAGCATGTCGAGCTTGGCAGTGGATTCGCCGCAGGCGTAGTAGATGTATGGCTGGCTCTCCTTCATGCGGCCGACGTACTCGTCCAGCGTGACGGGCTTCTTCTCGGAGGAGGAATAGTACAGCAGCAGGTCTTGCAGCAGGTCTTTCTTCATGCCATAGGAGCTGTAGATGCCGAACTTGATTTGCAGACCGAAGTTTTTGAAGAAAGATTCATACTTCTCGCGGTCACCCCTCTGCATATTGAGGAGTTCGGACTTGATCTTCTTTTCTAGACTCGCCGCGATGGATTTGAGCTGGCGGTCGTGCTGGAGCATTTCGCGGCTGATGTTGAGCGACAGGTCGGGGGAGTCCACCAGACCCTTGACGAAGCTGAAATAATCGGGCAGCAGGTCGGCGCATTTCTCCATGATCATCACGCCGTTGCTGTAGAGCTGGAGTCCCTTTTCGTAGTCCTTGGAGTAGTAGTTGAAGGGCGTGCGGGAGGGAATGAACATCAGCGCGGTGTAGGTGGTCACACCCTCGACATTCTGATGAATGCAGCGGGCGGGGTCCTCAAAGTCGTTGAACTTTGCCTTGTAAAATTCCTCGTATTCCTTTTCGCCCAGCTCCGCCTTGGTCTTTTTCCAGACCGGCACCATGCTGTTGACGGTTTCGTTTTCGATGGTGGTGGCGTATTCTTCGCTCTCGTCGTGTTCTTCGCCCTCCTCCCAGTCGCGGGACTTGGGCATGGGCATGACGATGGGGTAGCGGATGTAGTCGGAGTATTTCTTGATCAGATTGCGCAGCGTGTAGGTTTCGAGGTATTCGTCATAGTTTTCATCCTCGGTGTTGTCCTTGATGTAAAGGGTGATTTCCGTGCCGTTGTCGGCTTTTTCGGCTTCCTCGATGGTGTAGCCGTCTGCGCCGTCGGATTCCCAGCGGAAGGCCTTGTCGCTGCCGGCGGCCTTGGAGAGAACCACGATCTTCTTGGCGACCATGAAGGCAGAGTAAAAGCCCACGCCGAACTGACCGATGATATCCACGTCGCTGTCGAGATTGTGCTCCTGCTTAAAGGCGAGAGAACCGCTCTGGGCGATGGTGCCGAGGTTGTTTTCCAGTTCGTCAGGGGTCATGCCGATGCCCTTGTCGGTGACGGTGAGGGTGCGCGCCTCCTTGTCCGGCTCCACGGTGATGGTGAGGTCGTCGCGGCTCAGACCCGCGTTGCCCGCCTGCATGGCGTTGTAGTACAGCTTGTCGGTCGCGTCGCTGGCGTTGGAAATCAGTTCGCGCAGAAAGATTTCCTTGTGGGTATAGATCGAGTTGATCATCATATCAAGCAGACGCTTGGATTCGGCTTTGAATTGTTTCTTTTCCATAATGCAAGTTCATCCTTTCTTACGAAACAATTAGCACTCGGAATGACTGAGTGCTAATTGATGGTAATACATATGATATACCCTTTGGCAATGCTTGTCAAGAGGGCAAATGTGAACTTTTTTGCAAAGATGCAAAATCAGCGGAATTATTACCGTTTCTGCTTTACGCCGGACCCGTTCCGCGGACTGACACGCGAGGGCATATTATTTTCTGAGCATTTTCTTCATGCGGTTGCGGAAGGGAGTTTTTTCGCCGTGTTTATTGATTGCCGCACGGTAAAGCGCCTGGAAACGATCATCCTGCGCATAGCCATTAAACGGCCGGGACAGGATAGCTTCCGGATCGACAGGCGCAAACATGGACCCGTTGAAATAATACTCCGCCTCACTGAGACACCGCATGGCGTTGTAAAACGCTGTCTTCGGATAGATCTTGGGGAGATTTTCGGCCGATGAAGGCTTACTGACGATAAACTGATTCTGTTGTATGTCATACTCTCTGACGCAGAAGAAATAAAGGGGGTTCTTATTCATATCGGGTGTTTTTTCGTTGGGCCAGCTGTAAACACAATTGGTTTTACCCACAAATACCCCGGCGACGTTCATGATGACCATATTTCCCTGCACTTCTTTGAAATCTCCCGTCAGGAAACGGTCAAACAACTGCGGAAATTCTTTCTGACAGTCGATGCGGTCGGGCAAGGTGTCGTTGGACGTAAGGTGATGCTTTTTGGCGTACATCGCCTTTACCACATCGCCAAAGGGAATCACCCGCCGCAGGAAGGAATTCATATACAGTTCAAAAAGCATTTTCGGGCTGAGATGCGAGTACAGAATCGTTTTGTAATTCATTTCCTTCAATATCGCATTTTTAAGGCTGGCAACATCGTCGTTTTGTATTTTCAGCGTGTTACGACCAAAGGGGTCGTAAACCAAGAGGTTGCCCATGCCGTCCGTCCGCCGTCTGAGGGTGCGAAGCAGATCTATCAGCGCGTTCTGGTCGTTTCTCAGCGCGATCATGGCCTTAGTCTGTGCTATGACGAGCCGACGGGCTTCTTCCTGCGGAATATTCTCGATGAGATTGCAGTACATGCGTCCGGTTGACGCTTTCATGTCGATCCAGCAGGAGCACGCTCCCAGCTTAGCGATGGTTGTTTCGTTGAATTTGCCTGTTGCCGCTACGTTTTCCAACAAACTGACGTAACTGTCAAATTTCGCTTTTCGCGCGGGAAAAAACATATTGTCCTTCGTGGAATACATGTACGGGGTACAGATATTGTTATTGTTGGGAAAGGCAATGAGATAGTTTTTATCCTCATTCGGATCAAAGTTGTTCTGCAACGTAAAAGTGAGCTCTCTCTCGCCGCTGATAAGCGTGCTGTTTGCCCGGATGCTGTCGCTGAATGAATAGGCCTGTACGGACAGTTCCTTCCGGGCTGAATTGCCCGCTTTCGGGATAAAGACAGAAGGCCACACCCATTGCGTCATGTTTGTTTCATTCAGTTTACGGAAGAGATAATTGTTTCCGTAGACTTTTACCCCTCTGTTTTTATTATCCTTCCACTCGAAAGCGCTGAGACTGACAGGGCGTGCGTAGAGAATCCCTTTTTCGTAGCTTTTGGGGACAAAGAATAACGACAAACCGCTTGCCGACTGATTATTGTTGAAGCCGATCAGATGGACGCCGGGCGTGTCTTCACAATTGAGCGCCACGCCGCCGTCCACACAGTGACCGCCGAAAATGACCTCCGCAAAAGGGGTAGCGGCTATGTCGGGGTAACATCCGGCTTTTTTCCAGATGAGCTCCATAAACTCGCAGAAAGAAAGGTTGATGTGGAGCAGCGTGTTGAGATAAAGCCGGATGACGTCGTTGACCGGATAAATATCCAGCAGGTTCCTGACGACGGTTTCCGCTTTTGAATGAAAAGAATCGAAATGCATGGATTGTGGCATAAGGTGGAACATGACGTGATGTTTGCCGTAGTCGTCGCCTACCAACGTCAAAAAAGGCATCACCTTGTACGGAGCGTCAGTCATCAGCCGGACCAACGCGTCGTTGACGTCCGGTTTAAGAAACTCGGGGGTCAGATGTTTCGGTTTGCTTTTCTCATTGATGTCCCATTCTTTCTCTTCGCTTTCCTGGTTTTCTTCATTGGCGAAGGAATCACCTGTATTATTGACGGAGTATTTTCCATTTCGCTCATTACTGAGATAATTGAAAGTGTCAAAGGCTCTACAATCCAGGTCGGCAGGGGAATAAATGGCCGTCTGGATGAAAACGCAGCGCCGCATTTCCGGTTCCTTACAGATATCCATGCGGTCGATATATTTCAACCACTGCTGAAATCCGGCTCGCCGCGCCTCCTGCTGATCACTGCGTTCCTTATCCGCCGTCAGCCGTCGGTTCATCTGGTTTTTCAGACACGCGACATAGCTGGCATGCACCATCCGGTATTTCATAAAGTAGAGCGCCCGGGGATTGTCGCTTTTGTTTTTCCTGATAACTTCCGCCAGTTTTTGGGTGTCGATGCCGAGCAGATCCAGCAAATCCTGTTTCTCAAAAAGACGGCATAAATCCATTACTGTGATGTATTCGTCGTAACGATACAGACAGTTTTCGATATAATCCTTTACGCTTTTACCGTATTCCGTCAGTTGATTCCTTTTTTCCACCAGCACGGTATCTTTGACGATATGGTCGAGATAGTTGGCGGAGACGGCTCTGCACAGTTCCCTGACACTGTGAGCGTTTTCGGCCGAAGGTTGCTTTCTTTTAATGAGTGCGTCAAACAGCAGAAAAAACAGTTTTTCGACGGAGACGGTAAAATAATAATTCTCCGGATTTAAAAGAGCGTTCGATCTGTTTTTAATCAGGTCGTCCAGCAGTTCCGGCAGTTTGTCCGTTTTTCGGCTGGAGATGATGATGACTCTCGCCTTCAGCAGCCGGATACCCGACTTGTTTTTTTTATAGGAATCTATGTCTTTTATAACGAATGAATCGAGGATTTTGCCGACTGCTTCCATCGTTTGTCTGTCCGCCTTTCCTTTGCGCGCGCACCAGTAGTAGAGATAAGCGGTTTCAACGATATGACCGTTTTCAGACAGGGCTTTCGCGCCTTCGATCACTTGAAGATTCTTTTCCCATTCGGGAAAAAAATTATCAAGTATGTCCCTGCTGATATCCTGATTCTGATAAAGGCGAAAAACCGTACTCTTCAATTCTTGCGGACTGTAGCTCAATAAAAGTCACCTACTTAATTGTTATATTTTGCGATGATTTTGCTGAACTCTTCGTTAACCAGATTAACCGTTCCGTAATTCCTCATTTCAGTTTTCAGGTCTTCGCTGTAAAGAGAATAGGTGCTGGTTTTATCGTCCAGCCCCGCTTCCGCGAGAACCATGATGCCGAGTTCCTTAAGCAGCCTTACGCAATCCGGGGCATACGTACCGGAGTAACCGCATGCTGGAAGAATTTCGGCAAAGAGCAATTGCAGCTTGGAAAGATAATTGGCGTTATTTTTCAGCATGGCAAGCGCAAACATGCAGTATTCCGCCTGATCGGTCAAATCGTTGTTTTTCTCCCTGCATTCTCTCTCCAGAATTTTCATGCAGTGGGTGTATTCGGGAAACTTCGGAACGCCGTCTTTTACGGTGGTGCCTTCGATGATATGCGTCAGTTTCAGTGGCGTACAGTTATTGAAATAACGATTATTATTCTGGAGTTCATTGAGCAAAATCGGTCTGATTTTGGCGTTGGCGTTTTTGTTGATCAGCGCCTTATAGTCCTCGACAGTGTAACTGACTCTCAGACGGAACGCAATATCGGGAGCGGTATTTTTATTCTCAAGGCGGTTGGATACGATGAGAATGAGGTGAGGGTACTTTTTCAGTTGTTCTATTTGTTCCTTGACCGCTGTTTTGATTGCACTTTTACGGATCTCGTCATATCCGTCCAGCATGAGGATAAAGCGTCCGTTTCTCAGAAGAAGATCAGACCGACTGGCGTCCACGCCAAGCGCTTGGCAAAAAGCGTCGGTGACAGGCGACTTCGTTTCCTCCAGATTTTTCAGCTCGATAAACACAGGCAGATAGGGGGGCTTTTTCAGACAAACGGCGTACTTTTTTTTCTTTTCCTCCGCAAAAGCGTGGCGCTCCTGACGATTCATATTGTTGAGAGGATTTCCCTTCCGCTTGGCGGCGCTGCCGATGGCGTTACCGTCAAGGTCTCTGAGTTCGTTTCTCATGGCCGTTTTTTGCTGTAGGAAATTCAGCGTTCCGTCTGCAAAGTTGCAGGTCAGCTTTTTCAGAAGGAAGGTCTTTCCGGTGCCGGCGTTGCCCTCCAGCATGAACTGACGGATGTCCGGATGAATGACCTCCTTCGGGGTGAGCATTTTCAGCTTGATGGTGCGATTCAGCATGTCGCTGCCCTTCCAGACCAGGTTGACATACGTGCCGACTTTCTCTTCATACTCTTCATACTCTTTTTGAATCTTTTGGCAGTAATCTTTCACATCGAATGATTTCTCTGTGACATACCACTGGTACTTCTCGTTAATTACTGTTTTATACTTATTGGCGATGCAGAGAAAACCCGCAAGGGTGCGGAACGTGTAAGTATCTATCTGAGTGCGGTAAGAATCTTTCTTGAGTTTGGGAGGTAGATGCACGCCACCATTTCTGTAAAGATATACCCACCAGTAATAACGCTCTTCCGGGGACTTCTTTTTTTCTTTCAGTTCCTTGTTGTATTCATCTTCACTGGACAGCGAAGTTTCCGGATCATCTATCAGTTTCAACGCGTATTTATACAAATCTTCGTCCGACCATTCCTTCTTATATGTGCCATCGGGATGTTTGGGCGTGTCATTGCACTGTAAAGAAAAAGGATCAATAAGACCATAGAGATGTTTTAAGAAAATCTCTATTTGGCTATTCAGGTCAATCAGTGCGGTATAGTAATGCCTTGATGACTCATACTCGATTGTGTCTTTATATAACCTGGCACACGTCAAGACTTTATCAGCCGTACCGATATACCGATTAGGGATATAGCTTGGGATTGCCAGAAGCTTTTCAAAGGTTGCGATCATTGCATCGGCATTTGGGAAGGTATTTTTAACTCTGTTTTTGATCCAGTCGCGGCTTTCCTTGTCGAGAATAACGGGTTGTTTGGTAGATTTCAATAAAAAAACACTCCTTCTATAGCAATCCAAATAATCAGGGAGACAAAAGGAGGCGATGATGGTGAGTGCAGGGCAAGGCGGAGGACGACGGTGGGCTGGCGACCACCTAGGACGACAACGCAGCCATGTGCTCACCAGCGCGCCGAACTTGTCTTTTTGTTTGTTTGGATTGCTATAGTAAAAATATGATATCATTATATCGTATCATTTCATATAAGTAAAGAGAAAAAATATGAATTTTTATTAATAAAATACAAAAAGCGGAGACAATTTCTTAGAAAACTGTCTCTGCTTATGGTTATGCGTAAAAAGCAACGGTATCTTTACAGCGTGTCGGCGATATCCAGCACCAGACGTTCGCTCTTGTCCCAGCCGAGGCAGGGGTCGGTGATGGATTTGCCGTAAACGCCGCCGTCCACCGACTGATTGCCGTCCTCGATGTAGCTTTCGATCATCAGCCCCTTGACCATGCGGGCAATGTCGCCGTTGTGATTGCGGGAATGCAGCACCTCCTTGCAGATGCGGATCTGTTCGATGTACTGCTTGTTGGAGTTGCTGTGGTTCACGTCCACGATGACCGCCGGATTGAGAAGGCCGCGCGCGGCATACATGTCATGCAGCAGAATCAGGTCCTCGTAGTGGTAATTCTGCATATTGCGGCCGTGCTTGTTGACCGAACCGCGCAGGATGGCGTGGGCGAGGGGATTGCCTTCCGTTTCGACCTCCCAGCCGCGGTAAAGGAAGGTGTGGCTGAGCTGCGCGGCCTTGATGGAGTTGAGCATGACGCTCAGATCGCCGCTGGTGGGGTTCTTCATGCCAACGGGAACGGCGATGCCGCTGGAAGTCAGGCGGTGCTGCTGGTTCTCCACCGAACGCGCGCCCACCGCGACATACGACAGCAGGTCGCTGAGGTAGCGGTAGTTTTCGGGATAGAGCATTTCGTCCGCGCAGACAAATCCCGTTTCCTCGATGGCGCGGGTGTGCAGACGGCGGATGGCGATCAGACCTTCGAGAAGATCGGGCTTTTTGGTGGGATCGGGCTGGGTGGCCATGCCCTTGTATCCCTCGCCCGTGGTGCGGGGCTTGTTGGTGTAGATACGGGGGATGATGATGATTTTGTCCTTGACCTTTTCCTGCAATCCCGCGAGGCGGCCGATGTAATCCATGACGGAGGTTTCGTTGTCCGCCGAGCAGGGGCCGATGATGAGCAGGAATTTATCGCTCTGGCCGGTGAATACGTCGGCGATCATCGCGTCACGCGCCGCTTTGATTTCGGCGCAGCGCTGCGAAATGGGGAACTGTTCCTTGATATCCTGCGGAATGGGGAGTTTTCTGATGAAATTCATAAATGCTGTTTCCTCTCAAAAATAATAGCTGATTTTTTAGCATCTGCTAAGGATTTAGCGAACGCTAAGAATTTAGCGGATGCTAAGAATTTAGCAGTTTAAAGCGTAACGCTTTTATGTGCTGAATAACAGTATATCCTATCTCTCTTGGAATTGCAAGTGTTTTTTTATGAAATAGCGTTTGCTTGGCAGAATTTTCCCACGATTTCCTCGATGAAGTCGGGGCGCGCGATTTTGCTTCGCCAATCGGCGGGAATGCCCTCGTAGCCGTAAAGCAGTCCTGCGAGAGCGCCCGCCACGCAGGCGGCGGTGTCGGTGTCGCCCCCGAAATTGACCGCGCACAGAATACAGTCGCGGTAGCTGTGGGTATTCATCAGGCTCCACAGGGCGCATTCCAGCGTGCTGACGACATAACCGGAACTGTGGATTTCGTCGCGTGACAGGGAGAAGAAATTCTCTCCCAGAACGCGCCCGTATTCGTCCCGTTCCGACGAATAGGCGGGATCCGCGTAGAAGATTCCCGCTCTTTGCAGTCCCTCGGTCACGGCGGCTTTGGCGGGATTCTCAATGAGCGCCAGCGCAACGCAGGTGAAGATGCCGCAGCCGATCTGCGAACGGAGATGGGCGTGCGTGAGCCGGGAAAGCGCGTGGCTGAGGAGTACCGCTTCTTCTGGGGTCAGTCCGTGGGCGGCGGCATAGAGCGCGGCGGGAAGGATGCGCATAAGCGACCCGTTGCCGTTGCTGTGTTCGTCGTCTAACCCGCAATCCTCAATATCCCCGAAGCGGGCATAATTCATCAGAGCAAAAGATGTGGTGCCGCCGATGTCAAAGCAGTCGTGATAGGGTGTGTATTCTCCCTTTGTTTGCCACGAGACAAAGGCTTTCATAATCGCGTGAAAATCCCTTTTCTCGTCGAGGTTGTCAAGCGTGCAGAGAATCATGGACGTATCGTCCGACCATGTGCCGACAGGCTGACCGTAGGTACCGTGTCCGACCATATCGACGGCGGGGGACAGCATCATCCGGTCGGGGCTGTGAAATTCGTAGGGAACGCCCACCGCGTCGCCGATCGCCGCTCCGAACACCGCGCCGCGCACGGTTTGCAATGTGATGTGTTTCATATTTTTTGTTATCCTTTCTTTTTGTGCAACGGATAGCCAACAGCTAATGGCTAACCACTGACCACAACTTAGGGAAAATAACTCCCTCCGTCACGCCTACGGCGTGCCACCTCCCTCAAAGAGGGAGGCAATATTCGGCTCCCTCTTTGAGGGGGCTGTCAGCGTAGCTGACTGGGGGGAGTGCGCTTATAGCAATCCAAACAAACAAAAAGACAAGTTCGGCGCGCTGGTGAGCACATGGCTGCGTTGTCGTCCTAGGTGGGCGCCAGCCCACCGTCGTCCTCAGCCCACCGTCGTCCTCCGCCTTGCCCTGCACTCACCATCATCGCCTCCTTTTGTCTCCCTGATTATTTGGATTGCTATAAGTTGTTGATAGTGAATGGCTAACCGCTAACCGCTAACGGCTAACAGCTAACGGCTAACAGCTAACGGCTAACGGCTACAGCGTAAATCCCAGCGGGAGCAGGTCGGAGAGGGTATATTCCTCCCATCCGTCGGCTTTGGCGAGAATAATGGAAAAATCCGGGGCGCAAAATTCCTGCATGACCTGACGGCAGACGCCGCAGGGCGGGCAGATGCCGGAGATCACGCCGTCCTTGCCGCCCGCAATGGCGATCATGACAAAGCCGCGTTCTCCCTCGCTGACTGCCTTGGCAAAAGCGGTGCGTTCGGCGCAGAGGGAGGGGGAAAAGGCGCCGTTTTCGACGTTGCAGCCCGTGTAGATCTTTCCGCTTTTGCCGAGAAGCGCCGCGCCGACGTGAAAGCCGGAATAAGGGCAATAGGCACGCAAAGCGGCCTGTCTGGCGAGCTGCGCCAGATGGACGCGGATATCGCTGATTTCCCCAAAGAAGCTGCGACCGGCGCAGGGAAAATCCACGCCGAAGACGTCCGTTACGGTGGCGGCGATGTCCGCGAAGGTGTCCCGCGTGCCGAGATTGACGGGAAGCGCCGACTTTCCGTACACCAGCAGGGGAATATATTCGCGCGTGTGGTCGGTGCTGTTGTCGGCGGGGTCACAGCCGTGGTCGGCAGTGATCATCAGCAGGTCATTCTCCCGCAGCTTGGGCAGAAAGCCGCCCAGCCATCTGTCAAAGGCGGAGAGCGCCGCCGCGTAGCCCTCCACGTCCTGACGGTGGCCGTAGAGCATATCGAAATCCACCAGATTGACGTAGCACAGCCCATGAAAATCCTTTTCCGCGATCTTCGCCGTGACGCGCATGCCCTCGTCGTTGCCGGAGGTGGCATACTTCTGTGTGATGCCGCGTCCGGCAAACAAATCCTTGATTTTGCCGACCGAAATCACATCATATCCCGCGCCGGACAGCGCGTCGAGCATGGTGTCCTGCGGCGGCGGCAGGGAAAAATCGTGGCGGCGGGAGGTGCGGGTGAAGTGACCCGGCTGCCCGGTAAAGGGACGGGCGATGACGCGTCCCACGCCGTGCTCCCCGACAAGGAGGTTCCGCGCGGCTTCGCAGTAAGCGTAGAGCGTCTCAACGGGAACGATCTCCTCATGCGCGGCGATCTGAAAGACGCTGTCCGCCGAAGTGTAGACGATCAGCTTGCCGGTTTTCATGTGTTTCTCGCCGTAGTCGGCAATGACCTGTGTGCCGGAATAAGGCAGATTGCAGAGAACACCGCGCCCGGTGCGGCGGGAAAATTCGTCGAGAATCTCCTGCGGAAACCCGTCCGGATAGGTGGGGAGGGGACGGGGAGAGACAACGCCCGCCATTTCCCAGTGACCCACGGTGGAATCCTTGCCGCGGGACAATTCGCCCAGACGGCAGACCGCCGCTCCGGGCGAATCGGCGGTGCCGAGGAATCCCAGCCCGTCGATATTCCCGATGCCGAGCCGCCGCAGATTCGGAAGAAACAGCCTGTCGGAGTCCGCGACGCTGCGCAAGGTATGCGCCCCCGCGTCACCGAAATCCGCCGCGTCAGGCAATGCGCCCGCGCCCACGCTGTCCAGCACGATCAGAAACACACGGCGAATGTCTGGCAGATGCATGATACAAAACCTCCTTGAAATAATGTGAAGTGTGAAATGTGAAGTGTGAAATGTGAAGTGTGAAATGAGGCATAAAAATGGAGGAATAACAAAAAAGAAAGAAAAAGCGAAGCGTAACTAGCGAGCGTCTTTTTTCTTTTTTATTTTTCTCCGCTAAATTTTCATTTGCTTCCCACTCGAAGCGCCGTTTCGAGGGCAATTTCCATCATGGTGGTGAAGGTGGTCTGGCGTTCCTCGGCGGTGGTTTCCTCTCCTGTGAGGATGTGATCGGAGACGGTGAAAATGCCGAGGGCGCGTTTGCCGCAGCGCGCCGCGTTCATATACAGCGCGGCGGCTTCCATCTCGATGCAGAGCACGCCCATTTTACTCCACTGCGCGGTGGCGGTGGGGTCGTCGCAATAAAAGGTGTCGGAGGAAAGGCAGCTTCCGACGTGATAGGCCGTGCCGAGGTGCTCCGCGCAGTCGATGGCGGTCTTCATCAGGGTATAATCGGCGATCGGCGCGAAAGTGCCGGGGAGACGGTACTGGGAAGCGTAAGCGGAGTTGGTGCAGGCGCTCATGGCGAATACGACGTCGCGCACATGCACCTTTTCATTGATCGCGCCCGCCGTGCCGACGCGGATGATGTTTTCCACGCCGAAGAAGTGGTAAAGCTCATAGCTGTAGATGCCGATGGAGGGCATACCCATGCCGGAAGCCATCACAGAAACGCGCTGACCGTTGTAGGTTCCCGTGTAGCCCTGAATGCCGCGCACGTTGTTGACCAGCACCGCGTCGGTCAGATAGGTTTCCGCGATGAATTTCGAGCGGAGCGGGTCGCCGGGCATCAGCACGGTCGGCGCGAAATCGCCGGGGTTCGCATGGATGTGGGGGGTAGGGGTGTTTGACATAATACAACTCCTTTTGAAATGAAAATGAAACAGCATGAATATCGGAAAAAAACAAACAACCGCATTTGCATGTCGAACGGTTCATCCATAGCAAATGCGGTGTTGTATTATCCTCTGATTTTCAGTTACCGCATCGGAAACCGCGCGGAATCATCAGTCCTTGCTTTCAAGAACGGTGGTCATAGCGGGAATGATCTGCTTCTTTCTGGAAAGATTCTCTTTGAAGATAAAGAGATCTCCGTCCTGCGTGCAATCGAAGGATTTCAGGAGCAGTTCACTTGCGCCTTCGCCGTAGGCGACCATGTACATCATGTTTTCGTCGCTGTCTTCCTTGGCGTTGGAAACCTTTGCAAAGAGCATATCCAGTCCCATTTCGGCGTAGTTTTCTTCCATGACCTTGACCATTCTTTCGGCGAGGTCGCGGGTCTTTTCTTCGCCGTACGCGTCAAGGCTCGCCATGCCGAAGGTCTTGCCGCCGATCTCGTAGTCCTTGTAATCCGAGAGGAAAATTTCCTTGTCGGACAAACCTTCATAGGACATTTCCGCTTCCGCCATGCCGGTATACAGCGCTTCCGTATCCTCCACGCCGGCGATTTCCCTGAGTTCATCGTAGGCGGTCTGATCCAGATCGGTCACGCTTCTCTTCATGTTGTGTGTGTCGGAAATGATGGAAACGAGCATATATTTCGCCATGTCCTCCGGGATCTCCACACCGCATTCGCGATAGGCGAGGTACACCAAAGAAGCCGTCGCTCCCACAGGCGCGCATCTGACATTGATAAGCTCGCTGACGTTCACGTCGCCGATACCGTGGTGATCCAGAATGCCCACAACCTTCGCGCCGTTCATGCCGTCGATGGCCTGCGAATAGCTGCTGTGATCCACCAGCACAAACTGCTTGCCTTCGGCATTGTCCACAATGGCAGGGGATTCGATGCCGAGCTGTGCATACGCGTAGGACGTTTCCTTGTTGAGTTCACCGCTGACGGCTGCCTGTGCTTTGATGCCGAGGCGGTTGAGCAGACCGGCGTACGCAACAGCCGAACCGACAGTGTCGGCATCCGGCGTTTTGTGTCCGATGACATAGGTGGTTTCCTCACCGTAATCGAAACTTGTGAGCAGACTGCGGTAGCAGGTCATCGGTACGTCACTGGCGCTTACTGTGTTTTTGCTGTCTGTCCTGTGACACGCAACCAGACCGACCGTCAGCAGGCACACAACCGCAGCTGAAACGGCTTTGAAGAGTACGTTTTTCATTATAAAGACTCCTGTCATATTTTATTTCGTCACTCCGGTTTCGTTGCGACGACCGGAAGTGACAGGGGGAATTATAGCACACATTCTCCGCAAATGCAATACCGTATCCTCCGTTTTTTGAGAGGTGTTTCGTAGTTTTTTTGAGAGAAGTTTCGGATTTTTTTGTGATATGGCAGACATCATGGCTGCGGCAGGCGGACAGTGAAGGTCAGGGTGTCGCCGGACAGTTGTGCCGAAACGTCGCCGCCCAGCTGCTCCGCCAGAATCCTGACGATGGAAAGCCCCAGTCCGGTGGATTTGCGGCGGGCTTTGTCTCCCGTGTAAAAGCGGTCAAAGAGCCGATTTATGTCGATTTTTCCGGGGTCTTTGACGGGATTGGCAACCGTCAGCACCGCCATGCCATCCTGCTGCGTGACCGACACCGTGATATCCCCGGCGGCGTGCTGGAGACAGTTGCGAATGAGATTCTGGATAATGCGCACCGTGCGTTCGCGGTCGGCACAGACCGACACCTGCCCGAATTCGCCCAAGTGAACGGTCAGCCCTTTTTCCTCCAGTTGCGGCACCGCCGCGGCGAGGCATTCGGCTGTCTCGTCGGTCAGGCAAAAGACCTCGGGCGTAAGCTCGCTGTCGTCGCTCAGCAGGCAGGAATATTCAAAGAAATGCTCGATCAGATCGCCGAGTTCGTCGGTGTGCTTCCGGATGACCCGTATGCGTTCGAGCTGCTGCGGCTGGGCGAGCGTTTTCTCCAAAAGCTGCACATATCCCTTGACGGAGGTGAGGGGGGTGCGCAGGTCGTGGGAGATATTGGCGATGGTGTCGCGGAACTGTTTTTCTTCCCTTTCGAGGGTTTGCCGTTTTTTCTCGTCTTCTTCCAGGCAGCGGTTGATATCCGCCGCCAGCCGGATGGCGGAGGGGTCGAGCAGCGCGGTATGAATGGAATTGCGCGAGCCGTCCGACAGGCGTTTTTCGAGCTGCCGGCTGAGGGAACGCATCTGCATTTTCAGATGAATCAGCCACGCCGTCACCAGCAGGAGCAGCAGGCAAAGAATGATAATCGTGTACTTCATTGGCATCACCCTCTTTATTGTACATGAAATGTTGTCCGATGTCAAATCAATCGTGCAAATAAACCAAAAAAATCCATTGCAAAGCCCCCGCGTACAGGAAAAACGCGCAGGGCTTGGCAACGGTGAGGTGATAGATAATCATAATCACTTATTTGATTTCAGTCTTGCGGAACGCCGCGATGGACAATCCGGTAAAGACCGCGATAAAGACAACCGATATGGCGACGACTTTCAGCATCATGCCGATCTCTGAGGCGTGGTTGAGGTTGTAAGCGTCCGCGCTGAAGGGGGTGTAGGAAATGACTTTTTCGACCGTTTCGCTGCTGCTGCTCAGCAGGGAAGAGGTCATGCCGATCAGCGTGCAGGTGAGGAAACCCACCGCCGTGACGATCAGCGCCTTGTTTTTGAGGACGAACGCGAGGAAAAAGACAAACGACGTCTGCGCGGTGTACGCCAGCGCCATGATGGCGGTGATGGCAATGTATTTCAGCAGCGTGCCGACGGAAAAATCGACCGTATTGGTTTCAAACAGAATATTGAGATAGACCGAAGCCGAATAGGGAGCGCCGAACGCCGCGCCCGAGGCATAGCCGACAACGGCGCAGAGCGCATAGGGCAGGGTGATCAGCCCGATCAGCAGCGTGTAGGTAATCATCTTGGCGCAAACGAGCGTGCCTCTGCTGCTGCATCCCGCGACCGCCGACTGAATGAGCTTGTTCTCGAAGTCGCCGCAGATCAGTTGTCCCGCGACAACGGAGCCGAGCAGGTTGAGCATGACCACGTCGGTGAGCAGCGCCGCAGTGCCGGCGGAGGACATTTCCATATCGCCCGTTCCTACAAAATGGGACACGAGGGTGGTGGTGACGGCGCTGACCGCCGCAATGAGAAACAGCACCTTATAAATCATAGACCGGTTGATCTTGTAAAAATCCGCTTTGATTAAATTGAACATGATAAAAATTCCTCCTCCCGCTTATTGCTGTCCGACGACTGAAATGAAATAGTTTTCCAGCGTTTCGCCCTTGAGCGAGAAGCCGGTGGTTTTCACGCCGTTTTCAAACAGCACATCCGACACCTTGTCGCGTTCGTCGGTGAAATCGTAAAGCTGCACGCTGCCGTCCGGCATGACCTTGAAATTGGTGGTGCCGAGCTGCTGCTCCAGCACCGTGGCGAGCTTTTCCCTGTCGGGGGTTTCGATCTGGAGATAGTGGCGGCATCTTTCTTCGAGTTCCTCGAGGCTGATTTCCTGCTTGACTTCGCCCTTGTCGATAATGATGTAATCGGTGGCGCACTGGTAGAGTTCCGGCAGGTTGTGGCTGGAAATCAGGATGGTCATGCCGCGCTCTTCGCTGAGCTTTTTGATCAGTTCGCGAATCTCCACCACGCCGATGGGGTCAAGTCCGTTGATGGGCTCGTCGAGAATGACCAGTTCGGGATTGGTGAGAAGGGCGATGGCAATGCCGAGGCGCTGCTTCATGCCGAGGGAGAAGTCCTTCGTCTTTTTTTTGCCGGTACCCGCCAGCCCCACGGTGGCGAGAAGTTCGTCCTCAATCGCCTTGTCGGCAATGCCGTGCATAATGCGGTGGAGGCGGAGATTCTGCTTGGCGGTCATGCCCAGCACCAGACCGGGGGATTCGATGAGGCAGCCGAGGCGGGCGCGTTCCTTGAGGATATCCCGTCCGCGATTGCCGAAAAGCTCGATTTCGCCCGAGGTGGGAACCGACAGCCCTAAAATCTGCCGCATGAGGGTGGTCTTGCCCGCGCCGTTCACGCCGATCAGACCGTAAATTCTGCCGCTTTCGAGGGTGATGCTGACGTCGTGCAGCACCTGTGTATTGCCGTATTTCTTTGAGATGTTTTCGGTTTTCAGAATGATATTGCTCACGTTCTTCACCGTTCCTTTCTTGTATGATGATACCCCCCAAAGGTTTAGAAAAGGTTAAGAGAACGGGAGAAAATGGTTAATTTAGTGGTTAGCGGTTAGCGGTTAGCGGTTAGCGGTTAGCCATTAGCCGATAGCCGTTAGCGGGGCGGATGAAATTTCTGAGGCATTTTTATCCACATAAAAAAGCACTTGATTTCGGACTTTGCCGTTTCAAGTGCTGTTTATCTGGAAGATTTATTGCCACGAGATGTGAAGCCGGCGGCGGTTCTGCACACAATCGGACAGATAAAGATTAATCAGCGTCTGATAAGGAACGCCGGATGACGCTGCCATTTCCTTGAAATAGTCGATTACACTGCTGTCAAGATTGATGGTTACCTGCTGTTTGATTTTTTGGGCGTAGGGATTTTTCTTTGCGGTTGAAAAGTCATACTCTGCCTTCATTGGATACACCTCATTTCCATTCGTCATATTGTCTGGCTTCGTTTTTGGTCGCTTTTCTTGCGGAGATAATCCGGATGACGGTTTCGGATTGACGATAGCAATGACAGACTACCAGCAAGTTGGCTTTTGCACTCATTCCCAAAATAATAAATCTCTCCTCCTGCCCGGAATGTTCGGGGTCGTCGATCACTAATCACTAAAGCTTCGTCGTCATAGAAAACTGTCTGCGCCTCTTCAAAAGATATTTTATGCTTTCTCTTGTTGATGGCGTTTTTATTTTCATCCCATTCAAATTTTATTATTTCCATAATTATATTATAATTATCATTTGATTATTTGTCAATCAAAATTTCCGTCCGATACCCTCACGACATGAAACGGCGGCTTTTTATTTAGTGGTAAGTGGTTAGTCATCAGCACTTCACACATATCGGTCACTTTGCATAAAAACAGCCCCCATCTCCATTTGAGATAAGGGCAGTTTCTCAACGCTTGACAATATGAAATTTCACACTTCACATTTCACACTTCACATTCATCCTCCGTCCAGCGGATGGGAAAGGGGAGAGGGGGCTTTGGGGATTGGATGGCGGCGGAGAGGATTTGATCCACCTCGACATCCGACAGCAGGGCGTGCCATTCTCCGTAGGGGGTGGTTTGCCATGTGAGCGGTTTTTTTGCCAGTTCCTTGAGGATGGCGATTTGCTTGTCATTTAAAATGTTTTTTAATCGCTCCGCGTATTGCCGAAAAAGGGCGTGTGCCGCCTCCTCGTTAGAGGCAACTACGTTTGCCGGGGCAACTACGTTTGCCGGGGCAACCACGTTAGCCGGGGCAACTACGTTTGCCGGGGCAACCACGTTAGCCGGGGAAGTCGTGGGCGCGTCATCAAAACAGGCGGTGCTGCCGTAAAAGACAATCTCGCGGAAAATCGCGTCGGGGAGAGAGGACGCAAAAAAGGAGCCTTCCGGTTCGGTGTGTTCACAGAAGCAGACGGCAGGTTCCGCCCCGCCCGCGTCCGGAAGAAAACACCAGTAATCGCCGCCCATGCCGCGGGCAAAAGTAGTCAAAGGAATATCACCCACATAAATCTCCGGTTCCGGCGACAGCTTTTTGACGGGAATCCATTTCATATCAAAGACCCACAGATAGCGGCTGTCCCGGTAGTCCAGCATACCCCATGCGTCCATTTTTTCATAAAGGGCGGGTATCGTGCGCATCAGTATCAGTCTCCTTCCAATCAGTCGTCAGCCGTTGGCGCAATACGTGCCACGACATAAAAAGGATTCGGGCAAATACAGTCGCGCTTATGTCAACAATGCTAACAGCTAACGGCTAACAGCTAAAGCAGCGTCATCTGTTCGCCCTCGTCGGAATCGTCGGCGGAGCCTGCGGCGGGCAGGTTTTTGGGACGGAATTTGCTCTCGTTTTTGACCATACCCTCGGCGAAGACGACCATATCGCTGACTCTGGCGTTGCGGCGCAGGGTGATGACCTGCACGCCTTGGGAGCTGCGGGTCTTGGCGGCAACGGCGTCGGAACCGAAAATCAGCACCTTGCCGTTGGTGGCGCGGAGAAGGATGTCGCAGTCGGCGGGGATGTGCAGCATTTTGACCAGCGGCGCCTTGTCGCTGTAGGCGGCAAGAAGCTTGCGGCGGTTGGTCTTGGTCGCGTAGGCGCTGAGTTCCGCCTTGGCGACCTTGCCGTTTTCGTAGGCAAAGAGGACATAGCCGCTGTAATCGGTAGTCAGCACGCAGCAGATGACGTGTTCGTCCTCCGCCATGCCCAGCACGGCGGGGATATATTCGCCGAGGACGCTCGCCTTGGTGTCGCTGAATTCGGAGGCCTTGGATTTATAGACCTGGCACTGGTCGGTGAAGAAGAGAAGCTCCGCCACGTTGCGCGTCTCGAAGGTCTGCACGATTTCGTCGCCGTCCTTGAGCTTCTGGTCGCTGCTCATGCGGAGCGACTGGGGGCTGATCTTTTTGATGTAGCCTTCTTTGGTGACAAAGAGATGCACCGGGTAATCGGGGACCAGCGATACCTCGTCGATGGCGGTTTCCTCCACATCGTAGAGGATCATGCTCTTGCGCGGCTGACCGTATTTCTTGGCGACCTCTTTGAGTTCGGCGATGATGATTTTCTTGACGCGCTGGGGAGAGGACAGGATATCCTCTAAATCGGCAATGTCATGGCGGAGATTTTCGATATCCTCGGTGCGTTTGAGGATATACTCGCGGTTGATGTGGCGCAGCTTGATTTCCGCGACATACTCCGCCTGTATTTCGTCGATGCCGAAGCCGCTCATGAGGTTCGGCACCACGTCGGCTTCTTCTTCGGTTTCGCGGATGATTTTGATCGCCTTGTCGATGTCGAGCAGAATCTTCTGCAAGCCTTCGAGCAGGTGCAGGCGGTCTTTCTTCTTTTCCAGTGTAAAGCGGGTGCGGCGTTCGACGCAGTTCATGCGGAATCTGATCCACTCGTCGAGAATCCCGTCCACGCCCAGCACTCTGGGAGAGCCGTCGATCAGCACGTTGAAATTACAGGCGAAGCTGTCCTCCAGCGTGGTGAATTTGTAAAGCTTTTGCATGAGCTTGTCGGGGTCGGCATTGCGTTTGAGGTCGATAGTGACACGCAGACCGTGCAGACCCTGCTCGTCGCGGATGTCGGAAATCTCCTTGATCTTGCCGGTCTTGACGAGGTCGATGACCTTTTCGATGATCTGTTCGCAGGTGGTGGTGGGGGGAATCTGCGTGATGTCGATGCAGTTCGCGTCTTTGTCGTAGGTATAGCGGGCGCGCACCTTGATGCTGCCGCGTCCCGTGTGGTACACTTTTTGCAGCTCGTCCTTGTTGTAGAGAATCTGCCCGCCGCCGGGGAAATCAGGGGCGAGAAGGGTGGAGCTGATGTCGTGTTTGGGATTTTTGAGAAGCTGGATGGTGGTTTCGATCAGTTCGTTGAGGTTGAAGGAGCAGATGGCGCTCGCCATGCCGACCGCGATGCCGGTGTTGCTGTTGCAGAGGATGGTGGGAAAGGTGACGGGGAGGAGGGACGGCTCCTTCATGGTATTGTCGAAGTTGTCGATCATGTCAATCGCGTCGCTGTCGATGTCGCGGAAGAGTTCGGCGGCAATGGGCGCGAGCTTGGCTTCGGTATATCGAGAGGCTGCCGCCTGCGTGTCGCGGGAATACGCCTTGCCGAAGGACCCCTTGGAATCCACATAAGGGTGCAGGAGCGCTTCATACGCGACGGTCATGCGCACCATGGTGTCGTAAATCGCCGCGTCGCCGTGGGGATTGAGCGCCATGGTGGAACCCGCGATTTTGGAGGATTTCTGCCGCGCCCCCGTGAGAAGCCCCATTTTGTACATCGTATAGAGCAGCTTGCGGTGGGAGGGCTTGAAGCCGTCGATTTCGGGAATGGCGCGGCTCATGATGACGCTCATGGCGTAGGGCATATAATTGCCCTCGAGCGTGTCAACGATCGCCTGCGAAACGACTTCGCCCGCGCCTTTGATGTAACCGCTCATGGCGGCTTTTTGTGGTGTGGCTCTTCTCTTTTTAGGTGCCATAGGTTCTCCTTTTTTAGTGGACAGTGATTAGTGGTCAGTGGTTAGTAAAGAAGATGGTGTCACCGTGTGCTATCTATTTCAGCGCCAAAGGCGCTCCGACACTATTCACTATTCGTTATTCTCTATTCTCTATTCTCTTAGCGAGCGAATGCGAGCGCTACTGTACGTCTGCCAGTTCGATGAATTCGCTGCCGTGCTGGGCGATGTATTCCTTGCGTCCGCTGAGGTTGTCGCCCAGCAGCACGTCAAACATCCGCTCGGTGGGTTCCACATCGGTGGGCATGACCTGGATGAGGCGGCGGGTGGCGGGCGCCATGGTGGTGAAGCTCATCATATCCGCGTCGTTTTCGCCCAGACCTTTGGAGCGCTGGATGGTGAATTTTTTACCGTCGATTTTTTCCATGATTTCCGCCTTTTCCTGCTCGGTGTAGGCGAAATAGGTGTCGCTGCCGCAGGTGATTTCATAGAGGGGTGACTCCGCGATATAGACCTTGCCCGCGTCGATCAGCTTGGGCATGAGGCGGTAGATCATGGTGAGAATCAGCGTGCGGATCTGGAAGCCGTCCACGTCGGCATCGGTACAGATGATGACCTTGTTCCAGCGAAGCTGATTTAAGTCAAAGGTGGAGAGGTTCTTGTTCTGATGACCCTTCACGTCCACGCCGCAGCCCAGCACCTTGATAAGGTCGGTGATGATGTCGCTCTTGAAGATTTTGGTGTAGTCGGCTTTGAGGCAGTTGAGAATCTTGCCGCGCACCGGCATAATGCCCTGGAAGCCGGGGTCGCGGGCGTTCTTGCAGGAACCGGCCGCCGAATCGCCCTCCACGATGTACAGCTCCCGCTCATTGGGGTCTTTGGAGCGGCAGTCGATGAATTTGTTGACGCGGGAGGTGATGTCCATGTTGGACGAGAGGTTCTTCTTGATAGCGAGGCGCTGTTTTTCCGCCTGTTCGCGGCTCTGTTTGTTGAGAAGCACCTGCCCGCAGATTTTGTCGGCTTCGAGGGGATTCTCAATGAACCAGATTTCAAGCTGATGGCGGAAAAATTCGGTCATCGCCTCCTGGATAAACTTGTTGGTAATCGCCTTTTTGGTCTGATTTTCGTAGCTGGTCTGGTTGGAGAAGGAGGACACCACGATAATCAGACAGTCCTCCACGTCCTGAAACGTGACCTTGCTCTCGTTCTTGGTGTATTTGCCGGTCTGCTTGAGCCGCGCGTCGATCATGGCGACAAACGCGCTGCGCATAGCCTTCTGCGGCGCGCCGCCGTATTCCAGCCAGCTCGAATTGTGGTAGTATTCGGTCAGCGTCACGCGGTTGGAGAACGCCACCGCCGCGTTGATTTTGACATTGTATTCGGGCTTGTCGTCGCGGTCGCGTCCGCGGCGTTCACACTGCCAATACTGCACCTGTGAAATCGCGTCGTCCCCCGCCAGCTCCCGCACATGGTCGGCAATGCCGTCCTTGTAGTAATACTCGAATTTCTCCCCGCTCACCTTGTCGTCGAGGAGAAACAGCACGCCCGCGTTGACGATGGCCTGCCGCTTGATGGTGTCCTGGTAATATTCGAGGGGAATATTGATGTCGGTAAAGACCTCCAGATCCGGCTTCCACTTGATGCGGGAACCGGTCTGTCTACCCTTCCAAGGCTCCTTTTGCAGACCGCCCACATTCTCGCCGTGTTCAAAGTGCAGCGTGAAGCGGGTGCCGTCGCGGTGAATCTCCGCGTCCATATATTCCGAGGCGTACTGCGTGGCGCAAAGACCCAGACCGTTCAGACCCAGCGAATATTCATAGATTTCGCCGCCGTCGTTGTTGTATTTGCCCCCCGCGTACATCTCGCAGAAAACCAGTTCCCAGTTGAAGCGCTGTTCCTTGTTATTGTAATCGACGGGGATGCCGCGTCCGAAGTCCTCCACCTGCACCGAACCATCCGCAAAGCGGGTGACAATGATCTTGCTGCCGTAGCCCTCGCGCGCTTCGTCGATGGAGTTGGAAAGGATTTCAAAGACCGAATGACAGCAGCCCTCGATGCCGTCCGAACCGAAGATAACGGCGGGGCGCTTGCGCACGCGGTCGGCGCCTTTCAGCGCGACGATATTGTCGTTGCCGTATTCTTTTTTTTCGTTTGTCAGTTTGTTGGAACTCATTTTTTATCTCCCGATTGAAAGTTTTTTCCGTTTTTAGGGTTTCAAACTCTACAAATCTTTATTTTACGCAAATTTTGGGAAAATGTCAAGAGTAAAATACAATCGTTTCACGGAAAGTGAAAAGCATCATCCGTGCTATTCACACATTTCGCCTTGACAGCACCGCGCAAAAAGGATATAATAAAATCGAAAGAAGTGTGAGGCAAATGGCGGATAAAGATACGGTAACCACGGGAAACGCTGATTAAGTCGATTCACGCACCGCTCAAAGACGTATCCTCGCGGCGCGGAATCGACGGCTACGCCTTTAATCAGCATTTCCCAAGGAATATATGCAGGACAGCACCACTTTTGCGGACGCGTTCAATTTTCTGTTGTACGGCGGGCGGCAGGTCATCCGACCCGAACAGCTGCGACCGCTCGATACGACTGCCATTGCGCTGCCCTATGGCGGCGAAGGACAGCCCGAGCCGATACAGAGATTTCGCGACGTGCTGAAAATGGTGACGGCGATGGAGGACGGAAAGAGGGCGTATCTGGTATTGGGCATAGAAAATCAGTCGCAGATTCACTATGCCATGCCGGTACGGAATATGCTGTACGACGCGATTCAATATATGACGCAGGTGGAAGAACGCAGGAAAGCCCGCCGTGAAAACGGGGAAAAGACCCAGGCGGAGGAGGAATACCTTTCCGGATTCCGATCTTCGGATAAGCTGCTGCCGGTGGTAGAGCCGAGGGCAAAGCCGAGGGGATTGTAAGTACCCTGACACAGGCTGCCGAACGCGCACAAATGACGGTGGAGGAATTTGAGAGTAAAATGGATTCCTTCTCCAATTTACAAAATGAATATTGACAATTCCAAACAATCATACTATAATAAATAACACAAAAGCAAGGGAGGCAAATCCAAAATGACAATTACAAAGAACACGATTATCGGCGATATTCTCGACACAGACGGCACGACGGCGCCCTATTTTCTGGAAATGGGCATGCATTGTCTCGGCTGCCCCGCTTCGAGAGGCGAGTCCATCGAGCAGGCCTGCATGGTTCATGGTGTTGACCCCGACGAATTGGTCAGCAAGCTGAACGAGCATTTGCAGGGCAAATAAACGCTGAATGAGAAGGTCTGTCGCTTCCGGCTTGTGTGGCGGCAGACCTTTTTTCAATGTGAAGTGTGAAGTGTATGAAAGATTTTTCTTCTCACTTCTCACAAAAAAGGGAGGGAATATATCATGATGGAGGAACCCTTTGCGCTCGGCGCGCGGCTTTCAGCCTGTGCCGGGATGGTGCGGGAGGGCAGGGTGCTGGCGGATATCGGCACCGATCATGCCTATCTTCCGATCTGGCTGGTGCGGACGGGGAAAATCCCCCGCGCCTTTGCGTCGGATATTAACGAGGAACCCATTCAACTGGCGAAAGAACATATTCGACGGTATGGGATCGCTGACAAGATAACCGCCTTTACAGCGGATGGGATGGAAAAAATCCCCCCCGACGAGGTGGATGACATCGTAATCGCGGGCATGGGCGGAGACAATATTGCGGGGATCTTAGAAGGCGCCCCGTGGCTGCTTTCGCCGCGTTACCGCCTGATTTTGCAGCCGATGTCCAAAGCCGAACGCCTGCGGGCGTATCTGTATTCCCGCCAATTTTTTGTTTTGGAGGAGAAACCTATCTGTGAAGCGAATCGGATTTACACAGTGATTTGCGCCGAATACAGCCCCGAACCGTTTCACTACAGTGATTTTGACATATACGCCGGACGGCTCGATAAAAGGAATCCCTACGCAGCCGCCTTGCTGCAAAGACAGGCAGGCATTCTGCGTGATATGGCGGACGGATGTGCCGTCAGACACGACGAGGAGGGCGAGAAGAATTTTCGCGCCCTCGCTGAGCAGCTTTTGCGTTGGCGGTTGGCCATATTAGGCGATTGTAAAAGTAAATGAGAATTTAGCGGGAAGAAGAAAAAAGAAAAAGCATCGCGCAGCGCATAACTAGCGAGCGCAGCGAGCGTGGGAGTCCAGGGGGGTAGGCCCTCCTGGCAGGTCAAGGGCAGCGCCCTTGTGGGGAGTGGGGCAAGGCCCCACAAGCGCCGCAAACGGCGCGAGCAAGACGCGCCAAGGCCTAAG
>CADCNI010000021.1 GCA_902802795.1 uncultured Ruminococcus sp.
CTTCTTGTATATTGACATTTCGCTGATTTTTTTCTACCCTTTTCCATTTTTCAACTTTGTGCAGAAATTGTGGATTTCTCAGGAGGACTGAATAGTTACTGCGTAATTCGTAATGCGTAATGCGTAATGAACGCGGACGGAAATGCCTGTTCCGCTTCGGGTTGCGATGCGTGTTTCATACTGACAACGGAAAAGGGAGACTTTCTCAAATGAGGGGATGGTCTCCCTTTTCTTTTTCTTTTTATAAAAGAAGAAAAACAGAAAACCGCACTCCCGTCACTATCCATTACGCATTACGAATTACTCATTACGCATTAAATTGCATGTTGCCTTTGTTTTTTGCAGGTGGGCGGAAAGTCCTTTATTTTTTTGACGCCGTGTGGTAATATATAGCTACGGCAGAGAAAAGGAGTGTGCGGCACAAAATGAAGCTGTTGATCGAGCAGTCGGATCAGTATACCGACGCGGAAATTGTCATCCAATGCGGCATGATGGATGATCGGCTGGAAAGCATTATCCAGCATATCCGCCTGCATATGTTTTCGGTGGCAGGCGTGAAGGACGGAGAAACGAAGATTTTTCCGCTGGGCGATATTTTCTATTTTGACAGTACCGACGAGCGGACGTTTCTGTATCTGGAAAACGATGTGTATGAATGTTCGCTCAAGCTCTATGAACTGGAGGAGCAGTTGGAAAAGGCGAACTTCGTGCGCATCAGCAAGTCGTGCATTGTCAATATCATGAAGCTGGACAGCGTGCGTCCTCTGCTCAACAGCCGCTATGAGGCCAAGCTGGAAAACGGCGAAAAGCTGATTATCAGCCGCCATTATCTGCCCGGCTTCAAGCGGAAATTCGGGATATAGAAGGGAGTTTTTCATGATGCGGTGGAAAAAAAGATGGAGCCAATTCTTTACAACCGTTTGCACGTCCTTTACCATTGTCGTGCTGTTGTATGTGGCGCTGGCGGACTGGATGGAAGCGGATGTGACGGTGAGAAGTATCTGGGATTTGTTTGCGATTTGCGCGGCGGTCGGAGTGGTGATTTTTCTGACAGACCTTCTGCCCGTCAGGAGCGTACCGCTGCGATTGGTCATTGCTTTTTTTGACGTATGCGCCACGGTGTTTTTAGTGGGCGGTGCGGTTCTGAAATTCATTCCGCTTGACGCCGCGATTATACTGACAGTGCTGGGCATGATCTGCGCGGCATATGTGGCGGTGTTCGCCGTGTCGATTGTGAATGAGAGAATAGCGGCGGCGGATATCAACCACAAGGTGATGGAAATGAAAAAACACCGTCAAAGGGAGGTCAGCGTCAATGGAAAAAGCGGAAAAAGCGAATACACCGAACATGATTGAAGTGCGGCGCCTCAAAAAGTCCTACGGCGATGTGCAGGCGGTCAAAGACATCAGTTTTTCGGTAGAAAGAGGCTCGCTCTTTGCCTTCCTCGGCATTAACGGCGCGGGGAAATCCACCACCATCGACATGATCGCCACCATGCTGCGGCCCGACGGGGGAGAGGTGAGGGTGAACGGTCATGTTCTCGGACAGGAGGATGACGCGATTCGCCATGAAATCGGCATTGTCTTTCAGGACAGCCTGCTTGACCCAATGCTGACGGTCAAGGAAAACCTGATGATACGCGGTTCGTTTTACGGTATGCGCAGGAAGGAAGTCAAGGCTTCGGTGGCGCGTGTCACCGAGACGGTGGGACTGGGCGAATTTATTGACCGCCGTTACGGCCAACTGTCGGGCGGACAGCGCCGCCGCGCGGATATCGCCCGCGCGCTCATCAACACGCCTGCCGTTTTGTTTCTGGATGAGCCGACGACGGGACTTGATCCGCAGACTCGCAGGAGCGTGTGGCACACCATCCAAAGCTTACAGGAAACAAGCGGCATGACGGTCTTTCTGACAACGCATTACATGGAGGAAGCGGCGCAGGCGGATTATGTGACGGTGATGAGCAAGGGCGAGATCATCGCGCAGGGAACCCCCATCGAGTTGAAAGAACGCTACAGCAGCGATATGCTCAAAATGAAATACGCCGATCAGGCGGCGCTGACGGCTATAACGGCAAGGCTTCGCGAAATGGGCGCAGTTTATACGGAAGGTGTGGAAACCGTGGATGTGAAGCTGGACAACACCATGCAGGCGATTCCCCTCATCGAGGCGTGCAAGGACTGGTTTGTCAATTTTGAAGTGGTCAACGGCACGATGGACGATGCGTTCCTCCGCGCCACAGGCGCCAATGAGGATGACGGCAGGGAGGACGGGTAAAAATGTTTATCATGGCAAAGCGCAACATCAAGCTGTACTTTCGCGACAAAGCCAATGTGTTTTTCTCACTGATGGCGGTGCTGGTGATCGTCGCGCTCAATATTTTCTTTTTGACTGACACGCTCAACAAGGGCATGAGCGAGGTGCCGCACATTGAAAGACTGGTCGGTACATGGCTCGTGGCGGGCATTGTGGCCGTCACTTCCACGACTACCGCGCTCGGCTCGCTGCATATCATGATTGACGATAAGACGCGCAAGATCTACAAGGATTTTTACACATCCCCTTTGCGGAGAAGCTCGCTTGCGGGCGGTTATCTCATCGGCTGCATGGTGGTGGGCGTCATCATGAGCGTCATTGCCTGTGCGGCGGGCATCGGATATATGGTGTATCTTGGCAGCGACATTCCTTCGGTGACGACGCTTGCAAAGACGCTGGGCGTGATTGTGCTGGCGGTGCTGGCCAACGGCTCGTTGATGTTCTTTATTACGACGCTGCTGTCATCGGCGAGCGCTTTCTCCGCCTTTTCCACGGTGGTAGGCACACTGATCGGCTTTCTGATGGGCATTTATATGCCGATCGGCAATCTGCCCGACGGCATTCAGTGGGTTGTCAAACTGTTTCCTCCTACCTACACGGCTTCGGCGCTGCGCGCGGTGCTGATGGAGGATGTGCTGAACGAGACGTTCGGCGGCATGGCAGCGCCGCCCCAAAACCTGCCGGAGGGCTATGAAATCATGACACGAGCCGACTTTGAGCGGTTCATGGGCGTGAATTTTGCCTTCGGGGATTACACCACCGATCTGACGACGGCACTGGCGGTTATGACGGCGGCGGCGGTTCTCTTCTGCGGGCTTTCCGTGATTGCCGTGGGTCGGAAGAAACGCTGATCCTGCGGCGTGACAGCAAGGCGGTAAAGAAAGTATCATAAAAAAGCGGGCAGGCGCGTGTGAATGACGTGACCTGTCCGCTGTTACTTCATTTTTTTGAGAAGTTCGGAAAGCTCCTTGAGCGTGTCCCCTGTCTCGTCGAGCTTTTCCGCGATGGCAGTGATATTTTTGTAATTGTTCTTCGTCACGCCCAGCAGATAGTCCGTGGTGACGTTGAAAAACGCGGCTAATTTGATGATCGCATAGCTGTCCGGATTGGTTTTTCCGGTTTCGTAGCTGGATAATGTACGTTGAGGGATGCCTGTTGCCTGTGCAACATCAGATTGTCTTAAATCTGCATCTTCACGCAAATCTCTGATTCTATTCAATCCTTAGCCCCTCCTTTTTGATAATTATACTTTGATTATCCAATTTATTGTTGACATAGCCGAAATATGTATGTATAATTAATATGTAGCGATATTTCGCTACATATTCAAACCAAAGAAAAAATCATCGTATAAAAGTGAGGGTGGAAAATATGAATATATTAAAAGACGGCGACAGAATCAAACGCATTTTTGACATCTGGGAGGAGATCAGACAGGACGGCGTGGAGGATGGCAAGCAGAGCGCCCGTGACCAGATCATGGAGGCCAAAGCCGAAACCGCCAAAGCCAAAGCGATGATCAAGCAACAGGTGGAAAGAAAAGCCGAAGCGATGAGAACGGCGCTTCGGCTGCTTATGGACGGAATTTCGATTTTTAAAATCGCCCAATACACCGGCCTGAGCGTACAAGAAGTAAGGGAACTGCATGAAATTGTTTTTGGAAGATAATATGTACCCCGGTCAAACCTGACGGTTCAAAGGAACAATCAGGTCTGACCGGGGTTTTTTATACGTTCGGCGTATTGATTTATTCCAATCCTTTTTTCTTGAACAGAAACGCCAGCAGCGCTGTCAGCAGCACGGCATACGCCGCCATGATCGCCGCGAATTCGCCTGTCAGTTCCCCGCCGTCCAGCACGCGGCTGATCTGTCCGCTGTAGAGATATCGCGCCGCGCAGTCAAGGCTTTCATTAAACCGCGCCAGCATGGGCAGCAGCGCCGTGACGAGTCCGATGGGTACCGCCATGCCGTTGGCGGCGGAGACATTGCGGGAGACGATGCCGACGCACAGCCCCGCCAGCGTGGAGAGTACCGCGCCGCACAGCATGGCTGCCGCAAACGCGGCAATATGTTCGCGGGTGAACGCGTCCATGACAAGAAACGCGCTTCCCGTGAGCAGCGTGACCGAAACCACAAACAGCGATACACTCATAAGATATTGCCGTCGGCTCACGCCTGTCATGATGAGAGCGCGCAGGGTGCCTTTTTCCTTTTCCTCCGAGAGGATATTGGAGGCTGTCACCAGCGGGGCAAATGACGCGTGCATAGTGGCGAACATCGTGACAAACATCCCGCTCATGCCGTCCTCGCTGCCCAGTGCCGTGATCATGACAAAGGCCACCAAAGGATAAATCAGCATCACCATGAGCGCCTGAAAATTGCAAAGGGAATCCTTGATCTGCTTGTGCAGCAGTGCGAGAGTGGTAGTCATTGTGTCAGCTCCTTTCCGGTGAGTCTGAGAAATACCGTTCCCAAGTCAGGTTCGGCGGAATGAATGGCGCGGAGTTTTCCCTTGCGCATCATTGCCGCCACGGCTTCGGCGTTTTCGGGAAGATTGGGCAGCGACAGCTCTTCCCCGTCAGAGGTGACAATGTGCAGCTCCGAATCGCTGCAATGCCGACGGCAGATGGCGGCGGGCTGTCCTTCCTCCACGATCTGTCCCTCATGCAGCAGCGCGATTCTGTCGCACAGGCGGTAGGCTTCATCCATGTTGTGTGTGGTGAGAAACAGGGTGGTGCCGTTCTCGCGAAGCCGACGCATGAGGGCGTGGATTTCCTCCGCCGTCGCGGGGTCAAGTCCGCTGGTCGGCTCGTCCAGAAAGAGAAGTTCCGGCGTGTGCAGAATGGCGCGTGCGAGCTGAAGCCGCTGCCGCATGCCCTTGGAAAGTGATTTCACACGCAGCCTTTCACTGCCGTTTAGTCCGACTTCCCGCAATGTTTCGGCAATTCTCGCCGCGGAAATGTGATGAATGCGGGCAAACAGCTTCATATTGTCCATGCAGGTCAGCCGCTCGTACAAGCCGCAGTTGTCCAGCACAGCGCCGGTGCGGCGGTAGACCTCCCGACCGATGCGGCCGCAGTTCATCCCGAAAATTTCCGCCGTGCCGCCGCAGGAAAGCTGCCCCGTGAGAATGTTGACAAGCGTGGTCTTGCCCGCGCCCGACGGCCCCAGCAGACCGAAGATATCCCCCTTTTCGATTTGCAGCGACACGCCGCACAGCACCTGCTTTACGCCAAACGAACGCGTCACCTTATCGAGTTTCACAATGGCCATTTTGTTTTTCCTCCTCATTTTCCGATGCACGGTATTGATTGAGAATAGTCTGATATTTTTGGCTCTCAAGACGGCTTCTCAGCAGCATAATGCCAAAGCTGGCCGCTGTTCCCAGCAAGAAGCTCACTGCAAATCCCAGCCATGCCTGCCACATATGCGCGGGGAACCAGTGAAAGACGACCGAACAAACGCCCGCCATCACAAAGACGCTCACCAGCATGAGAGGAATGCGCACGTACAGGAGCATATTCTGAAAGAACCGGTCGGAAAACCACACCGCCCTCGCGGCGGAAATCAGCGTCGACAGCAGCAGCAGTTCCCCCAGCGCGGGGAAGGATATACCTTTGCCGCACAGCGCGAACAATTCCGATACCTGCGAGAGCTGTTCCGACTCTCCCCGCAGGGCGAAATGAAAGGCGGAGATAAACGCCAGCGACAGGGTAAATATTTCGGCGGTCGATGCGATAAATTTTTTATTGTCCATTTTCAAATCCTCCTTTTCGGTCACGTCTTTACATACCGATCTTTTTTCTGAATTCGGCCGCGTATTGGCGGGACACCCACAGCTTGTCGCCGCTGTCCATTGTGAGCAGCAGCCGCCCGTCAATGTCCGCCTTCAAAGAGCGGATGTGCCGGATTCCCACGATACAGGATTTGTTGGCGCGGAAGAAATCCGACGGCGGCAGCTGCTTTTCCATCTCATACAGCCGAAGCTGTGTTTCATAGACCTCGCCTGCCGTGTAGATGAAAATATGTTTGTCAGCGGTGTCGATGTAGACGATCTCCTCGGGCGGCAAAAGAAAGATTTGTCCGTCTTTCATGCCCGTCAGCCTGCGGTCGGCAGCTTGAAGAGAGGCAATGAGCCTTTGCAGCTCCATGCTCAGTTCACGGCAGACCACGGTGATTTCCGGTTCCGGCACACTGTCGTCATAAATGATTTGCAGTTTCATTTTCTCGTATCTCCTTTCGGCATTACTATATCACAAAGGGACAATCCAATGCAAGCGTTTTGGCGCAACCTGCGGACAGAAGGCACCCAACTGCCAAATGTGTGGGGTATGTGGGAGAATAGATCAAAATGGCGCATAATTGAATTTTGACATTATGATTATCCATTGACAACCGATATGATTTCAGCTATAATAATCAATAATGAGCAAAGAAAAAATAAATGATAGCGGCCGGCTACCCAGGATTCCCGCTTGCCGTTGTTTTAAGGAGGACTTAATATGAGCAAATCAGGTGAAGAAGAATTCGACTTTGAAACGGTTGCCATTCACTCGGTTTATCTTGAAAATTTCCGAAAGAGAAAAAACCGTATGATGCAAAAGAGCAGTGAAAGTGAAAATAGCAGCGCCACTGTTCCGGTTGAAGTCACCCGAAAGGAACCCATCGTGAAAGCGGACAGTAGCGACGGTAAGGATGAACCACAGAGAACTGCGCCCAAACCTGTTCCGACGAAAGCCAACGCCAAACCTGTGAATCAGACGGAAAAGCCCAAAGCGGCCGCGCCAGGGAAAGCCGCCGCGCCAGGGAAAGCCGCCGCGCCAGGGAAAGCCGCCGCGCCAGGGAAAGCCGCCGCGCCAGCGAAAGCGGCCGCGCCAGCGAAAGCCGCCGTGCCAGCGAAAGCTGCCGTGCCAGCGAAAGCGGCCGCGCCAGCGAAAGCCGCCGTGTCAGCGAAAGCGGCCGCGCCAGCGAAAGCTGCCGTGCCAGCGAAAGCGACCGCGCCAGCGAAAGCGGTTGCGCCAGGGAAAGCCGCCGCGCCAGTGAAAGCGGCCGCGCCAGCGAAAGCCGCCGTGCCAGCGAAAGCCGCTGCGCCAGGGAAAGCCGCCGCGCCAGCGAAAGCGGCTGCGCCAGCGAAAGCCGCCGCGTCAGCGAAAGCCATCGAGTCAGCCAAGATTACCGAGTTACCCAAAACTGCCGAGCAACCTAAAACCACCGAGTCACCCAAAACCTCCGAGCAACCTAAAATTACACAGCAACCTAAAACCACCGATCAACCCAAAGCCGACGAGTTGCCCAAAGCCGACGAGTTGCCCAAAGTCGACGAGCTGCCCAAAGCCGACGAGCTGCCCAAATCCGACGAGCTGTCCAAAGCCGACGAGTTGCCCAAAGTCGACGAGCTGCCCAAATCCGACGAGCTGCCCAAAGCCGACGAGTTGCCCAAAGCCGATGAGCTGCCAAAATCCGATGAGGTTCCCAAAGCCGACGAGCTGCCCAAATCCGACGAGCTGTCCAAAGTGACAGAGACGCCTAAAGCCGCCGAGAAAACCGAAGCCACGGAGTCACCCGAAGCCACGGAAGCGGCGCTTCCCAACAAACCGGTTGAGGTAACTGACGAAAGTGCGGCAACCGACGGACAGACGGAAGAAATACCTTCCGGTGAAACGACAGAGGTTGCTGACGAAAATGGAGCAGACGAGGCCGGGACGGAAAAAGCAGAGGAAACGGATGAGAAAGTATCTGACGAGATGTCTCTCAAATCAGATGAAAGCCTGAAACCGGACGGGGAAACCGCGTCAGAAGAGGAAAAGACAGACGACGAATTGTCTGATGCACCGAAGGAAGAAAACGAGGCAAGTACAAAACAGCCCAAAGAAACCAGCCCGGAGGACGCGGATAAAGAAAGCGGCACAGAGCAAACCTCCGGCAAAGAGCAACAACCGAATGCGCTGCCTTCTGAAGTAACATCAGTCACATTGACGCCTCAGTCGGTTCAAAAAGAAAAGTCTTTCCAGTCCCAAAAGAAGCAGTCCGAAGTCCCAACAGCTGCTTCCAGGCAGAACACAAAACAGAATGTAAATAAGAATAAGGGCAAGAACGGTGTGGGATTCCTGATTGTCTTGTGCATGATTGTCATGCTCGCCGGCGGAATCGTATCTTACCTCTATACAATAGGCTCCATTTCTTTTGGAGCATCGCAGGAAAAAAAGGCGGTTTCGTCCAATCCAATCGTTTCCGCTGCTGATGTGACAAAGCAGACCTTTGCTCCGTCAGAAACCGAGACGCAGGCTACCACAGAGACAACCGTTACGACGACAACCACCACTACTGCCGCGCCGCTTTATCCGACCTTGAAGAAAGGCGATAGGAACAAAGATGTGAAAAAAATGCAGGAAAGACTTTGCAAGCTGGGATATATGAATGAGGAAAGCTGCACCGGCTATTTTGGGCCATTTACCCAAGCCCGCGTCAAAATATTCCAGAATAAGGCAGGTCTTTCCAAAACAGGCATAGCGGATTCTGAAACCCTGACCCGTTTGTATGCGGATGATGCGCCCTCATTTGCAGACTGAGTATCTTTGACACATTTTCCGGCCGTATTTTTGAAGCGGAAGCACTTTGTATCTATTAATAGCGCACAAAAAAACCGATTATCGGAACTTTATCCCGATAATCGGTTTTTATACTGATTTTCGATGGAAAGAAGCATGTCTGATTTTAGTCGAAAATTAGTATTATGTTCGCAAATGTTCCGGACATGGTGCTACGGCACGGAAATGATTTCTCTCACAACGGCGATTTCATCGGCTCCGATCACTTCGGCCAGTTCGGACGGTTGCCAAAAGGTATAGCGCTCGTCCAGCATGACAATTTTATGGTAATCCTTCGCAAGAAAAGGGAGAAGGCTGTTGGCAAAGGAATCTTTGAGCAGCAGCAGCGTTTTGTCCGATGCTGCGTGAGGATTGGTGACTGTGACTGTGCCGTGATTACCGCCTTGAAAATAGTTGTATTTATCCTTTGTTTTCAACGCGGCCGGGTCGTATAAATCGATCTCCCTGCCGTCCGCTTCCACTGTCAGCCCCATATCCGGCGGCAGGGCACAGATGGTGTCACAGGGAATTCTGCCCGAAGGCACGCGGGAATAAAGCGTTCCCTGAAAAGAATGGGTCACGGGCGTCAGGTCGCTTTCACTGACAGAAGGCTGGATGCCGTGCGCCTCACACCACGCCTGATAAGCGCAATACGCGCCGAGTGTTGTCCAATGATGGTCGGTGGCAAAGTAACAGTCCTTCTGTCCCGACAGCACAGGCAGCAGATCAATGATCTCAGCGGCAGGAAGCTGCGCGGACAGCGCCGCATAGAGATCCTCGTAATGATACATAGGCGCGCCTTGCGGCAGCAGATCGGCAAGCGCGATACCTGATGAGGGAACATACATCACGTACAGGGGAAGCCCTGTCTTTTCGGAAAGGCGGTTGACCTTGCGGGCATATTTCTGACACGCTGCCCTGTCAATCTCCGATGCGGGAAGTTTCTGAAACAAACGGAAATCCCGGCCGATATAAGCGCCGCCCGATTCGCGCACACCAAGCAGCAGTTTGCCTTCTGTCTCTGCCTGCTTGATGCGTCCGCGCAGGGGAAACTGATCGCAGAGATATTGCTCCAGACTGTTCTGAAAGTCACCGCCGAGAATGTCCGTGTCAAGATTATCTTTGGTCGTGAGAGTACGGTTTTCGATGGCCGAGACGGCCTGATCCGGCCGGAACAGGATGACCGTCAACAGCAGCAGCGGCAGCAGGAGAAAGCCCGCGATAACGGTTTTGGAAACAGTGAGACGTTTCATAAAGCGCTCCCCCCCTTTTCTATGGAATTAAAATCTGAAATACAAAAAAGGATTGTAGCCGCCGTTGATCACCGCGAGCAGCGACACCACATACAGCGCCGCAGCAACGCATGTTTTGACAGCGAACGCATGGTTTTCGACGGGGCGCCTGTAAAGGAACCGTCGCCAGAGCGTTTTAACGGCACTTACCGACAGAAACGCGCCGATCAGCAGAGGCAGCGCATGGGCGCGAAAGTAATACCAAGAGGCGGCATTGGCCAGTCCGTTTGCCCCAAACAGGGATAAGAGATAACGCCAAGCGTTTCCCAGATCGTCACAGGCAAAGATCACCCACGACAGAAGCACCGCCAGCAGCGTATAAATATGGGAAACCGCGGCGGGAAGCCGCTCCAGCCGGCGCAGCAGAAAGCGCTTTTCCAGCACCAGCAGCGCGAAGAAATACAGTCCCCACACGGCAAACTGCCAGCCCGCGCCGTGCCACAGTCCCGTGAGCAGCCAGACGATCAGCAGATTGCGTATCTGCCGCGCAAAACCCCGGCGGCTGCCGCCCAGCGGTATGTAGAGGTATTCGCGGAACCATGTGCCGAGCGAGATATGCCAGCGCCGCCAGAATTCGGTGACGCTGCGCGATTCATAAGGGTAGTTGAAGTTTTCGGGGAAATCGAAGCCCAGCATTTTCCCGATGCCGATGGCCATATCGGAGTAGCCCGAAAAATCGAAGTAGATTTGCAGCATATACGCCGCCGCGCCCAGAAAGGCAGTCAGCGCTGCCCGTTCTCCGTCCTGCGCCGATATTTCATCCCAGAGCGCGCCGAAAGAATTGGCCAGCAGCACCTTTTTGGCAAGTCCCTGCACAAAGCGGAAGATGCCTGCGCAGGCCTTGTCCGCGCCGATCTCCCTCACGCCAATCTGCGACGCAATATCGCGGTATCTGACAATGGGACCCGCGATCAACTGGGGAAACAGGCACACATACATGCCGAAGTCCACCAGACGGCGCTGCGCGGGGATTTCGCGGCGGTACACGTCGATGGTGTAAGAAAGGGTCTGAAAGGTATAAAAGGAAATGCCGATGGGCAAAGGCAGGCGCAGCGGCGCAAATCCCGTGCCAAACAAGGCATTCAGACTGCCGAGCAGAAAGTCAGTGTACTTGAAGAAGCCGAGCAGTCCCAGATTGACCGCGACTGACAGCGCCAGCACCCACTTGCGCCAATGGGGCTGCCCTGTGCGGTCGAGATGTTCCAGCATCAGACCGTTGCCGTAATCGAATACGGTGGAGAAGAGCATGATGAGAACATATACCGGTTCTCCCCACGCGTAGAAAATCAGGCTGGCCAGCAGGAGCATGGGATTTTTCAGCCGGACAGGGATCATATAATACACCGACAGCACGATCGGCAAAAATGCCAGAAGGAATACCGCACTGCTGAAAACCAACGTTTTTCCCTCCCTATTATAACGGTTAGCTGTTAGCGCTTAGCCGTTAGCATGTAGACAAAAGTGCATTTGGTTTTACTATACTACCGTTTAGGTGACAGTCGCGTTAGTGCCGAAGAAAGCGCAAGACATCCCAAAAATCAGATAATGGCAAGGCAAACGCGGAAGTACTTCGCCACAAACGCCAACGGCTAACGGCCAACGGCTAACCGCCAATGGCTAACGGCTAACGGCCAACGGCTAACCGCCAATGGCTAACGGCTAACGGCTAACGGCCAACGGCTAACCGCCAATGGCTAACGGCTAACGGCCAACGGCTAACGGCCAACGGCTAACCGCCAATGGCTAACGGCTAACCGCTAACGGCCAACAGCTAACGGTCAACGGCTAACGGCTTGGAAAAAGATATCTTCGATCTGATCGGCGTCGTCCGCAACGATGAGCGCGGCTATGCCGTTTTTGGTGATGACTCTGCCTTTTTCGAGCTTGGCGAGCTGGCTGCGGTCATAGGTGGCATACAGCGATTTGCGCTTATTGAGATGTGCCGTCAGCGAGTCGGCCGCCTCGGTCAGATCGGCTTTGTTTTTGACCTGAATGACGGCGATTTCGTCGGCATTGCCTGCCCCTTCGGCGGCGTAGTAAATAAAGAAAGCGTTGACCTTGGCGTAATCCATATCCGAAATGTTTTCAAGCAGTTCGGCGGGGGCATTGTCCTCGCTGCTGGCGTATTTCATCTCCTGCCATTTGTCGGACGCGCCGCTCATGGTCTTGCATAGATCGTACATGTCGATATCGGCGGGCTTTTCGCCGCACGAAGCCAGCGGCAGACACAGCAGAAGCACCGTCACGGCAAATGCCGCCGCGCCTTTGACCGAATGCACCAATGCCCTTTTTTTCATGTTCTCACGTTCCTTTTCCTCACGGATTAATCCATGCTGTAAAAATCGTACTTGTCAAAGACAGAGTAAATTTTGTCATCCACCTTGTTGCGCGTCTTTTCATCGAGATCAATCTCGTTGCTATCGTATTGGAAGTAGTAGCAGAGAACATATTGTCCTTCATCGTTGAGGATCCACTGGTACTGCGCAAAGAGGCGGCCGGTGCTTTCGAGCTGTTCCTGCACCGCCTCGGCCATATACTTGGCGAGATTGACGTCTTTCTCTCCGATGGGGGTTTTGAAAGTGCAGCTCACCGCGGTTTTCTTGGCTTTGATGGATTCCATGACCCACTTGGGAACATCATAGAGGTTACCGAGTTCCTCGCAGACCGAGAGCATGTAGTTGTATTTTTTGCCGTTTGCGGCGGGGAAGAAATCGCGGTTCCAGCCATGTGTCTGAAGTGCGGTTCTGTCATCCATGTTGAAGTTCATAAAGTTGGCGGTAGTGGAATCCATGTAGCAGTCGGTATGATACCAGCAGCCGTCGTCGAGCTTGACAAGATTCCATGTGTGTGTGAGGTCGCTGCTGTGAACCACCATGCAGTCAATGCCGAGCATTTGCATAAAGAGACGGAAGGTGGTCGCATATCCCACACAGACCGCGCTGTGGTTTTTCAAAACGTCGTGCGGCTCGTAATTTTCGTCGTTGCCGTTGTTGATGACCGTGAGAATGCCCTTGGTGCCGGTGAGATCGGCGGTCAGGTATTGATAGACGGCGATCTCTTTCTGATAATCCGTCATGTCGTCCTTGATGATCTTATCGAGGACTTCCTTGGCCATATCAAGGGTTTCTTTGTCACGGCTGCTGAGCTGGGAGACGTCGCCGGAGCGGTACGCGTCGGAAATCTGTGTGGTGGATTTGACGGCGTAATTGTCCCCGATCAGCACATTGTCCTCCTGCGCGGGGTCTTCCACGTTGCCCATCAGCTTCTGAAAGGCGTGCGTGACCTGCAACTGATTGTAAAGCGTCAGACTCGATACCGCCAGACTTCCCGTTAGCAGCAGCCCCGCGACCGAAGCCGCCGCGATTTTTAATATTGTCTTTTTCTTTGCCATGATATACAATCCTTTCATATAAAACTCACAAATTCACCATTGAGCATAGTATAGGCTTTTGTCTATGGCAAAGTCAAGCAATTTGTTAATCTGTAACCAATTGTATTATTTTTGAAATATGTTGTGTTACCTTTTGCATCCATGTGTCGGGAACGTTTTTGTATGATAAAAAATCTCCCAAAATCCTATTGGCATTTGGATGACAATGGTTTATAATATAAGGTACGAAATAATTTCCCTGTTTTACCAAGTTTTTCAAGGCAAATCAAAATCGGGCGGGAGGTGAGTGATTTGTCCGACACACAAAACGCGCGGGAAAAAGCGCTGGAAAAAATCAGCGGCACGGTGGAGGAAATCACCTTCCGCAACGAGCAGAGCGGCTTTACGGTCGTAGAACTCGACGTGGACGACGAGTTGGTGATTGCCGTCGGCGTGCTGCCTCCCGTCAACGCGGGGGAGGAAATAGTAATGTACGGCCGCTGGGCGACCCATCCGAAGTTTGGGCGGCAGTTCGCGGCGGAGAGCTGCGAAAGCCGCATGCCCTCCGGCGCGACGGCGATTCTGCGCTACCTTTCCTCCGGCGCGGTCAAGGGTATCGGCCCCTCCACCGCCACCAAAATCGTGGAGGCCTTCGGTGACCGCACGCTTGAAATCATCGAAAAACACCCCCTCCGGCTTGCGGAGATCCGTGGCATTTCCCAAAACAAGGCGGAGCAGATTTCCGAGGACTTCCGCTCTCATTTCGGACTGCGGGAAGCAATGGCCTTTCTCGGACAGTACCATATCAATCCCAATGAGGCGCTTTCCGTCTGGAAGCGATTCGGTGTGGGCTGCATTGAACTCATTCAGGACGATCCCTATGTGCTGTGCGCCGAGGGGCTGAATATCGGCTTTGAACGGGTGGACGCGATGGCCATGGAGCTGGAAAAAGCCCCCGACAGCGGGCGACGTATTATAGCGGGACTGTACTATGTGCTTCAGCACAATTTAGGCAACGGTCACACCTGTCTGCCCAAGGAAAAACTTATCGACGTGGCGGCGGGCTTGCTCGACCTCCCGCGAGACGCGGTGGCGGAGCAGCTCGAAACCGCCATTGATGAAACCGACTTCATGCAGGACGAGTGGGACGGCAAGACCTTCATTTTCCTGCCTTATCTCTATGAAGCGGAACTGTATTGCGCCGGGCGCATTGCCACCATGGCGATGTGTCCCGCCGAACCCATCAAAAACTACGCGCGTCAGATGGATCTGATCGAAAGCATGACCGGCATCACCTATGACGCGCTGCAAACCGAAGCGATCGACGCGGCGATGAACAAGGGCTTGCTGGTGCTGACGGGCGGCCCGGGTACCGGCAAAACCACCACCCTCAACGCCATTATCGAGCTTCTTGAAATCTACGGACACAAGGTTGCGATTGCGGCCCCCACAGGACGTGCCGCTAAGCGCATCACCGAAATCACGGGGCATGAAGCCAAAACCATTCACCGTCTGTTGGAAGTAGAATGGGGAGAGAATGACACGCAGTCCTTTGCCCGCAATGACAAAAATCCCCTCGACTGCGACGCGCTGATTGTGGATGAGCTTTCCATGACCGACGTGCTGCTGTTTCAAAGCCTGCTGCGGGCGGTGAAATTCGGCTGCCGTCTGGTGCTTGTCGGGGACAGCGACCAGCTCCCCAGCGTCGGACCCGGCAATGTGCTGGGCGATCTGATCGCGTCGGGGCGTGTGCCGGTGGTGGCGCTGACAGAGGTATTCCGTCAGGCGCAGAAAAGCGCCATTATCATGAATGCCCACCGCATTGTCAGCGGCGAACTGCCCCAGCTCGATCTGCTTGACAACGACTTTTTCTTTCTGCCGCTGCGGGAAAAAGAAAAAATTTCACAGATGATTTCCGACCTGTGCTTTAAGCGGCTGCCCGACGCGTACAACTTCAATCCGCTGAAAGATATCCAGGTGCTTTGTCCCGGCCGTAAAGGGGAACTTGGCACAGTGGAGCTTAACAAAGTATTGCAGCAGCGGTTCAATCCCCAGCACCAGAAACGCCCCGAAATCAAGGTGGGCGGCGTGACCTTCCGGCAGGGGGACAAAATCATGCAGGTCAAGAACAATTACAATGTCGAATGGACGAAGGACGACGGCACCGAGGGAACAGGCATCTACAACGGCGACGTGGGGCTGCTGGAGGAAATCGACAAGCTGCGCGGCCTGCTGAAAGTGCGGTTTGATGACCGCGTGGCGCTGTATTCCATCGACAACGCGGACGAACTGGAGCATGCCTATGCCATTACGGTACACAAGAGCCAAGGGAGCGAATTTCCCGCTGTCATCATTCCGATGTATCCGATGGTGCCGCAGCTTTGTTACCGGAATCTGTTATATACCGCCGTCACCCGCGCCAAATCCATCTTGATTATGGTAGGTCATAAACAGGTCGCCATTCAGATGGCAAGAAATCAGAAGAAAACCCTGCGCTACTCGGCGCTCGACGTGTTTTTGCGCAGAGACGTAAATTAAAAATGCGAAGTGTGAAATGTGAAGTGTGAAATGAAAAAAGAAAGGAACCTTTGCCATGGGAATGTTGGATGAGTTAAAAGAAAATATGGGCGATCTGCTCTTTCCGCGCAGGTGTCCGTTATGCGGAGCGGTCATCAACCGCAACGAGCGCATTTGCAGCAAATGCTCCAAGGACGTGGAATTTATCCGCCGTCCCATCTGCCGTATCTGCGGACGGCCGCTCTATTCGTGCAGCTGCCGCCGGGGAGACTTTGCCTTTGTGCGCAACGTTTCGCCGCTGGTCTACACCAAAGCCGCCAAGCGGGGCATTCACCGCATGAAATTCAACAACGCCCCTTCCTCCTGCACCTATTTCGGTAAGCTGATGGCCAATATCGTGTTGTCGGAATACATTGATATGGGGATTGACTTCGACTGCGTGATCGGTGTGCCAATGCACTCAGAGGATTATCGCCGCCGCGGCTACAACCAAGCGACGCTGCTTGCCAAGACGGTAGCGGAGGAAATTGAGGTGCCGCATTTTGTCAACGTACTGGTCAAACCACGAAAAAACCGCCCCCAGCATACGCTCTCCTTTCAGGAGCGGCAAAGCAATATCCGCGGGGTGTACCGTGTGGCGCGTCCCGAAGCGGTGCGGGGCTGCGTGGTGCTGCTGTGCGACGACGTAACCACTTCAGGCAGTACGCTCAATGAATGCGCCGAGATTCTGCTGGATGCGGGTGCGCGCGCGGTTTATTGCGTGACGGCCACCGTTGCGGTCATGTCCGAAATGCCCGCAATTAAGGCGGCGGCATTCAATGCCGCGTGGGGATTTTAAAAGAACGGAAAGAAATCTGAAAATTCATAGAAAATGTATTGCAAGCGGCGGCAAGATTTGTTATAATTAATTCGTTATTGCATTCGCAAAATTTCCAACATTCACCCCGAAAGGAAGTAAAACCTATGTACGCAGATATGCTTGATTCCATCGAATTCCTGAAAGCCTACGACAGCGACGTGGCCGCCGCCATGGGCGACGAACTGGCCAGACAGAGAAGAAACCTTGAACTCATCGCTTCCGAGAACCTTGTTTCCCCCGCTGTGATGGCGGCTATGGGCAGCGTGCTCACCAACAAATACGCCGAGGGCTATCCCGGCAAGAGATATTACGGCGGCTGTCAGTGCGTTGACGTGGTGGAGGACATCGCCCGTCAGAGAGCCTGCGAGCTGTTCGGCGCGGAGCATGCCAATGTGCAGCCCCATTCCGGCGCACAGGCCAACACCGCCGTTTACTTCGCGCTGCTCAATCCCGGCGACACCGTGATGGGCATGAACCTCGCGGAGGGCGGTCATCTGACCCACGGTTCTCCCGTCAACATGTCGGGCAAATATTTCAACTTCGTCGCATACGGTGTGGACGGCGAAACCGGACGCATTGATTATGACAAGCTCTATGAGACCGCCATGCAGGTCAAGCCCAAGATGATCGTCGCGGGCGCGAGCGCCTATCCCAGAGCCATTGACTTCGCCAAGTTCAGCGAAATCGCCAAGGAAGTCGGCGCATACCTCATGGTAGATATGGCGCACATTGCCGGTTTGGTCGCGGCGGGTGTTCATCAGAATCCCGTCGAGTACGCCGACATCGTCACCACTACCACCCATAAGACCCTTCGCGGCCCCCGCGGCGGCATGATCCTCTGCCGTGAGGAGTACGCCAAGGCGATTGACAAGGCGATCTTCCCCGGCACACAGGGCGGCCCGCTCATGCACACCATCGCAGCCAAAGCCGTTTGCCTGGGTGAAGCCCTCAAGCCCGAATTCAAGACCTACGGCAAGCAGATCGTCGCCAACGCGGCCGCCATGGCGGAGGAATTCGACGCGCGCGGCGTGAAGATGGTCTCCGGCGGCACCGACAACCACCTCATTCTGCTTGACCTGCGCGACACCGGCATCACCGGCAAGGAACTTGAGCACCGTCTGGACGAAGTGTATATCACCGCCAACAAGAACACCATTCCCAACGAACCCCTCAGCCCGTTCGTCACCAGCGGCGTGCGTCTCGGCACCCCCGCTGTCACCACCCGCGGTCTGGTCGAGAAGGACATGAAGAAGATCGCGGAATACATCTCCCTCGCCATCACCGATTTCGAGGGCAGCGCCGACGCGATCCGCGCGGGCGTCACCGAACTGCTGGAAGCCTATCCCCTCTATCAGTAATTTTTGGGGAGGCAGCCAACAATGGATACGCTGAATGACATCATTGCCCGCATCGAAGCGGCGGTGGATACCGACCATTTCGATTTTGTGCAGGCGGAATGCGTTGACGAGCTGAAGGCGGCGGGCATCGGCAGCGAAGCCATTGCCCCGCTGTTAGGCATTTATGAACGTCACCCGGTCAGCGATTTCGGTATGCCGGGCAGTATGCTGCATTTTGTCGAGGCATTCGACCGTCAGACCTATGTTCCCCTGCTGCTGGCCTCCTTTGCGCGCCGTCCGGCTGCGCATACGGCATGGGCGCTCAATCGCGTACTCAACGCCGAAACAGACAAAGCGTCACGCCAAGCGATGCTGGATTTGATGAAAGCCGCGCTTGATCGCAAGGACGTGGAACCCGAAGTCAAAGCGGAAATTCAGAATTTCCTGCGATACCAGTCTCAAAACGAATAATTTCTGAAAATTTTAACCCCCCGTCCGCACGGGCGGGCTTCTCAAAGGAAGCCGCCTGTGCGGGCGGGAGGTTTATTTTGAATAAAGATATTCTAAGACAAACGAATCACATTTCTCTCCCGTGCCAGTCTCCTTTTGGTGCAGCTCACAGTAATCTTTCAATCGGTCGTCAAAAATCATCATGCCTGTTTCGGGATGGTAATTAATGACAGCCTCTCCATACCAGAATCGGCACATGGCACAGCATGGGTCTTTCTGAGAATGAATCAGTTTCCACATAATATCTTCCTTTCCATGAATTCAAAACAATGATGTACAAATAATAAGATACTATAGTATGACAGGAAAGTCAATTATTATTTATATAATAGTATTGTAATAATGTACTTTTATTGCAATACTGTGCTTTTTTAAAGGGGAAGCGGTATGTTTGAGGAAATTGTGAGACAATTACGACTTGAGAGAGGATTGAGCCAAGTACAGTTGGCCAAAGAGCTGCATGTGACAAAGCAGACTGTTTCCAATTGGGAAAACGGAAATATCGTGCCTTCTGTAGAATTGCTTCTGAAAATCTCCCGCTATTTCTCCGTCAGCACGGACTACCTTCTCGGACTGGACGACAGGCGGTACATCGAAACCACGGGGCTGACCGAGCGCCAGATCACCCACATTCAGCAGATCATCGAGGATATTCTGCAAAAAGAATAAACAGCCTCCTATTTTGCGCGAAAATTGGTAAAAATGATTGAATGTTCTTGACATTTTTTTCATACATTGTTATAATAACATAAAGAGGGCAGTTTCTGTCCTGTTCCAAACGTGGTATTATAAAAATGAAAGAAAAGAGATGTTGATTATGAGAAACGTAAAAAAGTTTGCCGCAATAGCCTTGGCGGCTGCCATGACCGTTTCACTCTACGCCTGCGGCAAGGACGCCAAATCTGACGACAAAGTCAAGTCCACCGAATCACAGTCGGTGACACAAAGCGAAGCCGACATCGTCAGCGAGGTTGTTGAACTTTATCTCAGAGACGCCTATGAGGATAAGATTGAAGATTTTAAAACCGCCAGCGTTAAGGTCTATACGGCCGACGATATCGCGGCAGACAGTACACTCGCCGATTACGATCTGAACGACAACGACATTGTGTTTGCCATCGTCTATGAATTAAAGATCGCCGACGGTGTGGATCCCATCGAATTCACAGCCGCTACCGGAGACGTGGACGGCCAGTGGGTGCGCAATAAATCCAACTGCGGCATTTTGAAGTACGGTGAGGACGGCGAGTACACGGTTTCCAATTTCGGAACGGGTTTCTGATGAATCCTTTTCATTGGACGCCGAGATGTTTGCCAAACAACCGCACGTCTACCAAGTGATACTACCACATGAAAAACCGCTCTGCTGCATTTCACCGCAGCAGGGCGATTTTTGATACGGTATGCGATTGACTGGCAGACTTCCAAAGGGGAAATCTCAGAAAAAATCACTGAATTCGTTAAAATAACATGAATATTCCTGAAAATATGTAGACAAATTCGTTTGAAACGGATATAATAAAGCTTAGTGTATTTCAGCCGAGGCGCATGAACGAATATCGGCTGACATATGACGTTTGATTCAAATTTTTCCAATGAAGGGTATGATTATTTCATGAAACGCATAAAAAGAGTCGCGACAGTCATGGCTGCTGCTGCCGTTGCGCTTTCTCTTGCTTCCTGTGGAAGCAACCTGAGCTGGGCAGCGAAAATCGGAAAGGATACCACAGTTCCCATCGGACTCTATATTTACAGCCAGGCTTCCACTTATCGCAGCGCTGTACAAAACGGATTGCTCACCTCTTCCGAGGAACTCAGCGAACAAACCGTCACGGTTTCGGACAGTGATACCCAAGCCACCGAGTATCTTGACAAGCAAGCGAAAAAAGCGATAAAATCTTATGTCGGCGCATGTCTTATGGCTGAAGACTATGACATCAAGCTCACCGATGAAGAGCTCAGCAGCGCCGCAGAGAGCGCTAAATCTGTTTATGAGACTGATAAGGAAGTCCTGGAACAGAACGGTATCGCGCAAAGTTCTGTCGAAGAGTATTACAAGGACCTCACTCTTAAAAACAATCTTTTTACCGCGAAATACGGCAAGGACGGCACGAACCCTATTACCAACGATGAACTCAAACAATACCTGAAGGAAAACTACGCTACCATCAACTTCATTCAGCAGTATTTTTACACCGAAGACGGCGCGGCTATGAGCGACGAGGAAAAAGAAGCGGTCAAAAAGGAATACAAGGATATTCAGACCAAGGCGGAAAAGGGCAAGATTGACTTTATCAAAAAGTGCGAGGAATTCAATGAAAACGCTACCAGCTATAAGGGCGGCTACTCCAATTCCACTTCTCGCTTTGATACGGAAAGCGAGGACGGTCAGAAAATCATGGCGCTGAAAAACGGTCAGTTCACGCTGCTCGTTACGGATTCCGCTATTGCGCTGGTACAAAAGGCCAAGCTCGACACAAGCAGCCTGATGAGCGACAGCAACCGGGACAGTCTGCTCGTTGAATATAAGTATGACGATTTTGTCAAAGAATTGCAGACCCTTGCTGAAAAGGCCGAAAATGTGCAGTTCAATGATAAGGCGTTTGAAAAGTTCGGTTCCTCCACCCGTGATTTCAACGAGCTTTCGATTCCCAGCAGCTACTATTAATGTTTCGCAAAAAAACGCCCCGTCGCCGTGTCTTTTTCAGCATGACAGCGGGACGTTTTCTTGTTTTGTAACAAAGGGAGGAATATCCCTCGCCGTGATTTCATACAATATACATCATAGAAAGGTAGGTTATCATCATGTTCAGACAAGTCAATTCCCACGAACTCAAATTCAATCCCTTCAAGGCGATCGGTGAACAGTGGATGCTCGTCACTGCGGGAGATGAAGCCAAGACGAATACCATGACCGCGAGCTGGGGCGGTGCGGGGGTGCTCTGGAACAAGGACACCGTCACCTGCTACATTCGTCCCCAACGCTACACGCGTGAATTTCTGGATGCGCAGGAATATTTTTCCCTGAGTTTTCTTCCTTCCCACCTCCGCGATAAGCTCACCTATTGCGGCATTATGAGCGGACGCAGTGAGGATAAAATTGCGAAATCGGGTCTGACGCTGTGTCACGAATTTGAAGCTCCCTGCTTTGCGGAAGCCGACGCGGTATTCATCTGCAAAAAACTGTATGTGGGTGAAATCAAGCCGGATAATATGCTGTCGCCCGATATTGACAAGACCTTTTATGCGGAAAAGGACTATCATCTGGTGTATATCGGAGAGGTGGTCAGAGCGCTGCTGAAGTAAGCCGCACCGCAAGGATGACGGGGCTGCGGATGGGAAAGGCAGCGGCAATATGTCCTCCACCGTATCCGGTCCCGCATTTGAGAAGTTAACCCGTCAACCTGTTATCACTGGTTTTACAGATTAATACTAATTGTCAATCAAAAGTAGACAATTAGTATAAAACAAAAGACGCATCCCCCTGCTCCGTGATTGGGCGGGGGGATGCGTCTTTTGTGAATGCCGGGAAATCACTTAGCCGCGTCGATGACGTCGGGCCTCCCGATGTCATCCGGCATCTGATGATGGATAATTTTGACGGTGCTGATGGCGACGCACATATTTAATATGCCGTCCGCCAACAGCGCCGAGCCGAGCAGGACCGTCATGACGCGCAGGCTTTCTGCCGGACGAAAGACCAGCAGCAGTCCGACGGCTCCCGCCACCACCGCGAGCGCCACAATGAGCCACCATGCGCCGATGCCGAAGCGCTTGGCGTCAATGGCAATCTGCATTTTAAACAGCCCGTCCGCCAAAATGGAAATGCCCAGCGCGATGCACAGGAAATACAGCACGCTGTCGGATTTTACGGTGGTGATGAAGCCTAGCGATATCATCAGAATGCCGAATTGCAGATCATACTGAAACTCCAGACGGTAGAGATCTTTAGAGCCTGTTTAGAATCCCTTCGCGCACGTCCTGCTTGCATCTTTTCCGCCATATTTCGTGAATTCGCCTTGCAATACGACAGTATGGCGGCGGCGCACGCCGAGATTCTAAACAGGCTCTTAGAAAAATACCCCACCAACTTGACCACACCGAAAATCATCATGGACACACCGAAGAAATCCACCCACGCGGGAAGCACTTTTTCGGGAGCCGCCATCATGAGCAGACCCACCGCGCAGAATACGGCGGACAGCGCGATATATCCGAATTTAGCCACCCTCATGGGTACTACCGAACGAGGTTTCATCCCTGTTCACTCCTTTTGCTATGATGATAACAGTATAATCCCACGCCGCGCGGAAGAAAACAGGCAATCCGCGGCGGATGTATCGTTTTTGGGCAAAGCCGTCCGTGTGTCTGAAAATCCGACACAGCGGACGGCTTTGTCTATTGATAAACCGAGCGACGCGGCATAAACTGTTATCACGACCCGGGAATCTATAAAATGAGAGGTAATGGAATTGGACAGATTCGGTAATTTTGTGGTTCGGCACAAGAAGCTCATCCTGCTGATAGCCGTGATTCTGCTCGTGCCGTCGGTCATTGGCATGGCCATGACCAGAATCAATTACGATATGCTCGACTATCTGCCGGACGATATCGACACCATGCGCGGACAGGAGATTCTGCTGGAGGATTTCGACAAAGGCGCGTTCTCCATTCTGGTGGTGGAGGGAATGCAGCCGGATGATGTGTCCCACCTGAAAAAGCAGATCGAACAGGTCGATCATGTGGTGGATGTGGTGTGGTACGACAGCATTCTGGGGGACTCGGTTCCGATGGAATTTCTCCCCGAAAAGGTTTATGACGCGTTCAACAACGGTGACGCCACACTGATGGCGGTGTTCTTTGACACCTCTACCAGTGCCGACGAAACGATGGAGGCTATCGGCTCCATCCGCTCGATTGCCGACAAACAGTGCTTTGTCACAGGGATGTCCGCCATGGTCACCGACCTGAAAAACCTGTGCGAGCAGGAGGAACCGATTTATGTCGGTATCGCGGTGCTCTGTTCGGTGATCGTCATGATGCTCTTTATGGATTCGTTCATTATTCCGCTTGTCTTTTTGGCGAGCATCGGCATGGCGATATTGCTCAACCTCGGCAGCAATGTGCTGATGGGCGAGGTTTCCTACATCACCAAAGCGCTGGCGGCGGTGTTGCAGCTCGCCGTGACAATGGATTATTCCATCTTTCTGTGGCACAGCTACAGCGAACAGAAGCGCCATTTCCCCGACAGCAACGACGACGCGATGGCGCACGCCATTTCCGCCACGCTTACCTCGGTGGTTGGCAGTTCCGTCACGACCGTTGCGGGCTTTCTGGCGCTCTGCTTCATGACCTTTACACTGGGACTCGATCTCGGCATTGTCATGGCTAAAGGCGTGGTGTTCGGCGTGATCGGCTGTGTGACCACGCTGCCCTCCATGATTCTGCTGCTCGACGGTCTGATCGAAAAGACCCGCCACAAGCCGCTCATGCCTGATATGGATAAAATCGGCGGCGGCATTCTGAAAATCGTCCCCGTGTCGCTCGCGCTGTTTGTGGTCCTTGCGGTTCCGGCGTTTTACGGACAGAGCAACGCCAAGGTGTATTATGACCTCGGCGCGACGCTGCCGGAGGATATGGAATATGTCATCGCAACCAATAAATTGCAGGACGAATTTGATATGTCCTCCACGCATATGATTCTGGCGGACGCGCAGCTTTCGCCGGAGGACGCGCGGCGCATGACCGACGAGATCAAGCAGGTGAAAGGCGTGAAAGCTGCGCTGGGACTGGATTCGCTCATCGGCAGCCATGTGCCGGAGGAACTGCTTCCCGATTCGGTGCGGCGTATTCTCAAAAGCGACCGCTGGCAGCTCCTGCTGGTCAGCTCGGAATACAAGGTGGCGACGGATGAAGTCAACCGGCAGATCGACGATATCAACCAAATTATCAAGAAATACGACAGCAGCGCCATGCTGATCGGCGAAGCCCCCTGCACCAAGGACTTAATCACCATCACCGACCACGATTTCAAGGTGGTGGACGCGGTTTCCATCGTCGCCATCTTCCTGATTATCGCCGTGGTGCTTAAGAGTGCTTCGCTGCCCTTCCTGCTGGTGGCGGTCATTGAGTTTGCCATTTTCGTGAACTTAGGCATACCGTTCTACACCGGCACGGAGCTGCCGTTTATCGCTCCCATCTGCATCAGCACCATCCAGCTCGGCGCGACAGTGGACTACGCCATTCTCATGACCTCCCGCTACAAGCTGGAACGCATGGGCGGCGCGGATAAAAAGACAGCCGTCCGCACGGCGCTCGTCACAAGCATCGGCTCCATTATGGTGAGCGCGCTCGGCTTCTTCGCGGCGACCTTCGGCGTGGCGCTGTATTCGGATGTGGATATCATCGGCTCGCTGTGCATGCTCATGGCCAGAGGCGCCTTGATCAGCATGTGCGCGGTGCTTTTGGTGCTGCCCGCTCTCTTTATGGTCTTTGACAAACTGATCTGCAAGACGACAGCGGGCATGACAAAGATTTCTGATTTAAGCAAAGGGGTAATCTGACATGAAAACGACAAACATCAAACAATTACTGGATAAGACAGAAGAAAAACTCGGACAGCTTTCCAAAAGAACCATGATTCTCGCTTTGGCGGCGGCGCTGGTGCTGTCGGGCGCAGGGTTCGCTACCTATGCGGCGCTGTCGCAGCGCCGTCCCACCGTGGCAGCAACGCAGACAGCCTATGACGACGGCGAAACCTCCGCCGTGACGGACGACACGGTGTACGTCATCGCAGGCGCGGATGGCAGCGCGGAAAAAATCATCGTGAGCGACTGGATGAAGAACGGCGGCAAGGGCAAAAACGTAGCCCAAGTGGGAGAAACCGACGGCTACGGCATGGACACCGAAAACGCCTATCAGTGGAACACCGATGGCGGGGAAATCACTGGGTCCGATCAGCTTCCTGTGAGTGTAAAGCTGACCTATCTGCTCGACGGCAAGGAAATGACTGCCGAAGAAATCGCCGGAAAGAGCGGCAGGGCGACCATTCGCTTTGACTACACCAACAACCAGAAGCAGACCGTCTCCATCGACGGCACAGACGAGGATATCTATGTGCCTTTCACGGTGGTGACAGGCGCGATTCTCGACGACAATGTGTTTTCCAATGTGGAAATCTCCAATGGCAAGATCATCAACGACGGCACCCGCAGCATTGTCATCGGCTTTGCCCTGCCGGGTATGCAGGAAAGCCTGCATCTGAACCAAGCGTCAATTGACATCCCCGAAAACATTGAAATCACCGCCGACGTGAAGAATTTCGCGCTCACCACCACGCTGACCATGGTGAGCAACGACCTCTTTAACGAAGCATCGGAAAAAGCGGAGGAAAAGAAAGCGGAAAAGGGCGGCGCTGATCTGTCGCTCGGCGCGCTCAGCAGCGGCATCCATCAGCTCACGGACGGTTCCTCCGCGCTGTATGACGGCACCAGCCAGCTCCTGCAAAAGTCGGGCTTGCTGATCGAGGGCATTCATCAGTTGGCCGAGGGCGGACAGCAGGTCAGCGGCGGCGTAGATACCGTGCGACAGACGCTTGCCTTCCTTTGCAGCAACAACGCCGATTTGCAGGGCGGCGCGGCGAAGGTGTTTGACACCCTGCTTGCCACCACGCAGCAGCAGATTCAGGCGGCAGGGATGGATTGTCCTGCCCTCAGCCGTGACAACTATGCCGCCGTGCTGGGCAGTATCGTTTCGGGACTGAGCGAGGAAAGTCTGCGCGGTCAGGCGGAAGCGGCGGCGCGCGAGGCTGTCGCCGCACAGGTGGAAGCAAATACCTCAGCTATTACAGAGCAGGTGACGGGCACCGTGCAGGAGCAGGTGCGGCAGGGCGTTCTCGGCAGCGTGCTGGAAAGTAAAGGTCTGACGAGCGGAGATTATCAGAACGCCGACGAAGCGACCAGAGCGGAAATTGACAGCACGGTAGAGCAATATACACAGCAGCAAATGCAGTCGGAAGAAGTGCAGGCGACCATTCAGAATAATGTGAACGGCACCAAGCAGCAGCTTATCGAACAGAACATGAACAGTGACGCGATCAGAAGTCAGATCAATCAGGCGCTTGCCGCCAATCTGCCCAAGGCCAAGGAAGGACAAGAGAGCATCAATGCCGCGCTCAAACAGCTTAACGCCTATAATGAATTTTATCAGGGCATCTGCCAGTACACCAACGGCGTGCAGGCGCTTTATGACGGCACAGCGCAATTACAGGAGGGCGCGAAGAGCTTGAGCGACGGGCTGAACCAGGTGGACGGCAGTTCCGGCGCGCTCACCGACGGCATTAACCGCCTCAACAGCGGCGCGATGCAGCTTTCCGACGGTATGAAGCAGTTCGAGGGCAGCAGTCTGGAGAAGCTCGCGACCATGGCGAACGGCGACGTGGCGGGTCTGGGTGTGAGATGGCAGGCGCTCAAGGATGTTTCCCGCTCCTACAGCGCACACTTCTCCGCAGACGGTCAGACCGAGGAAAGCGTCAAATTCATCTATCGCACCGGCGCGGTTGAGTAAAATGTGGAGTGTGAAGTGTGAAATGTGAAATTGTAAAGTCAGCACATAGGTAATAGAAGAGTGTCAGCACATCGGCAGCCAAGGGAGGAACTTTGTCTCTTGGCTGCTTTTGCTTGGCAAAAAATTAACAATCTCCGTGTTGAATATTTTCTTGGTGGTTTGTATAATGTTGATATTGAGATAATGACGGCATGACAGAGGAAAGGAACAGGGAGTTTATATATGGCGAATTTTACCCGCGACGCGATCAAAGCGGCGTTTTTGAAACTGCTGGAGGAACATCCGTTCAGCGAAATCACGGTCAAAAACGTGGTGGAGGAGTGCGGCATCAACCGCAATTCTTTCTATTACCACTTTCACGATCTGCCGGCGCTGCTCGAAGAGATTGTCAAAGAGGAGGCCGACGCCGTTATCGAAAAATACTCGTCGGTGCATTCGGTGGTGGAGTGCTACGACGCGATCGAGGAATTTGCCTCCCACCGCAGGCGGGCCATTATGCACATCTACCGTTCCGTGAGCCGCGATGTATTCGAGCGGTATCTCATGCAGATCTGCGAATATTTCATCACCCAGTATATCGACGCGCTGCTGTCGGAAGGCGGCATCGACGGGGAGATGATCGAGCGCAACCGCAAAATCATTGTCAATTATTACAAATGCCTGTTCTTCGGCGTGACCATCGACTGGCTGAATGACGGCATGCAGGAGGAAAAGGCGCAGGAATTCCGCCGCATTTTCAAGATCAAGGCCGACTCCGCTGACGATATCGCGGCCATCTTAAAATCCCAAATGGGATGCGCGTGACGGAGCTGCCGCAGCGGAGTTTTTTCTTCGTGCGGCGGCTTTTTTAGCGCGTGTTGTCACACAAGTTTCATGCGGCTCTCAAAAAAACCGTTAGTTGGGCATTTTGGGGAAATCTGCGCGAAGAAATCCGAAAAAATTAACAATCCTACTATTGAAATACGTGTCCAAAAAAGGTATAATTATTCATTATCATATCATGGGAGGTCTGTATTTGTACAGACATTTGAGAGCCAATGTCTGAAAAACAGGCAGGCGTGGGGCGAGTGTCTATTGTCATTTCGCTGCGCTTCTCTTATAATGAATATCACAGGCGCACAGCGGCAATGCCGTAGGTGCGGAGGATAGGAGTGTGCATCATGTCCAAGATTGATGAGACGGTCAAACGCGAAAGCGTGTATATAGCGGCATTTGTCGGTGTGCTGAGCGTGCTGATGCAGGCGGTGTTCCTGGTGGCAGGTCGTTGGGATTACACCGTGCTGTGCGGAAATCTGCTGAGCGCGGCGGCAGCTGTCGGCAACTTTTTCCTGATGGGTCTGACGGTACAGAAAGCTCTGGGCAAAGGGGAAAAGGAGGCGGCGGATACCATGCGGCTGTCGCAGCGGCTGAGGCTGCTGCTGCTGTTTGTCGTGGTAGCGGTTGGCGCCGCGGCGCCATGCTTTCACACGCTCGCGGTGATCATTCCGCTGTTTTTTCCGCGCGTCGCCATCGCGGTTCGTCCGCTGATGGACAAACGGAACAAAAACGGCGACGGAAAGGAGGGTGAAGGAAAATGAAACATACACGGCCAACGGGCAGGCCGTCCAAGGCGGTTGACGCGCTGCTGCTGCTCGGAATGCTGCTGCCGATTGCGGCGGGCATCGCGCTGAAAGTGCTGCTGGTTCCCGCATCGGAGGGTATTGAGATCACGGGTGCGTATATCTTCTTTACGCTGCCGCTGCCGCTGGGCGGATTGCCGATTACGGAGACGCAGGTCAATTCGTGGCTGGTCATGCTTTCGCTGCTCTTTCTGTGTCTCTATCTGACACGGGGACTTTCCGAGAAGGCGCAGACCAAGCGCCAGCACGTCGCGGAGTGGATTGTGGAGCAGACCGAAGGACTGGTCACAAGCAATATGGGCGAATATTTCGCCGGATTTGCCCCGTTCATCGGCGCCATGCTCGCGCTGTCGGCGTTTTCGAGCCTGCTGTCGCTCACGGGATTGTTCCCGCCTACCTCGGATATCAATGTCACAGGCGGCTGGGCGATTCTGGTCTTTATACTGATTACTTACTACAAGATGAAGTGCGGCCCGGTTCACTATCTCAAGAGCTTTGCCGAACCGGTGGCGTTCCTCACACCGCTCAATGTCATCAGTGAAATCGCCACGCCGGTCTCCATGGCGTTTCGTCATTACGGCAACGTCCTTTCCGGTTCGGTCATTTCGGTGCTGGTGGCGGCGGCGCTGCAAGGGTTGTCCCAGATCATTCTCGGACGGCTGCCCGGCATTCTCGGAGAGGTGCCGTGGCTGCGCATCGGCATACCCGCCGTGCTCTCGGTTTACTTTGACCTGTTCAGCGGATGTTTGCAGGCGTTTATTTTCGCCATGCTGACCATGCTGTATGTAGGGGGCGCTTTCCCGGCGGAGGATTATTTCAAAAAACAAGAGAAAAAGAAAGCCAAAAGATTACAAACCAACAACAATTAACGGAGGTAAACCATTATGTTAGAACTTGCTATCGGTATTATTTTAGGCTGCTGTGCGCTGGGCGCCGGCTCGGCAATGATCGCGGGTATCGGCCCCGGTATCGGTGAAGGCAACGCTGTCGCGGCGGCCTGTGAAGCGATCGGCCGTCAGCCCGAATCGAGAAGTTCAGTCACGACTACCATGCTCATGGGCTGCGCCGTTGCGGAGACCACCGGTCTTTACGCGCTGGTTATCGCCATTCTGCTGATCTTCGTTGCGCCGGGTATGTTCGTCAATCTGTTGATGAGCACCATTTCATAATCAGAGCAAGAGGTGACGAAGAATGCAGACGTTGGAGATCATTTCGATCAATTTCTGGAATGTCCTGATTTCCCTCTGCAATCTGCTGCTGCTGTTTCTGATGTTCAAGCACTTCCTTTATCAGCCGGTGAAAAAAATGCTTGCCCAGCGGCAGGCGACCATCGACCTGCAATATGAGCAGGCGGAGACCGCCAAAAGCGAAGCGCTTGCCATGAAGGAGAGCTGGGAGGAAAAGATGACCACGGCGCGCACGGAGGCGGACGGCATTCTGGAGAACGCCGTCAAGAGCGCCAATGTGCAGAGCCGCGAGATTCTCGATCAGACCCGTGAAAGGGCGGCGCGCATGATAACCCGTGCGCAGGAGGAAGCGGCCTCGGAGCGCCGCAAAGCGGAGCAGGAAATCAAGGATCAGATCGCGGATGTATCGGTGGCGCTGGCCGAAAAGATGATCGGCCGGGAGCTGAACGCCGACGATCACAGCGAATTGATCGACTCTTTTATTTCGGAAATAGGTGAAGACGATGAGGGCGACAAGTAAGGAATACGCGGTCGCGCTGTTCGCTCTGGCGCAGGAATGCGATCTGGAAGATGTGTTTCTGGAGGAAATGCGGGTACTCAGGGACTTGTGGGAAGCCACGCCCGAATACGCGGATTTTCTCAATGCGCCCTGTATTCCGGTCAGCGAGCGGCTTGCTGCCGTTGAAGAGAGCTTTGGCGCGGACTTTCACGAATATACGGTGTCGTTCCTCTCGCTGCTGTGCGAGCAGGGATGCGCGGATATTTTGTCGGAATGCGCCGAAGAATACGAGAAGCTATACAATGAAGAACGGCGTGTCATTCCCGCGCGAGTGACCAGCGCTGTGGCCCTGACCCGGCAGCAGAAGCAAAAGCTGGAACGCAGGCTGGAGTCGCTCAGCGGCAGCCGCGTGAATGTCAGCTATCGGGTCGATCCCTCGCTGCTGGGCGGCATGACGGTCGATCTGAACGGTCTGCTGATGGACGGCAGTTTGCGAGGCAGGCTCAAAAATATAAGGGAAGTGATGAGCGAATGAACAGAAAGCCGGAAGAAATCAGCAATATTCTGAAAGAACAGATAAAAAATTACAAGGCGAAGGTGGAGATGTCCGAGACCGGCACCGTTGTCATGGTAGGTGACGGCATTGCCCGCGTTTACGGACTTCGGAGCTGCATGGCGGGCGAGCTGCTGGAATTTGAGGACGGCAGCGTGGGTCTTGCGCAGAACCTCGAAGAAGAAACCGTTTCGGCGGCCATTCTCGCCAACAGCAACGATATCCGCGAGGGTACCACCGTCAAGCGTACCGGACGCGTGCTTTCGGTGCCGGTGGGCGAGGAACTGCTCGGACGCGTCGTGGACGCGCTGGGCAATCCCATCGACGGCAAAGGCGCGGTGCATTGCACCCAGAACCGCTGCATCGAGTCCGAAGCGCCGGGCATCATCGAGCGCAAGAGCGTTTCGGTGCCGCTGCACACCGGCATCAAGGCGATCGACAGCATGATTCCGATCGGACGCGGTCAGCGTGAACTGCTGATCGGCGACCGTCAGACGGGTAAGAGCGAGATCGCGACCGATACCATTATCAACCAGAGAGACAGCGGCGTGCTGTGTATCTATGTCGCCATCGGCAAGAAGAATTCCACCGTGGTGCAGCTCGTGCAGAAGCTGGCGGACGCGGGCGCGATGGAATATACCATCGTCGTGGCGGCCACCGCTTCCGAGAGTGCCCCGCTGCAATACATCGCGCCCTATGCCGGCTGCGCGATGGCGGAGTATTTCCGCGAGCAGGGCAAAGACGTGCTGATTATATACGACGATCTGTCCCAGCACGCGGTCGCCTACCGTGCGATTTCGCTGCTGATCCGCAGACCGCCGGGACGTGAAGCCTATCCGGGCGACGTTTTCTATCTGCATTCCCGACTGCTCGAGCGCGCGGCGTGTGTCGCGCCGGAATACGGCGGCGGTTCCATCACCGCGCTGCCGGTCATCGAGACGCAGGCGGGCGACGTTTCGGCCTACATCCCGACGAATGTTATTTCCATCACGGACGGTCAGATCTTCCTTGAAACCGAGATGTTCCACGCGGGCATCATTCCCGCCATCAACCCCGGTATCTCGGTCAGCCGTGTCGGCGGTTCGGCGCAGCTTAAAGCTATGAAGAAGGTATCGGGCGAACTGAAGCTGCTCTATTCCCAGTACCGTGAGCTGCAATCCTTCGCGCAGTTCGGCAGCGACCTTGACGAAGATACCAAGTCCCGTCTGGCGCTGGGCGAACGCATAGTGGAGGTGCTCAAACAGAAGCAGAATTCCCCCGTGCGCATCGGCTGTCAGGTTGCGATTATTTACGCGGTTGTCAACGGCTATCTCGATGAGATTCCGGTGAATAAGGTGAATGATTACGAGCAGAAGCTGTTCCGCAGGATGGAGGCGGAGCATAGCGCATGGCTGGAAAGAATCGAAAACAATTACTTCGAGCAGTCCGACATTGATGAATTGAAGGACATTCTCGCGGAGATGCGGAGGGGATAACACATGGCGGATATCAAAGGTCTCCGTTCCAGCATCCGCAGCGTGGATTCCATGCTGCACCTTACCACCGCGATGGGGCTTGTCGCTTCCTCAAAGATGTACCGCGCGAGTCAGGCGATGGAAAACGCCCATGACTTCGCGCAGGCGCTGCGCACCATGACCACCCGTCTGGCCGCCAACGCCGAATGTCAGAACAGCGCTTTTCTGAATCCGCCGTCCGATGGCGACAAGATCTGTCTGGTCGTCATCGCGGGCGACAGAGGACTTTGCGGCGGCTACAACAACAACATCTTCCGCCTGACGGCGCAGTATGCCGACGCGGAGATCATCCCCATCGGCAAGCGTGCCTCGGAGCGTTTCGGCGGCGAACTGACGCTGTGTGAGAGTTTTACCTGTGACGACGGCTATGCGCTCGCGCAGCGGCTCATCGACGGGTATCTCGGCGGCACATACGGCAAGGTGGGCATTGTCTGCACCAAGTATGTCTCCATGATGACGCAGGAGGCCGCCGTGGAATGGCTGCTGCCGCTTACAAAGAGCGAAGAAACGGCGCCGGGCGGCATTCTGTTCGAGCCGGAGCCTTCGGAAGTGCTGAGCAGCGCGGTCAGAGAATATGTATTCGGCGCGCTCATGGAGGCGATTCGCGAGAGCTTCGCCTGTGAAACCGCCGCACGGCGTATGGCTATGGACAACGCCGGTCGAAACGCGCAGCAAATGCTGGACGATCTCCGTCTGGAGTACAACCGCGCACGTCAGGGCGCTATCACGCAGGAGATCACGGAAATTGTCGCGGGCAGCGGCGCTTGAGAGGAGAGAATTAACAAATGGCTGAAAACAACACAGGCATTGTCGTGCAGGTCATGGGACCTGTGGTCGATGTCAGGTTCAAAGAGGGCAGCCTGCCGCCGATCTACAACGCGCTCACTGTCCCGATAGAGGATAGATTGCTGACGGTAGAGGTGGCGCAGCATATCGGCAACAGCACCGTCCGCTGCATCGCGATGGCGTCTACGGACGGCTTGCAGCGCGGGACGGCGGTGACGGATACAGGCAAGACCATCAGCGTGCCGGTAGGACGCGAAACGCTGGGCAGAATTTTCAACGTATTGGGCGACGCGGTGGACAACCAGCCCGCCCCCGCCGACGCGGAGCGGTGGAATATTCACCGTCCGGCGCCGAGCTATGAAGAGTTGGCTTCGTCTACCGAGATTCTGGAGACGGGCATCAAGGTCATCGACCTGATCTGTCCCTATTCCAAGGGCGGCAAGATCGGTCTGTTCGGCGGCGCGGGCGTCGGCAAGACGGTTCTCATCATGGAACTGATCAACAACATCGCCAAGGAACACGGCGGTCTGTCGGTCTTTACCGGCGTGGGCGAGCGCACGCGTGAGGGTAACGACCTGTATTGCGAGATGAAGGAATCGGGCGTTATTGACAAGACCACACTGGTCTACGGTCAGATGAACGAACCGCCGGGAGCACGTATGCGTGTGGCGCTGTCGGGTCTGACGATGGCGGAATATTTCCGTGACCAGGAAGGGCAGGATGTACTGCTCTTTATCGACAACATCTTCCGTTTCACACAGGCAGGCAGCGAAGTGTCGGCGCTTCTCGGACGTATGCCCTCCGCCGTCGGTTACCAGCCGACGCTGGCTAATGAAATGGGCGCTTTGCAGGAGCGCATTACTTCCACCAAGAAGGGTTCCATCACCTCGGTGCAGGCGGTTTACGTGCCGGCCGACGACCTGACCGACCCCGCGCCTGCCACGACGTTTGCCCATCTGGACGCGACGACGGTTCTGGCGAGAAACATTGCGGCGCAGGGCATCTATCCGGCGGTCGATCCGCTGGAATCCACCAGTCGCATTCTTTCCCCCGAAGTGGTGGGCGAGGAGCATTATAAGGTTGCCAAGGAAGTCCAGCGCGTTCTTCAGAGATACAAAGAACTGATGGATATTATCGCCATCATGGGTATGGACGAACTGTCGGACGACGACAAGATGCTTGTGCAGCGTGCGAGAAAGATTCAGCGTTTCCTGTCGCAGCCTTTCCATGTTTCGGAGAAGTTCACGGGTATCGAAGGCATCTATGTGCCGCTGAGCGAAACCATTCGCGGCTTCAAAGCAATCATCGAAGGCAAGTGTGACGACTATCCCGAGTCGGCGTTCCTCTTTGCGGGGACGATTGACGAAGTAGCGGAGAGGGCAGAGAGGGCGAAGCAATGAACACCTTTCATCTGAAAATCACGTCGCCGGACGGCGTGCTGTTTGGCGGCGAGGTCACACAGTTCTCGGTGCGCAGCACAGAGGGCGATATGGCGGTACTGGCGGGACACGCGCCGCTCGTGTGTACCGTCAAGCCCTGCGTCTGCAAAATCGTTTCCGATGACGGCGACACCGAAAAGACCGGACGCACGGCGGGCGGTCTGCTGGAAGTGAGCGCCGAAGAAACGGTGCTTTTTACCGGCTCCTTCGAGTGGGAGTAAGACAGTCAAAATTCGGAAAGCGCATCCATCCAAGTTTTGCAAAATAGAAACGATAATGGATTCGGACTTGATACGGTTTGTATCGTTCTCCCCGATCCATTCCAACAAAAGGGATTCCCCCTTCGTATGAACGCTTCGTTCTGTGAAAGGGGGAATCCTTTTGTTATTTTGCCATTTTTCTTATGTTCAATGGATGCCTGCTTTCCGAAAATACCGCCATAGCGGAAGCGTGACCGCCAGTGCCAGTAGCTGCCAGACGATACAGACCCATGTTTCATAACCGGGATAGGAAACATAAGGGGTAAACACATATTCCATGAACCAGTCGGATACGTTCAGCATACCCGCTGTGGGCGTGAACATCAGCACAAACCCGAACAGATTGCTGCCGGGAAACACCACCGCCGCCACGAAAAGGGCAAAGTACAGCATCGCCGTCAGCACGGCGTTGACGTAAGCGTTTTTGGAGACGAAGGACAGCACGAATGTCACCAGCGAAGCCGTCACGGTGTAACCGACCGTCACCGCACAGGCGCGCAGCAGATAGCCGAGCTGACTCATGCGCGTCCAAGTGATAAAGGGATAGCACACCATGCCTCTGTCTTCGGTCGCCATCGCCGCCGAAACGCTGCTTTGCAGGAATGTCCACGACTGCGGCAGAATGACAAGGAAGCACGTCACCGACGCCGTTATCACGATCACCGCCGCCAGTGCCGAAGCCGCCACGGAGGCCGCCGCCTTGCTGAACACAATGCCACGCCCGATTTTGGTGGCATAGACATTCTGGTGTGTGTCGTGGAATTCCTCGTACTTCATCAGATAGGCGGTCATGAAGCAGGCCGTTACCGCCAGTTCAAAGAGCAGGAGCGAAAACAGATTGCCGTAAAGCATCTCGTGGAGCGAAAAGGTCACACCGGGATAATAGTTGTCATACGCTTCGCCGTCCTGTCGGATTTCATCCACTCGCGCCGCCGCCTTCTGATAATGGCGGTCGATGAGCTTCTGCGCAGCGGCACTGCTCTTTGTGACGAACATTTTTTCGATATCGGCCTTGAATGCCAGGATGTCGAAGTCCTTGTAATACTGGTCGTAGGCACTCTCCTTCACCGCATCGTAATTCACGCACACATTGTACTCGTCGTAGGACGGCACATTTCCGCTGCGCACATAGTCATTGACCGCCTGAATGCCAACCCGCTCATAGCTCATGCTGTCCGCGATCACGAAGAGATTCAGTCCCGCACAAACCGCGATCATCACCCAGAACAGGGGGAATCGCAGTATCTTGCGGATCTCGTTTTTGAAAAACATCATTTGTCTCTTACCTCCTGAACGGCATGTGCCGCGGGAATAGTCCCGCCTTTGACGCTATGCCGCCATAATAAAACCGAAATCGCCGCCACTGTCAATCCCACGGCAGGCAGCAGGAAGAACCCCGCCGCACTGCCTGTCCGCAGCGGCAGGAACTGCACCTCCCGGCGGAATGCGAACCCTTCCGCCATCAGCAGGGGAATCGCTGCCGCGATCGCCGTCAGATAATGGCGGCTGCCACAGGCGACCGCAAAAAATACGCAGCTCAACGCGAGGGAGAAAAGCAGCGTCACGGCTAAGCAAAGCCAGACAAACTGCCCATACGTCAGATCGAGCCAGAGCGGATGATCCCATTCGCCCGCATTCAGCCGATTGCCCAACAGGTGCCGCGTATTGCCCGCACCGAAGAAGTAGACCGCGCCGAACAAGGCGTCTGTCAGCACATTCACCGCCGCTGTCAGGAAAAGCGCCGCGACAAATTGTTTTTGCCGTATTTTCCGACCTGTCCTGGAGCAAAATTGCAGTTGGTTCACGCCTGTGACCGTATTGCAGACCGGCAGCGGCAGAACGACGACCGCGCAAAGCAGGCAGATCAGCACGTTCCACGGCAGATAATCGGAAGGAAATGTGAGTGAATACACCACGCTGCAAACCGCCGTCTCGCGCTTGTTCAGTGAGGCTTTCAGCCGCGCCTTGACAAAATCGCTCTCCCCCGCATACCAATCGCTATGGCTGACGGTAAAGGACTGCCGCGCTTCCTCCGCCGCTTCCCATTGCCTGATCGAGGAACGCACCCCCTGCTCGTGAAAAATGGCGCTCACCAGCGGTTCGCTCCACGCCAGCGTCATGCATTCCTCCAGATGGGGCAGACGCTCCGCCAGTCCGTCCTCGCCCCACACGCGGAGCGCTTCGGCATACGCCTCGCTGTCCTGCTCCTCCGCCTCCCGCAGCAGGTCGAAATCGTTTTTGCTGTGAATCCCGTACTGTCCCATGGCGCTCTCAAACATTTCATCCAGCGCGGCGCGTTCCTCCGTCTGCCGCGCTTTTATATCCTCCCATTCGGCGGCGTCAATGCTGTCCCCGTATCGCTTCTGGTATTCCACTGACAGCCGGTAGCTCTGACCGTAGCCGTCCCTGTATCGGCTGTTGCAGTCCTTCCCGTAGGCCAGATAAATCAGCAGTACCAGCGCGCCGCAAAGCAGCAGCGTCATCGGAGGCAGATATCGCCGGACTTCCCACCCAATCACCTTCATTTTATATGCACCACCCGTTTCCGTAAATCTTTTTTCACTTGCCTGTTATCCGTAGAGATAATCCTCGCGCCGCGTTTTCCAAATGAACACGCATACAGCCGCGACAACAGCGGCGGCGGGGAGCAGGGTCAGGACGGCGAACGGCATCGCGCGATAATGGAAGGGATAACCGTATTTGGTCAGCTCGCCATACCAGCCGTTGCACACAATAACGAGCGGAATGGAGACGGCTGCCGCGACTATGTAATTTTTACAGAAATACGACATAACAAACACCGCGCAGGTGAGCAGCAGCGAAACCGCCAGCAGAACGGCAAAGCTCAGTTCCACGAACTGCCGGTAGGTCAGATCGAAAACAAACCGTTCGCCCAGCGCTCCCGCGTTGACAGGGCAGTCCAGCAGGAAGCCCGTGTCATATTGACCGTGGAAAAACACGAGGTAAAAGACGAGGTCTGCCGCCAGATTCACCAGTACGGCACAGCCCACCGCCGCGCCAAGCTGCCGTGGCAAGACGCGCCGTCCTTCGCGGGAGGTCAACTGCATGGGCTGTACGCCCTCCAGACGGTTGCCGATCAGCAGCGGCACGGTGACAAAGGCGCACAGCATGAAAATCAGCAATCCCCATTCGTCGCGCATACAATCACGGAAAAACAGCCAATGCGAGTTTACGGACAACAGCGAAACCTTGTCCCGCTTCAAATCCGCAAGCAGGGGAGCAAGTGTTTTTTCGTTCGCTTCTGCACCGCTGCCATCCAGTTCCATTTTCACCGTGCCTGTTGTGCGATATTCTTCCTGCAGGCGGTCGTAAGCTTTAAAATATTGGATCACCGAAGCCATGGCCCGCCGTTGATAGTTCAGGTGGTTGAGAGGCTCCTTGTCCGCCAGAATCGCCCAGCAGGTTTCCGACAGCGACGTCAGATTCTCCGCGCCCCACCGGTCGGCGGCTTCGTCGTATCGTTCCTCTTCCGTATCCTGCGCCGTCATCACCAGCAGATCGTAATCGTCCTCACTGTGAATGTCATATTCACCGAGATACTGCTCTATCAGCGCGTTGTATTCCCTGTTCAGCGCGTCCGCGTCGCTGACAATCTGCGCCCGTTCGTCCGCGTCAAGCGTCGTGCCGAAGCGTTCATACAGGGATTTTTGCAGCTCATATGTCGCGCCGCTCATATCCCTTCCGAATTTTTCCACCGATATGTTGAGCAGAATGCCGAAAAAGAAAAGCAGCAGTCCGCAAACTATCAATGTCACAGGTTTCAGATACCGCCGCATTTCCCCTGCGGTCAGTTTCCATTGTTCTTGCATTTTCGTCAGTATTGTCATTTTTATCATTCCTCAATCCACATAATCAGCCTTTCGCGCCTGTTTGACAAATGCAGCCATCGCAGCGGCGGACACAGCGGCAGGAAGCAGCAGCGCCAGCGGATAGGCAAAGGAGGGATAAAGTTGGATATTTAACATATAATCAATCTCATAGGATAATTTGATAAACAGAATCACAGTCGGCACCGAGACCGCCAAAGCCGGCAGATAATTTTTGCTCAGGTGCGACAGGACAAACAGCACACCCGTCAGCCCCAGCGACAGCGCCAACGCTTTGCCATAAGTCAGCCATACAAACGGCCCGAAGGTCAGGTCGAGCCAGAGAATGTGCGGGTAACTGCACAGGTTCATCGGGCAATGCCACAGATGAAGCGTGTTCTTCTCACGCAAAAAGTAAATCACTGTAAAGAATCCGTCCACCCCCGCGTTGACGAGCAACGTATTGAGGAGCGCGCCGCCAAGCTGGGCGAAAATGACGCGCCGTCCGGTGTGTGTCGAATATTGCATAGGCGTCACGCGCGACACGCGGTTGCCCACCGGCAGGGGCAGAACAATCAGTCCGCAGAGAAGGAAAGTCAATGCCTCCCAGAACTGATAATGACCCTGAAAAGACTCGCCCGCGTCATATACGCATTCCAGCAGCGACAGCTTCCCGTCATTGGACTGCATGACCTGTGTGATACGCCTTTCGGCGGAGGGGCTGTATTCGTTGGCAATTTCCCATCGCAGCGTTCTTTTTTCCAAAGAGGCACGGTCGAGCGTGGGAAGGCTTGCCACGAACTGCTCCCATTCATCGACGCTCTCCGCCCAGCCCAGAATGCCTTCCAGTATTTGCTCTCTGTGAGCGATTTCGTAGGGAATTTTGTCCCAGAAGATTTGGGTGCATGTTTCTTCCAATTCCGCTAAATTGTCCGCGCCCCAGCGGTCGGCGGCTTCCTGCACGATCTCTTCTTCCTGCCATTCGTCCGGCGTGTGAGAACCCATATAGGCAACGGCTCCCGACAGTAAATGGTAATCCTCCTTGGTATGAATGTCAAACTGTCCCATATACTTCTCGTATTGTTCATTCAGCGCCGTCCGTGCTTTTTCATAATCCGCCGCCACCTCGGCGCGCTCGTCCGGGTCAATCGTCTCTCCGAACCGCTGCACATATTCCACTGACAAATCATAGGCAATCGCGCCGTCCGTCCCTTTTCCCAACGTAAACGAGTGTGAACCAAACACCAGCTGCCACATCAGCAGCAGTGCCGTCATGACAACCAGTGTGAACGGTCGCCAGTACCGCCGCATTTCGCCCCACATCACACGCGCCTTCATATCGCGTCCTCCAGCGCCTCGCCGCCGTAGATATTCATGAAGGCGGTTTCGAGGTTGTCCGCATTGTGATCTTTGAGAATGGCTTCGATGGTGTCGCAGGCGTAGATTTCATGGTCTTTGATCATGACCACCTGATCGGCGATGTTCTCGATGTCGCTGACGATGTGGGTGGAGAGAATGACGATTTTCGTCTTGCCCAGCTCCGCGAGAATATGGCGGAAGCGCACGCGCTCCATCGGGTCGAGTCCCGCCGTCGGCTCGTCGAAGATGACGATCTGCGGGTCGTTCATCAGGGCGTTCGCAATGCCGACGCGCTGAATCATGCCGCCGGAGAATTTCTTCATTTTCTTGTGCGTGACGTCGCTCAGACCCACCCGTTCGAGCAGCTTTTGGCAGCGTTCCTTGGCGACAGCCGTGTCCACGCCGTTAAGCGCCGCCATATAGGTGAGAAACTGCGTGGGGGAATCGTCGCGGTAATAGCCGAATTTCTGCGGCAGATAGCCCACCAGTTCCCGGTAACTGCCGTCGAGCGAAGCGATGTTTTCGCCGTTCCACAGAATGTCCCCGCTGTCCGGATGAAGCAGCGTGACGATCATTTTGATGAGCGTCGTCTTTCCCGCGCCGTTCGGGGAAAGCAGTCCGTAAACCCCTTTGTCAAAGGTGAGATTCACGTCTTTGAGCACGTTGAAATCCTTGAAGGATTTGGATACATTTTTGATTTCCAGCATATTTTTTTCTCCTTATCATTACAAGTTTTTAGCCGATTGTAAAAGTTAAAAATCGCGTAAATTCGGGGTCTGATTAACGGGAAAGGGACGCTTTTTCTCCGTTTGGAGCAAGGCAACTTGTGATATTGGGCTGTTGCCGTATTCGCCCGACTGCCTTCTCAATCGTAGCTCGTTCCGCTCGTTCGGCTACGCCTCACTCGTGGGGCTTTGCCCCACTCCCTGTCAGCTTCGCTGACATGCGCTGCCCTTGACCCGCCAGGAGGAACAAGTTCCCCCTGGACTCCCACGCTCGCCTGGAAAAAAGACGCTCGCTAATTATGCGCTGCGCTTTTCTTTTTCTTTCTCCCCACTCCTCACTTCCCACTTCCCACTAAATTTTCATTTCCTTTTACAATCGCCTAATTACGCATTACGCATTACGAATTAAACACATGGGTCTTTGGTAAAAAATCCTCACCAGCAGCGTGAGCAGAGCCGCCATAGCCGCACCGGACAGCATGTGTACCGCAAAGGGAATGCCTGTCATCAAGGCGTACTGCTGCGCGGGATTTAAATAGGCAAATCCAAGCGTCAGCAATCCCCATATGACGGCGCACCCGATACAACCCGTCAGTCCGAAACGGTTGAAGAGCGCGACATTCAGCAGCGAATAAAGCATCACGCCCGACGCGATGAGTCCGATCATCTGCGGCAGGTACTGCGTTCCCCGCAGACTGCACCACGTCAGCGCCGCCGCCAGATCCAGCGCCGCCGTTCCCAGGGAGAAAAGCGGCATACGCAGCAGAATCAGATGACGCGCGGTGTATTTATACGCGCTCTGCATTTCGTACACCCCCAGCGGCTTTTCACGCAGGCGGTAGAGAAAGTCGGTGAGCAGCAGCACCAGCGGAGAGCCAAAGAAAAAGATCGCCAGCACCGGCGCGATGTTCCCCTCTTCGGCAAAGGACGGGTCATATTCCATCAGCACCCACGCCATTCCGACGGCAAAGGCGACCGCCGACATACCGAATATGCCAAGCGAATTGCGGAGAACCGTAGCCGGACCGATTTCACGGTAGGCATTGATTAAGAAGCGAACCGCTCCCACACGGGACGGCTTGGTCTGTCGGATGATCTGAGCCACCGACTGCTTTTTTTGTGCGGCAGTGGGATAGGGAATGTCGGTTTTGTGAATCACTGTGAAAACTCCTTTCTGCATTTTTTGACAGCGGCATAATAGCGGGTCTTGACGGTGTTCGGGGAAAGCCGCAGCATGGCGGCGATCTCTTCAAAGGTCATGTCTCCGAAAATTTTCAGCTCCACGATCCGGTAGGCACAGTAGTCGCTTTTTTCCAGATAGTCCATGATCTGCGCCGCCAGCGCACGCGTTTCGACGGTTTCCTCAAAGCGTTCGTCCAGAGGGATTTCTTCATTGACAGAGGTGGAAATCCCTTCGACGCGCCGTTTATAAAAACATTTAAAACAATCGCGCAGATAATTCGAGGCGACGGCATACAGCCATGTCTTGAAAGAAGCGCGGCGCTTGTCAAAGGACGGGAGCGCGTTCATCGCCTTGATGAAGATTTCCTGCGCCGCGTCATACGCGTCGTCCGCATTGTCAAGCCGACGATAGGCAAAGGCGTAAATATGGTCGTAATACCGCAGAATCAGCCGTTCTTTCGCCTTGTCGCTGCCAAAGCTGACGATGATGAAGACGAGCTGTTCGTCTGTCATGGCTGCTGACACCCCCTTTCCGCTGTTTGATTGGGTATTTTGGACGTCCATTAGTGTATACGACGGACAAGGAAAAATAGTTTTGATTTTTTTGAATTTTTTAAATTTTATTATTTGAAAAAAGCACATTGGGCTTGTGAAGACGGTTATCCGTTTTATGATAACCAATCTTTTTAAAACCAAATGTGCTTTATTATGTTTAAATTGTAAATCGTTTCCATCCGTCAATCGCAAGAGAATAGGGGCTGCTATGACAGCGGCACGCCCTGTTGATTATCGTCAGATATTGACATTCCACACAATTTTTACTTGCTCATTTTCATCATAGGTGCATTCAAATTCAAACCAGAAATCAAGCGGTTCCCCATGACTCGTCGCCGTGTAGGTGACAAAAGCGTAGGTGCCTTCGGTCTGAAGAATTTCCATATATTGCTCATCAAACGGGTCAACCACATACGTTTTGCCGTCGTCTTCTGTCCACAAAGCAAATTGACCGTGCAGCCATTCCGACCATTCTTTGATGCCGTCCGCCTGCGTACCCTGTGTTCCGCACCACGACGAATCAATGGATGCGACTGTCAGAATGTCGTCATATTCTTCACGCGAGATATCATTGACGATCACCTTTATTCTCCGCGCAATCTCCGCATAAAACTGTTCTTGTGTCATTTGTTATTCCCTCCGTAACGGCATTCTCTCTATGAATTTTTCCTGCGGTTCTTGTATTTCATTATAGCAATGGCATCCGCCAAAGTCAACTGTCTCTGTCGAAGAAAATGCTCTTGTAAATACTATTGAATTTTCCACCACCAAGTGTTAGAATAGGAATAGAATTCACCGTATGGCAGGAGGAAATATGGTATGTTGCAGATCAGCGTCAATGTGAAATCGGCGGCGACAAAGAAAAACAAGAGCCAGACGGTCACCGTCCCCTATGACGAGGGCATTTCCGACGTGAAGGGCTTGCTGGAAGCCACTGTCGCGTGGTGTGTGAACGATTACAACCAGCGAAGGCAAAACAGCGACCTGCTGACCGCGCTTTCACCGGAACAGATCGAGGACAAAGCGTCGCAGGGCAAGGTGTCCTTCGGTGTGAATTACGGTGAAAAGGACGCGGTGCTGTCAAAGGCGACCGCCGACGCGCTGGAGGCATTCAGCGACGGCATTGTCGTGATATTTGCCGATGACAGGCGGCTGCAAGACCTCGACGAAGCCGTTGATCTGACTGACATCCACAGCCTCACCTTTGTACGCCTGACCATGCTGGCGGGCAGAATGTGGTGATTTTACTAAGAGCCTATCCCAAAATTATACGCACACGTCTTGCTTGTCATTTTTCCGCCATACTGCGTTGCTTTCCCTTGCAATACGAAAGTATTGCTGCGGAAAAGCGCCTTGTCTGGCGAAAAACTGCCTGCGCAATCCGCGCACGGCTAATTCTGGGATAGGCTCTAAAGAAGGAGTGTATGCAGAATGGCCAATCCATCTGAAGCCGTCACCCAATATTGGAAGGATTTTTCCGCCCGGAACAGGGCGCAGCTCGATTCGCTCTCAGAGGAACAAACGCAATTTGTCAACCATGTGGTAGTGGATAATTACAACATCTATCATGTACAATATCCGGTCAGCATTCCCCCGCAGCGCATTGACTGCCTGTCGACCTTTGTCAAGGCGCATTTCGGCGAAGCGGTGGAGCTGCTGGTGCCGCCGGAATTTGCCGGGGATTATTACGCCATGCTTGACAAATTCAATCAGTTCCAGTATTCCGAAAGCTACTACCGCCGCAGCTTCCGCTGTTCGGATTATTACAGCTTTTTGGATCGGATGTACCGTCTGACCTATTCGTATTTTCTGCTGGGGGTGCTTGGCTGCACAGCGGAGGATATGGACAGCTTTGTGCGGAAGAATTACAAAGACCCGCTCGGCGCGGTGAGAAAAAACATGGGCGGCTACGACGCTTACATCATTGCCGCGCGGATTGACGCGGGCGACAGCAAGGTGATCGACACCATACGGGACATGATGACTTCCGAGAACAACGCCGCGATTCTCACGACCGAAGTGATACGGGGCGTGATCTGCTCATCAGATGACGGGCTGCATGATCTTCTCTGCAAGCTGCTGATAGCGGCGGGGCTTTCGGAGGGCTTGCGGCAGGCGATCTGCGAAGCCGCCGACTGCGGCACACGACAGGCCTTTATCAAATTACTGACAGTGATTCACGAACAGAATTTCGTGCGCTTTGCTTCTGTCAAGCGCTCCATCGGCACATGGACGGGACTTGCCCGCTGGGAAGACCCCGACCGTCTCGCCGGAAAAATCATAGAGGGAGCTGTCCGCGCTCTGCAAAGCCGTGAGAACGCCCTTGACATGATCGCGTCCGAAGACCCGGTGGACATCTATCTCGGACTCTGGGGGCTGGGCTTCTATGACGTGGAGGATGCCATGCGCACCATTCTTGCGCTGACGGGCGTCAACGGCGGTTCCTGCGGCAGCATGATGCAGCTCATGACGGTGGGCTATTTCTGCCGCAATCTCGAACAGCCCGATGTGACCGCCCCTATCGCTGTGGCGGTGCTGGAGGCGCACCCGGAGGATTACAGGCTGTTTTCGCTTTTTGACGGCGTGTATATCTTCAACCGGTTCCGCAGAGACAACGCCTCCCGCAACGAAATAGCGCTTCATGACGACAAAGCGCTCGCGGCGCGGCATTATGACATCCTGCTCCATATGTACGAAATCATGCCGCACAAGAAGGTGGAATATGCCCCTATCGTTTACCCGTGGTATGCCAGTTACATGACCAAAAGCATTTTGCTCATGTGCGCGCTGGAAGCCGCCTGCGTCATGGAGGACGATGAAAAGATCGACTTCCTCTGCGGCAAACTGCCCGAAATAGAATCGGGCAGCCGTGCGCACGCGCTGGAAAAAATCGCCTCCCGGCTTGCCACACGGACGCAGCGGGACACGCTGCTTCAGGCGGCAGCCGACCGCGAAACCTTCACCCGCAAAAAGGCGGTGGAGGTGCTGAAAAAAACGCCCCTTTCGGGGGAGGAATACGCCGTCATCGAAGCCTTTGCCAGATACAAGACCGCCGACCTGCGGGAAGGGGTCATTGTGCTTCTCCGGAACCGCGACAGCGCGGGCATGCAGGAAAGTCTGAGGCGCATGCTGCCCGCCAAGGATGAAAATATCCGTCTGGCGGCGCTCGACCTTCTGCAATACGCCATAGACGAATATGGGGAGACGGACTTCTCCGAAGAAAAGGCATTGGCAGCCGCCATTCCTTCTCCCAGTGAGCGGGAAGAAATTCTGCTGGGCGAGATTCTGGGCAGTCCGGTCAGCGCGGAGGTCACCAAGGAAAACGGCTACGGACTGTATGACCCCCATGCCTCGCTGGCGCCGGTTGCCTTTACGCCGGATCTCAGCGTGGTCAGGGATTACCTGTCGATTTCTCCCGATGAGCTGACCGGTATCTATCTTGCCTTTATGAAGCTCATCGACGACAATGCCGAGATGACCTACACCGACACATCGGGGGAAGAACATCTTCTCGGCACATTCGGAGGCAATTTTTCGCCTTCCTATTGGCAGTACCGCAACATTGAACCATCCGCCGTGTATGAAAAGATTCCCTGTCACGAACTGTGGGCGCGGTTTTACCGCGAAACCATCCGGACGCCGCAGCGCTTCTGGGCGGTTTATCTGGAACGCAGGAACGGCGTCAATGTTTCTCTGACCGAAAACGGCAAACTGGCCTTTGACCGGAATATCCGGCGGATTTTCGGCGAAATCGCGGATACCGATTGCCGGAATATGCTGAAGGAAAGGGACGAACGCTTCGGTCACAGCTACTTCACACAGGTATGCAACGCGGCGCTGGAAAGCATCATCAGCGAATTCCGGCTTGCCCTGCCGATGGATATTATCCAGCACATCATCGGGTATCTTGCCAAGGAAGTGCCGTCGGAGCAGCTCTGGTTCGATGTGGTCAGGGAGAAGAACGACACATGGAGCGGAAAAAAATACAACCTTCTCAAAACCAGCCTGCCCTCCTATTTCATCGAACAGATGAAGCTGCGGCTGCATGAGGATTTTGCTACCAATTTCCTGCTGCTTCACGAGCTTGCCGTCAGAAACGACCCGCTCGGACATCTGGAAAAGGGAGAAATCAAGGAGCACGAGCTGCGGTTTATCAACCCGCAGATTGCCTATTATATCAAAGCCTGCCGGGAAGGCATTATCAGCGAGGATATTCTTTACAAAACGCTTCTGGAAGGCATGGGCATACAGAGAGCGGTCAGTGAGCTTACGCCCTTTGTTTCGGGAATGTTCAACTGGTACAATTACGAAACCCGCGTGGCATTCCTGAGCGTGTACGCCGACGAGGGGATCACGCTGGATCCGGAGGAAAACCAGATTCCCACGGATTCGGAGCTGTATCAATTCGGCAACCGCCTCGCTTCCAGACTGATCGAAAAAATACTCGATGTGGAACTCAAGCGGGGCGACAGCGAAACGGTCTTTTCCAAAGCGGCCGTCAAAATCAGACGAATCTACGGCATTGACCGGCTTATGGAGATATTGAAGGCGTTCGGCAGCGACACCATCAGCCGCACTTCCTATTGGTATGGCTCCGTCGTTTCCAAGAAGCAGTCGCTCAGCCACCTGCTGAACGTGTGCTATCCCGCGGCGGACGACAATGCCCGGAAACTGGCCGAATGCATGAAAACATCCAAAATCAAGCCCGACCGCCTCATCGAGGTGGCGATGTACGCGCCGCAGTGGATTGACATCATTGCGGACTGTCTCGGCATCGCGGGCATGAAGAGCGGCTGCTATTACTTCATGGCGCACACGGCGGGCGGCATCAGCGAACGGACGCGGGCGGTGATCGCCAAATACACGCCGCTTACGGCGGAAGAACTCGCCGGCGGTTGTTTTGATGTGAAGTGGTTCCATGAAGCCTATGACGTGCTGGGCGAAAAGACCTTTGACAAAATCTACAAGGCCGCCAAATACACCTCCGACAACAACATGCACACCCGCGCGCGCAAATTTGCCGACGCCGCGCTGGGCAAGATGGACATTGCCGCCACCGAAGCGGCGATTGACGAAAAGCGCAACAAAGACCTGCTGCTGAGTCTGGCGATTATCCCCTCGCAAAACCGGGCGGATATTTTGCAGCGCTACGAATTTATACAGAAGTTTGCACGGGAAAGCCGGCAGTTCGGCGCGCAGCGACGTGCCAGCGAGGGAGAAGCGGCGCGGTTTGCTTTAAAGAATCTTGCGGTGACGGCCGGATACTCCGACGACACGCGGCTGACGCTCTCGATGGAGACGCAGCTCGTGCGGGAGCATATGGATTATTTTGAACCGAACGACATCGGCGGTTATGAGGTATGGATCGCCGTGGAAGACGGCAAGCCTTCGCTGCGATATACCAAGGACGGCAAGGCGCTCAAATCCGCGCCGGCAGCCATCAAGAAGGACGCGGCTTTTGTCGAAATCAAGGACTTCTGCGACAAGCTGCGGCAGCAGTACAGCCGCACGGTGAAGATGTTCGAGCTGGCGATGGAGGAACGGGGTTCCTTCGGCTTCGGAGAATTGCTCATGCTCTGCGAAAATCCGGTCATCCGCTCCATCGTGGAGCAGCTCGTGTTTGTGTCGGCGGAGGGTGAATTTGTCAGCGGATTGGTCGGCGGCGGCGCATTGACCGACGCTTCGGGTCACACCGTCACGCCCGGGGAGGCATTTGCCCTGCGGGTGGCACATCCCTTTGACCTGTACGAGCACAAGGTGTGGGCGGATTATCAGAAACTGTTCCTTGAAAAGGGAGAGAAGGACGGTATCCTCCAGCCCTTCCGACAGGTCTTCCGGGAGCTTTACGTCAAGCTGCCCGAGGAGCTGGAAAAAGAAAAGTCGCTTCTTTTCGCCGGACATCAGATACAGACATCCCGCACGGTGGGCGCATTGAAGAACCGCCGCTGGATCGCCGATTACGAAAACGGATTGCAGAAGGTGTACTATAAGGACGACATCATCGCAAGCCTTTACGCGGTGGCGGACTGGTTCTCGCCGAGTGATATCGAAGCGCCGACGCTCGAAGGGGTGTTCTTTGTCAATCGCCGCACCTACGAGCCGCTCCGAATCAAGGACATTCCCGACATCGTGTATTCGGAAGTCATGCGCGACGTGGATCTGGCGGTCAGCGTGGCGCACGCCGGCGGCGTTGACCCGGAAACCAGCCATTCCACCGTGGAAATGCGCAAGGTGATACTGGCGTTCAATCTGGAACTCTTCGGCATCCGCAATGTGCGGCTCGAAAAGAACCACGCGATCATCGAGGGCAAACACGCAAAGTATTCCATTCACCTCGGCAGCGGCGTGATACACCAATTCGGCGGACATCAGATCAACGTGCTTGCCGTCCAGAGCGGCAAAAAGAGCAAGCTCTTCCTGCCCTTTATCGACGAGGATCCCAAAACCGCCGAAATCATGACCAAGGTGCTGACCTTCGCGCAGGATGACAAGATCAAAGACCCCCACCTCATGCAGCAGATCGTCCATTGACAGTTGTCCCGGTATAAAAAGGGAAAAGATATATTGAAAAAACTTTTGAGAATTGTTAATACTAATTGTCTACTTTGATTGACAATTAGTATAAGATGACTCCAATGAAAATCCCCGGCACATGCAAATTTTACCAATTTGCATGTGCCGGGGAAGGATAGTACAAAAAAGATGCCGGGCAGTTATTGCTTTGCTTTGCGGTGTTGATGGAAGTAATCAATATACGCTTGATTTCCAGACAATCCGTGCTGCAAATTTCAGCGTTTTTTCAGGGAGAATACTGTTATAGCAATCCAAACAAAAAGACAAGTTCGGCGCGCTGGCGAGCACATGGCTGCGTTGTCGTCCTAGGTGGGCGCCAGCCCACCGTCGTCCTCCGCCTTGCCCTGCACTCTATAGTTGCCATTGATAATCATCAAATTTTCTGTTAATTCAAGATTCAGATAATAGATAAAAAATAATAGAGAATAGATAATCGTACAACAGCGCGGCGAAGTTTTTCGCTTTCACTATTATCTATTATCTATTCTCCATTATCTCTTGATCTTGCACGCGCAAGCGCAGCGCTGTTGGCGGAGAAGGAGGGATTTGAACCCTCGCGCCAGTGTTTAGCCAGCCTACTCCCTTAGCAGGGGAGCCTCGTCACCACTTGAGTACTTCTCCGAATGTGTTGACAATCACATAACATATATAAAACAAAAAAAGAGAGGTGTGGCGGAGGGGAAGGGATTCGAACCCTTGGTAGGTCACCCTATCACTAGTTTTCAAGACTAGCTCCTTAAACCGCTCGGACACCCCTCCAGAATTGGTGCGGATAACAGGACTTGAACCTGCATGAACTTGCATTCACTAGAACCTGAATCTAGCGCGTCTGCCAATTCCGCCATATCCGCATAGTAGCCAACACTGGGACACACAGCTCATGACTGTGTAACCGATCAGTTAGCGAAAAATATAATACCACGTTTTTATCGGTTTGTCAAGTGTTTTTTTTAATTTGTGGGATTATTTTTTCTTTTGTTTTCTTTTTTGCCTTTACACTTTCTTTATGATTTTTTTGCGCCAGATTTACCTTTGCGGGCGTATAATGGTTTTGACAGGAAGAGCTCGACTTGTATTATTTCCCATAGAAAAGAGGACGGTTTGATATGAATGCGTATTTGCTGGAAACGGTATGCCTCACGAAAACCTACGGTCATCAGCGCGCGGTGGACGATCTCAGTCTGCATGTCCCCAAGGGGTCCATCTACGGCTTGATCGGCAGAAACGGCGCGGGCAAGACCACCTTTATGAAAATGATTGCCGGGCTGGCAAAGCCCACCTCCGGCGAGATCAGACTCTTTGGAACGGACGCGGAGGATTCCGTCGGGCAAAACCGCATCGGCGCGCTGATTGAAGCGCCGGGTATTTACGGCGACATGACCGCTTTTGACAATATGCGTCTCAAAGCCGTGGCAACCGGCGTTTACCATCGCGGGAAAATCAATGAGCTGCTCGCGCTGGTGGGGCTGTCTGACACAGGGCATAAAAAGGCGGGACAGTTTTCTCTCGGCATGAAGCAGCGCCTCGGCATCGCCATGTCGCTCATCGGCACGCCCGACCTGCTGATTCTCGACGAGCCGATCAACGGTCTGGATCCCGTTGGCGTGATCGAGATTCGCGAGCTGATCGAAAAGCTCAGCCGCGAATATGAAATGACGGTCATCATTTCCAGCCACATTCTCGACGAATTGGCGCGCATTGCCACGCATTACGGCATTATCAATGAGGGTCGGCTGGTGCGGGAGCTTTCCAAAGAGGAATTGCTCGACCAGTGCGCGGAATGTGTGGAGATCAAATCCGACGCGGTCAAAGAGGTTTGTCTGGCGCTTGAAGAAATGGGCTACGCCGCCTACGAGGTGTGCGACAGCAACACCGTTCGCGTGCCGAATTGCTGCGACAGGGTGGGCGAGATCAATATGACGCTGGCGCGGCGGGGGATTCTGCTGCGCGGCATATCGGTCAGGCAGGAGAGCTTAGAGGAGTTTTTTGTCAATCTGACGGGAGGAGCGGGTGAAAACCATGAGTAGTATCACGAATTTAATCAAAATGGAAATGGTTCGGTTGGTTCGATCAAAGACGGCGTATGTAACGCTTATGTTTGTGGCTCTGTTTGCGGTTTTGCTGTTCGCGATGTCTGCCACGTTCGGGGAACAATCCCAGAATGACACATTGGAGAATGACAACGTCGTGATGACAGAAATGTCCGATGAGGAGATGACGGAGATCAAGAGCAGCGGCATAGGATTTGTGGCGATGGATTTCACACGCCGCAGCGCTGTGACCTTTGAAGCCCTGCTGCAAAATTTTCTTTCAAGCGGTGTGTTTTTGATGTTTTGCGGCATTTTTGCCGCCAATACGGTTTGCAACAAATATAAGAGCGGGTTTCAGAAAAATCTCGGCATTTACGCCCGTCAAAAATGGCAGATGGTGGCGGCCGAGAATGTGTCCCTGCTGGTCTTTACGGCCGTTGAGATATGGCTGGTGGTTCTTATACTGCTGCTCATCAGCCTGTGTTATTTCGACCAATTCCGGCTGGGCAGTGCCGCGGCGATTCTGCGCTATACAGGTATGCAGATTCTGCTGTATGACGTTTTTTCCGTGTTGATTCTGTGTCTGGCGGAGCTGATACGCGGCAAAGTAGCTGCCATCACCATGACTTGTCTGCTGAGCATGGGCATCGGCAATGCTTTTCTGAGCAAAATAGACGATCTGCTGAAGCTGAAGCATTTCTCCGTGTTAGAACATTGCCTGATCTACCATGTTAAGATGCTCCCTGTCACTTACCACGCAAAGCAGTGGGGAACGGCGGCGGCGGTTGCAATTTTCTTCTTTCTGTTGTATAATGGAATCAGTATCGCGGCCGTGTCCCAAAGGGATATGGCGTAACACGCCGTAAAAACAGGGAGTTTGCATTTGAAGCTTGTTATCATTTTACTTTCGGCGGCGCTGGCGCTGCTGCTGATCGAGTATATCCGTTATCGGCGGCAGGTCGCCGGACTTTGCCGCCAACTGCGTTATCACCATGAAAAGGAAACCAACATAGATCTCCGTGTCAGCCTTGACCGCGCCGAAATTGTCGCGCTGCGCGACAGCGTTAATCAATGGCTGGACGACAGCCGCAGAGAGCGGGCGCGCTATATGGAGCAGGAAACCCGCACCAAGGAACTGATCACCGACCTGGCGCACGACATCCGCACGCCGCTGACCTCGCTGGACGGGTATTTCAACCTGCTCTGTGAGGCAGAGCGGGAAGAAGACCGGGTCAGATATACCCGGATTATCACGGGACGGTTGAATCTGCTGTGGGACTTGCTGGAGCAGTTGTTTACCTATGCCAAGCTGCAAAACGGTTCCTACCGCCTCGAAACAGAGATATTCGACTGCAATCAAAGCCTGTGCGAAATTCTCCTCTCCTTTTATGAGGATTTCCGGGCGCACGGCATCGAGCCGCAGATTGATCTTCCTGACGGCGAATGTCTCATATCGGGCAACAAAATCGCCTTCGGACGGGTGGTGCAGAATATTCTGCGAAACGCGCTGCTTCACGGACGCGACAGCGTGTCGATTGGCTTGACGGCTGCGGCTTCGGACGTCACACTCACCGTTCGCAACAATCTCAGCGAAGATTGGAGCGGTGAGATTGACAAGATATTCGACCGCTTTTACACCGCAGATCCATCGCGCAGCCGTCATTCGTCAGGGCTGGGACTGCCCGTGGCCAAGCAGCTCACCGAGGCGATGAACGGAAAAATCTCCGCCGAAATACAGGACGGAGATTTTGTCATTACATTGCAGTTTGCGAATCATTAGCGGAAGGTGGTTTTCTTGAAAAAAATACTCATCATCGAGGATGACGCGGATATCAGTGGGATGATCGCCGCGACGCTGGAAAAGCATTCGTTTGCCTGTGTGGCGGCATATTCCGGCACCGAAGGGCTGATGTGCCTGCGGAGCGACAGCTTTGATCTGGTACTGCTCGACCTTATGCTCCCCGGCAAGAGCGGGGAAACCGTGCTGCGCGAACTGCGGGAATGCAGCCATATTCCCGTGATCGTCATTTCCGCCAAGGACGAGCTGGACAACAAGGTCGATCTGCTCATGAGCGGCGCGGACGATTATATCACCAAGCCCTTTCAGATGAAAGAACTGGTCGCGCGGGTGTATGTCTGTCTGCGCAAAAGCGGCGCGGCGCCGGATGACACGCGCATTGTCTATAAGCAGCTGGTGCTGGACAAATCCTCCTATACCGCCACGCTCTGCGGTCAGAGAGTACCGCTCACGCATCAGGAATTCAATATTCTCGAGCTGATTTTCGGCAATCCCAAAAAGGTATTTTCCAAAAAGGAAATCTTCAATTACGCATGGGAAGAATATTACGAGGGCGAGGACAAGACGATCAACGTCCACATCAGCCACATCCGCATCAAACTGAAAGCCATTACCGAAGAACCGTATATCCTGCATTCTCGGACTAACATGACGAGGAAGGGGATGGCACGCCAAGAGTTTCGTAGATTTCAGCTTGCTGGTTAAGAAGCTCACCGATTCGGAGG
>CADCNI010000022.1 GCA_902802795.1 uncultured Ruminococcus sp.
CTCGGCTCTCTGATATTTTTGATTTCTTCTTTTAGCGTTTTTATATCCATGCCTCTATTTTACATCTTCCTCTAATAAAAGTAAATGCTTTTACCCTGGGAAATTCATCATTTATCCCCCGCCGATACCTGCTTTTTCTCCTGCTGCGTCCTGTCGGCGGGCATGAGAAGCGAATGGGTAAATTTCTGTCCGCCGGTGGAGGAGATGTCCCCGCCGATCACCTGACCGTCGCGAATCAGCAGGGTGGCGTTTACGTTGTGGGGAATGCCGGGGTAATTGGTCACGGCATACACCCATTTTTTCACACGGCATCCTTTGTATTCGGTCAGGTCAAAGCCCAGCGTCTTCTGCATCTCGTTGTAATCGGCATACACCTCGCCAAAATCGGCGGGAATGGTGACTTCCCTCGCTTCAATGGGATCGCTGTCGATCTCCCATCCGAACTGCGACAAAAACTGTTCACGATCAGACGCGGTTTGCGCGTTCACCAAAAACTGATTGACCGACGATGCGCCTGAGGAAGTCTTGGCCGTACCGCTTTTAGGAGTGCAGATATACCACAGCGTAGCGATAAAGCAAATCAATCCAATGAGCAGCACGATCAATTCCGCTTTGGAAGTTTTGAAAGTTTTGATAAACACAGTAATTCCTCCCGTTGATAATGTACTGCTACAATATACGTGAGGATGATTTGATTCATGCATTGCAATCCGAAAAACACATTGCCAAATGAGGCTCCTTCATCTCATAAAATATCCACCGGAACATCCGCAGATCATTCCGGTGGATTGAAAAATCACATCACATATTCGCCAGATCAACAATGATCTGCGCACATTTATCGTAATCAATGGAGGCCGTGTTGAGCATGATGTCGTAATTCGTAGGCGCGCCCCATTTATTATCGGTGAAGAACTGATAATAATTGCGACGCTGCTTATCCTTGCGCTGAATAAACGTCTCCGCCTTGCCCTGCGATACATCCTCCAACTGTAAGGTGCGCTCGATACGTTTTTCCATAGAGGATGAATAGATAAAAGTACGCACCAACGGCGCCACTTCACCGAGAATCACATCCGCGCAGCGCCCCATAAAAACACCTCCGTCGTTCTCACGACACAGTTTGCGCACCGTTTCGGATACGGCAAAATAGGTGCGGTAAATCGCGGTCTGCTCGTAATCGTTATTTGCGGAAAACATGGACAGATTATAAATCAGACTGCCGACATAATTTTCGTCATAATTTTTCAGCACACCTACATCTACGCCAAATTGCTCCGCCGCAGTAAGAATGATGTCGTTGTCAAAATACGGCATACCGGTTATCTCGGAGATCCGTTTGGCAACCTCGCGTCCGCCGCTGCCGAAGGTTCTGTCTATGGTAATCGTTTTCAATGCAAAAAAGCCTCCTTCATCGCCTTGTTTGTAATGATTATATCATATTTTTCAAACATTTTAATGATATTTTTGTAAATTTTTCATATCAACAAGTCGCAAGGACGCACGCTTATCCGGCCCTAACCAAATCGTTCCAGCAACGCCTGTACCCTGTCATACGGCATGCACCGGCATTTGACGCCGCTGCGGCAGCCTTTTGGAATCAGCTCCACCGTGCAGAGCCCTTTCACACGGTCAGCCGGCGTCCTGCCGATGCGAACTTTCGCCAGACATCCCCTCCGCAACGTCACAGCTTCCGCTGTCAGCAGCCCCATTCCCTCGGCGCGCACAGAGGACGGCGAAACAGAGATACCCAGTGACCTGCCAACTCGCACCCCTGCGACACATTGAAGCAGTAGACCTGTTATCCCACAAATTCCCAATGCCGCTGTAATAACGCCTATTCCTCCGCCATTGCGCGTCGATGACAGATTGACAAAGCCCGTCAGCGCCGCACCGCACAGCCATGTCGCCCCCATGAGGAAATATCTTTGCCGCACGGCACGCGGATTATTCAGAGCAATAAACGCATTTCCGCCGCATCCAAGCAAGCCGCAGGCAAGGGACGACGGATTCTCATCGAAATTTTCGGACGAGCGGGACGATACAAACCACCGCATACAGGGTATTGTGAGACCGCCGCAAAGCAGTTCCACACGTTTGGCTCCACACAGCAGCGCGGGAAGGGTGCTGCTTTCCCGGATGCCTGTGACCGAACGGTCGGGGATATACAGCCGCCTGCCGCCACCTATGCCTTTCACGATTACCCAGCCGCCGTGCGTTCGGTTGACGGACAGTCTTCCCTCGGAAATCAGCCGTCCGACCAGCCGTGCAAACGCTCCCAGCCAAAGAACCACGGCCGTCACATTCATAAAAAGACGCCCCGCTCCCATCAGCACGAATATCGCCGCGCTGCCCAACAACGTCAGCATAACGCCATCCGTCATAGCAGACGGCAGTGCCGTATATTTCCCGGATACGATCCTCTTTGTCTGTGACGCTTCGCCCTTTTTTTCAGAACGCATCATTCTTTCTATCAGTGCATCCGCCTGCTGGCGCGGCAATACAGCACTGAATGCCGCGCGGTCGGCAGCCCCGGCATACAGTTTGACGCGCACACCGCCTATCAGGGACACAAGAGGCAAATGAAGTATTTCAGCATACAGCAGTCTGTCTGTGCGAAACGCCCGTTCCCGCCTCGCCAATGCGCCGCAATGAAATAATAATACGTCATTGTCCCAGCGCCAGCGGAAAATGGCCCGCCGTCTCAGTGCAAGCGCCAGCCAAAGGACGGTTGGTATGAGTACGGCGATACCTGTCACCGCCATTCGTAATGTGTCCGGTGCGTCTTTGAAGAACAGGGTAGCTGTCACGCATGCGACACACACACCCAAAAACAGGTCAAGCGGCCTGAAAAACTCCGCAGCGTGCGGTCTGCCTTCCATCACCGCCACAGGCTGTTGCTGTTCCATCTATTCCGCTGCACCTCCTCCAAATAAATAATGCAGCCTTTTTCCGTCCTCCACACCCAAACCGCGAAGCCGCACCTTGCCGCCGCCTGTAAAGAACGTCACGGTACAAACGCCCAATCTGCGTTCCACCGGTCCGTTTGATAGCTCCGAATAGCGTATATCAGAACGGTTGACCACCAGCATCCGCCGCAAAAAAAATCCCTTCTCAATTTGCAGGCAGCCTCCTGCCCGCGTATAGCTCACCCGTCCGCTTTGAAGAGGAAGCGTCACTGCCAGCGCACACAGCAGCGCAAATACTCCCAGCAGCACAAACGCACCCATCTTTACACCTTCCACTCCCATTACAACCGCCGCGCAAAGCGAGACAAACGCCAGCATTCCCAGATATACCCTGAGCAATGTCGCGTACCTGCGTGAACATCGTTGCTTGATTCCTGTCGCCATACTCGGTCCACCGTCCTTCTTTTGTTTTTATAATAGCTTTTCCACAGCGGTAAATTTTATACATTTTTTACACACTTGAAGGAAGAAGGCCTTGCAATCAAGTATTTCTTTTGTTATAATTATAAGAAATGAATTTCATTTCATTGATTCTGACGATTTTTATTGGACAACGGGGTGACAACATGAATCGAAAACCGCATAATACCCGGCTGCGACACCGACTTTTCAAAAAATGGATCGCTCTTTCGCTGATAGCCGCGTCTGTCCTGCTGTTTCCTGCCTGTGTCCGCGCCACGAACAATACAGGTTCCTCTGTTTCCTCTTCCGTTTCATCCGATCCCGACGCCAACGTCCCGGAGGTAACGGTTTCGTCCAACGCACAGGAAACACTCGGCACTGTCAGCTTTGCGCAGGCCAACACCAAACGGATCGCGGCCGGTAAATCGACCGTTTTATATCTCACCATCAAGGACATGGGATATAATTTTGCCACCACCTTTGAATCCTCGGACACCTCCATCGCCACCGTCACAATGATGGATAACCGCGCTGTCAAGGTGGTGGGGCTGAAAAGCGGCACCGTCACTATTACCGCCACGGTCGACTCTAATTCCAAGGGCATCAAAATCGCCAAATATGTGCTTGAAATCGGAGAGGGTACCGGTGTTGTTTCCGAAACGCCGCAGAGCAACCAGGCTGCTTCGGTACAGGAAGACGGCAACGGCGGCATTATCACCGATTTCAACGACAACGACCTTGATTTGTTCTCCTCTGCCAATGACACGGCGCTGATTCAATACGCGCAGCAGCAGCGCAGCGGTAATGCCACTTCCCTGCTGATTGGTCTGATCGGCTGGGCCATGATCATCATGGGGGGCATTTACATCTTTTCCGTGGTCATCCGCAGCCAGACGCCCAAGATGAACGTCTCACCCGGCACACGCAAACGCTACAGCACGGGTGGCAGCAGTTCTCTTCGTTCGGGCAGCAGACTGCTTCCCAATAAATATTACCGCAACCTCAAAAAATATTGAAGGGAAGGTTAACACTCCTTCCTTTCAGAACAGGGGTCATCATGATCAAAAAATATCTGGATAAAATCCGAACAATGGATAAACAGGCACTCACTGCTTTCGGCACATGCGGACTTTTCCTTTTGCTGGCACTGGCACAGCTTTTGATTTTAGTGTTCAGTTCCTTCGGACGCTCATGGGATCATATACTGCTCATGCTAGTGGATATTGTGATTGCAGCTTTGGTCGGCAACATGGGTTTCAGGTGGCAAAAAAACAAAGCCGTCCTGCTGTAGCTTTACGGCAAGCACCCGATATGCACCCTGCTCAGCAGTCTCCAAAGGCGCGTCCCGCACAGCAATCTCCCATGAAAAATGTGCCAGACATACCGGAATCCCACCCCCTTTCTATGCCGTCGGTCAACACGGCATCACAAAGCAATCCGTTTGACGACATGGATTGGGATGACGAGTTTTAAACGACTGCAACCTAAAAATGAACCGTAAGGTGGAATCAATATTGTCAGCTCCACAGGAAAAAATACGCAATTTCAGCATCATTGCGCATATCGACCACGGCAAAAGCACGCTGGCCGACCGCATTCTGGAAAAGACCTACGCCGTGAGCAAACGAGAGATGGAGGATCAGATCCTCGACAACATGGATCTCGAACGGGAACGCGGCATTACCATTAAATCTCACGCCGTCACTGTCAATTATAAGGCAGAGGACGGCGACATCTACACGTTCAATCTCATCGACACTCCCGGTCATGTGGACTTCAATTACGAAGTCTCCCGTTCTCTCGCGGCCTGCGAGGGAGCCATACTGGTGGTGGACGCAAGCCAGGGCATTGAGGCGCAGACCCTCGCCAACACCTATCTCGCCATTGACGCGGGCTTGGAGGTTGTGCCAGTCATCAACAAGATCGACCTGCCCTCCGCCGACCCGGAACGGGTGATTCACGAGGTAGAGGACATCATCGGTCTGCCCGCCGAGGATGCACCGCAGATTTCCGCCAAAGTGGGCCTGAATATCGAGGCGGTACTCGAAAAAATCGTCACCGACATTCCCGCTCCCGACTGCGACAGAAGCGCCCCGCTCAAAGCGCTGATCTTTGACAGTTATTACGACAGCTACAAGGGCGTTATCGTTTACGTTCGCCTGATGGCAGGTTCCCTCAAAGCAGGCGACACCATCCGCATGATGAGCACCGGCGCGGAATTCAATGTGGTAGAATGCGGCTATATGCGCACCACCACGATGGAACCCGCCAATGAACTCAGCGCGGGCGAGGTCGGCTATATCGCCGCCTCCATTAAGACCGTCTCCGAAGCGATGGTGGGCGACACCGTCACCAACGCGGCACGTCCCGCCGACGAACCGCTGCCCGGCTTCCGCAAAGCCAATCCGATGGTGTTCTGCGGCATTTACCCCGCCGACGGCGCGAAATACGGCGATCTGCGTGAAGCGCTCGAAAAGCTTCAGCTCAACGACTCGTCACTCTCTTTTGAACCGGAAACCTCCGTCGCGCTGGGCTTCGGCTTCCGCTGCGGCTTTTTAGGGCTGCTGCACATGGAAATCATTCAGGAACGCTTGGAGCGCGAATACAATCTTGATCTGATCACGACCGCGCCAAGCGTTATTTATAAGATCGTAGGTACCGACGGTCAGACCACTTTTATCGACAATCCGACCAATTACCCCGATCCGTCACTCATTCAATACGCGGAGGAACCGATCTGCAACGCGCATATCTACTCCCCCACCGAATATGTCGGCAACATCATGGAACTTTGTCAGGATCGGCGCGGCGTCTTTAAGGGCATGGAATATATCGACACCGATCGTGTGGATATCCATTACATTCTCCCGCTCAACGAGATTGTCTACGATTTCTTCGACGCACTGAAAAGCCGCACCAAGGGATATGCCTCCTTTGATTATGAACCCGCCGGCTACCAGCGTTCCAGCCTCGTCAAGCTCGACGTGATGCTCAACGGCGAGGTGGTGGACGCGCTTTCGTTCATCGTCCACATGGACAGCGCCTATCCCCGCGCACGCAAGATGACCGCCAAGCTCAAGGAACACATTCCCCGTCAGCTCTTTGAAGTGCCGATTCAGGCGGCGGTGGGGGGCAAGATCATCGCACGCGAAACCGTTAAGGCGATGCGCAAAGATGTTCTCGCCAAGTGCTACGGCGGCGACATCACCCGTAAAAAGAAGCTGCTCGAAAAACAGAAAGAAGGCAAAAAGAGAATGCGCCAGCTCGGTTCGGTGGAAGTACCGCAGGAAGCCTTTATGGCGGTTCTCAAACTCGACGAGGAATAATCCCGTCAACAGCCAAGATTTTTTGAAATGAATGTGAGATAAGCCTATGAATATTATCATTATGATTCCCTCACTCAATCCCGATCACAAGCTGGTCAATTACGTCAAGCAGCTTGCCGGGCAGGATTTCAGGGAAATTCTGGTTATCAATGACGGCAGTTCGGCTCTGTATGACCCTATTTTTGACGAGATCCGGCAGACGGACAAATGCACCGTCATCACCCATGAGGTCAACCAAGGCAAGGGACGCGCTCTCAAGACCGGCATGAAATATGTACTGGAGCATTATCCCGACTGTGTAGGTATCGTCACAGGCGACGCGGACGGACAGCACCGTCTGGAAGATACCATCAATGTCGCTAATGCCCTGATAGAAGACGACAACCGGCTGGTGCTGGGTTCCCGTGACTTCAATTCCCCCAACATTCCCGCGCGTTCCTCTTTCGGCAACAAGCTCACTTCCTGGGTTTTTGCCGTCATGTTCGGACAAAAGCTCATGGACACGCAGACGGGACTGCGCGGCATTTCGCTGAAAATCGTACCGAGTATGCTGGAAATCGACGGCGAACGCTTTGAGTATGAGATGAATATGCTTATCGAGTGCCGCCGCCGCAAGATTCCCATTGACGAAATTCCCATCGAGACGGTCTACATAGACGAAAACAGCAGCTCTCATTTCAACCCGATTGTAGACTCGGTCAAAATCTACTGGCTGATTTTCCGCAGCTTTTTCTCTTTCATTTTCACCTCCGTGTCCTGCACGCTGCTTGACTTGCTGCTCTTTACGCTGCTGGCAAGGCTTGTCATTCCCGGCGGATTTGTCTATCGCATTCAGCTTGCCACGGTACTGGCACGCGTAGTTTCATCCGTCACCAATTTTACTATCAACAAAAATGTTGTATTCCAAAAAAAAGGACACCTTCTTTCCTCCGCTGTCAAATACTTTACGCTGGCGGTAGTGCAGATGACCATTTCCGCCACCGCCGTCAACTGGCTCTATCATACGCTCGGCTGGCATGAGGTCATCATCAAAGCCATTGTGGACACCATTCTTTTCGTCATCAATTACAACATTCAGAAAAATCTGATTTTCAAGAAAGGATGATAACGATATGGCCATTGACAGAGCCGACTGGCACTGGGATTCCACCGAAAAACAATATCGGAAGACACACGGCGTGAAAGGCGAACTCACGGAAGAACAATACGATGAAATCTGGCTGCTGGCCACCAATCACATTGGGCTTTTCCTGCAATGGGTCATCGACAAAGGATTCGAGGGCGAAGAAGCCGACCCGGAGGGCTGTGAAAAGGTGCGCAAAGGAGAAATGACCGGAGCGGAATATCTGCTCGCGTACTGTGACGGCAAGCTGTGGGACGATGACATCCGTGAAGACATCCTGCCGTTTGTGGAGTGGTATTACGAGCAGAGTGAGGATAAAGATGACGGTCAGGACGTCACAGGCGATTATTTAGGGGATTATGTGGACTGCTGCTGCAGCGATCCGGAGCAAAAACCCGTCTACGGCGTCATCAGCGGCAGCGAGGACTACGCAAAAATCAAAGTCCTCATAGAGGAGGCTTTCGCCAGATTCCAAAACCAATGACCCCGCCCTCAAAACACATCGGCGCTTCCTTTGCTACGCTTGCGGCACGGCAGAGGGAGCGTTTTTTATCACATAAAAAAATTTTCAATTTTTCTGTAACAAAATCGCGGCTGGATTGTTATATAAGTAAAAACAGACGAAAGGCGGTCTATTATTTATGAAAAAAATCTTCTTGTTTGTATTTCTCGCAGTGTTTTGCGTGATCTTTTGGAATGTAGTTCGTTATATTCACGCAGCAACGACAGACGACGTCATGTTCGGCGATCTCGCTTATGGCGTTTCTCTGTTCAAGGACGTGTGTCTGCCTGCCCTCATTGGCGTGATGGTCGGTTTCTTTACGACACTCAGAAGCAGATAAACGGTCGGGACGGGACGACAATCATCAAGCCAACACAGCACCGTATGCGGAGAATGCATCCCGCATACGGTGCTGTGTTTTTATTTATAGCAATCCAAATAATCAGGGAGACAAAAGGAGGCGATGATGGTGAGTGCAGGGCAAGGCGGAGGACGACGGTGGGCTGGCGCCCACCTAGGCGCGCCGAACTTGTCTTTTTGTTTGTTTGGATTGCTATAATAGGCTGACCAACCTGTTATTGCAGGCCGTTCTGAATCTTTGCCGCCATGAGGGTGTTCTTCATCAGCATGGCAATGGTCATGGGGCCTACGCCGCCCGGAACAGGGGTGATGGCAGCGCATTTCGGCTCCACCGACGCGAAATCCACATCGCCGCAGAGCTTGCCGTTTTCGTCGCGGTTCATGCCCACGTCGATGACCACCGCACCTTCCTTGACCATGTCGCCCGTGACAAACTTCGCCTTGCCGACCGCCGCCACCAGAATATCAGCGCGGCGGGTGACCTCCGCCAGATTCTTTGTGCGGCTGTGGCAGATGGTGACCGTGCCGTTTTCATGCAGCAGGAGCATCGCCATCGGCTTACCCACAATGTTGCTGCGTCCGATCACGACGCATTCCTTGCCCGCGACCTCCACGCCGCTTTCCTTGATCAGCTCCATCACGCCTGCGGGCGTGCAGGGCAGGAAGTGGTATTCCCCGATCATGATTTTGCCCACGTTTTCCTCATTGAACGCATCCACATCCTTTTCGGGAGCAATCGCCTTGATAACGGCCTTGTCGTCCAGTCCTTCCGGCAGGGGAAGCTGGCAGAGAATGCCGTTGATGTCGCTGCGGTCGTTGAGACATTTGACCAGCGCAAGCAGCTGACTCTGGTCGGTATCGGCAGGCAGCGCAAATTCCTCCGACACAAAGCCCACCTCGGCACATGCCTTTTTCTTGTTGTTGACATACACTCTGGAAGCGGGGTCATCCCCCACGATAATCACCGCGAGGCCGGGGGTAATGCCCTGCTTTTTCAGTTCCGCCGTCTCGGCGGCGACCTCCGCTCTCACTCTGGCGGAAACCGCCTTGCCGTCTATGATCTTTGCCATGATAACGTCATCTCCTAAAAAATAAATATGTGAAACAAGATCGTTCAATCATCGTCGTAATAGATTTCTTCCCATGAAGCCAGTCCCACATTGCGCAGCAGATTTTGCAGCGGCGGCAGCATAAAGATGATATATACAATCACCGCACTGACCAGCGCGACACAGCACAGCCCGATATTCACGCCGCCCGCCATGCTCACAATACGCAGCACCGCCACGCCTCCAATGGACAGCATCATCCCGAACACATACAGCACTACGTTGCGCAGAAAGCCCAGCACCATCGGCAGCAGAAAAGCAAACGGCAGCATCAGCATGACGCATTCCGCTATGTCAAGCCGGCTCAGTGTGGAAAAATCAATGGCAATATGACTGCGCGCATACGGCACAAAGTGACCAAGTACAAAATGATCCGCTAAGAGCTTGTGCAAAAACAGCTCGTTGGCGACATACAGACAGTAAAACAGGAACAAAAACCACGTCGCCGTTCGCATAATCAGCACCTTGCCGATACGGGAGGAAATCCGTGCGGCATTCAGCCCGATGGCGGTCAGCATACAGACTGAAATCTCCGCAAAACAAAGCGGATCGAGCAGGTAGGAATGATAATCCATGCCCACCATCATGTACACGCCGCCCGCACCGAGCAGCAACAACAGCAGCGTAAAGATTACACGCAGCCACCGCGGAAGTCCTTCCACCTCGTCGTCATCCTCAATGTACGCTTCTTCGCTCGCCTCATAGCGCTGCCTTTCCGCAGCCTCCGCACGCATGATGGCGGAAAGCTCCGCTTCCTGCGGTTCTTCCGGCGACTCTTCCTGCGCCGGCGGTTCTTCTGCATTGTCGGTCAGCTTTTCCGGCTCCGGCGCGGGATTTTCGTCCGGCCTCACAGGCGATTCCTCCTGCGGCGGCTCCGGTTCCGGTTCCATCGTGTCCTCCTGCACGGATGACGCGGCAGCCTCCGCCGCCTTGGTCGCCGCCTCCTGCTCACGCCGTTGGTGTTCTTCCTCCAGACGGCGCACGCACGCCGCCTCAAATGCCGCCATTTCATCATCCTCGGCGGCGGGAGCGGATGCTTCGGGCGGCGCGGTCTGCTCCACGGCAGACGGCTCCGGCTTTGCGTTTGTCTGGGTGTCAAAGTCATAGCCGCCGCTGTTCCAATTGTCCATCAAGGTCATCTCCTTTCATATGGGGTATTCCGCGCGGTAAACCACACGGTAATCCTCTCCCAGTTCCGCGCAAAGGCGGTCTATGACCGCCTTTGCCTTTTGACGGAACCGCTCTTGTTGCTCCTCACTCCACAACAAGTCGCCCTGCGGATACTCCCAGTCCAGCGCGGTATCACGTTCGGTACACAGATCCAGCAGCGCCGTTCTCAATTCGTCGGATATCGGCAGACAGTCCAAATCCACACCGTAATCCCCGTATTCGGACATGGCGGAATCATCCATGCTCCATAGGCAGGTTTGTGCGCCAAAATCAAACCTCATTCGCAGTACATATGGCTCCATACCGTTATTCCGCCTCGTCTTCTTCCGCCCGCACACCGTCGGTGGGCTGAAATCGCAGCCATTCCAGATGCGGTATGGAAAGATTCTTCCAGCCGATCACCAACAATGTCCCCGAAGCAAGTACGCAGAGAATGGCAAGCAACTGCGAAACCTTGATGACATTTTCCACCAGCCAGAGGCTGTCGGTGCGCAGTCCTTCAATCCACGCGCGGCCAAGACCGTACCACAGCAAGTAGCAAAGGAACATCTGTCCCTTGAATCTGTAATAATGCCGACTGATATAATGCAGCAGGAGGAAGCCGATCAGACACCACAACGATTCATAAAGGAAGCAGGGATGCACCGTTGTCGGGCCGACCGTGCGGGACACGCCGTTCACCACCTCAGTGTAATAGGTGTTTTCGCTAAGCATTCCCCACGGCAGGCTTGTCTCCCGACCGAACGCCTCCTGGTTCATGAAATTGCCCCACCGACCAATACACTGACCGATCAGAAATCCGATGCTGGCAATGTCAAAGATGGGCAGAATTTCCACCTTTTCCACATATTTGCACATAATCAGCCCCGACACAAACGCCGCGATCACGCCGCCGTAAATCGCCAGCCCGCCGTCGCGAATGTTAATCATATCCCACAGGCTGTGATAATAATCCAGACGGAACAGCACATAATACAGCCGCGCTCCGATAATGCCGCAGGCCAGTCCCACCAGCACCACGTCAATCAGCGGGTCCACCTTCACATCAAAACGCTTGGCGTTTCTGGTCGCGTACAGCACCGCCAGCAGGAACCCTGTCATAATCAGTATCGCATACCAATAAATCTCAAAGCCGAACACGCTGAACGCCACGCGGTCGATATTCAGCTCGATGCCCAGCTTGGGAAAACTCACTTCCATGTTTCAGCAAACGCTCCTTTCACCGGTCACATTGACCACCGGTCACATTGACCACCGGTCAATATGACCACTGTTCATAAAATGGACAACATTAAAATCAATCATCCGCTGCCGGCTCGATATAGTCCTCGATATTCGGCTCGCTGTTTTCATTGCCGAAAAACTCTTCGATATATTCCTCCGGCATCTGCACTTTGTCGGGCGTCCGGCGGCTCGCCTCGTCCAGACGGTACAGCACCGCGCCGCTGACCAGCATGAGCATACCCAGCAGACCGACAATCAGCGTAATCACCTGCATGATAAACATCTTATTTTTCAAGATGTTCCCTCCTTCAGTCAGCCGATGTACCGTTCCATCGCCGTGAGATCAAGCTGGTCGCAGCCCTTGAGGAACCCGTACAGCCTGACAGCGATTTCGCGGCATCCGCCCTCTTTCATGCTTTCGAGGTTGAGCGGCATGATGGGGTCGTGTACGCTCAGGCGCAGCAGGAACCATCCCTGCTCCCTGTCAAACGACACGCGCAGCCCCTCGCGGTTGTCGTCCGCGATCAGCCAATCCTCCTGCGCCTCGGCATAGGTCTGAAGGTCGACCAGCACCTTTTCGCCGTACTCGCGGAAATCCTCCGCCTTGATTTTGAAACGAAGCTCGCTTTCCTCGCGCGGCTCTTCCAGCGCGGCGGTCAGCTCCGCCAGCGTCTTGCCCTCGGCGCGAAGCTGCGCCATTTTGATAATGATCTTGGTACAGAGATACGCGCCGTCGTCGAGGAAGTAATTCTCTCTCAGTGCCGCGTGACCGCTGGTTTCGATGGCAAGGGGACAGTCAATGCCCTGTTCGTTCAGTTCGATGGCGCGGTTGATAACATTCCGGTAGCCCCTGCGATAGCGGTAATGCACGCCGCCGAGGGTGCCTTCTATGAATGTTTTGAGTCCCGCCGAGGTGGTGGAATCTGTGACCACCGTGCCGCCGGGACAATCTTCCAGCGCAATGACCGAAGCCAGCGCCACCAGACGGTTGCGGTTGATCTCCGCGCCGAAGCTGTCCACCGCGCCGCCGCGATCCACATCGGTATCGAAAATCACGCCGAGGTCGGCATGGGATTGCAGCACCGCACCGCAGATCGACGCCATCGCATCCTTGTCCTCAGGATTGGGAATGTGGTTGGGAAACATACCGTCAGGCTCCAGAAAGACGCTGCCCGAAATGTCCGCGCCCAACGGCTGAAGCACGTCATAGGCGTAAAAGCCGCCCGCGCCGTTGCCCGCGTCCACCACGATATGCAGTCCTTTGAGCGGTTTGTCGTAATCCTCCGCCTGAATGCCGTCGCAGATAATTTTGCGCAGGTGTGCCGCGTACTCCTTCATATAGTCGATATTCTCCACCTTGCCGCCTTCGCAGACGACGGGAAGCGTATCCGCATCGCAGAATCCGAGGATAGCTTCGATGTCGCAGCCGTCCAGACCGCCCGACGGCGTGAAGAATTTGAGTCCGTTGCGGTGATAGGGATGATGGCTCGCCGTGAGCTGGATGGAACCGTCGCATTCCTTGTCCAGTGTAATCATGAACATAGAGGGCGTGGAGGAAAGTCCACAGTTAAGCACCTGTGCGCCGCGGCTCACCATAGACGCCACCACGGCTTTGCGGATTCTCTCAGCGGAAATGCGGCTGTCGTGTCCCACCGCCACTTTCAGTTCCGTTACCGCTTTACCCGTCCGCTGCGACAGCCACAGCAGGAATGCCGCCGCCATTTTCGCGACCGTTTCATCGGTGAGGTTAAGGGGTTCGCCCGCCACGCCGTCCACCGCCACACCGCGGATATCGGTGCCGCTTCTAAATTGTTTCCAGAATTTATCCATCCTATTTTACCTCGCTTCAAGCAAATTTAACCAAAGTCAAAACGCACTCATTTCATCTTGAATCAGGTTATAGTCTTATAAAAAATATTATACATCATAATTCCCGTTACATCAAGTAGATATTTGCCAATACCGCTGCATGGTACACAAAAAAAATCCCTTCCCCACCCGTAACGGATGCGAAAGGGATTTTGCCTGTCCTGATCATATTCCGATGTATCGACATACCTTAGTCGAGAATGTACACCTTCACCTGACGTCTGCCGAAGCTTCTGCATTCGCTCTCGGTGTTGTAGAAAAGGTCTACCAGCGCGGCGCCGCTTCTCAGCGCTCCGCCTGTGTCGGCGGCCACAGCGTAGCCATAGGTACGGGAGCCGTCCGCCGTAGTGATGTAAAGTCTTGTGCCATAGGGAATGACCTTGGGATTGACTGCAACCAGACCCACGCGAACCTTTTTGCCGGTGGAGGTCAGCGAACCTTTCGGCGCGGTGTAAGCCGTACCCGAACCGGTCAGCACCTTGGAATAGCTGACGGTCTTACCGTTGATGGTGAGCGTCTTCTTGCTGGAATCAACGCTCGCCTTGGCGTTGGTAGTCGTTTTCTTGGAACTGTTGGTCGTCTTGGAAGCCGCTTTCTTGGTACCCTTGAGAACGACCTTATCAACCGCTTTCTTGGTGACTTTCTCGCTGGTCTTGGTTTCGGTCAGCTTGCCGTTGACATATTTCTTGGTCGTGGTGACTTCCTTGGTGCCGTTCACACCCTCGACAGACACCTTGGTCTTGCCGCTTTCCAGCGTGCTGTCGTTCTTGGTAACGGTCTTGTAATTCACGGTCTTGGTAGTAGTGTTCTTGACGACCTTGACACGGTCGATCTTGACGGTCATGTCCTCCTCGGCTGCCGCGTCGAGCGTAACGCTCATCACGTCATCCTTGTCGGGAAGGTCGATGCCCGCGTTAGCGAGTGCCTCGCCCACTGTGCCGCTCACGGCGGAGATGGTCTTTTCCTTGCCGCCGTCGATGACCTTGATGTCAAACGCGCGAAAGATCTTGATGGCTTTGACAGAACTATCGGCGTTGTCCACCGAATAAGCGTCGTTATCAGAGAGCGCAAAGCCCGCCTGATGAATAATCTGCATGGCGCCGACGGTCTTGCCGGTCACCACGGTATGCTTCTCGCTGCCGTCAGTCACTTTGACTGCCGAAAGATTGGATGAGATGAATATTGAGCCGACCAAAGTAGCTGCGGCAAGAAGTATGGTTGCACCCTTGCGGCTCCTTATAAAATCTGCTGTCTTACTCAAAATCGTTTCCTCAACTTTCTGTGCCGCTTCATGCGCGGCGTACAATGTTACCGTTCCACTCAACACTCCCTTGCGGCATTCCCTGCGCTGTCGGCAGTGAAAACACGCTCCGCGAGGTCTTGTTTTCCGGCCGCCCGGATCGTTGTCCGAACGATGTAGCTATTATAATCCCCTTCGCCATCATTGTCAAGCGAATTTCTTTAATAAATTTTGTGCAAAATGACGTGTCGCTCAAAATCCGATTGAAAATAATATCCAAAAAGTATTGGTTTGTTATAGTAAATATACATAAATCATCGAATTTCCACTTTTGCGCGTTAAATCATGAAAGACATTTATTGGGCAGAGTGCCGAATTTGGCTTGTCATTTTTTGTTACCATTGTAACGGATTTGTCTTTCTTTTTAAGAATAACACATTTTCCATGGAATGTCAATTCATTCCTGATAACAGACTTTCCTCTTTTCCGTCTTTTCCGCACGTCCCTTGCTTGTCCCACCTCCTGCTGTGTCAACGGTGTAAAAATACACGCACTGACGAAATCAAAAAACAGACGATTTCTGTCACCGTCTGTTTTTGTTTCGCAGCGCCGCACAGTCATTGTGCGGCGCTGCCCTATTGAATTGTATGTCCGCGTCGGTGTATATATGACTGACACCGACAAAAAGGTTGTCTTTATTCTATCACGTCACACCGACTGCCGCCTGAGCGCACAGCACAGCAGATCCACACCTGCCAGATACAATACGCTGCTTCTGTCGGCGGGCATCTTTGTGATATTTACTTTCGGGAGGACTTCGGCAATCAGCTTGGCCGCTCCGCTGGTGTCCTTTTCGCTGATCATCAGATCCGTAATTCTGTTGTGTTTGACATAGTCCAACAGCGCCAACGCAGGTTCATCGCTGTACAGCGCTGTCATAGAAGCGCCCACGGAAGAGGAATACCGATACAGTTCCTCAACTCTTTCGGCATTTTCCCCGCCGCAGTCGGAAAATACCCCCACCACAGAAAGCGTCGCGCCCTCAGTTTCCATCATGGAAAGCAGTGCTGCCATTTGCCCGCGGCTCTCAGGCGCATACACCGCCGCCGCTTTGCGTAAATCACTCATACAATCATGCCACCTCCGAATTTTTTGATTACAGGTACATTATACTTCGGATTTTTGAATTTTAAACCGCTTTTTGGTGACTATGACATAAATTTTATGTGGAATAACTATGAATATAAAAAAGACGCAGAAGAAAAATCCTCTGCATCTTTCTTTTTGGAGGTCATCAGCGTCATATATTCGGTATAGGGAGAATATTCCCATGTAATAACGCGTTTGAAATTGTCACTGACACGTACACTGGCTTTGCTGTTGTCGTCTGCTGCTCCCATGTGAAACACGGCTTCATTCTTGTCGGTTTCCACGGTGAAGCCCAGACCCGTGCCTTCTCCCGTGTCCAGACAGGCGCCGTTGCTCTCATCGGTGAAAATATAATATCCCGTGCGCTGGTCGCCGTCGTCCGCCGCCCACACGCCGCAGCAAGAGAAATCTCTGCAAACGACCGGGAAAAGTCACTCAAAATAATCAACCGATGAACTTGTCGTGAATCGCCGCGACCGCCGCGTCCGCGTCCTCTGCGTTGATGAGGACAGAAATCTTGATCTCGCTGGTGGCGATCATTCTGATGTTGATGTGCGCGCCATAGAGTGCCTCGAACATCTTCGCCGCTACGCCCGCATGGGTTTCCATGCCCGCGCCGACGATGGACACCTTGGCGACGTCCTTGTCAATGGCGACGTCCTTGCCGCCGCAGGACTTGATGAAGTCTTTCATGAGAGCCACCGCCTCGTCGCCGCTGTCCTTGGCCACGGTGAAGCTGATGTCCTTGGTACCGTCTCTGCCGATAGACTGGAGAATGATATCGACATTGATGTTTTTGGCGGCCAGACGGCTGAATGCCTGGAACGCGATACCGGGTTCATCCGGAAGACCTACGAGCGAAATTCTTGCAACCTGTGTATCTTTAGCCACACCGCTGATCAACATTTTTTCCATATTAACATTCTCCTTCACAATTGTTCCGGGCTTTCTCACGAGCGAGGAAAGCACCTCAAGTTCCACGTTGTATTTCTTTGCCATCTCCACTGAACGGTTGTTGAGCACCTGTGCGCCCAGTGTGGCGAGTTCGAGCATTTCGTCATAGGTGATTTCTTCGAGCTTGACCGCGTTGGGAATCTTGCGGGGATCGGCGGTGTAAACGCCTTCCACGTCGGTGAAAATCTGGCACTTGTCCGCGTGCAGCGCCGACGCAATCGCCACAGCGCTGGTATCGCTGCCGCCTCTGCCAAGGGTGGTCATATCATCGTATTTGTTGAGTCCCTGGAAGCCTGCCACCACCACGATCTTATTCTGATCGAGTTCGTTTTGCAGTCTTTCAGTCTCGATTCTTCTGATACGGGCGCTGCCGTACACCGAGCTTGTCACAAAGCCCGCCTGCCAGCCCAGCAGCGAAATGACCGGGAATCCTAATTTCTGAATCGCCATCGCCAGCAGCGAGATCGAAATCTGCTCGCCCGCCGTCATCAGCATGTCCATTTCGCGCTTGGAAGCGTTCGGATTGATTTCCTTCGCCTTTTCAATCAGATCGTCGGTCGTGTCACCCTGTGCGGATACGACCACCACCACATTGTTGCCTTGCTTGTAAGTGTCTGTAACGATCCGAGCCACGTTCATCACGCGTTCGGCGTCGGCGACCGATGTGCCGCCGAATTTCTGAACGATCAAACCCATCTGTTCTTTACCTCCGAAAATAAGAATTATAGGATAAAAATTGAATATATGCCATTACATACTATGCCGCAATCCTTGCAGGGGGAACCCCCTCATTGCCTGACACGGTGCGCCCCGCGCGAATCCACGTCCAGAATGACCATACGCCAGTTATCCAGGCCGCGCACATTAAGCTGTGCGGTGATCTCGCTTTCAAATTCCTCCTCGTGACGGCGGCTGATAATCGACATCACAGTGGGACCCGCGCCGCTGATATAGGTGGCATAGGAACCGTATTCATAGGAGAGGGCAAAGATATCCTTCGCGCCGGGAATGAGTCCCAGACGATAAGGCTGGTGCAGCTTGTCCTGCACTGCTACGCGCAGATTTTCAACATTGCCCGTCGCAAGCGAACCTGCCATGAGCGCCGACCGCGAGAGATTGTAGACCGCATCCTCGCGCGGCACCGAAACGGGAAGAATGCTTCGTGCCAGCGAGGTTTTCAACTCAAAGTCGGGAATAAAGGCGGCAAAGCGGAATTTGTCCGCCACATGGAGCGTCACGGCGTAAACCCTGCCGTTCTCCACTGCCGCTGAAGTCAGACCGCCTAACAGCGCAGGCGTCACGTTGTCGGGATGTCCCTCGATGGCACAGGCGATATTGACCAGTTCTTCCCGGCTCAGCGGTTTGCCTAACAAATAATTGGCCCCTATCAGTCCCGCCGCCACACAGGCCGAACTGGAACCCAGTCCGCGCGCCATGGGAATGACGTTGCTCTGCGCAATGCGGAAGCCCTTCGGCTCCGGCTTGCCGCATTCGCGGTAAAGCCGCAGCGCCGACTGCGCGATCAGATTGTCCTCCCCCGTAGGAACCTCCACGTCGTCAAGAGAGGTGATTTCCCATTTGTCGCTCTCGGCGAACTCCACCTCGTTGTACATCGTCAGCGCAATGCCCAACGCGTCAAATCCCGAACCGATGTTGGCACTGGTAGCGGGTATCCTGATCTTCAAACGAAATCACCTTTCTATATGTGAAGAAAATAAGAAAAATTACATAGACAGCGTTCTCATGGCGCTGATGACATTCACGCCGCGCGCGATAAACTTTTTGGCGATCAGTTCCTGCTCGGCATAGCTGCCGATGTCAGTGATAATCGCGATTTCGTCCGGATTCACGCCGTCAGTGTAAATACATTCTCTGCAAAGCTCGTTGGCGATGGTCATGATCTCGTCGGTACTCTTGCCGCAAAGACGCATGTACATCGAGCAGACTTCCTCATGGTAATCCGCGACAAGGCCGTCCTGCGCCGCATCCCAATACAGATACTTGCGCGCCACGCGGTGCTTGACGCAGTCGATCACGTCCGCCACCACGGCGCTGGCGGTGGGCAGCTTGCCCGCGCCCTTGCCGTAGAACATGACCTCGTCGGTCGCGTCACCTACCACGCAGATGGCGTTGAACACATCGCTGACACCGGCAAGCGGGGAGGTTTTGGACACCATTCTCGGCGCGACGTTGATCTGGATTTTGCCGTCGTCCTGTACCTTGAAAAGGCCGATCAGCTTGATGGCAGCGTTAAACTTCTCAGCATAGGCAACGTCCTCCAGAGAAATGTTGCGGATGCCCTCCACATACACATCCTTGGGATAGATGTGCTTGCCGCACACGAGCGAGGCAAGAATGCAGATCTTGCGGCACGCGTCGTGACCGTCCACGTCGGCAGTCGGATTCTTCTCGGCATAGCCCAGGTTCTGCGCGAGCTTGAGCGCGTCGTCAAAGGGCATGCTTTCGGTGATCATCTTGGTAAGAATGAAGTTGGTGGTGCCGTTGAGAATGCCCGCAATCGCGGAAATTTCGTTGGCGGCCATGCACTGGCAGATGGGTCGGATGATCGGGATACCGCCGCCCACGCTGGCTTCAAAGAGGAAATTCAGGTTGTTTGCCTGCGCGACCTTGAGCAGTTCGTGACCCTTTTCGGCCACCAGTTCCTTGTTGGAGGTCACCACGCTCTTGCCTGCTTTGAGACTGCCCATGCAGAAATCAAATGCGGGATTCACACCGCCCATGCACTCCACCACGATCTCCACTTCGGGATCATTGAGAATGACGTTGATATCCTTGACAAACCGGTCCGCATAGGGCAGTTCGGGAAAATCGCGCAGATCGAGGATGTATTTGACCTCGATGCCTTCCTTGGCGCGGCGTTCGATGCCCTCGTGATTCTTCATCAGAACCTCGACAACACCCGAACCGACAACGCCGTGACCCATTACTGCAATCTTTACCATAAACAATCACTGCCTTCTGAAATAATGTTAGATGTATGTTAATACCCCGCAAATGCACAGAACGCGCATTTGCGGCGTCAATTGTTGACGCCGATCGCGGACACCGAAACCACGCCGTCCAGATGTTTGAGCCGTTCGAGCAGCTCGGCGGTGCTGATGTCCATCTTGTCTGTCCGCGCCGAAACGCTGACATAGGCCGCCCCGTTGGCGGGAATATTCTGGTTGACCGTAAGGATATTCGCCCCCGCGTCAAAAAACACGGCCAGCAGCGAGGACAGCACGCCCGGCTTATCCTCCAGCACCGACTGAATGGTCAGCACTCTCGATTCGCCCACATCCTCATAGGGCATGATCATATCCTTATATTTGTAATACGCGCTGCGGGAAATCCCTACCCGCCGCGCCGCTTCCGAAGCGGAATGAACCGCGCCGGTGCTCAGCAGCCGCTTGGCCTCCGCCACCTTTACAAATACCGCCGGCAACGCGTCCGCCCGGATAATATAATACTCGTCAGACATTGGTTTATCCACCACCTGTGTACGATTGTATCGTGACAATGAACACTATACCATTTTTCGCCGGAAATTGCAAGCCTTATTCGGCATTTTTTTGCAAATTTTCATTTTCTCCGTTTGCGCCAAAAGTTTTATCCGATTTTGTCATATTGTTGACCCAAATGCCTTTTCTCACCAGCACAAAACCGACTGCCGCCTTGACAATCTCGGTGCCCTGACAGAAAAAGTAAACCGGAAGGATAGGCAGCGAAGTCCAGCGCGTAATCATATACGCCAGCGGCACCGCCACCGTCCACATAAACAACCCGTCAAACACAAAGGTCACCAGCGTGTTGCCCCCCGAACGCAGCGTAAAATAAGAAGCGTTGGTAAAGGCCTGTATGGGCAGCATCAGCGCCGCCGCCACAATCAGGCTCGCCGCCAGTGAGCGCACCTGTCCGCTCGTATGGTAAAGCAGCGGAAAAAAGGGGGCGCAGAGCGCCATGACCACGCCCAGCACCGCGCTTCCCAGCACGGAATAGGTGCAAAGCACCCTGTCGGCGTCTTTTGCCTCCTCCTTTTTATCCGCACCGAGCAATTGTCCCACCATAATGGCAATGGCGTCACCCGCCGCGATAAAGAACACAATAAAGACGTCGCTCAGCGTAGCACAGATGCTGATGCCTGCCACCGCATCCAGTCCGCGTGTCGAATAGCACTGGTGCATCATGGTCACGCCGCCCGACCACATCCCCTCGTTAATCAGCAGCGGAACACATTTGACGAGAATCTGAACAAACAGCCGCGGCGGTATGCGCGGAGAACGCAGCAATCCCTTGACAAACGGGAATTGTCCCCCATGCGTGTGCAGCCACACGATGGCCACGCAGCCCTCGACACACCGCGCGCAGATGGTGGCAAGCGCGGCGCCCTTTACGCCCATCGCGGGCAGTCCCAGCTTGCCGAAAATCAGCAGGTAATTCAGACCGACATTGACCGCCACTGCTGCCAACCCCGCTTTCATGGGCACAACGGTCTGTCCCACCTCGCGCATGGTGCTGACATAAATCTGAGAAATGCCAAACGGAACCAGTCCCCACATCGCCACGCGCAGATAATCCATCGCGTACCGCAGCGCCGCTTCGGTTTCCTGCGGGTCACTGCTGTGCAGAAACAGACCGATCAGATTCGCGCCGTAAAAAGACAAAAACAACATTGTTCCCGCTACCACAAAGGCGCACGCTATTCCTTTAAAACGAAAGGTAAAACGAATACCGTCGTTGTCCCCGCTGCCAAAAAACTGCGCGGTATAAATACCCGCTCCCGCCATCGCGCCAAACAGACAAAGATAAGGCACCATCATGATCTGATTGACAATGGAAACGCCGTTCATTGGCATCGTGCCGAGCTGTCCGACCATCACATTGTCCAGCAGACCCACCAGATTGGTGATACCGTTTTGAATGGCGATGGGGAGCGCAATCATCAGAAATCGCGAAAAAAACGCGCGATCACCCAGATAGCGCTTTACCAACACAGAATCCCTTCTACGTATATGCAAGTGAGTTTCCTCCTTGTTAAATGAGAATTTAGCGCAGTAGGAATAAACAAAAAAGAAAAAAAGAAATAGCGAAGCGTAACTAGCGAGCGAATGCGAGCGCGGGGTCCAGGGGACTGGTTCCCTGGCAGGTCAAGGGCAGCGCCCTTGTGGGGGGTGGGGCAAAGCCCCACAAGCGCCGCAAACGGCGCGAGCGAGATGAGCCAAGACTCAAGACGGGGATGGGCGAATTCGGACGGGGAACTCTTTTGTATTCGCCCAACCCCATCGCAAATCCAAGCGCGTCTTGCCCGCTCAGCTACGCTTCGCTTATGGGGCGCTGCCCCATCCCCCGCTGGTGGCTCTGCCCCCAGGCCCCTGCCAGGAGGAACTAGTTCCCCCTGGACTCCCACGCTCGCATTCGCTCGCTAGTTACGCTTCGCTTTTTTTCTTTTTTCTTTTTTATTCCTCTAAATTCTCATTACTTTTACAATCGCCCAAAATAAGAAAACACCTGCCGCTCTTTAAAAAAGGGCAGGTGTTCTCATTGTCATTCATGCAAGCATTCTCCGTCCTCTGTCGGGACGGTCATCCGACCATTCCGTTACTCACCAAGCGGAATGCCGTTGGCATCCACATTGATGGAACCTACGAGAAGGAGAATACCCTCGATCAGACCCCAGATCGCGCTGAGCGGACTGAGTGCAAAACAGGACAGCAGCGTGATGAGCAGCTGCGCGATTGCCTTGCCTGTGTAACCCAGATAAAAGTTATGTACGCCCAGACAGCCGAGGAAAATGCCAAGAAGACCCGCCACCAGCTTGGATTTGGGCTGATTGACGCCGTACTGCTGGTAGCCGTTTCCCTGCGGATAGCCCTGTTGCGGATAACCTGGCTGCTGCTGATAGCCGGGTTGCTGCTGATAGCCGGGTTGCTGCTGATAGTTGGGCTGCGCCTGGTAGGCCTGCTGCTGATAATTCTGCTGGTAGTTGGGCATCTGTGTCTGATCGGCCGTAGGCTGTGCCGACGCTTCCTGCGCGGCGGCCTGTGTGTCGGTCTGTCCGGCAGCCTGCCCGACAAACGGAACGTCGGCAGATTTAACCACTGCCGTGCCGCAGGCGGGACATACGCCGAGCGCATCGTCAAAGACATTGCCGCAACTGGTGCATTTGAATTCCATTGAAAAAACCTCTTTTCCACATAATAAATCAAAAAATCAAAAAAATGCCGCACTCAACAAAACCTGCTGATATGCGGCATTCATTTGCTTCATCTGATACAGCCGCTTGTCAAAAAATCGCTGACCGTAATCTTAGTGAATCCGCAAGGTATCATTACATGGTAACCTTGCTGGGATTGATTTTCACGCCCACACCCATGGTCGAAGAAACGACGCAGGAGCGGATATACTGACCCTTTGCGGCGGCAGGCTTTGCCTTGTTGATGGCGCCGAGGAGAGCGTCAAAGTTCTCCATGAGCTTGTCGGTACCAAAGGAAACCTTGCCGATAGGGCAGTGGATGATGTTGGTCTTGTCCAGACGGTACTCAATCTTACCGGCCTTGGCTTCCTTGATAGCCTTGGCGATGTCGGGGGTAACGGTACCGGCCTTGGGGTTCGGCATCAAGCCGCGGGGACCGAGGATCTTACCGAGACGGCCGACCATACCCATCATATCGGGCGTGGTGATGAGTACATCGAAATCCATCCAGCCCTCGGACTGAATCTTCTGGATATATTCGTCGTTGCCGACATAATCAGCGCCGGCTTCCTCAGCGGCCTTGAGCGCGTCTCCCTTGCAGATGGCAAGGATTCTGACGGTCTTGCCGGTGCCGTTGGGAAGAACGATCGCGCCGCGGACCTGCTGGTCGGCGTGACGGCCGTCAACACCCAGCTTGACATGAACCTCAACGGTCTCGTCAAACTTAGCGGCAGCGGTCTTGATCACGAGATCAAGAGCCTCATTGGAATCGTACAACTTCATACGGTCAACGGCCTTTGCGGCGTCAACATATTTCTTTCCGTGTTTCATGTTTGTCTATATCCTCCTGTAAAGTGGTAATATCGGAGATTTTCCTCCCACTGACAGACCGAATCCTATTACGATCCGATCAGTCCTCTACGGTAATGCCCATGCTGCGGGCGGTACCGGCGATCATGCTCATCGCTGTTTCGATGGAGCCTGCGTTGAGGTCGGGCATCTTGGTTTCAGCGATCTTTCTGACCTGTTCCTTGGTGATCTTGGCCACCTTGGTCTTGTTGGGTGTACCCGAACCGCTCTCAATGCCGCAGGCCTTCTTGATGAGAACTGCCGCAGGCGGAGTCTTGGTGACAAAGGTGAAGGAACGGTCGGCGTAAACCGTGATCACAACCGGGATAATGAGACCCACGTCATTCTTGGTACGCTCGTTGAAGTCCTTGGTGAACTGCATGATGTTCACGCCGTGCTGACCGAGAGCCGGACCGACAGGAGGAGCGGGTGTTGCTTTGCCTGCCGGAATCTGAAGTTTAATGTAACCTGTTACTTTCTGAGCCATGAAAAAGCACCTCCAAATGTGTGGTAATACCGAAACAACATGTTATAATTAAATTTTGCTGCCTCTCCCACGGAAGACCGCCTTCGCAAGACGAAAACGGCACTTCTCCGGCAAGGTTGGATGCGGCCTTGCCATCCGCTGTAATGATGTTTGCGTCATAACCTGCCGAGAGTGTTTAGTTGAGCGGTACCACGCTCGCCAGATCGACTTCGGCTTCAACCTTTCTGCCGAACATATCAAGCGTGATATTGACTGTCTTGGCGTCGTGGTCAATGGAATTGATCACACCAATGTGACCGGACATGGAACCTTCGATCACCTTGACTTCCTCGCCCGCTTCAAAGGCAAACTTCTCGGACTTGATTTCTACGCCCCATTTTGCCGCTTCTTCCTCTGTCAGAGGAACGGGCTTGGAATCAGGGACGAGCTTTGAGTCATGTCCCACAAAGCCTGTGCATCCGCGCGTGTTGCGGACGATGAACCATGTGTCGTTGGTCATGATCATTTTGACAAGCACGTAGCCGGGAAAGAGCTTGTGTTCCACCTGCTGCTCTACCTGCTGCTCCACCTTCACGACATGACCGCTTTCGTCCTTGACGGACTTGCCGTTCTCGTCCTTGAGCGTAACAACCTTGGTAACGATCTCGGTCACGGTTTCCGTGGGAATTTTGACATCCATAATCATATCCTGAAGCTTGCGGTTTTCCACGATCGTCATCAGGTCGGAAGCGACCTTGTTTTCATAGCCGGCGTAGGTATGAATGACGTACCAATGAGGGGTTGCCGCAATTTCTGTCATATCTGCCATTTTTATTTCACTCCCATCGTGAGGCCGCCTGCCGGCGGTACCTGCCTTTGTTTCATTGCCGGCGTCGCAATGTACTCCATTACTCCGCCGCGTCGCCGTCGGATACAATCAGACTGTCCAGTACATCCGAGCCGGAAACATCCTCAGACTGCTGCGCAGAAGCCGCCAGTTCGGGAATCTTTTTGAGGCCTAAGTCTCTGAGCTGGCTCAGACCGAAGTCGAGCGCCCAGATGAAAATGCCCACCACAAAGATGGCGCCCAAAGTGATCAGCGCATTCTTAGTGGTATCCTTGGCGCTCGGCCAGGAAATCTTTTTGAGCTCACTTCTGTACTCACGGACAAATTTACCCGCCGATTTGACAGGATGAAACGATTTTTTGGACGAATCCTTGGCAGAAGCCTTTTTTGAGGTATTCTTGCCGGTATCCTTGGCGAGCTTCTTGTCGTCCTTTTTCTTGGTTGACTTGTCACTCATGCTGCATTCGTCCTCCCTTACTTGCTTTCCTTGTGAGAAGTATGCTTCTTGCAGAATCTGCAATACTTCTTCATCTCAAGTCTGTCAGGGTCATTCTTCTTGTTCTTGACAGTGTTGTAGTTTCTCTGCTTGCATTCTGTGCATGCCAATGTGATTTTAACTCTCATTTCGGCACCTCCCGTAACGGAATAATTTACCGCCAGATCGAATTTGTCTCTGCATAACATATGCGAATCGACGGCATTTCAGCCTCCCTCGATACCGCCCGGCTTTGGCGGACGATATACAAAAATCGGCGCATAAAAAAAACACGCCCGATGCGAGGTACATTTACTATATCATACTTTCGGGTGTGAGTCAAGCCTTTTTTGGAATTTTCTTTTTTTATGTTATAAAAATTATTTTCGTTTCCCTGTTCCATTTTTCAATTCTTTATGTTATAATGACATTGAAAGGATGTGTCTCATCAGCAATGGAGAACAAAAAATACACAATCACATGTCCCAATTGCGGCGCCAATGTCAATGTGGAACGCCCTGCCATCATAAACGTGCAAAACACACCCGAGTACAAAACCCAGATTCTTTCAGGCGAACTGTTTCGGAAAACCTGTTCTGAATGCGGACAAGGACTTCAGGTAGTGTCAAGGCTTACTTACCACGACATAGAAAAACGTCTCATGATTTATTTCCGCCCCATCACTTCACAGGAAGAATTGAAAACCTTCGATTATGAAGCTATCCGAAGTGCCATTGAAGACAATTTCAGTGCGCCCGGCTACGCCATTCGCGTAGTAACCACCGTCAATGAATTAATGGAAAAGATCAAAATTGCTGAATTCGGACTTAACGACGGTGTTATAGAAATTGCCAAGTTTGTCTATTTTGATATTTTCTCCAAACAGTTTGAAAACATAGGTGTGATTAACATCTATTATGAACGTCGTGACAACAAAGACGCCCTTATTTTCTTCTGTAACGACGGTACCACACGTTCCATTTTTATTGATCCCAAAATATATGCCAGCATAGAAAAGCGTTTTTCCGAGGTGGTCAATGCCATTTATACCTCTCGCGTATGCATGGTCGGCCGCGACTGGGCGATTCGGATGATTAAGGCCTACAGCAAAAGAGACAGCCAGATCATCACACCGGACGAAAAACCTGAAATTAAACTGCTGGATTCAAAAAACGAGTCACAAGCCGAATCACCCCCTGATTCACAGCCTGATTCACAAAATTAAGAAAACACATATTCAAAACAACCGTCCGCGTTCCTTTGGTAAAAAGGAATGTCAGACGGTTGTTTTGAATTATGTCAGGAAAGCCCCTGTGACAGAACCTTGTCAAGCATCTGCCCGAATTCCTCATCACTGCTGTAGCCGCTCTGATTGAGTCGGTAATACTCCTCAATCGCAAGAAGCTCCCAGCCGGATTCGGAATAATCTGTCAGGCGATGTAAAAAATAAACACACTGTTCCTTGTCAATGACACCGCTCTGCCATTTGTCGCGTATCACACCGATCAGCAGCCGCTGCACGGTATTCCCCGCCGCGCGATCCATAATATAATGACCCTGCAAATTATAAAAAATGGTTTCCGTCACCGCTTCGACCCCCTTGTCCAGCGTCAGGAAAACCGCCGTATAAATATACGGCACATCGCTGTCGCGAAGACGTTCCGACAAAAAAGCTCGCAGCTCTTCCATCGACAAAAGTCCGATCTCCAGCCCGATCTCATATTTCATCATCTGCTCATAAGCCGTCAAAAAAATCTCACTCCTCCTGCAAAGATTCCTTTTGCAGTATATCACAAAAAAGCATCGTTGTAAACCATTGAATATCCATTATAATGACGATAATGATATTGTCCACAATGAATAGAATCAGCAGGCCGCTTTTTATGATTCTTTGTAAATTCAGCCACATTTTCCTTATTTTTTGTGATTTTTCATTCTAATCATTTGTATTAATTCATCTGAAAGTATTGATTATTCACAAAAGTGTGTTATAATATTTTTATCAGATATACCCGCGCAGCAGTGAGGTGAAAGCAAAAATGAAGCTCAACATTGACAAAATGGGCGGGATAAGTGCCGCTTCCTACCTGAGTGCGCCGAATGACGCTTTACTGTACCGGACAATTATGCGAACGCTTTACATAGAAAAGGAAGCCTATCATTCCCAGATGAGCACTGAGGAGCTTTTTGACAGACTGAAACAGTATGATGAATTTTCTACCGTCACGCAAGACAAGCTTAAAAGCGCGCTGTCGCAGCTCACAGAATGGGGCTGCGTTTCGCCTATGCAGGACCCGAGAAGGGTGAGAACCATTGAAGAGTACCAAAACAAAGTATATCGGTATTCGCTGACAGAGGACGCCGTTATCATTGAGCGGATGACGGTGGAGCTGGAACAGATGTTTTCCGAAGGAAACACGCTTTCATCGTCTTTGCTGGTGCGAATCAATGATGCGGTCAGGGATATTCCTGTCGTTATTGGAGATAAAAGCAATAAAGAGTTGAACGAGTGGTGGCGGAATTTGCAGGAAGACTTTAAAAGACTTAACCGGAATTTCAGTGACTATCTGTTTTCTTTTTATTCGGTTAAAGGAGAAAAGCTCATCACTTCAGTGCAGTTTTTGGCGCATAAAGAAAAGTTCATCGAATATCTCAGGGATTTCATCACCCAACTGCAAAAGCATTCCGTTAAAATTGAAAACAATCTGAAAAGGCTTGCTCCTCAGACAAGGGATATTTTATTGCGGAGAATGACGGAAAGCGAGATGGAAATACCCAGAACCAATTCCGAGATGATAAGCACAGAGGAGATACGGGAGAAAATTCAGAACGAATGGAACGGGCTTTACGCGTGGTTTGTATCGTCACAAGGGCGTGAATCCACCTGCAACAGCGCTATGGAGTACACCAATGATATTATAAGAAAAATGGTCAATAATGCCATTCTGCTCATGCAACTCCAGAATGCCGGAATAAGCCGGAAACAGGATTACCGCAAATACATGCAATTATTTGCCGATTGTGAAAATATCAACGATGCTCACTGTCTTTCGGCGCATGTTTTCGGGGTAATGCATGTCGCGCATTACAAATATAATTCTGCCTGCGAAACCGACAGCATATTTGAAAACGCTGCCGATCTTGCGCCGCAGGTCTTTGAAGTAAAGCCTGTCACGCGCACTTATAAGCCAAGAATCAAGTCGGAAGGCGTTGCACTAAGGAGCTTTGAAAAAGAAATCTGCCGTCAGAAAAAAATAGAGGCTGTCCGGAGAGAACGTGAAATGACAGAGGCTTATATCAAAAATCATCGTATGAATCTTGCTGACCTTACCGGGCAATCGCTGTCAGGGGAATTCAGGATCACTCTGCTCAAATGGATCGCTTTGGCAAGTCAGAATACAAGGAAAACGGCCATAACGGATTTCGGAAGACGATTTCGTTTGATACCATCACACGATTATATTACGCTTCACTTTGAAGACGGCGCTCTTTATATGCCGGCTTACGCTTTTGAATTTGGAGAAGAAAATAATGAATGAACTGACAGAGCTTCTCGAAAATTTCTGGTTTGTGCGTGAAAACAACGGAGGAGAATACTTTCGTATGAGACGCGCACTGGACGGCAAGCTGAAAAAATTTGTCAACGAGTTTGTAGGCTGGAATGTCACCGTCAACAATAAGGTGGTAAAGCTGGAAAAAATCCCCGCGGAAGCAAAACCCTTTATGGGAATTATGGAATTTGAAACGCCACGGGATTATTGCCTGCTTTGCGCACTTCTGATTTTTCTGGACGACAAATTTGACGGCGAGCAATTTCTTTTGACAGAGATGATTGAGAGCGTTGAAAAAATAATAGGAAGCGTAACAGAAGTTGACTTTACAAAGTTTTCCGACAGAAAATCTCTTGTCAGGGTATTAAAATTCGCGCAGGGAATATCGCTCATCAAAATATCGGACGGTTCACTTGAAAATCTGGAGAACGACAGAAGCAAACAGATTCTATACGAAAACACCGGACTGTCAATGTATTTTTCCGTCAACCGGAATAATGATATTTCAGGGTTTCAGAATTACAGAGATTTTGAAACCTATACCCAGTTGTACACCGACAGGGACACAGGCTTTGCGAGAACCAACAGAGTGTACAGACGGTTGCTGCTTCAGCCTGCTATGTATTGGGAGAGCAAAGACGATCCGGACAGCCTGTACCTTAAAAATCAGCGCAGGTCGATCATGCATTACCTCGAACAGTATTTAGGCGGGAGGTTGGATATTCACAACGGCGCGGCTTTTTATATGCTGGACGAACATGAGACATTCGGGAGAATTCACCCGTCAGACAAAGCTCTGTCCGGTTTCGTGCTGATGGTGTGCACTGAACTGAGGGACAAATGGAAAAACGATATTCTCCACAGCGATACGCATAAATACCATGTTGCCAACGATTGGCTGGAAGATGTCATTCTCAAATGCAAGAGGAAATATAACGACGCCATCGGCAAGGGGCTTCGAGAACTGAGCGATTTAAAATTTACCGAACTGGTGACGGGATATTTGATTGAATGGCAACTGATGGAAGAGTTTGAGGACGGCTATTATTTATGCGATGGCATTTATAAATCCGTCGGCAGGTTTCCCGACGATTACCGACAAAAGGAAAACGAGAAGGAATGAGAATGGAACGGTGGCAGATAAGTCGCTTCGGTTTTGTCAATTTTTGGGTGTATGACCGTGAAGTATTTGAGCCTTCCGACGGCAAAATATTGATTCGGGGTTCTAACGGTTCGGGCAAATCCATCACAACCCAGAGTTTCATTCCCTATATTCTGGACGGAGACCGCCAGCCTACCCGCCTCGATCCTTTTGGCAGCCGCGATAGAAAAATGGATTTCTACCTAATCGGTGATCAGGATTCCGAAAAACAGGAAAGTACCGGTTACATCTGGATGGAATTTGTCAAACCTCAGAGCCGACAGTACAGAACCATAGGAATCGGACTTCACGCTAAAAAAGGAGCCAAGATGAATACATGGGGCTTCTGCCTTCTTGACGGACGGCGTGTGGAGGAAAATTTCCTGCTTTATAAAGAAGTCGGGAATCAAATGATTCCTTATGACGCAAAAACACTGAAAAAAGAATTGGGCGATGAAAACTTATTTACCGAACGCCCGACGGAATATAAGGAAATCGTTGCGGATAAAATTTTCGGCATAAGCAGGGACAGAATTGAGGATTTTGACCAGCTTACCAACATTCTCATCAAAACCCGTTCTTCCAAGCTGGCCTCCAAGGAAAACCTGAAGCCTGTGCAGCTTTATGATATTCTGAATGATTCGCTCCGTACCCTGTCCGATGACGATCTTCATCCGTTGGCCGACGCAATGAGTAAGATCGAGGACGCGCACGCCAGAATAGAAAGTTCTCAGACCGCGCTCAAAGAGGCTGCTGCTCTGTCCGAAGAATATGACAGGTACAACCGCTATATGCTTTGGATGAAAGCCCGCAAATATCTGGAAATAAACAAACGACTGACCGACGCTCAGAAAGAATGTGAATCCAAGCGGGAGAATTTTTTATTAACCCAACAAAAAATAGCCCATGCGCTAGCCCTTTCCGAAAAAACGCAGAGTGAAATAAATGCGATGAAAGCAGAAACGGTGAGTCTGCACATTGCGGATATTCAGGAGCAAATCGAACGCAGAAACGAAGCGGAAGAGCATCTGACAACGGCCAGAGAAAATGAAAAAAGCAAGAGGCATAGCATTCAGGAAAAAGACGACAGAATAAGCGAAGGAACGATTCAGAAGCGTGAGCAGCAGAATCAACTTGACGCCGCCGAATACGAAACAGAAAAAATCATAAACGATTTGTCAGACTACCGGGAAGATGATTTCCCTTTCTATGACAGATTTCTTGCCACCCTTAAAAACGGTCAGCCGCTAACCAACAACCAGTATTCGGCTGAGTGCGGAGCCTTCAGGCAGAAGGTAGTACATGCGCATGAGGCTATCAGAATATACGAAGTGAAAAAGGAGGCCTATCGCCAGCAGTGGGAAAGATGGATGGAAGCTGACGACCGCTATCAAAAATCTGAATCCTCATTGCGTGAAGCGCTTGGCATACTGAAGGGAGAAAAGGACGCGGCAATCGAAAAGTTGTATATTGCGGCGAAGAACAATAAAGAATTTACTATTGACGATCTGATTATCCGCAGAATAGAATCCGTTTTGTCCCACTTTGAAGGAGCCGGTTCAGCGGGTGAGTATATATCCCTGCTCTCCGGCATTTACAACGAAAAAAGCGGTGAAATTGCGAGAGCAAGGGCAGACGCAAAAAACGCGGAGGAAGAAAAAAAGCGGCAGTATGAGCAGCTCCGGCAGGACTTGGAAAATCTAAAAAATACGCCTGAAGCTGTCCCGGTACGTTCTGAGGGGAGACTTTTCGCCAGAAAAATACTGAGCGACAGAGGCATACCTTTTCGCTCATTTTATGAATGCGTGGAATTTAAAGAAAACATTCCCGATGATACCCGCTGCGCCATAGAAGCGGAATTGATGGACATGGGAATGCTTGATGCGCTTGTCATCCCGGAAGGGTACAAAAACACGGCGGTCGAAGCGCTGGCAGAGCTTGCCGACAGCTATCTCTGGCAGGAAGATAAGCAGCCTGTCAGGGAAAGCTCTTTTTTCAGTATTGTGTCGGACAGCCCATTTGTGGGAACAGTTAAAAGAATCCTCACAGCGTTTGAACAGAACGCTGTTTTGTCCGACAACGGCTTTTATCGCACCGGCGTGCTTTGCGGTCATTCGGTGGGAGAAAAAGCCGTGAGCTTCATAGGAGTCGAGAACCGAAGAAAAAAACGCCAAAAGCAAATAGAGGAGCTTTCGCAAAGGCTTTCCGAAGCGGAATTGTCATATGAAAACACAGTGAAGGAACGCAAAAAAACAGACAATCGCACGGTCATTTTGAATAAAGAATATCAGTCGATTTCCGACCTTTCCGGATTGAATACGGCCCAGAATCTTTTCAACGGCGCGCAGCTCGCGTGTGAATCAGATAAAAAGGACAGAGATGAACAGGAACAGGTGTGTGCCAATTTAAAAGCCGAAACGGATTATTTATATGAACGGATCAGTAACTGCTGTGTGGATTTTCCCTCTTACCAGAAAACCAGCGGCTTCTTTGCCGAAGTCATCAGAGATCTGGACAGCTTTCTGGGGATTTTGCTGGACGCTGCAAGCGGAATGAGGGAGGTAAACCATATAAGGGAAAAGCTCGCTATGATTTGCGACAGAATTGAAGCGGAAGAGTACGACAAAATGTCGCTGCAATCAGAACTTGAAATGATTCAAAGGAGTATAAAACAATCTCTCTCTGTTATAGATGCCTGTGACAGGATCCTGAATTCTCCGGAAAATCTTGACCGTGCCAAAAGGTTTAGTGAAATCAATGATCGCATTGGCACTCTTGAGGCGCAAAAAAACAATTATAAAATAAGCGCGGCAAAAATGCAGGGCATAGAGGATGAACTCCAAAAAAGTATTGCCGCAACAGAAGAAACCATAGCTGCTTTGGCTGATCAGGAAAAACAGCTCGCGTCTTATTTTATGGAGGAACTTGCGCTTGGCTTTTTCTCCCTGACAACGGAGGATAAAACGCCCAAAAGGTGCGCCTATGAGGCAATGAAACTGATTTTGCCCGGTGACGAACAAAAAAATATCAGTGACATTGCAGGCAGACTCAATGATGTGTTTCGCAACAAAACCAATCAGCTTTCCTCTGAATATCGGCTCATGTCCGAAACTGTTTTTGAAAATTCAGGCCCGGATACTGTCAGATCAAGGATAAGAATGCTGCTTGTCTGGCAGGGAAAGCAGATTGCTCCGTCACAATTTCGCGCCGAACTTGAAAAATCCATTGCGCATGATAAACTGCTTCTCAACCGGGAGGAGGAAAATATGTTCAGCGAAATACTACTCAATACCATCAGCAAAAAGCTCTCCAACCGTATCCGGGAAAGCGGCGAATGGATTCACGCCATGTCGGATCTGATGACAGACATCCATACTTCAATGGGACTGACATTCAGATTGAAATGGACCGCAAAAAAAGACTTGGGCGAAAATGAACTTCCGGTGGAAGAACTAAACAAGCTGCTTGCCAAGGACAAGCAATGGATCAGTGCCGAAGATATATCCCGACTGACCAATCATTTCAGAAGCAAAATCGAACATGAACGCCGTATGCTGATCGAGTGCGGAGAGGACGTCAATTACGAGGTTATCATACACAAAGTGCTGGATTACAGAAACTGGTACGAATTCCGCCTGCTGTATAAGGAACCGACAATGTCTGATTTCCATGAATTGACAAATCCCATATTCAACCGGTTCAGCGGCGGAGAACGTGCACTGTCATTGTATATACCGCTGTTTGCGGCAGTTGCCGCGCAGTACGAAAAGGCGGGTCCTGCGGCTCCGAAAATCCTCGCTTTGGACGAAGCCTTTGCCGGTGTGGACGAGAGCAATATAAGCGAAATGTTTGCCCTGATGGAAAAACTGCAATTCGGTTATATAATGAATTCACAGGCGTTGTGGGGTACCTATCCCACAGTGAAATCGCTCAGTATTGCGGAATTGCTGCACGATAAACACAGCCGTTTTATCACCGTCATCAGATATCTGTGGAACGGTAAACAGAAAATTCTGGCAGATTATAGCAATCCAAATAATCAGGGAGACAAAAGGAGGCGATGATGGTGAGTGCAGGGCAAGGCGGAGGACGACGGTGGGCTGGCGCCCACCTAGGACATTACGAACAGCTTGCCTTGTTGTTCAAACGTGAACCGGGATTTGAACGAATCATGAAGTATCTCCTTGATAAATATCAGTCATACGGTGAACACAGAGGTAAAATCGTTCTTCATGATGCTTCGCCCGGGGAATGTGAAGCGGTGAATGCGTTTGTATCTCCCAAGAAATTCTTTAAGCCGCCGGAGCTTTCCCTTAAAGTCACCGATTTTGAAAGAGCGATTGGCGAGTCACCTTATCCCAACGCCACCTTAAAAGCAGTTCTGGAAGCGTATTTTAATAAACCGATCGCTACATTCTCCGAACGAAATCGGATCAGCAGATCGTTATATGAAAAATTTGTAGGTGATATATCAGACAAATTCGAGGGAAAGTATTGCGCTGATTGGCTGAAGGCCATGTTTAACGGCAAGCAGTACGGTTACAATACCGTGATGAACGAATATAAATCCGATGACTGCTCCGCCAAAGCATTGCTCTCAAATGTGTGCCGCGCAGTAAACGCGAGATATGAATGTGATTTTGAACCGATACAGCTTGCCGTTCTGGGGGCGGATATAACCGGAGATTCTCACTGGTTTGATGCAGACAGGACAGGAGGCAAGCTACTTCTCAGCGCAATAACATTTTTCTTTCATGAGGCGGAAGGATATGTGCCCGATCACAGGCAATCGCTTTATGATTTCTTTGGTATCGAAACGAATGGAATATCCGGCACAGCGGCATCCTTTGCCATCTCATTTTTTGACAGGAGCGAAAACCTGCATCCGGGATTCGAGGAGTTTGTCCGCAGACGTGAGCCTGTTTCCATTTCCGAAATCAACCTTCGGAATATCCTATATGCCAGGAGCTCCAATAAAAAAATATATGCGGTGGAAAATCCGTCTGTTTTCACTGTTTTGGCAGAATACATACCGAAACAAAGCTGCGGTTTGATATGCACATTCGGACAAATCAGAACGGTGGTGGCCAGATTGATCCAATTGCTGATCGCGGGCGGCTGCGTGATTTATTACGCAGGCGATTTTGACCCGGAAGGACTGCAAATCGCGGATAAGCTCATTGCAAGACACGCGTCCGGCAGAGTAATCCCTTGGCGAATGAGTGAGCAGGATTATGCAGCTATACAAAAAAAGCAAGAAATGATCAGCGAAAAACGTCTGCGCATTTTGCAAACCATTCAGTCGCCCATCCTTCAAGAAACCGCACAGGCGATTGTCAAAGAAAAGCACGCAGCCTATCAGGAATTACTGATTGACCGCATGATTAAGGATGTCGTTCAGGCGGAAAAATAAAAGTAACGTAATGATTTCCGCAAAATAAAAGCATTGCGCCTGGGGAACATGTCCGCTTGTCGCAATGCTTTTGTAACTGATTCGCTTTGGGTCAGGCGCTATACGCTTTCGTTCGTCTGAATATATTATTATTTTTCTATGACCTCAATGTCAGGCTCACGACCAATCGCATAGTCAAGAAAAACCTGGCTCCATATGTCGTAAGCGTCTTTATTGACATGAATGTAGTAATCGCTGGTATATTTTTCAAGAAGACCGACTTTTTCGTTTCCCAGGTATTTTGACACTTCCACATATCCGGCGTTGTTATTATTACAGAATGCACGACGGGAAAGCGTCAGTGCGTACAGATTATTATTATTGAGAAATGTGGTCTTTTTCGCTGTCTTGAGATACATGTAGCAGGGACTCACGATATACACTTCAATATCGGGAGATTGCTCGCGTATTCTCTGCACCAGAATTTCCAGATTTTGATTGGCTTTGCCTACGTCGGCACCGGGGATTTCATTCGCCCAGAAGACAATAAAGACTCTTTTGCACTTTGCCAGCTTCAAAGCGTCCTCAACGAGCATCTTTTTTCCTTTATAAAGCGGGTGCTTCGTTTTTTCCGAAATCGGCCGGATCGCATCACGCGCGGAAAAACCATATGCGCAAAGCATCGTGGTTTTGGCAAAAAAACCCTCTCTGTCGTATTTCTGAAGATAATAAGTATAGCCCATCATAAGGGAATCTCCGACAAACGCGGTTTCCGAATAAAACTTCCTGATAGCGGCGGCTTCTTCCTTGGTGTAACCGTCCTCCGTGGGATTATTCAGCATCTGCTCCAACTCATCGCGGTATCCTTCCGGTAATTTACTGTTTGTAAAACTGTTGCCAAGAAAAGACGACTCCGAATGACTGCCGCTTCCTCGAAAATTGACGCCAAAAACGGAATCAGCTCCTGACAGTAAAAATTTTACGGTGACAAAATCACCCACAATCAGCATCACAAGAAAAATGACAGCAAACAACCTGATAACAAATTGACGATTTCTTTTCATGCGATGTTATGCGATACTGCTTTCAATGATATTCAGAATCGCGTCGTTATCGTCGGACACAATATAGCAGACATACTGACCGATCGTTTTGATAGATGCCTTTTTAACGCGTTGGTACTGATCCGGGTTATATGATTCAAGTTCAATCATCTTCTGCTCTTTAACGGTTTTGAATGCCGCTTCGACTACTCCTGTGTCAACGCCTTCAGGTACCTTTACGATAGCCACCGTATCAGCCAGAAGCGCATCTTCGGCAGAGGCAAACACCTTGTCTTCCATGACATCAGAAGTCAGTCCAAAATAGGACTCAATATATCCGTCTGTCATAGTGTACATCTCAGGAAGAGAAGACTCTTCAACAATTTTATCATAAACAGCGCTCAGTTGTTGATCGCCCGTATCATTCTGAGCGGCAGAGGAAACCGCATTGCTGGAAGCTTCGGATGCCTTTTCACCACAGGAGGCCAGCATGCAGGAACAAAGCGACACGGAAAGAAGGAACGAGAGAATAACAAGTGTTTTTTTCATAAATCAAACCACCCTTTTAAATGAGATTAAAATTTTTAAACGAGATGAAAAAAAACGCATAATTACATTATACACGATAAGTTATAAAAATCAAGTTTTTTTGGCAATTTTCTATTATTTTTTCCATAAGACTTGATTAATACGTTGAAATATGGTAACATTTAACCATTGTCTGTACACTTTAGTTTTTTGGAACGGAGACTGAACCATGGTATTCAGCAGTATTCCCTTTTTGTTTTATTTTCTTCCCGCGGTAATGCTTTTTTATTATGTCGTTCCATTTCGGTGGAAAAACACGGTTTTGGTTATTTTCAGTCTGATTTTTTATGCGCTGGGAGAACCAGTATATATTTTGATCATGCTTGCGTGCATCGCGGTCAATTTTACCGCGGGGCTTCTGGTGGAGCGGCAATGGCTGCATTTCCGCAAACTTTGGATGGTGATGGCGGTATCTTTCAGTCTAGGTATGCTGATTTTCTATAAATATGCAGACTTTATTATCGAACAGATCAATGTCCTGACCGGCGCTCATATTCCGTTGCTGGAGCTTTCTTTACCGATCGGAATCAGCTTTTTTACTTTTCAGGCGCTCAGTTACACCGTTGACGTTTACAGAGGAACTGTAAAAGCAGAAAAAAGCCTGATAGATTTTACCGCGTATGTAAGCATGTTTCCACAGCTCATTGCCGGCCCCATCGTGCGATATACCACTGTCATAAGCGAGCTGCACAAACGGGAGATTACGTTTGACGGCTTTGCCAAGGGAAGCATGCGTTTTCTGAGGGGGCTTTTCAAGAAGGTGCTGATCGCCGATACGATCGGTATGATGTGGTCGAATATCTCCGCCGATATTTCCTCACTGAGCGTAGCGTCGGCCTGGCTTGGCGTCACAGCATTCACTTTGCAGCTCTTTTTTGATTTTTCGGCATACAGCGATATGGCGATCGGTATGGGGCGAATGCTTGGTTTCTTTTTCGATGAAAACTTCAATTATCCTCTCACAGCCGTATCCATTACCGACTTCTGGCGCAGGTGGCACATCTCGCTTTCCTCGTGGTTCAGAGATTATGTTTATATCCCCCTCGGCGGTAATCGTGGGGGAAAACGGCGGCATATACGCAATCTGCTCATTGTCTGGTCGCTGACAGGGCTGTGGCACGGCGCGTCATGGAATTTTATCCTGTGGGGCATGTATTACGGTGTGCTGCTGATTCTGGAGAAATACGTCTGGGGCAAGGCCTGGCAGCGTATGCCGCGTGTGTTACGCCATATCCTCACGTTGCTGCTGGTGGTGGTAGGTTTTGAATTCTTTGTGTTTGACGATTTCAGTGCCATGACACAGTATCTCTCTGTCATGTTCGGACTGTCGGGACACAAGTTTTTTGATTCCTTCTTTGTGTGGCAGGTCAGCAATTTCTGGTCGGTACTTTTGGCCGCCGCACTGCTTGCGACGCCGCTGGTTTCACGTTTACGTGAAAAATTTGACTCCGCAGCCGGGAGCAGACTTGCAAAATTAGGTAACATATCTGTCAGTGTGGGCTATATTGTATTATTTGTTCTTTGCGTGGCTGCCATCGTGAATCATTCCTACAGCCCGTTTCTGTATTTCCGTTTCTGAGAAGGAGGGGCAAACAAGTGCGTGACAGTAAGTCAAACATATATGAAAAAGTGACGGGAATCATCGTTTCCGCCCTTTGCGTGGTTTTTTCATTGGCTCTGATCATTCTGCCTAAATCCGACTGGTCAGAAAATGAAAACCGAAAGCTCGCCGAATGGCCCGCACTGACAACCGATGAAGTATTACATTCCAACCTTTTATCTGATATAGAAAATTATCTTGCAGATCATTTTCCCATGCGCAATCTGCTGGTGTCGGTCAACACACAGTTTAATGAGCTGCTCGGACGGCGCGAGATCAACCAGGTGTTTATCTGCGGCGATGATTTTCTGATAGACAAATATAAGAAGCCCCTTCGTACCGAAGCGATTTTGAAAGCGTTCAACCGCGTACCGGCAACGGTCGCAGACCGACGGATCACCCTGATGATTGCGCCCACCGCTGCGGAGGTATATCGGGAAAAGCTTCCCCATTTCGCGCAGCAGGCGGATCAGATGCAGACAATGCGTTATCTTTACGAGGGATTTGACGGAGACACGGTAGACGTTACGCCTGCACTGCGCAGCCACAGAGACGAATACCAGCTTTACTACCGCACTGATCATCATTGGACGACTTACGGGGCTTATTTTGCCTATGTCGAGTTGTGTGAAAAATGGGAGATGGAGCCTGTCCCGATGGACGCTTTTGACATCCGGCAGGTGACGAAGGATTTCCGTGGCACTACGTATTCCAAATTAAATGATCTCACCATTAAGGGAGAGCCGATATACCGTTTTTCGTTAGCGGGACAATCGCTTGCGGTACAGTACGGGACGGACGAAAAAGCCGTCTCCGGTATGCTTTACAATGAGGATTATCTGAAGCGAAAAGATAAGTATTCTTATTTTCTTGACAACATTCATGAGCTGATAATGATTCGCAATCCCGACGCTCTGACGGATCGGAAACTGGTGGTCATCAAGGACAGCTACGCCAATTGCTTTATTCCTTTCCTTACCTCCCACTTTTCAGAGATAACTGTAGTGGATCTGCGCTATTACCATACTTCTGTTCTCGATTTGATTTCGGGAGACGACGGTGTGACTGACGTGCTGATTCTTTATAACCTTGGCACGATGGATCAGGATACCGGAGTGACCGTAATATTCTGAGAGATGTGGAAATGGAGGTATTGTCTTTGAAAAGTAAAAAAAATAATAACGCAATACATCGCGTCATCTGGCTGACCGCAGCGCTGCTTGCGGTTGCGGGAGCGCTGTGTATAGCCGGATGTAACAGTGGAAAAAGCGGAACCTCTTCCCAAACGGACTGGGAGTATGAGATCGTTTCCGACAGTTGCATTCGTATCACAGGGGGCCAGGCCAAGGAAGAGATGCCGGTGATTCCGGAAAAAATCGACGGATTAACTGTCACGATGATTGGCAGCGAGGCTTTTGCGGGTAGTAAGATGAGTGGTATAAGTCTTCCCGGTACGGTCCGGACAGTGGAAGACAGCGCTTTTGCAAACTGCGCATCCCTCAAGCAAATAGACCTTTCGTCAGTTGCCGTCATTGGCAAGCAGGCTTTCAGCGGATGTACTTCGCTTAAAACAGTCAAGCTGGGGGAAGAACTGAACGAAATGGGAGCCGGTGTTTTTGAAGGATGCGAAAAGCTCATGGCGATCGTCATTCCGTCCTCCGTCTCAGTGTTGCCGGAACGGGCCTTTTCCGGATGCAAAGGTCTGACCGAAGCAACCTTTCCGGACGGTATGACGCAGATCGGAGCTTATGCCTTCTCCGACTGTGCCATGCTGAGAAACCCTATCCTGCCTGATTCTCTCGAAAGCATAGGTGAATTTGCCTTTCTCAGTTGCCAGTCCATCGAGATCGTCGAGGTCGGAAACATAAAATACGGACGCGGCGTATGGATGGATTGCCGGCGTCTCAAAAACGTCACTATTACGGCCAGAACAAATGAAATCGGGGATTATCTTTTTGCAGGATGTGTCAGCCTTACAAAGATCAGTATTCCGGAAGGCGTCACGTCGATCGGTGAATCGTCGTTTCACTTCTGTACAAGCCTCAAAAGAGCCGAGATACCGGAAACGGTATCCAACATAGGCAGGAATGCTTTTTCAGACTGTGATTCTCTGGTAATTGCCGCTCCGGAAACATCAGCCGCCCAGCGTTACGCCGTTTCTTTCGGAATAAAGTATGAGAAGGTTTCCTGAAATACCGTTTTATAGCAATCCAAATAATCAGGGAGACAAAAGGAGGCGATGATGGTGAGTGCAGGGCAAGGCGGAGGACGACGGTGGGCTGGCGCCCACCTAGGACGTTTGGATTGCTATAGATTGGGGTTCACATTGTTTATTGTACTCATTTATATTATATTCCATAAAAAAATCGCCAATTTCGTCCTTTTGGGCTTTTTGGCGATTTTTATTACTATAAATGAGCAAAAAAGCGGTTTGTTCGTCAAAATGCACAAAAGAGAGTTAAGCAACCATAGCCAAAAGAGCAGACTTCTCCCCACCATTTTTTGCAAAGTCAAAAATAAATGAAACCCTTTCAACGAGAATCGTCTGGGAAAGTGATGCGTAACCTTCCGCAAAATCGTAAGAAGAAGATTCCAAGCAAGCCAGCAGATAGGCAAGTGATGAAATTAACCAGAAACGTTTGATGCCGTTGGCAGAGCGAATCTGATATTTGTCAAAAGCCAGTTTGTTCTTGCAATCGCGGAAATAGACTTCAATTTCCCAGCGAACAGCGTAAAGATTGAGAATCTCTTCATCGGAAGCAAGATCGGCATTGGTACAAATAAATGTACGGAGA
>CADCNI010000023.1 GCA_902802795.1 uncultured Ruminococcus sp.
TTTTATTCATAGGACAATCGCTCCCGTGGGTAAATGTTGTTGGCAATTACATTATACCTCCATCGGTTGCGTTTGTCCTTATTTTTTGTGCACTTTTTTTCCGTGCTCATTTATAGTTAAAAAGAGAACACCCCAAAACGCCGAAAATCGGACATTTTGGGGCAGAGAATGTTGGTGCGGGTAACAGGACTTGAACCTGCACGGATTACCCACCAGATCCTAAATCTGGCGTGTCTGCCAATTCCACCATACCCGCCTGTTTCTATTTTCCACGATGTGTGAAATCATCGGTGTAAATTATTATAACACAGCCTGATAAAATAATCAAGTTATTTTTCGCGGCAAAAAGCCGCCGTTTCCCCTACATCTCGCCATAACGGAAACGGCAGCAGTAATTTTTCATCTAGTGGCGCACATTCACTTGTCAGTGCGCACATCGCTGTAGATACCGTGCACCGCGCCGACAACGATCAGAATAGCCACACCCACCGCAACCAATGTAGGCATAATGACCATGCTGAAAGGAAACACATAGGTGAAGGGCGATACGACGAACAGTGCCACCGCTAAGCTGATGAGCATCTGACGCACGCTCAGAAATTTCCGGTACTCCGCCATTCGTTCCTCGCTCACGCCGGGACGGAACGCTTCCGGCAGGGTAACATCATAATATTTTGCTTCCCCTGTCCCTGCCCACACAAACAGGAATACACCAGCCGCAATCAGGAGTCCAAATATAAAATTTTCCGGTTCTTCTTCCGCAATTCCTGCAAAATAAACCGAATAAAAGGGATAGCCGAACACCGACATAATGCACAATACCACGCCGCATGCCACTGCAACGGCCTGTCCGATCTTGAATTTGTCGTACTGTTTCTTTCGCTCCGGCGTGATGCCAACACGGGAACTCTCCGCCATGGGAGCGGCAGTCGTGTCAAGTGCCAGCGCCGCGCGGATTTCATCGAGCGAGCCGAATTCGCCTACCACCCTGCCGAACGCTTCGTTCCCGTTCGCGCCTTCCTGCACATAACCGTTGTACTTGTCGAGCATGGAGCAGTACATGTCATTCTTCAGCCGCAACGCTTCGTCAGTGGTGGGAATGGAGGCGAACATATTGTCCAGATAGGTCTGTATTTTCGTGTATGCCTGCTCCGAAACCCCCATCGGTTTCCCCATCTCTGCTGCTGTCTGCATTTCTTTTTTTGTTTTTTCCATATTTTCCATTTTACTCCAACCTTTCCAAATGATGAAATGTTTTCCTAAAAATCCAAGCGATCGATAAACGAGCCGATGACTTCCTTGGCAATCCGCCATTCCGTGCATTTCGCTGCCAGATATTCCCTGCCGCTCCCGGTCAGGCTGTAATAGGTGCGCTGTCTGCCGAAAGTCTCGGTTCCCACATACGACCGGATATAGCCGTTTCGCTCCAGCCGCGTGAAAGTGGAATACAGCGTCGTTTCCTTGATCGGATACCTGCCGCTTGAACGCTCCGCAATACATCGCGATATCTCGTAGCCATAGGAATCGCTTTCGGCCAATATGCTCAGCACGATCACATCGTTATAGCCGCGCATGATATCGCTGCTCAGTTCTGCCATGACACACCTCTCTTCCCTTATTACCACGTCTGACGTTGTAATTACTATACCAGATAAAGTAATTTTTGTCAAGGGCATATCAGAAAAAATGGGAACTTTTTTGTGTGTTTCATCTCAATTCTTTTGCCAGTTGCAATTTGCTGACATTTGTGCTATTCTTTTCTTATAAACGGCAGGAAAGGATCGGGTTCGCATGGCCCTGATAAATTACCGTGTAAGAAACGACATACAACGCTATCTCGACCAAAACCAAATTCCCCGTGAACGACTGTGCCTTGTCAATATCGGACACTGGCAGGACATCCGGCGCCGCGCGGAGGAAGCTTTTGTCGATCAGAGAAAAAGTCCGCGTGACGGGCTGCATTGGATTTCGCTGAGCGACCGCTTCAGGGAAGATGTGGACATCCTCGCCGTTTACGACACTTGGGCGCATCCCGATTGGATGCTGCGGCTGCCGGATATTCTGCCCGAACCGCGGGCGTATCTGTTTGTGGAGGATACACACGCCAAAATGTGGATTTACGAGGGCTGGGTGCGGAACATCGCCCGGCTGCTGCATGAGGAAGTCTTCGATAGTGAATACTGCATCATCGGCCGAAAATACGGGTGGATACTCTGCGTCAACCATCACGGCACAGCGCTGTTCGCCAACCGCCGCGGTTGCATGGGATTCGACCCGACCGCCATCCAAAATCTGATCATAAAGGAAGAAATATCTTGAACAACATCACCCCCTGCGACTGCCATCTGCACACGAACAATTCCTTTGACAGCGAAACGCCTGCCGAGCAGCAGGTCAACCGCGCGCGGGAACTGGGCATTGCCACCATCGCTCTCACCGATCATTGCGATATTCTCGAATGGAGCGACGCGAATATCGCCCGTTCCAACGCGCAGGCCATTGAGCTGAATCAAAAATATGACGACATCACCGTCCTTCGCGGCATCGAACTGGGTGAGCCGCTGCAGGACATCGAAGAAACCGCCCGTGCCCTGGGGCTGTGTGAATACGACTTCATCCTCTGTTCGCTGCACAATCTCAGCGGTGGGGAAGATTTCTATTACCTCCACCCCGACGAGGAACAGGCCAAAGATCTGGTCAGACGTTATTTTGATGAGCTTCTGGAAACGGTTCGCTGGAATGAGTTTGACTCGCTCGCCCACATGACCTATCCCCTGCGCTACATCACCGAACGCGACGGTGTGCCGGTGGATATGGCGTCTTATCAGCCTGTCATCCGTGAGATTCTCGCAACGCTCGCCGCCAACGGAAAGGCGTTGGAAATCAACACCTCCGGGCTGCGTAATCCCGGCGGACGGCTGCTGCCGACCGTGGAATATGTCAGGCTTTTCCGCGAACTTGGCGGCAAATACATCACCCTCGGCAGCGACGCCCACGTCCCTGAACATATGGCCGTCGGCATGGCGGAAGGCATCGCCGCCGCGAAAGCGGCAGGCTTTACCACAGCCACTGTCTTTATCAACCGTCAGCCCGTCGAAATCCCGTTTGATGAATAAACCATACAGACAATAAAGCATCCTATTGGCCACAATCCATGTTGTATGTCAATAGGATGCTTTTGACTTTTCATTTTTCCCAAAGTAAGTGATTTATGATGCCAGTCGATAGCCCTGTCCCCAGACAGTCTGGATATAGCTGCTGTCGGCATTGGCCTTTTTGAGCTTGCTGCGCAGGTTGCTCATGTGGACGTTGACCGTGTTGTCCTCGCTGAAATACGTCTCGCCCCACACCGATTCAAAAATAATCGTCTTGCTGAACACTTTGGAAGGACTTTTGAGCATCAGTTCAAGAATGCCGTACTCCGTGGAGGTCAGGTCGAGCGGAACGCCCCTCACCGTCACCTCGCGCGTGTCGAGATTCAGTTCGATGTCCTTGTAGGTGAGTATCCTGTCTTTATTCTTGCGGCAGTGGCGGATATCGCGTTCCGCCGCCTCCAGCGCGCTGTCTACCGCTTCGGGTCGTTCCAGCGGACTGAGCAGTTCCACTTTCGCTCCGTCCAGCCCCGTGGAAGCATAATTGATCACATAGCCCGCCTGTGCGAGCAGCGCCTCGATTTTCTCCGGCATACAGCCGTTTTCCTCAATAATAAATATCTTATATGTCAGATTCATGGGTAACCCCTCCCTTACATGCGTCAAAGAACATACAAAAAGCCCGCAGGCCATGCATTATCCCGACAACAGATAAAACCACAACCTACGGGCGCTCGTCAACGCATTTCACCCCGGAAACCACGAAAAAGTATCGCATTCCTGAGCATACGTACACAGGTATTTGCCTATATCGCAAAAATACCGACCGACGCGTCAAGCATCATGTTATCAGGATATCTGCCAATTTTACCATGATTTGGCCGACCGCTGCACCGCTCCTTACCGTCGGCCGCAGTCAAACCAACCTCCATGCCTACAAAACCGTCAGAGACGGCCCACCGCACAGAAGCTTGCCTGTCATAATTTACCATTGGCACATTCGAACCCGATGACGTGTTTTTTCATCCGTTCACGCACATCCCCCCAAGAGATACGCGCAAAAGATCAAAACGACATCAAAGAGCCGTGTACCCCACACTAACATGATTACGCATCAAAAATCAGCACTCCTTTTGAATTTTTTATTTGGAAGATTTGCCCCTATTGTAACACTTAATTCACAACTTGTCAAGTCCATTTGAAAATCTTAAGATTTTCTTTAGCTTTTTAATCCTAACAAAAAAAGCCCGACATACAGCATCAAGTCGTATATCGGGCAGTTTTTTATGCAGTATTCGTCAAAAAACAACACTAAGTCCTACACGTTATTGATAATAACACCGTATCGTCTCTCTGCCAAAACTGCGTTTTTGATTTGTCTTTGTATTGTGTTATCTTACCTGTTCGCCAAATACATCGCGTTCAACGAAAAGATCGTTTACCGTAACACCAAATACCTCAGAAAAACCTTTCAGTTCGATGTCGGTAACAGTGCGTAAACCGTCTTCTATGCGGGAAATAGACCCGCGGCAAACATAAACACCTTTCTCATCCAGCTTATCGGCAAGATCCTGCTGGCTCATTCTGCGTGTTACTCGCAGAATTCGGATGTTTTCACCTACAATGTTGTTCTTTTCTCCACCTATAATACGTGGCATTTCAAATCACCTCAGATAACTTTGATTTTGACACCGCCGACCGCAATACGACAAAAGAACGCCGCAATCTGACCGACTATGTAGAATGCCGTCTGCCCGGACATGGCGCAAAACCATAAAATGCAACGGGCCGGACTGTAGGACTAATCCGCCCATCAACGGTGCGAATGGCGATACAACATGGTACCACTACTCCCCCTAATTATTATACTACATCATTTTTGATTTTGCAATAGATTTTTCATCCTATCACGAGAGATTTTCAAACAATTTGTAAAGTTCTCAAAATAAGTTCAAAATCTGGCTGCATCCTAAGCAAAATAACGAAAACCCCCTTAAAAATGGCTGTTTATAATATCAAACAACCATATTCAGGCATTTTTGCCCTTGGTTAAGCATGGCCGTCTACAGTCGTCAAGCGAATCGATCAACTTATGAAATCATTCATATCAGCCGTTCTTTCATCAACTGCAAGATTTTGCGTTCTCGTCTTGAAACCTGCACTTGCGTCATCCCCAATGCGGCTGCCACTGCGGTCTGGGTTTTTCCTTTGAAATAGCGCTGCCGTATGATTTCACGGTCAGTTTCTTCCAATGACGCCATCGCTTCACGCAGCGCCACCACATCTACCACTGATTCTTCAAACTGTTCCACTGGCACATCCGCTTCAAATTCCTCACCGTCCCGTTCTGCCGTCAGTGACAACACCGGACGGGACGCGTCAATTGCTTCGGCAATGCTCTCTACGTCGGTTCCCAGTAACGCGGCAAGTTCTCCGACCGTGGGATCACGTCCTGTTCTGCCGCGAAAATCCGTTTCCGCGCGGCGAATCTTCAATCCCAGATCACGGATGCTGCGTGACACACGCAATACGCCCCCGTCGCGAAAGAGCCGCCGTATCTCCCCTAAAATAGCGGGTACGGCATAAGTGGAAAAACGGATGCCGCGGCTGCTGTCAAAGCCGGCTGCCGCTTTTACCAATCCTTCACATCCCGACTGGTAAAGATCGTCGTAGTCAACGCCCCTGCCGCAATACCGACGAGCGCAGGCGTGCACCAAACCGAAATTTTCCGTGACGAGTCTGTCCTGCTCAACTGTCATGGCGGTATCTCTGCGCCACGCGCTTTTCCATGGTAACAGTGGTGCCTTTGCCCACCGTGGATCGCACACGCAGGCTGTCGGTGAAGCTCTCCATGACCGCAAATCCCAAACCGGCGCGTTCGCTGCCGCCAGTGGTAAACAGAGGTTCACGCGCCTTGGCTACATCGGGAATGCCGCAGCCCTTGTCCTTCACCGTTACGCTGAGTCGGCCGTCGTCGTAAATTTTCGCTTCAATCCAGATCTTACCGATGCTCTCCCGGTAGGCGTGAACGATACAGTTGGTCACCGCCTCGGAAACTGCCGTTTTCACATCGGTCATTTCCTCGATGGTAGGATCGAGCTGCGCCATGAACGCCGCCACCGCCGAACGTGCAAAGCTCTCGTTCGCGGAGTTGCTGGGAATGACCAGCTTCATTTCGTTTTTAATCTTGCTATTCGCTTTCATAATCTATTATACCCTTCTTTTTTACAATATATTAAAATTACAAGTTACAAATTTATTTATAAGTCGTTAATTTTATAAAAAATGAGCAATTATAACACATTCAACTTGCCGACTCCCGCGAGCCGGATCATACGCTCGATCATCGGGGGTGCGTTGGTAACACGCACTTCTCCTCCATAGGCAGCGGCGTTTTTATACCTGCCCATAATCAGTCCTATACCGGAAGAATCCATAAACCCGATTCCTCCGAAATCAAGCACCAGCAATTCCGGTTTTATTGCCTCCGCCTCGCGGTCGATACTGTCGCGAAACGCGGCGGCTGTGTGATGATCAATTTCTCCGCTTAGAAACGCGGTAAGCGTATTGTCCGATTTTTCAAATGTCACCGACATATTGTTTCTTGTTCTTCCTTCCATCAAAAAATACACATGCGTCATTCCTATGTGTGTGACATATAGAATAACGCATGTGTATCATGGAAAAACGCAGATTTTGACGAAAAATACAAATTTTTCCTTTTTTGGTGCCGGATTACAGACCCAGCTTCTTGCCCAGACCGCCGGGCAGTTTGTCCGCAATGCCATCGGGAATGTTCTTGCTCAGTTCCTTGAAATCCACCTTGGCGATCGCGTCAAAGGCCTTCTCGCACTCGGCTTTAGGCAGCTTCGTCTCTTTCACGAGAAAGTCAATTGCGTCCTCCTTGCTCTTGATGGTGCCTGCCGCACTCTTGAGCTTGTTGAGAGCGTCCTGCATTTTCTGATCCATGTCTTCACCTCCTTTCAAGTTTCTTTTATTAGCCGATTGTAAAAGTTGAAAAGCGGCGTAAATACGGGGTCTGGTCAACGGGAAAGGCACACTTTTTTCTCCACTTGGAGCAAGGCAAATCGTGATATTGGGCTGTTACCGTATTCGCCCACCCCTATCGCAAGTCTAAGCGCGTCTCGCTCGGTCGGCTATGCCGACCTCGTGGGGCTTTGCCCCACTCCCCACAAGGGCGCTGCCCTTGACCCGCCAGGAGGGCCTCCCCCCCTGGACTCCCACGCTCGCATTCGCTCGCTAGTTATGCGCTGCGCTATGCTTTTTTCTTCTCACTTCCCACTTACTTTTACAATCGCCTCTGTTTTTTATAAAAACACTTCTCCGCAAGTTCCGTAAAAAATATCGTCATGTCCCGCAATGCGCTCACAGAATCGCTCAAAGCGTTCCCAGCCGCACTGCATATCAAACTCATAGCTGTGTCCCCACAGCAGAAAAATCTGCGGACGGTCGGGCTGCATGGCGATAAATTGCTCCGTCAGTTCAAAAATATTCTCATCTTTGTGGCGGCAGGTGGGTGCAAGACACATCCGTTCGCTTTCTCCGACAGGCGGGTCAAACCGGAACGTGGACTGTACGCCCCTCGCGTAGCGAATGCCGCATTTCTTGAGCACATCCTTCACACGCCTGTCGGTCGCGCCGTAAGGATAGGAAAAGCCTTTGATCGTCTGCCCGAAAATCCCTTCCAGCGCAGCCATATCCTGCCGCACATCAGTATAAACGGCATGGCTGTCGAGTTCGACCAGATTGCTGTGCCTGACCGAATGGGAGGCAATTTCATGGCCGCGATACACCTCCGGCAGCATCTCCGGCGGCATACGCTCCACCTTCACGCCCTCGGCGTACCACACCGAATCGGGATGCATCAACCCCGAATTCAGATGGAAGGTGCATTTTAAACCGTAGCGATTGAGTATCTCCACCAGTCGTATATCCTGGTAGACACCGTCGTCATAACTCAACGCGAAGGCCTTTCGGTATTGGTTGGTCCATTGCATAGGGGTGTCACCTCATCAGAATAATCAAAGAATCACCGTAATGAGCAGTGACCGGCCATCGGATGAAGTGGCGGCAATTCTGCCCTTGTGCGCCTCGGTGACCGCCTTGGCGATGGACAGCCCGATACCATAGCCGCCCGTCTGGGAATTGCGGGATTTGTCAGCACGGTAAAAGCGGTCAAACAATCGGCTGAGATTTTGTGTATCGACGCTTTCGGCGGTGTTATAGACCTCCATGCAGATATTTTTCCCTTTGGTATGCGCCTTGAAGTAGATGGTACCGTGTTGATCGGAATATTTCAGCGCGTTGTCCAACAGAATGGAAACCAACTGCGTGATCGCTTTCTCGTCGCCGCAGAAGTTCATCATAGGCTCGATCTCCACGGTAAAAGTCTTTTCCTGCACCTTGGCAAGCGACTGGAAAGACTGCGCCGTTTCAGTCAGCACGTCGGAAAGCGGGAAGTCGATCATCTGCACCTGATTTTCCTGTTCCTCCATACGGGAAAGATAGATCAGATCTTTGGTCAGCGCCGTCAACCGTCTGACCTGTGCGCGGATATCCTGAATCCACTCGTTGTTCTCGCCGCACTCCATTTCCAGTATGGTCGCGTCCGCGTCGATGATGGTGAGGGGCGTTTTGATTTCATGTCCCGCGTCGGTGATAAAGGATTTCTGTTTGTCATAGCTTTCCTGTACCGGCTTCATGACCATGCGGGACAGCAGCAGCACCAGCACGCCGACCGCGATCATCCCCGCCAGCGAAACGATGACGCTGTAAAATAGGAAGGAGCGGAAGGATGACAGATTGTTGCGGCAGTCGAGGAAGATCATGAGCGTGTCGCCGCAGTCCTCCGTGCGGATATAGCGGTAATTATCCACAAATCCCCGCGTGCGGGAAGAATGGCAAAGCGCCTGCGCGTACTCCTTGGCGGAATCGGTATCAATGGCGGCAATTCTGCCGGTATCCACAGAGGTCACGTCGCCGCTGCTGTTGAGCCGCACAGTGAAATATCGTGCCTCATACTGCAATTCAGGTGAAATGCCGCTGAGGAACCAATCGTCATGGTTTCTATTTTTGTGATCAAACCCATCGGATCGCTTGGGAAACATACCGCCGTTTTCGCTGAGGACATCAAGCACGCTGTCGCTGTTCTGCACAACACGGCGGTAGTTGAGGATATTGATGGCTCCCATGATAACTGTCAGCACCAAAAAAACCGACAGCACCGAAATAGCGATAAATTTATGGCGCAGTTTCTTAATCATGTGATTCCACCACCGCTTCCAGCGAATAGCCCGCATTGCGGGATGCTTTAATACGGATATCAGCGTTCAGAGCAGTCAGCTTTTTGCGCAGATAGGAGATGTAGGCCCACACCACGTTGATCTCCGCGTCGCTGTCGTAACCCCAGATTTTGTCCATCATCATTTCCGTAGAAATAAGCTGTTTGGGATTGCTCATCAGCAGTTCCATCACCTGAAACTCCTTGTTAGCGAGACGGAAGTTGCCCGTGGGAGAGGAAAGCTCAAAGGACGTGCGGTCAAGGGAGATATTGCCCATCGTCAGCACCGAGCTTTGCGCACCGTCGCGCCCCCGCGTCATGGCACGAATACGGGCCAGCAGTTCCTTCGCGTCAAAAGGCTTGGTAAGATAATCGTTCGCGCCCAGATCGAGTCCCGTCACGCGGTCGTCGATCTCGGATTTGGCGGTGAGCATCAGCACAGGCACGCTGTTGCCCTTGGCGCGGATTTTTTTCAGCACCGTCAGTCCGTCCATCTTAGGCATCATGATGTCGAGAATCACCCCATCATACTGTCCCGTCAACAGATAATCGAGCGCTTCCTCCCCATCATAAGCCGCGTCCACGGAATAATTGTTTTTTTCAAGAATCACCGTCAGCGCCTTCGACAGCGATTTTTCGTCCTCTGCAATGAGTAATCTCATGGTGTCGGACTCCTTTCCTGGCTAATCTTTATGCATGACATTGCGTAAAGAGTATTTTACTTATTAATTATCATATCTCAAAATCAAAAACATTGCAACACCTAATTTGAAAACTTTCGCACTTTCAATGAGATGCCGCAATGTCAGTTATTACTCTTGGTTTTTCTTCACTTTTCCCCGGATAAAAGCCGCCCCACAAAAAACAGCGAAAACCGCCATATTCATGATGACCACGCTGGCGCCCGTCGGCGCGGAAAACTCATAGGAAACCGTCAGCCCCGCGATAAAGCAGACTACCGAAATGACCGCCGCACAAACCACAACGCCTGCAAAGCGTTTGAAAAACCGCATGGCCGACATTGCCGGAAAAATAATCAGGCTGGAAATGAGCAGCGCACCGATCATGCGCATGCCGAGCACAATCGTGACGGCGGTAAGTACAGCAATGAGCATATTGTAAAAATCCACACGAATCCCCGTTGCCCGTGCAAAAGGCTCGTCAAACGTCACCGCGAAAATCCGGTGGTAAAACACGACGTAAAGTGCCAGCACGGCGAGAGACAGTCCCACGCTCAGCGCCACATCAGATCGACTGATCGCCAGCACGCTGCCGAACATATAATTATTGATATCGGTATTGATACCCGAACGCATGGAAATAATAAAGATACCCACTGCCAGCGCACCTGTCGAGACCAGCGCAATCGCAGCGTCCCCTTTGATTTTTCCGCTGCCGCTCAATCGCAGCAGCAGGACAGAGGCAACCACCACCACAGGAATCGCCACCGTCAGTGGCGCCCAGTTCATCACTGTCGCCACCGCCATGGAGCTGAACGCCACATGGGACAATCCGTCACCGATCATGGAATAGCGCTTGAGCACCAGATTGACCCCCAACAGCGCCGAACACAGCGAAACCAGTGTGCCCACTACCAGGGCGCGCTGAATAAACGGATAGGACAGCATTTCAAGCATGGCTTTCTCCTCCTCCCACAAATGCCTTGCCCACAGCGCTTTTCAGGTAATCCTCCGTGCGGCCGAAGAACTGCACCGTATTTTTGACATGCAATATCTTATTGGCACTTTTCACGGCTGTTTTCACATCGTGCGACACCATGATCACCGTAATGCGGTACTTGCTGTTGAGTTCCTTGATAATGGAGTAAATTTCCCCCGTCACAATCGGGTCAAGCCCCGTGACAGGCTCGTCGAGTATCAGAATCTTGCTAGACGCGCACAGCGCGCGCGCCAGCAATACCCTCTGCTGCTGTCCGCCCGACAGTTCGCGGTAGGAATGCTCCGCCATGTCGGCAATCCCCAACTCCTGCATATAACGGGTCGCTTTGTCCTTGTCCTCTTTGGTATAGAAGGGAAGCCAGCGTCCGCTGTTAAGACATCCCGACGTGACCACCTCCCGCACAGACGCGGGAAAATCACGCTGAATGGAGGTCTGCTGCGGCAGATATCCCACATCGCGGCGGGTAATACCCTTCGCCAGCGAAATGCTGCCGGACATAGGTTTTTTCAGTCCTGCCAGACATTTAATCAAAGTGGATTTTCCCGCGCCGTTTTCACCCACCACACACAGATAGTCTCCTTTTTTCACGTCAAAGCCGACATCCTCCAGCACCGTCATGTTTTCATAGCCGATACTAAGACCCTTGCACGAAATCAACGGTTGCTTCATTGTAACGCCTCCCTCAAAATTTCCACATTGGCACGCATAAGGGTGACATAACTCTCCCCCGCCTTAAAATCGTCCGCTGTAATATTATGACAGGTGTTGAACTGTGCGGTTCTGGTGCCTGTGCATTCCGCAATGGCATCCGCCACCTTATGATTGGAAAGCTCGATATAAAAGATTACAGGAACCTTCTCCCGCTTGACCGCGTCGATCAGAAACGCCACCGTCGCGGCGCTCGGTTCCGTCTCCGCCGCACATCCGGGGAACGCCGCGTAATAATCGAGTCCGTATTCCCGCACGAAATACAGCAGCGGAAACCGATCGCCAAATACCAGCAGATGGCGTTTCGCACCCACTACCGTATCGCGGAAAGCATTGTCCAGCGCGATCAGTTCCGCCACATAACGGGCGGTGTTGCCACAGTAATATTCCGCGTTTTTTGGGTCGATCTCACAGAGTGCCCCGTTGATGCGGTTGACAATGGCAATCGCGTTCATGGGAGATGTCCAGACATGCTCGTCGTATTCTTCCTCCCCGTCCCCATCGTGATCCTCGTTGTGATCTTCGTCGTGTTCTTCGCCTTCCGTCTCCTCACCGTGGTCATGGTCATGGTCATGCGCATGGTGATGTTCTTTGCTCTGCATTCCCTCGACCGTTTCCTCTTCGAGCGGTTCTACACAGTCGAGCGCGGAAACGATCTTCATGGTCTGGTTATCCGCCGACTCCAGCACCGAATCCAGCCAGCTCTCCGACTCGCCCCCTACATTCAGAAACAAATCGCACCGGGATATTCTGATGATATCCTTGGGGCTGGGCTCATAAGAATGTGCCTCCATTCCCGGTTTAAGTAGCAGGATCACATCGGCGCGGTCGCCCGCAATCTGCCGCGCAAAGTCGTACTGCGGGAAGACCGTCGCCACAATGGATAGTTTTTCCCCGCTCCCCGCGACTTTTTTCCCGGACGAACACCCCGCGCACATTGCTGCTGCCAGTGCCGCCGCCAGCAGCAGGCAGGTTATTTTATTCCACATTCGTTTCATTTCCTATCAAGTCCTCAAAAAATAAAGTTATTTTCCAGACAGTTCCATTTCCTTAATTACGCATTGAATAAGCACATTCTTCGCAAGTACCGTAAATCACCGTGCGAGCGTTGTCCACACGGAACCCATGGTGCTGACGGATGTGCTGCTCAAAATCCTCCATAAAACCGCAGTTGAGATGAATGATTTTACCGCAGGAGGTGCATTTGAGATGAAAATGACGGTTACAGCCGTTGGCCGCGTCAATCAACTGATACATGGCGCAGTCCCCGCTGTCGGAAAGATATTTTTTGATCTCGCCGTTTTCCACCAACTTGTCAAGGCAGCGATAAATTGTCGCCTTTCCGATTTTGCTGTTTTCTTTCATAAAATAAAGGTAAATATCGTCGGCCGTAACGCATTCATCCGGATTCAGGCGAAAAAAGTCCGCCACCGCCTCCTGCTGGCGGGTGTGGTAATTTTTTTTGCCGCCGGGTTCTGTCTGCTCCATCGTCATGGAAAGGGTTCCTCCTTTCGGATATTTCTCTATAGACGTAAATGAGAATTTATAGCAATCCAAACAAACAAAAAGACAAGTTCGGCGCGCTGGCGAGTACATGGCTGCGTTGTCGTCCTAGGTGGGCGCCAGCCCACCGTCGTCCTCCGCCTTGCCCTGCACTCACCATCATCGTCTCCTTTTGTCTCCCTGATTATTTGGATTGTATAGCGGGGTAAAAAAACAAAAATGATAATCAATCTCAAATTTAGTTTGCTAAACCATTATAGCATATTTTTTTCAAAATGCAATAGGGAATCACAAAAAAAACGCGCCATGCCTGTCAGAATTTCTTCCGTCAGACATGACGCGTTATTACATTTTAACAGCAGTAAGCCACAGGGGCGATATTACACAATACCCTGAGCGAGCATAGCGTTGGCAACCTTGAGGAAGCCCGCGATGTTCGCGCCGGCGACGAGGTTGCCCTCCATGCCGTATTCCTTGGCGGCATTAGCGGAGTTGTGATAGATGTTTACCATGATGTCGTGCAGCTTCGCGTCAACCTCTTCAAAGGTCCAGCTATATCTCATGGAGTTCTGGCTCATTTCGAGAGCAGAAGTCGCCACACCGCCCGCATTGGCAGCCTTGGCGGGGCCAAAGAGAACGCCGGCGGACTGGAACGCATGAACCGCTTCGGGAGTGGAAGGCATGTTGGCGCCTTCGCAGACAGCCTTGACGCCGTTTGCGATCAGAGCCTTTGCGGATTCGCCGTCCAGCTCGTTCTGGGTCGCGCAGGGCAGAGCGATGTCACAGGGAATCGTCCAGATACCCTTGCAGCCCTCGGTGTAGGTGGCATTGGGATGATTGGCAACATACTCTTTGATTCTCGCGCGTCTGACTTCCTTGATCTCCTTGACAGCGTCCAGGTCGATGCCGTCGGGATCGTAAACATAGCCGTTGGAATCGCAGAGAGCCACAACCTTCGCGCCAAGCTGGGTGGCCTTCTCGGTCGCATAGATCGCGACGTTGCCGGAACCGGAGACAACAACGGTCTTGCCCTTGAAGGAATCGTTATGATCGTTGAGCATTTCCTCGGTGTAGTAGCAGAGGCCGTAACCGGTAGCCTGTGTACGGGCCAGGCTGCCGCCGTAGGTCAGACCCTTACCGGTGAGAACGCCGCTGTATTCGTCGCGCAGTCTCTTATACTGGCCGAAGAGGTAGCCGATCTCGCGTCCGCCTACGCCGATGTCACCGGCGGGAACGTCGGTATCGGGGCCGATGTGCTTGCTGAGCTCGGTCATGAAGCTCTGGCAGAAGCGCATGACTTCCATGTCAGACTTACCCTTGGGGTCGAAGTCGGAACCGCCCTTGCCGCCGCCGATCGGCAGACCGGTCAGAGAGTTCTTGAAGATCTGCTCGAAGCCGAGGAACTTAATGATGCCTTCGTAAACGGAGGGATGGAAGCGGAGACCTCCCTTGTAGGGGCCGATCGCGCTGTTGAACTGAATGCGGAAGCCGCGGTTGACCTGTACGTTGCCATTGTCGTCCACCCACGGAACGCGGAACTTGATGATTCTTTCCGGCTCGACGATGCTCTCGAGCACGCCCATCTTGACGAATTCGGGGTGCTTCTCGATCACGGGTTCGAGGGATTCGAGAACCTCGGTAACTGCCTGATGAAATTCAGGCTCATTGGGGTTGCGCTTGACAACCTTTTCCATCAAATCTGCAAGATACTGATTCTTAAAAGCCATTTTCAATCTTCTCCTTTGAAAAACTGAATTCTTAACGCATGCTCTGATCGGCACACGCAAGCGTTGTGAGTATTATTGTAATACACAGGGCATGGGTTTGTCAATAGGATTTTTACAATTTTATGTATTTTTTGCAATTTTTTATTTTAAAACTTGCAAAATCACGCGTTTTTTTCAAAAATCACAGCCGAAACTGCATTTATTCTTCTTTCCGCACACCAATATCACGATACACCCGATCACCGTCACCAGCATGACCGCGATGCCTGCCATTTGTTTTCGCAGTCTGGCCGTATTTATGTCGGACGGAGAAACCTCATTGTCACTCGTGGATACAATCACCGGCTCTTTTTCTTCGGAAACGACATCCGACCAGACGACATGCTCAAACATATCATTCTGATCGGGCGTATCCCAGCCCACATTGGTATAAGCCAGCCCGAATTTGCGGCAGTCATATTTTCCCGTGTCGGAAACATAAAAGTGATCCTGCTGCGTCACATGGCAGGCAAAACCGCGTCTCGCCATTTCAAGCGCGGTTTTGCCGCCAAAACGGCTGAGTTCCATCTTGCCCCAATCCACCACGATTTTATGCTCCGGCCACAAATGCAGATACACCTTCTGCACCTGACAGGTGCCGTATTTCTCGGCGCTTTCAGGAAAAGCAGACGGGTCATCGGTCATCTCAAGCGCTTCCATCAGCGTTTTGACATTGAGGATGTGTGCCCCGTGTCCATATTCGCCCTTGATATCCTGTGCAATGACCACCTTCGGAGAAAAACGCCGCAGCATCTCCACCTGAAAGCGCAGCACATTGTCATAACCGAAAAAACTCTCAGCGCCTTCATAGTTTCTGGTGACGGTTTTATCGGTAAAAAGATCGGTTACAATAGGATAATGCCGCACGCCTACTGCCCATAGACCGTTGAGCTGTTCATGACACCGTATGGTTCTGTTGAAGTGATTGGTCAGATACACCACTTGCACCTTATACCCACATTCTCCGGCATAATAGGGTAATGCACCGCCAAACCACAGGAGTTCATCATCGGCATGCGTCGGCATTACCATCAGGTCAGCCGTTTCGCAAGGTGGCTCCCATACCTGTACCCAGTCGGGTAATCGACCGTCTGTAAAACCGTAAACATCGCACAGACACGCGCCCTTTGGCAAATACAGTTCCAGTGTTTTGACGCTTTGCCCCAGCGGCATCCATTCATGAATAAAGCCGTTTTTTCCCCCTTCCAGTTTCGTACCGTCCGGCAGCGTCACGGACCACTGACAAGGTTTTTCCAGCTTGATATATAATCCGGAAAATGCTTTTTTTCCTTTTACATGAATCGTGACATCCTTTTCCATCGGAATCCAAGTTCGTTCATTGTTATCGAGCGGCATCACATAACCGTCTGGCGACACCTTACTGGTCATAGTCAACCGCACCTGCTCGGCTTTCTCCGTTTGAGAGCTGCCCGACGGCGCCTGTCCGGCAGCTAATACGGGGGACGATCTCACCACAACAGGAACCGACTGCATCCGAGGTGCCATCACCAACGCGGCAGCACAAAGGAAAGTCCCGATTGCAGTGATGCTACACCACTTCGCTATGCTTTTCAACTTCATTATTATGATCCGCCTTTCTTTTTCGGTCAGAATCGTTACACTTTGCCATCAGGCTTTTCTACGACGCCTCCGGTCAACCAGCCATACCAGCACGACAGCCAAAACAACGGCGGCCGCCGCCATCGCTATCCACATCATTTCCTTGCGTGAACGGCCGTCCGGCACATCGGTCGGTGACACCTGTTCATCCGACGAAGAAACAGTGTCAGCAGAAAGCTCTTCTTCTGTCTCGGAAACGACATCCGACCAGACGACATGCTCAAACATATCGTTCTGATCGGGCGTATCCCAGCCCACATTGGTGTAGGCCAATCCAAAAAGACGGCAATCATACTTTCCGCCTTCCGAAACACTGTATCGGGCCTGCTGCGTCGCATGGCAGGCAAAGCCGATTTTGGCCATCTCCAGAGCGGTTTTGCCATCGAAATGGCTGAGTTTCATCTTGCCCCAATCCATCCTGATCTGATGCTCCGGCCAAAGGTGCAGATAACATTTCTGTACCCGGCAGGTACCGTATTTTTCGGCACTCTCCGGGAAAGCCGTCGGATCGTCTGTCATTTGCAACGCTTCCAGCAGCGTTCGGGCATTCAGCTTATGCGCGCCGTGTCCGTATTCACCATTGATATCATGCGCAATAATGACCTTGGGACGAAACCGGCGCAGCGTCTCCACTTGAAAGGCCAGTACGTTTTCGTAGCCGAATCGTTCCACCGCTTTGCCGTATCGTCCGGTATCCGGTATATCTTTAAACGTATCGGAAATAATCGGATAATAAGTAATACCTACCGCCCACAATCCGTTGAGCTGCTCGTGGCAGCGAATGGTAAATTCACGGTGATTGGTCATATAGACCACCTGCACCTTGTAGCCCCGTTCACCTGCATAATAAGGCATGGCGCCGCCAAACCATAAATGTTCGTCATCGGCATGCGTGGGCATTACCATCAGATCGGCGTTTTCACAAGGGGGCTGCCACACCTGCACCCATGACGGCAGTTGGCCCTCGGTAAAAGCGTAAATATCCGTCAGTTTCGTTCCTTTTGTCAGATTAAGATCCACATTTTGAACACTCTGCCCCAGCGGCAGCCATTCATGAATAAAGCCGTTTTTGCCGCCCTCCAGTTGGGTACCATCCGGCAGCGTCACGATCCACGCATTAGGCAGCTCAAATTTCAGATACAGGCCGGAAAAGGCTTTACTTCCGATAATATGAAGCGTAATGTTGCGCGACATGGTTTTATATGTCCATTCGTTGTTATCTAAAACAGGGCTGTAATCCACATTCTGTAATACACTGTAAACATTGAGATTTACTTTCTTGGCCTTTTGGGACGGTGTGTCAATTGTTCCGGACGGTGCGGCAACTGCAACCGAACCTTTATTCTCCGACGAACACAAGGGGTGCTCTGAAGAAGCATGCGTCTCAAACGAGACACACAACAACGGCATCACCATTGCCAACATCACCGTCAACACTTTTCGTATTCCTTTCATCCTTCGCCTCAACCTCACTTTTTCTCACCGATGTTTCATCTTTTTCTGGCGTAAACAGCCGTCACCACAAACGCACAAATGACGCTCGAAACAACAAACGCAAGAAACATAAGCAGTCTCACAAGCCGATCATCATAAGCGCTGACCTTCCACGGCCAGCCGGATATGGCCTGATCTGCCGCGGTCCGGCTTGTTGTGATCTGATCGGACGAAGAAACATCTGCTTTCTTTTCAGAATCATCCGAACCCCAGTCAGAGGACGTATCGTCCGCCCGTTCCGATTCATTCGGCCAAACAACATGCTCCAGCATATCGTTTTTGCCCGGCGTATCGTCTCCTACCGTCGTATAGGCAAGTCCGAATTTGCGGCAATCCAGCTTTCCGCTGTCCGAAACATAAAAGCTCCATACCAATTGGCTGACGTGACAATGAAATCCGTTTACTGCCATTTCCAGCGCGCTTACATCGTCAAAACGCGCAAGCGGCATATTCCGCCAGTCCATCACGATAGGACGCTCCTGCCATAAGTGCAGATAACACTTCTGCACCCGGCAGGTACCGTATTTTTCCGCGCTTTCCGGAAAAACGGAAGCGTCTTCCGTAAGGGGCAGCGCCTCAAGCACCGTCTGCGCGTTGAGAATATGCGCGCCATGGCCGTATTCACCGTGAATGTCATGCGCTATGACTACCTTGGGAGAAAACCGACGCATCATTTCCACCTGAAATTCCAATACGTTTTCATGACCGTATAATCTCTCCGCCGCGGCTACGTTGCCGGCATACCGATCCGGGAACCGCTCGGAAATGATGGGATAATGTCTGATGCCCACCAGCCAAAGACCCTTGAGCAGTTCGTGACTACGCCTGTTGTTATTGAAATGGTTGGTCATATAGACCACCTGCACTTTATATCCCAACTCTCCCGCATAATAGGACATCAGGCCGCCAAACCACAAATGTTCGTCGTCGGCATGCGTCGGCAAAACCAGAAAATCGGCATTTTCACACGGCGGTTCCCATACCTGTACCCACGAAGGCAGTTGTCCCGCCGTAAAGGCAAAAATGTCGCTCAGCATGGCGCCCTCCGGCAAGTTAAGTGCCATTGACGTCACGGATTGCCCCAGTTCCATCAGTTCATGAATAAATCCGTTCTTGCCGCCCTGCTTGACGGTACCGTCCGGCAGCGTGACCGACCAGAGACAGGCATATTCCAGCTTCACATAAATCCGCTCAAACGGGGTTTCCGATTCATATCGCACCGTAACGTCCCGGCGCACGGTATTGTAAGACGTCTCAATTCTATCCAGCGACCTTGCGTAGTCCACGCCGTCGGTTGATTCAACAAAACGCAGAGGTACTTCAACCGCCTGCACTCCCACTTCCGGCTTGGTCAGCCAGTGCATAGCCACAATCATTTTTTCCTGGCTGTCCGACCATTCATCTTCCGTCAGGACTGACGTCAGTTCTTCTTTCGCCTGGTCTGCGGAGTTTTCCTGCTCCGCCAATACATTTCCACTGCATTCGATCATGGATACCATTGCCAACAGCACTGTCACAATACCTGCTGCTATTCTTTTCTTCATTTTCTCGTCAGAAAACCTCCTTGATGTTTGATATGACTTATAGCAATCCAAACACTCAGGATTCCTTTGTCCAGACCACATGCTCCAGCATATCGTTTTTGCCCGGCGTATCGTCTCCTACCGTCGTATAGGCAAGCCCGAATTTACGGCAATCCAGTTTTCCGCTGTCCTCCACATGAAAGTTCCATATCAACTGGCTGGCATGACAGCCAAATCCGTTGACTGCCATTTCCAGCGCGCTTACACCGTCAAAACGCGCAAGCGGCATATTCTGCCAGTCCATCACGATAGGACGCTCCTGCCATAAATGCAGATAACACTTCTGCACCCGGCAGGTACCGTATTTTTCCGCGCTTTCCGGAAAAGCCGACGCATCTTCCGTAAGAGGCAGCGCCTCAAGCACCGTTTGCGCGTTGAGAATATGCGCGCCGTGACCGTATTCACCGCGAATGTCATGTGCTATGATCACCTTAGGAGAAAACCGACGCATCATTTCCACTTGAAATTCCAGCACTTTTTCACGGCCGTACACTTCCTCCGCCGCGCGCACATTGCTCCTGGACTCAAATAAATCTTTAAACCGCTCCGAAATGATGGGATAGTGCCTGACGCCCACCAGCCAAAGACCGTCGAGCAATTCATGACTGCGCACATTCTGGTCGAAATGATTGGTCATATAAACCACCTGTACTTTATATCCCAATTCTCCCGCATAATAGGGCATCACGCCGCCAAACCACAAATGTTCGTCATCGGCATGCGTGGGCAAAACCAGAAAATCGGCATTTTCGCAAGGCGGTTCCCACATCTGCACCCAAGAAGGCAACTGTCCCGAAGTAAAGGCATAGACGTCGCACAGCATGGCTCCCTCCGGAAGATTGAGTATCAACGAAGTAACCGATTGCTCTAATTCCAGCAATTCATGAATGAATCCGTCTTCACCGCCCTGCTTCACACTGCCGTCAGGCAGCGTGACCGACCAGCGGCAAGCACGCTCCACTTTCACATATATCCGTTCAAAAGGCATTTCCGATTGATACCGAAGCGTAACGTCCTGCCATGCTTTCTTATAGGTACTGTCATCATGATCAATCGTTACAACATAACTTCTGCTGTCGTTTGATTTTACGGAAATCAGCGGTATTTCAACCGCCTGCTTCTCCACTTCCGGCTTGGTCAGCCCATGCATAGCCACAATCATCTTTCGCTGACTGTCCGACCAGTCATCTTCCTGCACGGCGCCGGCCTCTTCCACCGGGTTTGCTGTATTCTGCTGCTCCGCCAATACACATCCACCGTATTTTATAACAGATGCGATGGCCAGTAACACTGTAAAAATGCCTGCTGCTATTCTTTTGTTCATCAAAACAATCCCCTCGTATGCTGCTGCATTATTTGACATTCTCAAAGAAATCGCTGTTGCCATCTGTGTCATTTCCGACATTGGAATATACCAGACCAAACTGACGACAGTCAAAACGTCCGTTATCCTGTACCCTGAAGATATATCTTAACTGCGAAATGTTGCATTCAAATCCTTTTTCGGCCATCGAAAGCGCCGTTTCACCGTCAAAGCGTTTAAGCGGCATATCCCCCCAGTTGACGGTGATCTTATTTTCATTCCAGAGATGAAGATAACACTTCTGCACCTGGCAGGTTCCGTACTTCTCGGCACTCTCAGGAAAAGCGGTCGGATCCTGAATCAGTTCCAGTGCTTCCCGCATGGTAACGACATTGACTTTATGCGCCGGGTGGCCGTATTCGCCACTCGCATCCTGTGCCACAATCACCTTGGGAGAAAACCGCCGCAGCACTTCCACCTGAAACGCCAGCACATTTTTATGCCCTCCAAAACAGCGGTAAGTCTCGCTCATACTGTTCAGCGTTTCTAACGTATCAACAAAATCGCCAATCACCGGATAATGTCTTACGCCCATGAGCCAAAGACTGTTGAGCTGTTCATGGCAGCGCCGGTTATCATTGTAGTGATTGGTCAGATACACCACCTGCACATCATATCCCAGCTCACCCGCATAATAGGGAATCGTGCCGCCAAACCACAGATATTCATCATCGGCATGTGTGGGCATCACCAACAGATCGGCTTTTTCACAGGGCGGCTCCCAAAGCTGCACCCATGAAGGAAATTGGCCGTCGGTAAAGGCATATACATCACAAAGCCGCGCACCTTGAGGCAAATCCATTTCAAACGACGTCACGGCTTGTCCCAGTTCCGTGACTTCATGGATAAATCCTGTTTTTCCGCATTCCTTCACCGTGCCGTCAGGCAGCGTAACCGTCCATTCACAGGCTCTTTCTACTTTGACATAGAGACGTGTGAACGGTCTGTCGGCCGCAAAAGACAGCTTTATCGGCGACGACACCACAGCATACGTTTTATCCTTGTCATCCAGCACCGCAGAAAAAGAATCCTGAAGATTCTGTTCGGTAAGATACAGCGGTACCTGCTCGGCTTTCCTGACAACCTCCGGCTTGGCCACAAGATGTACCTGCGAAGCAATCTCAACGCTGTTTTCAAACGTCGTCGCTGCCTCAGCCGCGGACACCTTGACCGTGGGAATGCTTCCTGAGGAAATCCACGTTCCCCAGCCTATCCATACGGCTGTCAGGACAGCCCCTACACAGCGAAAGCTCCGTTTCATCATACAAGTCACCTTTCTGTCTTACTGTTCAAACAGTGAGCCACCTTCACAATCAATCGCCACCACAAGGGGAAATCTGTCAAATTCCAGCCGTTTGACCGACTCACAGCCCAGATCCTGAAAGGCAATGACATCACACTTTTTAATGCATTTGGAGGCTAACGCGCCTGCTCCACCGACAGCACAGAGATAGACCGCATGATTGCGGCGAATCGCCTGCACCACTTCCGGGGAACGTCCGCCCTTGCCCACCATCGCGCCAAGTCCCAGATCAAGCATACGCGGGGCAAAGGGATCCATGCGGCAGGACGTGGTGGGTCCGCAGGAACCGATGGCAAGATGCTCCGGCGCGGGAGTGGGACCTGCATAGTAGATCACGGCACCGTCAAGATCGTAGGGCAACGGTTCTCCTTTGTCCAGCAACCCCATAATGCGCTTATGCGCCGCATCGCGCGAAGTATAAACGGTTCCCGAAAGCAGCACACGGTCTCCCGCACGCAGTCTGGGGGACCATTCCTTGATATTTGACGTATCGAATGCGTATTCAGCCATAGTAAAAACACCTTTCTATTTGATTATACAAGACTAACTCAGATAACCTTTATCTTATATTATATCATTCTATCATCGCAAATTCAATATATTTTTAAGCCATTGCACGGAAATCAATTTTTGATTTCCATTTGTTAGCCATTAGCGATTAGTTGTTATAGCAATCCAAACAAACAAAAAGACAAGTTCGGCGCGCTGGTGAGCACATGGCTGCGTTGTCGTCCTAGGTGGGCGCCAGCCCACCGTCGTCCTGCACTCACCATCATCGCCTCCTTTTGTCTCCCTGATTATTTGGATTGCTATAGCTTTTTTCAAACTTGGTATTGCACATGTTGTATGAAGTCCTATTACGCATCACAACAGAAATGCTGTTTTTATAGGATAAAACCATAACAATATCAGATCAAGCCAGCGCATTCCACGGATAGACCGTGACATCCGGCAGGGCGGCAAAATCCATCGGCGCGCCTCCCTCCGGATGCGTAAACGTAACGCGATGGGACCACAGCGCGATCTCACAACCGGCATCCCGACTGCCGTACTTGCCGTCGCCCAGCAACGGCATCCTTCGGGAAGAAAACTGCACCCGTATCTGATGCGTCCGTCCCGTATGCAGACGCACTTCTACCAGAGAATACGCCCCGCCGCTACCCTCGCCTGCGCCGATCACCCGATATTCCAGCAGAGCCTCCTTGGTTCCTTTACGCGCACGGTCCACCACAAAGGATTTATTTTTGCGGGAATCCTTAAAAAGCAGATCGCGCATTTCTCCTTCGCTGGGTTCAGGAACCCCCTGCACGGCTGCCAGATAGCGTTTGACAAAAAGTCCCTGCCGTATCTGCTCCGACAGTGCTGACGCTGCTCTCTTGGTACGTGCAAAAATCATCACGCCGCCGACATTTCTGTCCAGACGGTGCAGCGCGTAAATCTCTCCGCCAAGCTGCTGCGCCAGCAACCGAACCATATCTTCCTGTCCGTCCGACTGTGATAAAATTCCCACCGGCTTGATACAGGCAACCAACTGCTTATCGTGATATAAAATCGGAATCATCTCATAAGTCCTCTCCAACAAAAAGCACTCCGGACAAAACCCGAAGTGCTTTTTGTTTATCATCTTTTGCATCAATCAACTTACTTACTGTGGCGAACCATAATTCTGACCTTTTCATTCATCGGAACACTTCTGACACGCCTGGTAATCTCCACACGCTTGGCGGAAGGCGCCTCGTTTTCCTGCGGCGCTTCCATCTCCTGAGAAGGTTCGCTTTCCTGCGCATCAGCGGAAATGACGGACGCATCGGGAATGAAAGTAGGTCTTGCCCCCGCATAAGCATTCGCGGCCCCGCCTGCCACTGCCGCTGTCGGCTGTGACATACTCATATTCACGGCCGGACCGTCAAAAACGCCGGTGGCGGTCTGAGGCTGTCCTATATATTGCAGTACAGGTGAATTCATATTGATGGTTGGTTCACCCGCCGACAACTTGCTGATATCCACCTGTTCATAGCCGTCGCCGGAATAAGGATTGACCTGCGTCTCAGAAATATCATCGGCATTTTCTTCGGGGGATTCCTGAATTCCAAAGCCTATCGGACGCTGGGGTACAGGATTTCCGTAATCGGGCGCATATGGCTGTGCAGGATAAGGCGTATAAGCACTGTAACCGGACTGGGCCTGATAAGGCGGTACCGTGGGGCGCGGTGCGTACTGCTGCTCCAGCGGCACATGATTTCTGCGCTCCGCCGCGTCATCCGCATCATCCAAAAGCCGATTGGCCTCCTTGATGGAAGCATCGGAAGATTCAAACAGGCCCGGAAACGTCTTCTTGATTTCAACAGGCGATTTGTCGCCGTCATCCTGGCTGTCCGTGCCGGGTCTGGCATGAGGGGCTTCCCCTCTTGCGGTGCCTTGCGCATATGGAGGATTTCCCTCGATCTCGCCGGAATTGACCTTTTTGGCCGCATCGGAAATAAACTTGGCGCTATAGGGGCCGAGAACCGGTACCGCATAGCCTTTGCCATCCGAATAATCCACCTCGCCGGCCCGCATGGAAAGAAGGCGTTCAACCTCACTTTCAATGGTTGCTTCGGCATTTTTGGGCTTGAGTCCGCTGTCATGCTTGATTGCCACCAGTTTATGCACCGCCCCGGTAAGAGACGCGTCAATTTTATCAATTCTATCCTGAAACTCGTCAAAAGCAACATTCATTTCATCGCGTGCGGCCGTCAGATCCGCGCGAATCATGGCGGCTTCCTGTGCCGCGTCACCCGCAATGCGGATGACGTTTTCCTGGTTTTCTACCGACTTCTGGAATAAACGGTCGGTTGCTCTCTTGGTAACTGACATGATAGAGGAAACCGACTTTTCGATTTCGTCAAACTGTCGCTCACGCAGCGTCAGTTCTCTGTTGCGCTCCTGCACCGTATCCAACCGCAACTGAAGCTGATTCTTTTCAGAGGCCGTTGCGTCGATCTTATTTTGCAGCGCCTCGTTTGCTACTTTTGCCGAGGACAAACTGTTTTCCAGTTCAGCAACCTTGCCCGAAATGGAGCTGACCGATTCCGCCAAAGAGGCGCGGTCGCGGGAAATGGCGGAGCGTTCTTCTTCCAAGGTACGCTTGGCATATTCCCAATCGCGTCGTTCCTCCTTCAGATCCTTAATCTCACGGCGCAGTTCCTCGTTCTTTTCTACTTCTTCGTCTACCTGGCTAAGCAGCTTATCAAACTCCATATCGACGGCACTGCGGTCATATCCGACAAATCTTCTGCGAAATCTGGGTCCCGCATATTCCATATCATGTCCCCTCCTTCCTGAAAAGCATTTTTATGCATTCATTACCAAAACACATCACAGTCATCATGTAACCTTCCGCAAATAAACGGTTAGTTTAATTATACCATATTATTTTTATTTTTCAATGCTTTTTTAACAATTTTTTCATTCCACTGCATTTCTAATCACTATCCACAACTTAAGCACTCCCTCAGTCAGCTTCGCTGACAGCTCCCTCAAAGAGGGAGCCGATAATGCCTCCCTCTCTGAGGGAGGTGGCTCGCCGCAGGCGAGACGGAGGGAGAGTTCATTTCACTAAGTTGTAAATAGTGCATTTCTAATAGAAAATGATTCTCCCTGTCTTCCTTCATAGGTCGTTTTTTCTCTTTAAAGATCAATTTTACGGACGAATTACTTCGCAGCCGCCTCGTCATAGCCGTATGCCCCCAGCGACGGCAGCTTTGCGTTCAGTGCCAGATCGGTTCTCTGTGCTTTTACACCGTTAATCTGAATATATGCCACATTGACCGAATCGAGCGACTCGTTAAAGGACGCCAGATAGGTTGTTTTGGACATCGCGGTACCGTTTTTATCCCAGCTAACACTCTTCTGAACGCCAACAGAAGCGGGGTGATCAGCGGTAAACTCGGTTCCGTCTTTCATGAAAATCCTGACATCGGGCAACTCTTTTCCCGGTTCGCCGGTCTTGGCGTAAAGAGAAAACTGGCAGAACCAGGGCGAAACATAAGCCACATCCATATGCTGCTTGCTTCCGTTGAGGGAGATAGCGCCTTTATTGTAAAAGTGTCTGGCAAGATCACTCTTTTGTCCCCCATACACAAAGCTGACAGTGGAGGGCTGACGCTCGCGAATTTTGCAGACCACATCCGCCACGCCTGTTTCGGGATTGATCTTTTCACGCGAAACTGATAATCCGTAAATATTCACATTAACATTCTGTTCCTTTTGAAGCGCCTGAGGAAGTCGGAAACCGACTCTCACAGTAAAGCTGCACGCTTCGCGTTCAAGTAACTGTAAACTGTTGATGTCCAGATTTGTTTCATCCGGCAGAATCTGCAATTTTATATAAGGGTCTGTGACCTTTCCGCTGCTTTTACCGATCAGTGCGCTATTGCAGTCGATTTTGACCGTAAAAAAGAGCATCTCATCATCGCACACACCGTCAAGAACAGTAAAGTTTACCTTTCTCACTGAAACTGATTTTTTAATGTCAAACCGTTCTTCCTTCAGCGTTTCAGGAGTAGTTGTCTGTGTTTCTTCTTCGGTCGGGCTTTGCGAGGCGTTCTCCGAAGAGGTCTGCGATGATGTCTGCGACGAATCCGAAACGGCTGCCTTCTGCGTACGCTTCTGTTTGAATATGCCTCCAATGCCGAAACCGGCAGCAACTCCCAACGCGCCCGCCATACACAACACAACTACCGAAAGCAGCAGACGTTTTATACTTATTCCGCCCGCGTTTTCAGAGGCAGCGTTTTCCGTCTGCGAGTCCTGCCACTCATCGTCATCCTCCTGGTCGAAGGAAACGCCCGAACGTCGCAGTTCCGCCTGTGTCACGGGCGACATATCGTCCACCAAGATCTCATACTTTTTTTCCGAATCCTGCCAATTTTCGTTTTTCATTCCTTTGTTTTCCTTTCATAGTGAAATATTACGGGATACAGTCAGTTGCTTTCCCTGCTGTATGAAGTGTTTTTGATGATATGCCCGATTGCCGCGACAGCGGTTTGAATGGCGCGATCCACATCGTAAGATTCTTCTTTGTCCCCGAATTGATCGCGGCGCATCTGATTCCATATCACGTGCAGCACGGCTGCCGCCCGAACACCGCGCGCCGCCGCTACTGCGTAAATCGCCGCCGCTTCCATCTCGGAAGCAAGGCATCCCGCCGCTATCCAGGCATTCCACTTGCGAAGCAGCTCCTCTCCGTTGGGCATGCTGGCGGGAGCATGCTGTCCGTAAAAGGAATCCTTGCTCTGCACCACGCCGGTGTGATACCGATAACCCAATTCTTCCGCACTCTGCGCCAACGCTCTCACCAATCCGAAATCCGCCACGGCGGGGAATTCAATGGGCAGATATTCGCGGCTGGTACCCTCCATCCGGATAGCCCCGGTCGCAATCACCACATCCCCCGCACGCACCTTGTCGTTCATGCCGCCGCAGGTGCCTACGCGGATAAGGGTGTCCACTCCCAGCTTGATCAGTTCCTCTACAGCAATTGCGGCGGAGGGGCCGCCGATACCGGTGGACGTCACCAATACAGTCTCACCCTCGATCTTGCCCGCCCAGGTGCAGAATTCCCGATTGCTGGCCAGCAGCTTCGCGCCATCGAGACAGGCCGCGATTTTCGGGACACGCCCCGGGTCCCCCGGCAGAATGGCATATTTGGCGTGAACCCTCGTCGGTAGATCAATGTGAAACATTTTCTCTTCATTCATCAAAATCAGCTCCGTATAACCGTGAAGTTAATTCATCCTATTCCCCTTTGTATTTCATTATACCACCATTCCAACTAAAAATAAAGAGAAACAGCACAAAAAAACACGCCGATACTAATAAAATGATACCGTATCGACGTGTTTTTGTCAACTACTGTTCTGTTTTTTTGGATGTTTTTATGATTCTGTTATGAATGCCTGCTTTTTGTCTCTTGACGGAATGTGAAAATGGCGGTATTATGCCACGGGCGGTTTGGTCAGGACCAACGCTTGGGTCAGGGTGACATCCTGCAATGACAGCGCCGTGCCATTGACCTCCACATGGTCGATCTCGGAGACCTCCACATATTCCTTGAAGGCACAGCGGAAGTCGTAATAGCCGTGATATCCTTCGCTCTTGGCGCCGCCCGCAGAAGCGCCATGATCCACGCCAACGCCCTCATGTGTCGTGCCGTCTTTCATAACCACCTTAAAGGTGGGCGCCTTGTCTTTGGCAAAACCCGCTTCGAGCAAGTTGATATCGTCCGATTCCACGCCGACGGTGAACTGCGCGAACCACGGGGCAATATAGCCCTCCGACACCTGCGCGTTCTGTCCCAGGTGTTTCACGCCGCTCTCCGCCGAAAACGCCTTGGCAAAGCTGTTCTTGGTCACGGCAAACTGAATGCCGCCGATGATGCCGGCCTCATCGGAGATGGCAGCGGAAGAGTTCTGACCGTCCGCCGAGGTGACATACAGCCCTCTCGCGGAAAGTCCGATCTGCTGGCCATCGGTCACATCACCCATGTCAAATACCGCGAGCTGAGTGCAGACGTTCCCCTCGCGCTCAAGCACTTCATGGTAAACCGCGGAATAACCTTGGGTATCAGTGGGGTCGCCGGTCATATGCAGTTCCATCGCACTGCCGAACGTCGCGTCATCGGAAACTTTTATCTGCGAAGGGTCAATCTCCGTGCGCAGCAGAACGAAGAACTTGTTGCCGTCGCACATGGCCTCGGTGGCGGTAATGGTCACGCCGCTGCCGCTCATCTGCTCATTGATGGGAAAGGTTGCCTTTTCGACAGCCGCTTTCTGCACTTCGGTGTAGGACGTGTGGTAATCGGCCAGTCCCTTGTACATTTTGGACGCGCCGACGCCCACTGCGCCGACCGTGGCCGCGACCACACACGCCGCCGCCACCACCGAGACCTTGCTCAGTTTCAGACCGGTACGCGGCGCGGTACGATAGGGCTGCCGCTCGATATCCGCCATCACGTTCTCGTAAATTCTGCGCTTTGACAGCGCGTCCAGCGGTTCTCTCACGGTGTAGCCGCCGAAAGCCCTTGACGCATCATTCGACAGATTGTCAAACACATCGGAGCAGTATCTTTTCATAATGGGTTTCCTCCCTTTTGATCAATCAAAATAATACGGATCCTCCCGCAGAATCTCCCGCAGCTTGGCCAGTGAGCGTGAAATACGCTTGCGCACCGCCGCATCGGTCATACCCATTTCACGAGCGATCTGCTTGGAGGGTTGCGCGTAAAAATACCGGCGGATGATGATCCGGCTGTCGGGATTTCCCAGAGAGTCCACCGCCCGCAGCAATTGGCGTTCGGTAAGACGGCGTTCTGCGGCATCCTCGATGTCAAAGCCGTCCGGCCAGTCCATCAGAAGATCGTCGTCGCTGCGCACCATCACGCTGTAACGCGTCGCTCTGCGAAATTCCTCAATAGCCATATTGCGTGCCATCACACAAAGCCACGTTTTAAGACTGCATTTATGTCTGTCAAAATGCTTGAGATTAAAATAAAACTCGCTGAACACCCGACTGACGCACGCCTCGATTTCATCATAGGAACAGACGCCGCCCAGTCGGCTGTTCACCGCGCCGAACACGGTGGAGGAATACTGATCAATCAGCACCTTCATTCCCTCGGAGGGGTGTTCCAGAATCACGGAAATCAGTTCGTTATCCGACAAGTATATCACCACGCTTATTCAGGGGTCGGAAGTTTCGGTCATTTCGTAACGTACAAAGCCATTCGGAGCGTCGTGGAATGAACACGCTCTTCCGCTTTGGCAGATTCTTTATGAAGCTTCATTTGTTTTTCTGCTCGTTATTATATTCGATTGACATTCCGCATTTGTGACAAAAAAACAAAAAACAAAAAAAATCGGTACAAACGGAAAACCATTCGTACCGATGTGAGATTTTGGAGTAAGTAGGACAAAGATTTACTTGTTGCGACCAAAAATCGTCATAATATCAAAGTAATCGTCGTCGTTTTTCTCGTTGATATTGGACTGGGTGCCTGCCGGAGCCGAAGGATTCACCTTGGGAGCCGCCTTCTTGACAGGAGCCTTGGCAGCCGTAACACCGGGAGCCGCCTCCTTCTTTTCCGGATCAATGGAGAAGCCGGTGGCAATGACGGTAACTCTCATTTCATCATCCATGTTCTCATCAAACGCAGCACCCCAGATGATGGTCGCATCGGGATGCGCCGCTTTGGTAATCATGGTAGAAGCAACGTCCACTTCCTCGAGATTGATGTCGTTGGAAGAAGTGATGTTGATGATAACGCCTCTCGCGCCGTTGATAGATGTTTCAAGAAGCGGACTGGAAATGGCGGCATGTGCTGCCATGGAAGCCTTCTCCTTGCCCTGTGCCGAACCAACGCCCATATGCGCGTAGCCCGCGTCCTTCATGACGGCGGTAACATCGGCAAAGTCGAGGTTGACAAGTCCGGGGCTGTTGATCAGGTCGGAAATGCTCTGCACGCCTTGACGGAGTACATCGTCCGCAATGGTAAACGCGTTAGCAAGGGTGATCTTCTGCTCGGAGACCAGCTTCAGTCTCTCGTTGGGGATTACCACGAGGGAATCGACATGCTCACGGAGAGCCGCAATGCCCGCTTCTGCCTGCTCCATACGCTTTCTGCCTTCAAAAGCGAAAGGCTTGGTGACGATACCGACAGTCAGAATGCCCATTTCCTTGGCGATCTCCGCGATAACGGGAGCCGCGCCGGTGCCGGTGCCGCCGCCCATACCGGCGGTGATGAATACCATGTCTGTGCCTCTGAGTGCCGCTTCGATGTCCTCTTTGCTCTCCTCGGCCGCGCGCTGTCCTCTGGCAGGATCGGCACCTGCGCCCTTGCCCTTTGTGATTTTCTCACCGATCTGAATCTTGTGAGTTGCCTGGGAACGATGAAGAGCCTGCACATCTGTATTGATCGAGATAAATTCAACGCTGTTCACACCCATCTGGATCATACGGTTGACAGCGTTTCCGCCGCCGCCGCCCGCGCCGATCACTTTGATCTGAACCACGTTGTTTTCGTAATCCTGGTCGAATTCAAATGCCATTTGATTGTTCCTCCTAGGTCGGATTGACAAGTGAAAGCACTGCTTTCACTCACTTCCTTCATTTTCTACTTTGTCCTGATAAATAATATACCTCTTTTACAACGAAATTGCAACCCATATTTTTTAATTTTTTTTTAAAAAGCTAAAAACAGAGGATAAATTTTTCGTCCGGACTTTTCCACATTTATATGCATATTCTACAAATGCCTACGGTGTATATCTATGCACTTTGGCAAATCCCATAGTGAAATGATTCGGGAAAGGGCGTAAAATTCGCCCTTTCCCCTGTATTTTCGACAGATTTAGTTGTCAGACGCGCTGACAGCGGAAGACTTGTCCCCTTTCGGCAAAACAACTACCCCCTGCCGCAGCAGTTCTTCGGCTGCATTCAGAAGGAGTCCGCTGCCCGACGGTTCCTCCTGAGAGGATATTTTCTCATCGCCGGCCTGCTCTTTTTGGGCTGTACGTTCCTTATTATCGGGCACATCCTCCGCCATTTCATAGGACGGATTGAAGAACGCTTCGTTTTTGAGGAAGGTAATCTCGCCTCTGTCATGTTCTGTCACGTCACCGCTTACATTAATAATATGATTGGCAATTTCCAGGCGGCGTTTGACCACCGAAACATCGGTAAAATCACCCACCACAATATTGATGCGGCCGTCATACTCCGCCTCATACCCCCGGTCGCCGTAACGCAGCACGCTCAGATGCAGTCCAACCGCCTTGGCCTGTTCCACAATACGGGCAAAGCCGCCCACATGCGCCGCATCTTCCCCCTGCAAATAACCGCCTGCCGTGTGGGATTTGAGGTTCATCCCCTCCAGCACGGGAATACCCCGTGCCGCCGCCACATCTTTGACCGTTTCATATTCGGGGGCATAGGACAGCGTGCCGGCCAGATCACTGTCGCTCACCCGCATGAGATTGGTGACCGTTTCCAGCACCTTTCCGCTGCCGCTCACAATCACCCATTGCTGATATCCCGTATCCGCTACCCCTACCACATTGGCATGGGTGACGTTGACCTCGACGGTGGCGGGGAGCCGGCGTTTGATGGTGCATTTTTCGATATAGGGAAGTTGAGAAACAATGGCCTTTTCGCTGGTCGGCGTGTCAATGAACAGGATATTGTCCCCTTTCTGAAAGACGCATGCGCCGGCGATTCTGTCAGGCGCATAGGGGCTTTCCCCCTTGACCACAATGTCCTTGACATGAAAAAACACCGTGATGTAAACCGCCGCCAGAAAGACAATAACCGTCATGACAGCCACGGCATTGAAAAGCATGGAAGTTTTGCGGTTTCGGCGGTGCACTTTACGATGCGCCACCTTGGAGGTCACCACGCCTCTCGCCTTGCCGTTCTTCATAATCTGGGCATGTGGCTTTTTGGCCGCCGTACCCCGATTTTTAACCGCATAGGCCGCCACTGACTGCCCGGACATCTTTTCCCCGGAAGATTTTCCGACGGCCATTTTTCCTACCGTCTTTCCATTGCGGGAACGCTTTTTCTTTGTCTTTCCCCCGCTTTGCACATGGGTTGTCCGACCGCCATCCGATTTCTCGGGATGTTTCATATCATACAGATTGTAAACCGAACTGTAGAAATCCGAGCCGAACAGCGCCTTGCTGTATTCGTCCTGCTCGTAATCCGGCGCAGGAAGATTGACAACAGGCTGGGACTGCGGCTTGGCAGAAGAAGCGGGGGCTGTTTTTTTCTTTTTCCCGGCCGACGACGGTCTGGCGGACGATGCCTGCCCCTGCGGTTTCCTTTTCTTTCCCGTTGTCTTAACGGTACTTGTCTTGGCGGCGTTCTTCTTATTCGCTCCGGCATGATTCCGGGTCGTCGGGAAAGCGGATTTTCCTGCTCCGGCGGCGGCTTTGGTTTTTCTAGGGGTGTCTGCCGACGACGAAACGGCTTGGTCGCGCGGAGCGTATGTTTCGCCGCCGTTCCTGACAGGGGCATTTTCGGAAGCATATTCCTTTAAATTGTCAGGGCGCGCCAGCCGCAGCTCCCCGTAATTACGCTTGGATTTGTTGCTGGTTGCGCCCGCGTATTTTGACATATCCTTTTTTGTTCCACGGGCAGCAGTATTGCGGCTGCCGCGATTTGACGAGTATCCCTTTTTCTTTTTGCCGCCCAATTCTATCACAACTCCTGTCGTCATTCTATCCAATCGACTGTTTTCTGCCGCTCTCTTTCAAAGAGTCATATCATTAAGTATATTATAATTTGCCGTGCTTTTGCAAGACCTTTTTGACAATGCGGTAAATTCTCTCGCGCGAATCGAGAATCGCCATCTTGCGCGCGTTGGCTGACATCTCCGCTAGTCTCTCGGCATTGCCCGCCAGCGCGTCCGCTTTTTCCGTCAGCAGTTCGGGAGTAATGTCGCTTTCGACAATGATATCCGCCGCGCCGCGTTCCACCAGCGCCATGGCATTGAAATACTGGTGGTTTTCCGCAACATTCGGCGAAGGAATCAGAATCGCCGCCTTGCCCTGCGCCTGAATTTCCGTCAGCGTCATCGCGCCGGAACGGCAGATCACCAAATCAGCCGCCGCCATCACGCGGGGCATATCTTTGATAAATTCCCTCACATCAAGGTTGGGACACTGCGACAGTTCCACGCCACGCGCTTTCAGCTCGTCAAGCACAAAGCCGCCGTATTTGCCGTAGCCGTGTATGTGCTGGTATCTGCCGTCTTTCGCGCTTCTGGCAAGAAGGTCAAGCATGGATTCGTTGATCGTGCGCGCGCCGAGCGAACCGCCAAAGGAAACGATGAGCGGACGATCGTCCACTCCCAGTTCACGCCGTGCCGTTTCGCGGTCATACTCGAGAATTTCCGCACGCACGGGGTTGCCCGTCACCACGGTTTTCGTACCGTCGGGAAGCCGTTTTTTCGCGTCTTCCACGGCAATCATGACACATTCACAGTAATGCGCCAGCATTTTAACCGTTACGCCGGGAAAGGCGTTGGCCTCATGCACCAGCACAGGGACGCCCATTTGCGCCGCCTTGCGCAGAATGGGACCGCTGACATAGCCGCCTGTGCCGATGGCGATATCGGGCTGAAAAACCCGGATGATTCTGGCGGATCGCCGCCCCGAAAGAATCAGGTGTCCGATGGCCTCGGCATTGCGCTTGATGTTAGTGAGGTTCAGCTTGCGCTGAAAGCCCGCCACGGGCATGGAAGTAAATTCAAATCCCGCCGCCGGCACCAGACGGGCTTCCATGCCCTGCGGAGTGCCGACAAAGAGAATCTCCGTGTCGGGGTGGTGCTGTCTGATCGTATCGGCAATGGCAAGCGCGGGATTAATGTGTCCCGCCGTGCCGCCGCCTGTCATCAATACTTTCATATCCATATTCCTCCGTTCGACTGCGTAAATGGATTCGTCATATTACCTTGTTGGGTGAACTGCGGGAAATAGCGAGCAACACGCCTATTTCGGCCAACAGCATGGTCAGCGATGTGCCGCCCGAGCTGAAAAAAGGCAGGCTGATACCGGTATTCGGCACCATATTGGTCACAACACAGATGTTGAGAATCATCTGGAAACCGATCTGCGAAGTAATGCCGATGCCCACCAGTTTGGAAAAACGGTCGGGATTGGACACACTCACCGTAAAGCCGCGCCAGACAAACGCCGTAAACAGCAAAATAATCGCCATGGCGCCAATCAGACCCAGTTCCTCGCAGACCACGGCAAAGATAAAGTCATTCTGCGGTTCGGAAATATACAGATACTTCTGACGTGAATTGCCAAGACCCACTCCGAAAAGACCGCCTGAACTGATGGCATACAACGACTGGATGTTCTGCCAGCCGTCACCCAGCGGGTCCACAAACGGGTCCCGCCACACCTTGATGCGCGTACTGCCGTAAGGAACGATATCGGTGAAGATAACCAGATAAACCGCCACCGCCGCCAGAATACCCAGCGCGATAAAGTATTCCTTTCGCGTACCGCCAAGGTACATCTGTGTGCCGATAATCAGCATCAGCAGAATCGTACAGGAAAGATGAGGTTCAATTACCACCAGTACAAGCATGGGGCCAAGCATTGCTATAAACGGCACCACCGCTGTAAGGAAATTCTGTCCCATCGAATAGCGCCAATGAGCAAATGCGCTGCGGTTGGCTTTCAACTTCGTCTCTACATCGGGGTAACTTGTGACATTCATCTCCTTGTAATGACGGGAAATATAAGTGGCGCAAGTGAGAATCGCGGCAAATTTCGCAATTTCGGAAGGCTGGAACGTGGTAAAGCCCAGATTAATCCAGCGCCGCACGCCCTGCACACGAGGCAAAAACAACACCGCCACCAGCAGGAAATAGGAAAGTCCCAGAACAAGGTAGCTGACCTTTCCTTTGAGATTGCGGGGAGGAATCGTGGAAATCCCCACCATAGCTATCACGCCGAGTACCGCAAAAGCAATCTGGCGCTTAATATAATACATGCTGTTGCCATTATTGTAATAGGCATAGGCGTAGCTGGCGGAGTACATCATAATCAGACCCACTGCCAGCAGGAGCAATACGATGATAACCAACGGCTTATCAACGGCAAGACGCTTGTTGCGAAGCACACTGGTCATTTCTTTCCAAGCCGCGGAAATCTTCTTGCCAACACTCTTGGAGGAAGACTTTCTTCCGCCTTTCTTCTGCCGCGAAGGCTGCCTGCGCACGCGCGCCGCATTATCTTCATCCGCGTAAATCGAACGCGATTGGTAATATGCCTCGCGCGGCCGGAAAGAGGAACGCTTTCCTCTTTCCGGCTCGCGTGACGGGTAGTGATCCGTACTGATTTTATCCAATTTCACATACTCCTTCCTTTTTCATACATTTTATCGAATACAGCGATTTCAGCGAAGCGCCATCGTCAGCGCCACCGCGATCACGCCCGCAATCAGCGTAATCAGACTGAAACTCCATACAATCTTGACTTCGCTCCATCCGCACATCTCAAAATGATGATGAATGGGGCTCATTTTGAAAATGCGCTTGCCGTGGGTAATTTTGAAATAAGACACCTGCAGCATGACCGAACCTGCCTCGCAAAGGTAGATAATACCCACCAACGGAATGAGAACCGGCATGTTTACCCCATAGGCTATGGCGCAGAACAATCCCCCCAGAAACAGCGAACCGGTATCTCCCATGAAAACCTTGGCGGGGAAGAAGTTCCACACCAGGAAGCCGAGACATCCGCCCGCCACCGCCGCAGAAAACACGCTCATGCCAAACATGCTGCGCATGCCCGCAATCATGATGAAGATAATCGCCGCAAAGAAAGTTACGGAAGAGCAAAGTCCGTCGATGCCGTCTGTCAGATTGACCGCGTTGACAAATCCCACGATCATGAACATGGAAATCGGATAAAAAAGGAATCCGACATTCACATCGCCCAAAAAGGGAATGGAAGTGACCGACGCGTCACCCAACATGGCAAGGGTGGCAAGAAATCCGCCACTGATGAGAATCATGAAAATCATTTTCTGTCCTGGCGTCAGGCCGTCGTTCTGCTTTTTGATGACCTTGATGTAATCGTCCAGGAATCCCACCGCTCCAAACAGCAGTGCCATAAGAACGCCCGCGATCATACGGATCCAATAGCCCTGTGTTTCATAATAGGAAGCGATCACGCCCTTCTGCTGAAGGTAGTAGTACAGCGGCAGACATACCGCCAGTGCGCCTACAATGCCTACCATGAACATAATACCGCCCATCGTGGGGGTTCCCTGTTTTTTCTCGTGCCATGTGGGGCCGATTTCCTTGATGGTCTGGCCGTATTTTAACTGATGGAGCCACGGAATCACCTTAATACCCAATGCAGCGGTGATGCCGAACGCCAGCACGGAGGCCAGCAGACTGATGAATTCCTGTGTCATGATTCATTACCGTCCTTACACTTTTTGGCTGTTCCCGCAAACTTTTGCTCGCAAACTTTTGCTCGCAAATCTTTACGTCCTTTTGTTTTTCAATTCCCGGAGGAATCGGGAAGCGTTTCATACACCGAAGCGATAATTTCCTCCAGCTTCATCGCCCTGCTTGCCTTAAAGAGAACGGTGTCACCCTCCCGAAGCATGCCGCAGAGCGTTTCCGCAAGCGCCGCCTTGTCGTCGAAATGCCGCACCGTCGGCACGCCGCCGTCCGCGCCCTCTATGTACGCCCTGGCTTCCTCGCCCAATGCCAGCAGCACATCCACATGATGGTCGGCGGCCGCTTTGCCGCATTCGAGATGCGCCCGGCGTGAATAGCTGCCCAGCTCTTTCATATCGCCCAGCACGGCAATCTTTCGGTTGCCGTCGCTGTCGCGCAGCACCCCCAGAGAGGCTTTGATGGAATCGGGGCTGGCGTTGTAGCAGTCCTCGATGACCGTTACGCCGCCGCGTCTGACGATTTTTTGCCGCATACCGGCCGGCACATAGCCGGCCAGACCTCTGATGGCCTGTTCGGGTGAGACACCCAGCAACATGCCGCAGGCGAAAGCGATACAGGCGTTATAGACATTGTGTGTGCCCACCGCCGGCAGTTCCACCGCATAACGCTGACCGTCATAGCAGATGTCAAAGCGCATGGATTCCTGCCCCTGTACAATGTTCTCGGCGCGGCAGTCCGCGTCGGAGCAGGAAATACCGCACACCACCACGGGATTGGAAATTCCTTTGACCCCTTCCGGCAAAAGATCGTTGTCACCGTTGATGAGCAGCGGCGCGTCGGGAGACATCCCTTCCAGTATTTCCATTTTCGCCTTCAATATGCCCTCGCGGGAGCCAAGCTTTTCAATGTGGCTCACACCGATATTGGTGATAATGCCCACTGTCGGACGCGCCGCCGCGGTCAGGCGGCTGATCTCTCCGAAGCCGCTCATACCCATCTCAAAGACCGCCGCTTCGTAGCTTCCGTCAAGACGGAAGCACATCTTTGGCAGGCCGATTTCGTTGTTGAAGTTGCCCTGTGTGGCAAGGGTCTTGTATTTCTGTGACAGCACAGCCGCCACCATTTCCTTGGTGGTCGTCTTGCCGACCGACCCGGTGAGCCCCACCACAGGGATAGCAAACTTGGCGCGGTAATATCCCGCCAGCGCCAGAAACGCCAGACGCGTATCGGGCACAAGGATGATCTTGTCCGCGTCGGCGCCCTCGATCGGACGGCTGCACACCGCTGCGACCGCGCCTTTGGCCAGCACATCCGTCACAAAATCGTGCGCATCAAAGCGTTCGCCCTGAATGGCGAAAAAGAGCGTACCCTCTCCCGCCTCACGGCTGTCTATGGTAATATCGCTAATATCCGCGTCGGCATAACGGGCGGGTTCCGCGCCTAATGCCGCCGCGACTTCCTTCAGTTGCATAGTTTCCATAATCCAAGACTCCGCCTTTCGCAAAGATTCACCGTGCGTCGCTTACCGCAGACCCAGTTCCGTAAAAATTTCATCCAGCACCTCTCGCTCGTCAAAATGCACTTTGGTTTTGCCGAGAATCTGATAATCCTCGTGGCCTTTGCCCGCCAGCACGATCACGTCGCCCGGCTGCGCGTGTTCCACAGCGTATTTCATCGCCTCGCGGCGGTTGACGATCGCCACATAGGGCGTATTATGCTTTTCCACTCCGGGAATGATCTGCTTGACAATGCTTTCGGGATCCTCCGTACGGGGATTGTCCGATGTCACGATAACAAAGTCCGCCAGCCGTGCCGCCGCCTCCCCCATCAGAGGGCGCTTGTAGGGGTCGCGGTCACCGCCGCAGCCCAGCAGCGCGACCAGCCGTCCCTCGGAAACGGCGCGCATAGAGCCGAGAATATTCTCCACACCGTCAGGGGTGTGGGCATAGTCGAGAATGATGGTAAAGTCGCGGCCGGTAGGATAGACCTCCGCACGGCCTTTGATGCCGATGGAGTGATTGAGCGCCTGCGCGACGACTTCCGGCGGCACGCCCACGGCCAGTGCGCAGCCCGCCGCGCTGAGCGCGTTATAGGCGGAAAACTTACCGGGGGTAGGCACCTTGACGGGGTATTCCTTTCCCTGCGCGCACAGTTTGAAGGCCACGCCGTCCGCTGAAAAAGTCACATCACGGGCGTTCAGATCGGCAAGGGGATTTTCGATGCCATAGGTCATTAGTTCCACGCTGTCGTCAATACGCAGCTTGTTGCCCCATTCGTCGTCGATATTGATAACAGCGCAGTCGGTCATGGCAAAGAGCTTTGCCTTGGCGGCAAAATAAGCCTCCATCGTGCCGTGAAAATCGAGATGATCCTCCGTCAGATTGGTAAAGCAGGCCGCCGCGAAATGCAGCCCCGCCACACGTTCCAGTTGAAGCGCATGGGAGGACACCTCCATAATGGCGGTGTCGCAGCCCGCATCCGCCATTTGCTGAAACAGGCGGTGCAGTTCGTAAATTTCCGGCGTGGTAAACTCGGTGTGAAGCACCTGATCGCCGATCATATTCTGAATGGTGCCGATCAGGCCGCACTTGTGACCGCAGCTCTCCAGCACCTGCTTGGTGATGGTGGTCGCGGAGGTCTTGCCGTTGGTGCCGGTAATGCCGATGAGTTGAAGACGGTCAAGGGGACGGCCCATGAGATTTTCACACATAGCGGCGAGAGCGCTGCGGGTAGAGGAGACAATCACCTGATTGGCAAGTCCCAGATCACGCTCGCACACGACGACAGCCGCGCCCTGCTCCACCACCGCCTGCGCGAAATCGTGGCCGTCGCGGGTAAGTCCCTTGATGCAGACGAAAGCCATGCCCTCGGCCGCTTTGCGCGAGTCGGAGGTGATATCCGTGATCTCGCAGTCACCGTCAAATCCGGTATATTCAATACCTTCCATCAATTTGGTCAGAAGCATAGATTTGATGACAGTCCTTCCGTTAATAGGATATTAATCCGTCAGGCCTTCGACGGTAAATTCCACCGTGACGACGGTACCTTCTTCCACACGGCTGCCGGCGGGAATATCCTGCGATTTAGCCACGCCGCTGCTGCTTTCATAGCCTGTGCCGGAATAACGGATGTTGAGATTTTTGGTCTTGACGGCGCTGGCCACACCTGTGGGAGAACGTCCCACTAAGTCAGGCACCGTGGTCATCGGAATTTCACCGTCCGATTCGGTGGTCAGCACAACCGTGCTGGATTTCGGCGCACTCCTTGCGCCGGAGGGAATCTGACCGGTAATCGTGCTTCCCTCGCCGATAATGCGGGGAACCAGTCCCTTGGCTTCCAGAAGTTCTGTGGCTTCCTCGGCGGACTTGCCCACCACGTTGGGAATGAGCGTATCCATCAGCCGCGCGTCATCCTCGGAATAGATGGTCTCCACACCGAGATAGGGCAGCACTTCGCTGAGAATGCCGCGAACGACAGGCGCGACAATGGTGCCGCCGCCGTGGCTTCTGGGATTGTTGGGTTCGTCGAGCAGCACCAGCACCGCGATTTCCGGGTCATTGATGGGAGCCACGGCGCAGAAAGAAGCGATATACTTTCTCTCCTTGCCCTCGGTGGACGCGAGAAGGGCAATCTTTTCGGATGTACCCGTCTTGGCGCCGATGCGGTAGCCGCTGATGTAGACATTGTGAGCCGTACCGCCGATGCCGGCCGTTGCTTCCAGCATAGCCGCGATATTGCGGGAGGTGGTTTCGGAAACTACCTGACGCTTGACGACTGTCTGATGATTTTTGACAATGTTGCCGTTGGGGTCGAGCACCTTGTCAACCACGTAGGGCTGCACAAGGTAACCGCCGTTGGTGGCAGCGGAAAACGCGGTAATCATCTGAATGGGCGTGACCGTGAAGGTCTGACCGAAGGAAGAAGACGCTACCTGCACCACGCCGAGATCATTCTCATGATGGTACACGCCCACCGCCTCGCCGGGCAGATCAATGCCTGTTTTGGCAGTCAGACCGAACGCGGAGAAATATTTGTAGAAATTCGCGCCGCCCAGGCGTTCGCCCAACGTCATCAGCACGGGGTTACAGGAATTCATCATACCTTGGGTCAGGGTTTCCTCCCCGTGACCGCCCGTCTTATGACAATGGATTCTGCGACCGCCGACAACCTTGTAGCCGACACAGGTAAAGGTATCGTCCATGCTGGTCACGCCCTCTTCGAGCGCCGCCGCCATGGTAATGGGCTTAAAAACCGAACCCGGTTCATAGGCGTCGTTGACCGCCTTGTTGCGCCACTGCTTCTGCTGCGCCGCGCTGATGGCCTTGGTTTTTTCATCGTGATCCTCGATCTCCGCGATCTTCTGCAATTCCTTTTCGTCCGTGATTTCAAGGTAATTGGCGGGGTCATAGTCATTCATCGTCGCCATGCCGTAAATCGCGCCGGTGTTGACATTCATGATAATGCCCACCGCCTTGTTTTCCACGTCGTTGTCGATGACCGCCTGACGGAGGTATTTTTCCAGCGTCGCCTGAATATTCGCGTCAATGGTCAGCACCAGGCTGTTGCCGTCGATGGCAGGAATAACGGTATCGTAATCAAACGGCATTTCGCCGCCCTTGGAATTCTTGGCTTTGATAATCTTGCCGTCCACGCCCTTGAGCGTGTTGTTGTAATAGCTTTCCAGACCTGCCGAGCCGACATTTTCGTAATTAGTAAAGCCGAGCACAGTGGAGGCAAGCGGCGTATCGTGAAAATAGTACCGCTTGGTATCGGTAGCAAGGGTCACGCCTTTGATGTAAGGGTAATTCTCTTTCTTTTCAAGGTCCATGTCGGGGTGGTCTTCCAAAAACACCACCTTGCGGGTGTGCTTTTTCCCGTCTTCCCCTGTGTATTCCTCCTTGCCCACATAACAGGTGCGGTAGATAAACGCCTGCAAAATATCCTTCTGGTCTTTTTCCGCCTTGACTGTCAGCTTGACGCTGGTATATTTGGAATGGGTCTTTTCCAGCACGCTGTTGTAATCCAGCTCCAGCACGTCGGACAATGTCTGACAGATCTCCTTACGCTGATCCTCCACAATCTCGCCCGGACTGAGATATACCACCCATGCCGCCGCGCTTCTGACCAGATTTTCCCCGTTGGCGTCGAAAATCGTGCCGCGATTGGCGGGAACCGTTTCGGTTTTAAGCTGCTGCGAAGCCGCCGCCTGCTGATATTTGTCGCTGCGGATTGCCATCAGGTTCAGGAGATTGACAAAAATCGCAATCACAAGACCGGCGATAATCAACTGCAGGATGGCTACCCTGTGCGAAATATGATCAAGACCTTTGTACCGCTCAAATAATGTGAATTTGTTCCAAAAATCTTTCTTTTTTTGCTCTTTTCCTTCCACTTGTACACCTCCGCAATACGTGTGGCATTCTCCGCATTGAACGCAAAACGAGAGTTAAGAATCAATCTCAACTCTCCTGTCAAGCCTCATGTCTTTGATTGCCGACCGATGTTTTTTGATCCAAACAGCATCGGTCGGCAATTCATATTTATTTTGCTTTTAATCAAAGTATGACTTGAAACGATCAATCAATCCGGTTTTTTCGGCGTTGTCATTTTCAAAATCATCTTCCTCCCCCACTTCGATCCATTCCATCTGAAATTTTTCTCTTTTTTGCATACCCAGCTTGGTGCGCGCATATTCTTCAATAGAGGCGGGGCTCATCTTATTGTCGTAAGTCACCAGCAGACCGTCGTAATCATTCTTCAGCGACTCGAGACGCTGCTCCCTTTCGGCAATGGCAGCGGCCAGCTCGTTCTCCCTCACCTGATAGCTGATGGAAATCAGAAAGAAGGACATCAGTGCCAAAAACGCAACTCCCGAAAGAATCACCAGCTTCCACTGATGGGCATCCAGGGAATAGAATGCCTTCACCACCGGAAGCGGCGTTGCCCTTTGCTTTTGGCGATTGAGCTTGTTGAGCTTGACGGTTTTGGCGGATACGACATGGCGGGTGGACTTTCTCGCGCCCGCTCCGGTTTCTTCCTGCTTCTTCTCTTTTCTAACGGTCAGATCATATGCGATGCTTCCTTCGGTCATTGGCATTTTCATTACCTCCTGCACTTTCATTTGTCATTTTCAATGGTTTGTTTTACAAAAAAACGCGTTCGTTTACAGCTTGATACATGTTCGCAGTTTGCTGCTGCGACTGCGGGGATTTTTCTCAATTTCTTCCTCCGACGGCACGATCGGCTTTCGGGTGAGCAGCCTGGCCTTGGGTTTGTTGCCGCACACGCACACCGGAAACTCCGGCGGACAGGTGCAGCCCTCGCACCACTTGGCCATCGTCTGCTTGACGATCCGATCTTCCAGCGAGTGAAAGGTGATAGCGGAAAGCCGACCCTCCGGCGCCAGTCTGTCAAATCCCGCCTGCAAGCCGCGTTCCAGTTCGCCCAGTTCGTCGTTGACGGCAATGCGCAGCGCCTGAAAAACCCTGCGCGCGGGATGTCCGCCCCGCTTGGCGGCTGCCGGCACCGCGCCGGAAATAATCTCGGCCAGTCGGAATGTCGTGTCGATGGGCGCTTTCTCTCTCTCGGCGCATATCGCCTTGGCGATTCTCACAGAAAACTTCTCCTCGCCATAGCAGGTAAAAATCTCCGCGAGCTGCTGCCATGTCATAGTGGCGCACAGATCGGCGGCGGTCACACCTTCCTGGCTCATGCGCATGTCCAGAGGCGCATCCTTGTGAAAGGAAAAGCCGCGCTCGGCGGTATCCACCTGATGAGAGGATACGCCGATATCCATCAGAATGCCGTTGACGGCGGGAATGCCCAGTCCGTCCAGCACATCGGCTATCGCGCTGTAAGGGGTATGTATCACTGTCACGCGTTCGTCGCCCGCAAAGCGAGCGGTCACGGCGGCAATCGCGTCGGGATCGCGGTCGAGGCAGACAAGCCTGCCGTCCGGCCCCAGCCGTTCCAGCACAGCCGCGCTGTGATTGCCTCCGCCGGCGGTGCAGTCCACGTAAATGCCGTCGGGCTGTACATCCAGCGAGTCGATGGTCTCACTGAACAATACGGGAATATGTTGAAATTCCAAAGAAGTTCCCCCTGCTTTCTCTGCCGGACGCGTCATGCAAGTCCCAGTTGCTCCATCAGCGCCATCTCTTCCTCAGGCGACATTTCATTTGCTTCGTTCACCTTTTCCAGTTCCTCTTCGTTCCAGAACTCGATCCAGTCGATCATGCCGACCATGCGCACCTTGTCCTTGATGCCCACCGAAAGACGGGTTTCCTCGGAGATGAGGATGCGCCCCTGGCTGTCGAGTGCCAGTTCTTCCGCATTGATAATCAGCTTGCGGCGAAGCTTCACCATAGGAGCCGTACCCTGACGCAGCTTTTCGAGGAATTGCTCATAGGACGCCTTGGGATAAACACGGATGCAGCCGTCCGCACTTTTGACGGCCACCACAGAGAGACCCAGATCTTCACGGTATTTCGCCGGGATAACGACACGACCTTTCGTGTCGATGTTATGTACGGCATTGCCGATCAGCATACGGTTCCCTCCTCTCCCGCGTCCGCCCCGCGAACGCCAATATCAGTCAAGCTTGCGTTTTTTTCTCAAAAATCCGCATATTCCTTTGACAAATGGGATATCATGTAGTATAATGAATGCAGTGAAAAGAGAAAGCGCATACAGATCGGCTGCTTGAAGATTTGTTTCACAGACCTTCGGAGCCGATACTTTCTACGGGATTTTCGCCCCACTTCTCAACATTTTCTGGATTTTTCTGACACTTCGCCCCACTTGTATAATCATTATAGGGTTTTCACTCCCAAATGTCAATGCATTTCGAGATATTTGTGCGAGTTTTTTTATTGTGTATTGCACACTTTTTCCGAACCGACAGCCGAAAAAAAGATGTTTACAAAATATTTACATTTTACAAAAAGTAAAAAAAAGGAACCTCTCGCAGCAAAGAAGTTCCTCTTTTTATTTTTCATCATTCCTCAAACCCGCGGCAGCTTGCTGCTACCTGACAAATCAGCCTCCGATAAAGGCCAGAATATCAGCAATCGCCTCGTCGCGGGCGGTGTCGTTGAGGATTTCGTGGCGATTGTTTTCGTAGAGTTTCATGCGGACGTCTGCGCCCTTCCTGACAAGCTTTTGATTCACCGTCTTGACGCCCTTGCTGTGTTCGCCCACAGGGTCATCCGCACCCGAAACGAGGAGGATGGGCAGCTTGGACTTTCCCATGCGCTTGAACCATTTGGACAAATTGACCTCGCGATTGAGTTTGACCAGATCATGCATAGCGCTGACGGTAAAATGATAGTTGCAGAATTTATCCGCGTCATAAATCCGACGCACTTCCGGATTTTTCGACAGCCAGTCTCCGTTGGTACCGTCTCCGAAACCCTTGTTGTAGTCCCCGAACGCCAGTTTTTCGATCAGCGGAGAAATATGACGCCCGCCCCGGAAGAAACCGATGGTATTGATGAGCCCCAGCGCCACACCCGATGCGGGATTGGGGCCGCCTGTGCCCATGACGATCAGCTTGTCGGGCAGATCGGGGTACTTCGCCGCAGTCAGCCGCACAATAAACGACCCCATGCTGTGTCCCATGAGATAATAGGGCAAACCGGGATATTCATTCTTGACGGTATTTCCCACAGCGTTCACGTCGTCGGTCAGCAGCTTCCAGCCCTTTTTTTTGGCGATATAACCCAGCTCGCTGTCATCCACGGCGGTATTGCCGTGACCGAGATTGTCGTAGGCGACGCAGACATAGCCTGCCTCCGCTATTTCGCGCAGGAATGCATCGTACCGCCCGATATGCTCGGTCATACCGTGTACCAGATGGAAGATGCCTTTCGGCTGTCCCTCGGGAATATACATCTTTCCTTTTAATGTGTGGATTCCGTCGGTGGACGGAAATGCACGTTCTTTCACTTCCACTGCCATATCAAACACCTCTGCAAGCCGCGACGGCCGCGTGCCAGCCGTGCAGCAGTTTTTCTCTTGTCTCCGCCGTCATGTCGGGCGCAAAGACCGCGTTTACTTCCGTACCGCCGCGCAGCTTTTCCGACTCAAAAAGACCCACCGTGAGTCCCGCCAGATACGCCGCGCCGGCCGCCGTAGCTTCCTTTTGTGCCGGACGGATGACCTGCACGTCGGAGATATCCGACTGGAACTGCATGAGGAAATTGTTCGCGGAGGCGCCGCCGTCCACTTTGAGCACATGGATGGGGCCGCCGAAATCGGAACGCATCGCGTCGATCACGTCATTGGACTGGAACGCAATGGCCTCGAGCGCCGCGCGGATGATATGATTGCGCCCCGCGCCGCGCGTCAGTCCCGTGATGGTGCCGCGCGCGTGCATGTCCCAATAAGGTGCGCCCAGTCCCGTGAAAGCCGGAACGATATACACGCCGCCATTGTCGCTCACCTTTTCGGCAAAATATTCGCTGTCGGCGGAATCATGGATCAGACGCAGTTCGTCGCGCAGCCATTGTATGACCGCGCCGCCCGTAAAGACACTTCCTTCGAGCGCGTATTCCACCGGCTGGTCTTTGGTGGTCGCGGCAATGGTAGTCACGAGTCCGTGACGGCTGAACACAGGCTTCACGCCCGTGTTGGCAAGCAGGAAGCAGCCTGTGCCGTAGGTGATCTTCAGATCGCCCTCCGACACGCAGCCCTGTCCGAAAAGCGCCGCCTGCTGGTCGCCCGCCATGCCGCAGATCGGCACCTTGGCGCCCATCAGGCTCATATAGCCGTATATTTCGCTGCTGCTCCTGACTTCCGGCAGCATGCTCATGGGAATGCCCAGAATATCACAGAGCTTTTCATCCCACGACAGCGTATTGATATTGTAAAGCATAGTGCGGGAGGCATTGGTTCGGTCGGTCACATGCACCGCGCCCTCGGTCAGTTTCCAGACGAGCCAGGTGTCCACCGTGCCAAAGAGCAGTTCGCCCCGCTCCGCCTTTTCGCGTGCGCCCTCCACATGGTCGAGAATCCACTTGATCTTAGTGCCGCTGAAATACGCGTCGAGTTTGAGTCCCGTCGCCTGCCGGATGTATTCGGCGTGACCCTCCCGCTCGAGCTGCTCGCAGATCTTGGCCGTGCGCCGGCACTGCCAGACGATGGCATTGTAGATCGGTTTGCCGGTGGCTTTTTCCCATACGATAGTGGTTTCGCGCTGGTTGGTGATGCCGATACCCGCAATTTCGTCGGCGGAAATGCCGCTTTTGGCAATGCACTCGGTCATCGAGGCGTACTGCGTGGCGTAAATCTGCATCGCGTCATGCTCCACCCAGCCCGGCTGCGGGTAAATCTGCGCAAATTCCTGCTGCGCGGTGTTCAGCGCGTTCATATCCCGGTCAAACAGGATGGTTCTTGCGCTGGTGGTGCCTTCGTCAAGCGCCAGAATATATTTTTTGTCAAGTGACGTCATAGGAATCACCCTCCGTTTCTTTTTCCATTGTACCACAGCACACCCGATTATTCAATATTTTATCCAGAATTTTTTATATTTTATCGCAAAATGTAGGTATATTGCAGATGTGGGTAGAATATTGTATTTGACCGATATCCGCAGGTATCACCGATAGCCATAGATGCAGTAAACGTCATCCTGCTGCTCGAAGGGAATATGGTATTTCCGCAGAATCGCCTCAAACGCAGCCGAAGCGTCCACCAGACGCGGCGGCACCAGTCTGCCCCTGCGTTCCAGATAACGCGGTCTGACTTTCACCCACTCGATCACAAACCAGCGGTTCGCGCCTGTTGCGGGGTAGCACAAAAAATCCTCTCCCCAATCCCCCCAATAAGAAACATCCGACTGAAAGAAAGGTTCGTCCGGGCAAGTCTCTTCCAGCACCGTTTTGAGGATGAATGGGGGCGGGAAAGGCATTTCGTTCACCATCCCCTCCCGCAGCTCGCGCCATTTTGTGTTGTTCATACAACTGCCCAACCCGCGCTTGGCAATCACTTCATTGACCTGTGTTTTAAGGTCTTTCATGTGGTTGTTTCCCCTTTCTCGGATGAAAGCTCCAGTCTGCCCTTGATCCAGTAATTGCTCATGCTGAAATCGCGGTTTTCCGTCACTTCCCGTCCGAGGTACGACGGCGGTACAAAGGCATTGGCCGCCTCCACCGAGTCAAATTCCACCTCGGCATACATAAAACCTGTTTCCGTGCCGCTGTCCACAATGCTGCATTCCAGTTTCAGACCGCCCTCCAATGGATAGACGCGGTAATCCTTGCGAATGGGCGCGCGTTTGAGCAGACCCGCCATTTCATTGTACTGCTCCGCGGTAATGGGGATATTGACCTCCGCGCGCACCAGCGTGCCTTTCCCCTTGACGGTCATCTCGTATTTGTCAGAGCCGTCGGGATAGGCGAACCGTCGGATCCTCACCACCGGCGCGGTGGAAAGATATCCCTGACAGACCTGCGCGCGGTACAGTTCCGGCAGGTCGGGAAATGCGTCAATAAGAAACTGTCTTTCGATTTCCATTTTTGCTGTTTATCCTTTCGAGATTTATTTTTTCTTTTCTTTGCTGCGCTTGTCGTTGATGATCTTCATTTCCGCGGCGGTGATCTCCGTGACGTTGTTCTCTTTTGCCCAGGCCACGCAACCCCGCAGCACGGTGGGCAGGAAAATACGCGGCACGTTGACGATGGTTTCGAGCGCTTCGTCAGTAAAATGCACCGTCGGGTCGGTACGGTCGGCGGCATACCGAACGGAAGACAGCGTTGTCTCACGCACGGGCAGCAGCTCCGCACGCATCTTGGCGTGCTTGTGATACCAGAAATTTTTAGAGTCGCGGTAGCCGTAGTCAATGGGACAGGGCGGAAAATCTTTTTTGGTCACGCCGTTCACAATGGCATTGTAGTATTTTTCCTTCATCAGAATCTTGTCGATTTTCAGAATGAAATGCGCGCCGTAGGGACTGGTAATACCGTTAAAATCGTGGTATTTTTCGAGAGTGTAGTGATCGTCCCCCTCCGGCAGCGGCCCGTCGTTCTCCGCGCCGTCAAGGGTGTCCACCCATGTGCATTCCATCACCTGAAACGCCTCTTATGTGTTGTTTGAACAACACACAGAGACTTTTTTTGAAAAATACGAAAGAATAGCAACAAAACAAGGGCAGGAGTCACAAAACTCATTCCTCAAGCAAATCAAGGATTTCCTCGTCGGTCATACCTCTGGCTCGCCATTTTTCGATAAGGGTTTGCTTCATTTCATCCTTGCCTTTGGCTAGTCCTTTGGCTTCGCCCTCGGCCAATCCCTCCGCTTTGCCCTCCTGAAAGCCCTCACGTCGGGAGCCGTCGATGGCGTTCGCCTCGTCCCGCAGTTGCTTCTCGCGGTAGTACGCCTCCTGACGCACTCTCTCGTCGGCGTTGAGGTGACGCAGAATGACGATCGTCTTCTGCACTTCCGGAATGGTAGTCGTCTGTTGCAGTTCCATTAGCTCTCCCTCCGTTTCCGCGTTGATCAGATGGAGCCAGTCCTCCATCTCCTGACTTCCTGTTACATTGTCCAGCTTTTTCAGCTCAAAGAAATGAATCCCGAATTTGTCAGACAACCACTATCCACAACTTAAGCACTCCCCCAGTCGGCTACGCCGACAGCCCCCTCAAAGAGGGAGCCATTATTCGCCTCCCTCTTTGAGGGAGGTGGCACTGTGGATAGTGGTCAGACAACAAATCATGGCGCGTTTTCTCCAACGGCTGATAGAACGAGTGATATTCCTTGCACGGCAGCAGGTTGAAATTGATAATGTTGACGCAGTAGGTGGGTTTTAAATCGCCGTACAACGCTCCCTCTTTCAACTCTTCCCCGAACATCCTCGCCCAGTAGAACAGTGTCCTGTCACGGAAATCCGGCTCATAGTTGACCTGCATTTCCACGTTGACAGTCTTGTTGTCCACGTTCAGCTTCAAATCCAGACGGCTGAATTTTCGGCCCAGTTCTTCCGGCGGAAGCTCCACGTTCTGAATCTCGATGTGCCGGATGTTTTCCCGCGGTATTTCCAGCAGCGCCGAGAGCATGGACGCGATAATATCCTCGTTTTTCGCGTCGCCAAAGACACGCTTGAAAATGACGTCCAGCTTTAATTTGACAATCGGCCGATTCGCGTTGACTGTCACGTTGGTATCCATCGGCGCCGCCTCCTTTCTCTGTCTATATTATACGCCAAACCGACGCATTTTGCAAGACAGTTTACGCTATTGATATTTTACTTTTTACGCCGTCTCCCCGTGCCATCAGACCCTTTACGGTAAGGGCGACCGCCTTGGTCACATTGTCCGCGATCATGCAGTACCACACGGCATTCAGCCCGTAGCCCGCACGCACCACCAGCCATGTCAGCAGAATGCGCACGCCCCACATACTCAGCGCTTCGATCACAAATACGCTGCGGGTGTGTCCCGTGCCGTAGCTGATGCCCTCCCACGCGACCATGAGTCCGAAGAACGGTTCGGAAAAAGCCACAATGCGCAGCACCTGCGCGCCCATTTGCGCCACCGTTTCGCTGCTGGTGAACAGCCGCATAAGAGGATAGGCGGTGAAAAACAGAATCATGCCGCTGAGCAGCATGAGCACAATCGTCAGCCATAGGCTGACGCTGCGCGTGTCGCGGAATTTACGCTCATTTTGCTCCCCGATGGCCGTACCGATGAGCGCGGAGGTCGCGGTGCGGATGCCGTATCCGGGCAGATAGAAAATTTCTTCGGCGGTCACGGCAATGGAATGCGCCGCGAATGTGACCACACTCATGCCGCTGACCATGCCCGCAAAGACGATATACCCGGCGCAGGAAACCACAGAGGTAGAGGTCACAGGCAGAGCCACCCGCAGCAGCGCCTTGAGCTGTGCCGTTTGACGCACAAAAAACGCGTTCCATCCGAAACGCAGCGCCGCCTTGCAGCGAAAAGCCACAAACATGCCGACGCCGCCGAGCGTCGTGGAAACAGCGGTGGCATAGGCCGCGCCGAGCACACCCAGCGACAGGCGGTAAATCAGCAGATAGTTGAGCAGTACATTCAGCGCGTTGGCGGAAAGGTTGATGATCATGGGAGTGCGGGTGTCCTTGACCGCGTGCATGGCAGAAGCCAGTATGCTGGTGATGACGGAAAACGTCAGCGGGACGCTCACGATAAAGAAATAGAGTGAGGCGGAGCGGCGTATTTCAGGAGCCGCCTGCATCCAGACCGGCAGGAAGGGCGAAATGGCCATGCATATCGCTGTAGGAGCCAGCCCCAGCCAGACTGAAAGACGTAGACCCAGCGCCGAAAGACGCTTCATCTCCTCGTGTTCTCCCCGTCCGTTGGCCTGCGAGAGCAGCGACAGCAACCCTACCGCAAAGCCGTAGGGAATGGAATGCACCAGCCAGTTGACGGTGGTACTGGTGCTGACCGCCGCGGTGGCCGCTTCGCCTAAATGTCCCACCATGGCGGTATCGACATATTGCAGCAGCGAACCGAGCAATTGCTGCACGATGGCGGGCAGCGACAGTCTCACCAGTGAACGGAAAACGTTTCTTCGATGATGCATGACGGATTACGGATTGGTGATGTCAGAACCGAAGTATTTCTCGGACAGAGCCGACAATGTGCCGTCCTCGCGCATTTTGGCAATGGCCTCGTCCACTGCCGCGCGCAGCGAATCGCTGTTCTTCCCTTTGCGCATGGGAATCACTACCTGATTGGCTTCTTCGGTGGAGGCGACAATCTTGATAGCCGCGTCAGGCTGTTCTTTCATATAATCCAGCACGGAAACTTCGGCGTTGAGGGTCGCGTCCACTCTGCCCGCCATCACCATCTGCATCGTCTCACCGAGAGAATCCACGCCCTTGACCGTCGCGCCGTACTTTTCGCCCAGTTCCATGTAAGTGCTGCCGATGCTGTTGGCGGTGGTTTTCCCCTTTAAATCCACTGTCCACAACTTAGGAACTATGCAGAAATAATTGATACATTTCACTTTCTGAAACACGCAAGCATACTGTATTTTTAAGCAGAAAATGACTGATTAAATTCNNNNGCGTGCCACCTCCCTCAGAGAGGGAGGCGAAAAATGGCTCCCTCTTTGAGGGGGCTGTCAGCGTAGCTGACTGGGGGAGTGCTTAAGTTGTGGATAGTGCTTTGCAAAAGCATTGTATGAGATTTCTCTGCGTTTTCTTTTTCCCTGTAAAAGCTCTCTATTTTCTCATTCAGTGCGTCCATATCCATACTGGCTGCGGTCTTGGCTACTTCACGCTTACGCTTTAATGCTGATATTTGATCGTCTATAATATTTTGTATTTTTTTCTTAACGGCAACTCTTCTTCTTTCCTCAGACTGGCTGTTTACAAATTCACTTATACACGAGATAACCTGATCCGGAAGCGTCCTGTCCGATAACCCTATGTCGGAACCGATCGGCATGAGGATGATGTCATCTGGATTACAGTCAAACGCATTGCACAACTGACTTCTTGCTTCATTTAATAATCTGTCAATATCTGATTGGGTAAACCGCTCACCGGTCTTTGAATTAATGTCATCTGCATGAGTCATAACATAAACTATATTTCCGGTTTGCTTTTTTATATTCTTAATATGCTCGATATCAGACGATCCTATCACCTTATTGAATGTATAAATTATTAGATCGGCCTTTGAAATAATATACTCGGTAATCTTTTCATGCTCTTTATGAATAGTATTTGTACCAGGGGTATCTATAATGTGAACCGACTCCGGAAGAGAAAAATCCGAGCAAGGCACATCGAGAGACAAAACATCCTGAGGGTTGTTTCTGTGATATCTCGCATACTTTTCAATAATTTCTTTTGAATATTTTTCTCTGGCTTCTCTTCCGTCAACATACTTAATCACTATTTCGCGTTCTTCGCCTTTGAAAAGCTCAACCAAAACGGGTGTACATTCCTGATTACCACTTGGAAGAAGGTCTCGGGAATGAAGCAGACAATTAATCAGGTATGACTTGCCCGCACTGAATTCTCCTGTAACAACAATAATAGATTTATGATTCTTTAATTTTGCCAACTGATAGTGGATTTCATCTGTCTCTATTCCAAATCTCTGAAGTTCTTCCACCTTCATCTGTATCACTCCACTTCTTTACTTACCGCTTTTAGCTGATCCACGCAGAAATACAGAATCTTACGCTGCTCGACTAGATTTTCCAATTCTTTTCTGATTTCTTCTGGTGATTTATCGTTTAACCTGGATTCTCGGAAAAACATGACGAGCATCGTCTAAACCCGCATAAAATGGACATTCCTCGTCACAACTATCTATTCCAAATGCGTGACGATAAA
>CADCNI010000024.1 GCA_902802795.1 uncultured Ruminococcus sp.
CTTTCATAAAGGCCTGTACACGATCGGGGATGGTGCCAAAGTAGTGGTCGTCCATTTGCTGGTTTTTCGCGCTCTCATGGCCCATCAGCGTGCGACCTGTCATGAGCAAGTCGGGGCGGGCCGAGTAGAGCCCTTCGTCGACGAGGAAATACTCCTGTTCCCAACCGAGGTTCACCTGTACCTTACGTACATCATTATAGAAATAGCTACAGACGTCGTTTGCCGCCTTCGTGACGGCCCGGATGGAGCGGAGCAAGGGCGCCTTGTAGTCGAGTGCCTCGCCCGTGTAGGCGATGAATATGGTGGGGATACAGAGTGTGTCGTCGATGATGAAGACCGGCGATGTCGGATCCCAGGCCGAGTAGCCACGCGCCTCGAAGGTGTTGCGGATGCCACCATTGGGGAAGGAAGAAGCATCCGGTTCCTGCTGAACGAGCAACTTGCCACTGAAAGTCTCCATCATGCCCCCCTTGCCGTCGTGTTCGACGAAGGCATCATGCTTCTCAGCCGTCCCCTCCGTGAGCGGCTGGAACCAGTGGGTGTAGTGAGTTGCCCCCATGTCCTGGGCCCATTTCTTCATGCCCTCAGCCACCGCATCAGCGATGCTGCGGTCGAGCCGGGCCCCATTGTCGATGACGTCGATGAGTTTCGTATAGACCTCGGCAGGGAGGTAGCGATACATCTTCTCGCGGTTGAATACGTATTTGCCGAAATACGCAGACGGTCGTTCGGAGGGAGTCGGTACCTCCAGCGCCTTCTTCTTGAAGGCCTCTTCTACGACCTGGAATCTAAGTTGGTTTGACATATGGTTTGTATTGGTTGTTTGTTTGCGATCATTTATCAATATATCTGCGGAGGATATCCGTGTAGCGGTCGATGCGACGGTCGCGCAGGAACGGCCACCAGCGACGAACCTGTTCGGAGCGTGCGAGGTCGATCTCGATGACGATGCTCTCCTCGTCGTCGTCACAGGCCTCGTAAAGGATCTCCCCCTGAGGCCCAGCTACGAAGGACGAGCCCCAGAACTGGATGCCCCCCGTCTGACCACTGGGATCAGGCTCGAACCCAAAGCGGTTGACAGCGATGACCGGGAGACCGTTGGCTACGGCATGACCCCGCATGACCGTCTGCCAGGCCTGGCGCTGGCGCTGCTGTTCCTCGGGCGTGTCGTTGTCGGCATAGCCGATGGCCGTCGGGTAGATGAGCATCTCAGCCCCCTGGAGCGCCATCAGACGAGCTGCCTCGGGGTACCACTGATCCCAGCAGACCATCACCCCCAGACGACCGACGCTGGTGTCGATGGGATGGAAGCCGAGGTCGCCCGGCGTGAAGTAGAACTTCTCGTAGTAGGCGGGGTCGTCGGGGATGTGCATCTTACGGTAGATGCCCGCTATTGAGCCGTCGCGTTCGAGGACGACAGCCGTGTTGTGATAGAGTCCGGCAGCGCGACGTTCGAAGAGTGAGGTCACGATGACCACCCCCAGTTCACGAGCCAGTTCGCCATAAAGTTGAGTCGAAGGCCCAGGGATGGGTTCTGCGAGGTCGAAGTTATCAACCTCTTCCGTCTGGCAGAAGTAGAGCGAGTTGTGCAGTTCCTGGAGGACGATGAGCTCCGCGCCACGACGGGCGAGGTCTCTGATGCCTTCGGAGAGGCGACTGATGTTGTGCGCTACGTCAGCTGAGATGCTCAGCTGCAGGAATCCAATCTTTATCTTCTTCATTATATCAAAGGAAATTGCATGGTACAACAATGGAGCGAGCCGTGCTGGCGGATGACGGCGCGGCAGTCGATGGGGACCATCTCCCTGTTGGGGAAGGCCTGTGCGATGAGACGGAGCGCCTCGGCGTCGAGGTCAGGCTGGTCGTAGGTCGGGCAGAGTACTGCCCCGTTGATGACGAGGAAATTGGCGTAGGTGGCCGGGAGACGATCCCCCTTCGTGCCCAGAGCGTCATCCGTCTCGTAGATCGGTCGTGGCATGGGAAGTCGGAGCAGCCGGTAAGGACGCCCCTCGAGGGTGCGGAAAGACCTGAGTTGTTCCTCCATGAGCCTGAGTTCGGCATACTGCTCGTCGTCAGGATCGTCGCAGCCCACATATAATAAGGTGTCGTCGGGACAGATACGTACCAACGTGTCGATATGTCCGTCGGTATCATCGCCAACGAGGTTGCCATGATCAATCCAGAGGATGCGCTCGGCATGGAGTTCACGCTTCAGGCGGTCTTCAATCTCAGCCTGTGAGAGCGGTTGGTTGCGGTGAGGCGCCAACAGACAACCCGAGGTGGTGAAGACCGTGCCCCGGCCGTCGCTCTCGATGGCGCCCCCCTCGAGTACGAAGTCGAGGCAACTGACATAATCGCCAGTGAGAGTCTGCGCGTCGTAGAGCCGCCGATTGAGAGCGTTGTCGAGATCGGCGGTGAACTTCTCACCCCAGCCATTGAAACAAAAATCGAGCAGGCGGCGGTGACCTTGGTCGTCGATGAGAGAGATGAAGCCATGATCGCGCGCCCACGTGTCGTTGGAGGGTAAGGGAAGTCCCTTCTCGCCCACGACGAGGAGCCGTTCGCGACGGGCAATCTCGCGCGCCATCACCTCGTAGGTGGCAGTGATCTCATCCAGTATAGGCGCCCAGTCGGTAGCGGCGTGCGGCCAGGTCAGCTGCACCCCCTCCTGAGGCTCCCATTCAGCCGGCAGTCGCCATGCTGCCGCTGTTACACGTTGATTATTCGTCATTTGCGGCTGCAAAATTACGAAAAATCGTGTAAAAAGCCAAATTTATTTGGCCTTTGTGTATGCAGAGTGACGAAAAAACACTATCTTTGCACCAAAAATACCACGATGCTGGAAGTAAAAGACGTGACGATCGCCGTCGGCAACAAGGTCGTGACCACCCAGTTCTCATTTATCGCCAGAGATGGGCAGGTGACCTGCATCACTGGACCAGAAGGTTCGGGAAAGACCGTCTTCGTCAGGACGCTGATGGGTTTTCTGCCCGTCCAGGAAGGCTTCGTCAGTGTCGATGGTGAACTGTTGACCACCCACTCCGCCTACGCCTTCCGACGGTTGATGGTGTATCTGCCGCAGGAGATCCAGGCACTCGCCCATCAGCTCGATGAACCCGAAGCCCCCAAAGGAGCGACCGACGACTATGCCGTCTGGGGACCGGTGTTACCTGAGGCTCAGGAAGTTAAGAAGCCAGCGGCGCTGTCGCCAGAAGACGTGTTCAGGCTGATGAAAGAGACGCTGCTGCGCCAGTCGGACCGGCGGATTATCATCGCTGACGACCCCCTGTCGCACCTGACGCCAGAACTCTCACGATCGCTGCTGGAACTGTTGCGCAGACAAGCCGAGGACGGTAAGACCGTCGTGGTGACAGGCAGAGAACCCCTCCTGTTGGGACTGGACGTGCCAGTCATCACGCTAGGGGGCGAAGGAACCAACAACCAAACAGAATCAGAATCATGACAGGAACGATGATACTACGAATCATATTGGGGCTGCTGCTGTTGTTGATACCAGCCGGTGTGCTCTATCTGTGGGACAAGAAACTGCTGCACAGCCTCGGGCTGGGAGTGGCGAGGATGGCCGGACAGACGCTGGTGGTCTGTCTGATGGTGTGGGCGCTGCTGCGCTATGACCACGTGTGGGCCAGTCTGCTCTGGCTGGTGCTGCTCGGTGTCTATACCTCGCTCATCATCCTGAACAAGGTGAAGGGCCGTCTGCGCCTGTTGTTGCCAGTCAGTATCGCACAGGTGGTCGGGACGCTGTTGCCAGTGAGTTATCTGTTGACGGTCCTACTGCCTGGTACAGAAGGCTTTACGGCCCGTTGGCTGGTGCCTGCCGGTGCCCTGTTGATGAGTCATATCACCGCCAGTCAGATTCGCGGTCTGAGTACCTATCTCTCCGCCATCGAGACCGATCGGGAGCAGTATGAATTCCTCGTGGGAAACGGCAAGGAACACCTGGGCGCCGTCATCCCGTTCGTGAGAAGAGCCGTGCAGGCCATCCTGTCGCCCTCAGCCGCCCAACTCGCTGTGACGGGGTTGTTTACGATGCCTCTGCTGTTGGCAGGTATGCTGTTGGCAGGCGCCGCTCCCCTGAACGCCTTCATCGCGATGTTGCTGTTCACCTGCGGATGTCTGGCAGGGTCGGTTATCGCCCTGATTCTGAGCCTATGGCTCTGTGACCGCTACTTATTTGTTAAAAACGCTTAATAAATCAGGAGGCCGGCTGCTTATCCCGGCCTTTTTTTGTATCTTTGCAGCGTGAAAATTAAGGAGGTATTGAGCGCCCTTGAACAATTCGCGCCTCTGCCCCTGCAAGAGAGCTGGGATAATGCCGGCCTGCAGGTTGGACTGACAGAGACGGAGGTTTCAGGGGCATTATTGTGTCTGGACGTCACCGAAAAGATCGTCGATGAGGCCGTCAGCAAGGGGTGCAATCTGATTGTGTCCCACCATCCGCTGTTGTTCCGCGGACTGAAGACCATCAGTGACCTGACCGACGTCCAGCGGACCGTCAGAAAGGCTGTCCGGCAAGACATCTGCGTCATCTCGATGCATACCAACATGGACAACGCGGTGGGCGGCGTGAACTACGTTATCGCCCAGAAACTGGGTCTGACAGACGTGAGGTTCCTTGTGCCGACGAGTTCTGCCCCTACAGAAAGTGGGAGCGGTGTCGTCGGAGAGCTGACGGAGCCGATGGCTGCCGACGACTTCATCATCCAGGTGAAGCGTACCTTCGGCGTGGAATGTGCCATGTGTAACGAACTGCTGCGCCGCCCCATCAGACGCGTGGCCCTCTGCGGTGGGGCAGGAGACTTCCTGCTCGACGACGCCGTGAAGGCCGGTGCTGATGCCTTTATCACGGGCGAGATGCACTATCACCAGTACTTCGGCTACGAACAGCAGCTGCAGATCTGCGTGATCGGTCACTACCAGAGTGAGCAGTTCACCACGGAGATCTTCGAGGAGATCATCCGGCAGGCCTGTCCTGGGGTGAAGACCCTGACGGCAGAGACCTGTACCAACCCTATCTACTATCTCTAGAGACCTAGGAGCATCCTAGGACGTCTAGGATATCGAATATATAAACATCAACGAAAAAAAGAATTATGGCAAAGAAAGATCCAACAGACTTGACTGTGGAAGAGAAGCTGAAGACCCTGTATCAGCTTCAGGCCGCCCTCTCGTCGATCGACGAGAAGCGAGCACTGAGAGGCGAGTTGCCCCTCGAGGTTCAGGACCTGGAAGACGAGATTGAAGGTCTGACCACCCGTGTAGAGAAGATCAAGGCAGAAATTGCCGACTTCCAGCGCGCTATCGCCCAGAAGAAGGGTGAGATCGTTGAGGCTGAGGCCAGCGTGGCCCGTTATAAGAACCAGCTGAACGATGTGAAGAACAACCGTGAGTACGACACGCTGAGCAAGGAAATCGAGTTCCAGACCCTGGAGATCGAGCTCTGCAACAAGAAGATCCGTGAGGCCAACGCCCGTATCCAGGATAAGCAGGAAGAGCTGAAGGCCGCTGAGGACCTGATCGGAGAGCGTAACGGAGACCTGGAAGTGAAGAAGGCAGAACTCGAGGAGATCGTGGCCGAGACCCGTGCCGAGGAGGACAAGTTGAAGGAGAAGGTGAAGGACCTGGAGTCACGTATCGAGACCCGTCTGCTGACCTCCTTCAAGCGTATCCGCAAGAACGCCCGCAACGGCCTTGGTGTCGTCTATGTGCAGCGTGACGCCTGTGGTGGTTGCTTCAACAAGATCCCGCCCCAGCGCCAGCTCGACATCAAGATGCACAAGAAGATCATCGTCTGCGAGTACTGCGGCCGTATCATGATCGATCCAGAACTGGCAGGTGTGAAGATCGACAAGGTGACTGGTGAGGAGAAGAAGCCGCGTAAGCGCGCTATCCGCAAGACCGCCTCGTCGAAGAAGACCACCGACGCCAGCGATATGGAGTAAGGAAAGAAGTCAGAGACTCCCGTAGTCGGGAATGTCCTTGAGAAACGTGTAGGACCGGTTGGAGTAGTCCATCCGGCAGACATAGTGGGAGAGGCCATTGCTGACCACCAGATAATCCACTTTCAACAGAAGATTATAGACCGAGATCTGGTCGAACGTCTTCTGTTGGAGTGTGACGGTGGGAGCCTTATATTCGACAATCATCCGCGGTCGCGCCTCCTGATTATATAATAAGGTGTCGCAGCGGAGTTTCTTCTCTCCGACCTTCAGTTCCACCTCGTTGGCCAGCAGCGTCTTAGGATAGCCCTTCTGGGAGACGAGGAAATGGACGAAATGCTGTCGGACCCACTCCTCAGGCGTCAGCGCCACATATTTGCGGCGCAGGAAGTCGAAGATCATCTGGCGTTCACCCCTCGTGGTGATTTGCACAGGAAAGGCGGGTAAGTTTAACTGAAACATCTGCGATTCGGATTTGACGGCGCAAAGATACAAACAATAATTGAAAAAACAACATGGCCGAAGCAAAAAATGCGAGTTTTGAGCACATCATGAAAGAGCTGGAGGCGAGGAAGTTCGTCCCCGTCTATTACCTGATGGGCGACGAATCGTACTATATAGACCGTATTGCGGACTATATCGCCGAGCATGTGCTTCAGCCAGAAGAACGTGACTTCAACCAGACCGTGCTCTTCGGTTCCGATGTGACTGCGTCGCAGATCGTCGATGCCGCCCGTCGCTATCCGATGATGTCGGAACACCAGGTGATCATCGTCAAGGAGGCCCAGCACGTGCGCAATACAGAGGCCCTGGAACGCTATTTCAAGGCTCCTATGGCCTCTACCATCCTCGTGATGTGTCATAAGAACGGCAGTATCGACGGACGCAAGAGAGAGTACGTCAAGGCCATCCAGAGCGCTGGTGTGCTCTTTGAGAGCAAAAAACTCAAGGATAGAGAGCTGCCAGCCTTCATTGAGGGCTATCTGGGGCGGAAAAACATCGAAATAGACGCCAAATCCACCCTGATGATAGCCGAAAACATCGGTTCTGACCTCTCCAGGCTTACCGGAGAGCTGGACAAGCTCATTCTTTCGATATTTGGAGAAAAAGGCGCTGACGGCTCTGAAAACGCGAAAAATGGACGCATTACTCCCCAGATGGTGGAGGAACAGATAGGGGTGAGCAAGGAATTCAACGGTTATGAGCTCAGAGACGCTCTGATCAACCGAAATGTGTACAAAGCGAACCTCATCATCAAATATTTTGACGAAAATCCAAAAGCAGGTAGTCTTTACGCTTTTCTCCCGTTGCTCTTTAATTACTTCCAAAATCTGATGATCGCTTATTATGCACCGAATCATAAGAGTCAGGAAGGGGTAGCAGAGTGGTTGGATATGAAGTCACCCTGGGGTGCCAAGGACTACATGACAGGTATGCGAAACTATACCGGATTGAAGGTGATGCAGATTATCTCCAAGATTAGGGAAATAGACGCCAAAAGTAAGGGTCTGGACAACCCAAATACCCCTCCAGGGGAGCTCATGAAGGAATTGATTTTTTACATTTTGCACTAAAAAGTCAGTTTTTCCCGTTCTAGAATTTTCGATTTTCGCGCTTTTCAGAAGCGCTTTTTTTATGCTGAAAACCCAATAAACAGAGGAGGTCTGGGCGATTTCAGACCCCTCAAAACTCGCGTATTTCCAGAATTCCGTCCGATGGTCCAGAATATGCGAGAAATGGCAAATTCTGGCATTTTCGAGTCGTCAGAATTCAGGTTTCACACTTATTAAGGTTTTGTTTTGGAGATTTCATTTTATAAATTGGAATTTTGAGTGGGCTGTATTTGGAATTTAAAAGGTAAAATTTGAGATTTGCAAATATATTTTGAATTTTGAATTTAAATACCGAAAGATGAAAATTTCGATTCGCTTTTCTATATACATGAATATGCATTCTTATAATATTTGTAATAAGTAGTTAAAGACCAAGCAATTATGAAAATCTGCTTAAAAATGGTTCATATTTACAAACCCGTTTAGCCTATCAGGACTGTATAAGGTGACGGATTCCATATAGTTTTGTGTAAATACCCTATTTATAGTCAGTTTTTTACAAAAATACGCTTTATATTATCTTTGTAAAGGTTTGTTTCTATAAATTTACGTTTGTAATTACGAAGCTAAAATTTAGCTTTCTATCTCATTCGATTTGTAAATGTAAAAACGAAAATCAAAAGTTTAAAATTCTAAATTTTTGCTTCATAGTTTGCACAATTCAAAAATTTGCTTTACCTTTGTAAATCGAAACGAAACCGGTCATTTTTGGCCCTCAAACAGACTTGAAGCAACATGAAGGATCGAATCAGGCAAATTATGGAGTCGCAACATATGACTCAGCAGGTCTTCGCCGACTACATCGGGTTGGCCCCTGCAACCCTTAGTAGTATCTTCAACGGACGCACCCGCCCTACCCTTAATGTGGTTGAGGCGCTCAAGAGAAAAATTCCTAACATCAATTTCGACTGGCTCATGTTAGGTGTCGGACCGATGTATATCGACCAGCCGATTGATGAGGCAGCCGCAGAGCCAGCGGACGACCATCAGGAACCGAGACCCAGGATCGAAAATCCGATGCTCGATTTTGATCAGAGTCCATCGCCTACCCCGCAAAGTGCCCCTCAGCGCGTTGCTTTTGTTAATAGTGTCAGAAGTACACGTCCGGAAACCGAAAGAGAGGATTTGAAAATAATTGACAAACCACAAAGGAAGGTTATTGAAATACGCGTATTTTATGATGATCAGACGTGGGATACGTTTGTACCCGCGAAGAAATAAGACCCCTCATAAATTTGGTTTTTCGCCCACTTATTCGTATCTTTGTGCCCAAAAAGGACAAAGATACGTTTTTTTATGAAGAAGTTTTTGCTCGATTTGAGCGTTAAATCCGTTGAACAGATCCATCAGCGCTACGTGCTCATCAAACTGACAGACGAAAAACCCCTGCCGAAGATGTTGCCGGGCCAGTTTGTCGAGGTGCGTGTCGATGGTTCTCCCGCCACATTCCTGCGTCGTCCTATCTCCATCAACTATGTCGATGAGGCCCAGAATGAGCTCTGGCTGTTGGTGGCTACCGTCGGAGAAGGCACGCGCAAAATGGCCAGTCTGAAGGCTGGTGATGTGATGAACTGCGTTTTGCCCTTGGGTAATGGTTTTACGCCCGCGAAAAACGGTGAGAAAGTGCTGTTGATAGGTGGAGGTGTCGGTGTGGCACCATTGCTCTATATGGGTGCCCAGATGCAGCAGTCAGGCCTGGAACCCACATTCCTCTTGGGTGCTCGTACGGCAGGCGACCTGCTGATGCTCGAAGAATTTAAGCGGTACGGGCGCGTGTACGTGACGACAGAAGACGGTTCTGCAGGTGAGAAGGGATTTGTGACCCATCACAGTCTGCTCCAGCAAGAGACCTTCGATCGCATCAGTTGTTGCGGTCCTACGCCGATGATGAAGGCCGTCGCCCGTCTGGCGCGTGAGAAAGGCATTGCCTGTGAGGTATCGTTGGAGAATCTGATGGCCTGTGGCGTAGGAGCCTGTCTCTGTTGTGTGGAGAAGACCACCGAGGGAAATTTGTGTGTATGTAAGGACGGACCAGTGTTTAATATAGAACAATTGCTATGGCAGATTTGAATGTGAAGATTGGCGCACTGGCGCTGAAGAATCCCGTGATGACCGCTTCAGGCACCTTCGGCTATGGGTTGGAGTTTGCCGATTTCATGCCCCTTGACGGGATTGGTGGCATCATCGTGAAAGGAACGACCCTGAAGCCCCGTGAGGGCAACGACTATCCCCGTATGGCAGAGACCCCTTCAGGGATGCTCAACTGCGTGGGATTGCAGAACAAGGGTGTCGATTACTTCTGTGAGCATATCTATCCGCAGATTAAGGATATCGATACGAATATGATCGTCAATGTCAGCGGTTCTTCGCCAGAGGACTATGCCGAATGTGCCGCCCGCATCGACGCGTTGGACAAGATTCCCGCGATAGAGCTGAATATCAGTTGTCCGAACGTGAAAGACGGTGGAATGGCCTTTGGTGTGACCTGTGCTGGGGCTGCGAGTGTGGTGAAGGCCGTGCGTGCCCGTTATCACAAGACGCTCATCGTGAAGCTCTCGCCCAACGTGACGGATATCCGTGAGATTGCGAAGGCCGTAGAAGGGGAGGGTGCCGATAGTGTGTCGCTCATCAACACCCTGATGGGAATGGCTATTGATATCGAGCGTCGTAAGCCGTTGCTGAGTATCAATACAGGTGGTCTGAGTGGTCCGGCTGTGAAGCCTGTAGCCCTGCGTATGGTGTGGCAGGTGGCGAAGGCTGTGAAGATTCCCGTCGTGGGACTGGGAGGCATCTGTACGGCAGAGGATGCCATTGCCTTTATGATGGCGGGAGCGACGGCGATAGAGATCGGAACGGCGAATTTCCTGGATCCGGCTGTCTCGATTAAGGTTCGGGATGGGATTCATGAGTGGTTGGAAAATCATAAAATCTCTTCGGTGCAAGAGATTATTGGTATAGTATAATCTCTTGCAGGGTTTCACCCTGCAGGGTCACCATCAACCCCAACCCCTTCTTGTCCTTAAGAAGGGGCTTCAGACCACTCCCCAAACCCCTCGCCAATCTTTGGCAAGGGGCTTAACTGAAAATCACGGGCGACCGCTGATTTTCAGAGCTCATTAAGGTAAAATCGACCATCAAAGGTCGATTTTTGTTTTTTTATAAAATTTGAGGGCTGCCAATCGGCAGCCCTCAACCAACACAAAAACTAAACTAGACTTAACTAAAGCATGTTGGGATTTTCACAAACCCCCAAATGCTGTTGCAAATATACGATATATTTTGGAAAATCCCAAAAAATATTGGAATAATTTTCCGTAAAATATGCAAATGTTACCCTTTATATCCATTTTTTAACAGATAAAAGTCCAAAATCGTCATTGCAGCCATTGCTTCCACGATAGGTACGGCTCTTGGTAGTACACAGGGATCGTGACGCCCGCGAGCTGTGAAAGTAGTGGGATTTCCCTCCAGATCGACCGTCTCCTGTTCTGTGAGAATCGTAGCCACCGGTTTGAAGGCCACGCGGAAGTAGATGTCCTGTCCGTTGGAGATGCCGCCCTGAATGCCTCCACTGTGGTTGGTGGCTGTCGTGATGCGCCCCTCCTCGCAGCGGAACACGTCGTTCTGGCTGCTGCCTTTGGCCGTGACGCCTGCGAAGCCCTCACCATATTCGAAACCCTTCACGGCGTTGATGCTGAGCATCGCCTGACCTAAGGCAGCATGGAGTTTGTCGAACTCCGGTTCGCCCAGTCCTGCGGGACAGCCCGTGACGACGCCTGTGATGATACCGCCGATGGTGTCGCCCTCAGCCTTCACCTCCTTGATCAGTGCCTCCATCTGAGCCGCTTTCTCGGGGTCAGGACAGCGCACGGCGTTCTGTTCCGTCAGCGTGAGGTCATAGTGGCGATAGTCGTGTTCCAAGGCGATGTGCCCCACTTGTGAGGTATAAGCCTTGACGCTGATGCCCAGTTGTCGGAGGGCCAGTTTGGCCAGTGCCCCGCCCACACAGCGGCTGATGGTGATACGTGCCGACGAACGGCCGCCTCCACGATGATCACGTACGCCGTATTTCTCCTTGTAGGTGAAGTCAGCGTGAGAAGGACGGAACAGACAGCGCAGATTCTCATAGTCCTGCGAGTGCTGATTGGTGTTACGTACGATGAATCCGATGGGACAGCCCGTCGATTTGCCTTCAAAGACACCGCTGAGCAGTTCGACCTTGTCAGCCTCCTGACGGCTGGTGGTGATGCTGCTTTGTCCTGGGCGACGACGGTCGAGTTCCTGCTGTATGAAGTCGAGATCGATGTCGATGCCAGCCGGCATACCGTCGATGACGCCTCCTACTGCAGCCCCGTGACTCTCGCCAAAGGTGGTCAGTGTGAATAGGTTACCGAATGTATTACGCATAGTCAGAGATTAGTGATGACAGTGTCCGCAGCCGCCGCCTTTGCCATGATGACCGCAGCCTTCGCCTTCGCCATGATGTCCGCAACCCTCACCTTCACCGTGATGACCGCAGCCGCCACAGCCCTCACAACCGCCAGTCAGGTGCTTGATCAGGTGTTGTACCTCCTCGTCAGTAGCCTTGCGGTTTTCCTTGACCTCACCAGTGAAGTTCAGTCGTTTGCCAGCCAGCGGGTGGTTGGTGTCCACCGTGACGCTGTCGGCCTCTATCTTCACCACCTTTGCCATGAAGTGGTGATCGTCGTTGTCGGTGAGGGTGATGACGGCCCCCTCATAGATATTATCGCTGTCGAACTTGCCGTTGACGGTGAAGATCTCGCGTCCGAGCTGGTGCTTTCCCTCTGGCACGTAGTCGCCGAAGGCCTCTGCCGGCTCCAGGGTGAAGTCGAAGCTGTCGCCCTTGGCGTGCTTCATGAGTTCCTCCTCGAAACGGTCGAGGGCTACGCCGAAGCCGGTGATAAACTCAAACGGGCGCTCGTCGCCAGTCTGCTCCTCCAGTTGCTTGCTGCCATCCTGAGCGATGGTGTAAAGCTGATATACGACAGAAACGAATCTGTTTTCTGGTTTCTCCATACCTTATTATATATATATTGATTATATTTGGCCACAAAGGTACATATTTTCCTTGATAAAAGGGGCGGTTTAAGGCAAAAAACTTAAAAAATGTGTATTTTTACCGATTCTTTGACCTTTGTCAATAAATGGGCTGTTATCGCACACAATTTTCCAGAAAAGCTTGTGAGGTTGCAAAAATCGTCGTACCTTTGCAGCGTCAAAACAAAACAAGAGCTGCCCGAAAGCGGGTAAGCAGCGCCAGCCAAAGAGCTGCGCAACAGGATAACATTATTAAAGTAAGAGCGGCCCAACACACCGCTCCGAGTAAAGAAAAGAAAGGGTAAAAAGATGAAAAAGATGTTTTTGACATTAGTAGCAATGCTGAGTATGACAACCGCATTTGCAGAAGGTGAGAACGCAGCCAGTGTTAACACTCTTGAGGCTTATGAGTTGAATGTCAATATGAATAAGCTTTCAAGCGCACTGAACCTGGCAGACGACCAGAAAGAGGCCGTTGCTGATATCCACCACACGTTTGCATCAGAACTGATGTTCGCTGCACAGTACAACAACGACGATCGCAAGGCTCTCGTGAACCGCGCTATCGAGAACGATGTCAAGTGGATGCGCTACGTGCTCAATGACAAGCAGATGCGTACTTATCTCACACTGCTCAACACAACGATCAACAATCGTGGTCTGAACAAGTAAGAAAATTAGTAGTAATTAGTAGTATGATTAGTATGGGGGACGTTCCGGGAGGACGTCCCTCATTTTTTTGCCGAAAATTTGCCAGTCTCGGATTTTTTTGCTTATTTTGCAGTCAGAAACCAATTAATTAAAAAAAATGAAGCATTTTAAGATTTTCCTATTGTCGCTGGTAGCTGCCGTTCTCGTCAGTTGCGGTGGTACCATGAAGACCGTGCCCATCACAGGGCGCCAGCAGTCGCTGATGGTGAGCGATGGTGATATCCTGAGCCTATCCACCCAGCAGTATTCAGAGTTCATGAAGAGCGCCAAGCTCTCCACCAATGCCGAGAACACGGCGATGGTGAGGCGAGTGGGGCAGAACCTGGCCACCGCAGTGACCGCCTATCTGAAAGCTGCCGGCATGCAGGACGACCTGCAGTACTATAAGTGGCAGTTCAACCTCGTGCAGAGCAATGAGGTCAATGCCTGGTGTATGCCTGGCGGACTGATCTGCGTCTATGAGGGCATCCTGCCCGTCACCAAGGACGAGGCCTCGCTGGCCATCGTGCTCGGCCATGAGATCGCCCACGCCGTAGCCCGTCACTCTGCCGAGCAGATGAGCACCAAGATGAAGCAGCAGTACGGTGTGCAGACACTCGGCTCGCTGGCCAGCGTCCTCGGCATCGGCAGCAGTGCCGTATCCGTCGGACAGGCCATCGCCGCCCAGGGACTGAACTTCGCCAACCTGAAGTACTCGCGCAACCATGAGAGCGAGGCCGACCACATGGGACTGATCTTCGCCGCTATGGCTGGTTACGATCCTCAGGTAGCCGTCAGCTTCTGGCAGCGCATGTCGCAGCTCTCGGGCAACAAGCCCGCAGAGTTCCTGAGCGATCACCCCTCCGACGCCACCCGTATCCGTCAGATCCAGGGATGGATGCCCGAGGCCCTGAAGTACTACAAGCCTGCCAAGAGCGCCACGACGACCAAGACGCTTAAGATCTCTTCGAAGAAGACGAGCACCAAGAAGTCTTCCAAGAAGCCCAGCAAAAAAGGCAAAAAGAAGAAGTAATATTCACACGAAAATTGAAAACTGAATAGTTACAAAGAACCAGGCGCCCGCGGGCGCCTTCTTTATTTATATTTATGAAATGAAAGCTTTCATTACTGGACTTTTGAAAAATCTCACGCATCCGGCAGGAATTGCCGGGCTAGTCATATCCCTCCTGATTCCGTTCCTTGGAACGGCGTTGGGATCGGCCTGCGTGTTCTTCATGCGCGGAAAAACAATCTCATGAAGAAACTGTGACAGCATCGGATTCGGTCATGATTCTGGATGATACCTCGCCAGTTTACAATCTGATTCTTTCGGACGAGCTGTTTGATTATATGAAAGAAAACGATATTGAAATGCTCGACCTCATGAATGACTATTTCAATGTCATCATTAATGAAAAGATAGACGAAAACGTGGTCTATATCCGCAATGATCTGCATCAGATGAACGCGGAATTCAATCTGGTGGACGTTTATGATCCTTCCAATAAGTTTTCCGCCATCGTCAAAATCGCGGAATATGCCAAACTGGCGGCAGGAATTCCCGAACAGAACGGCAGCAAGAAGGACGGTACGGAAAAGACCACAGCGGAAAACGAAGAAGTCAAGACAGCCAGAGAAACCGCTCTGGCGGAGATAGCGTCCGGCGCAAAAAAAATTGCGGATAAAGCCGCGTCCTATACCAAAACGGCGGTGGAAAACGATCTGCTGCAAAAAACGATCGAGATTTACGGAACTTCCATGGAAATCATGGAGGAAGCCAGCGTGAGCCCTCTGAAATACAAGGATTATTATGTCAAATTTGACGACAGCGGCATTTCCATTGTCTGCGGCTCGCTGGAAAGCGCGTCGGATGCGCTGGATTACTTTGTTTATGAATATATTCAGACGGGACATGTCGAAGGAGACTATTTTTTGATTCATGCGCCAAAAACAGAGCTTCACGAGGGAGAGTATCTCAAGGGAAGCATTGCGGGCGTGTCCCTCGATAATTATCTGATTGAATATGTCCAGACAAAGGAGTATTATGACAGCCAGGAGATTGCCGAATATCTGGAGCAATACTTTGTCAAAAATTTTGGTCTGGAAATGTTTGCGGATGATGCTTCACCGAAAGTCTATGAAAAAAAGCGAATCGTCATCGGGCGCACGAATCATCAGGAAAGTATTGATTTTTATGAAGCCGATCCCGCGCCTGATCTGTTTGATTATCAAATCAGACAAAGCGGAGGGAATCTTTATATATTAGGCGGTTCCGACTGGGCGATAAAGTACGCGACAGATTATCTGATCAACGAGTATTTTGCCAAGGAAAAAGAGATTCCTAAAGATTTCATTCATTCAGGAAATATCTGCGGTGAAAATCTGTTCCCAAAAATTGAGGGCGCCAATATTCGCATTATGTCCAACAATGTGTGGGAAAGGTCGTCCAATTCAAGCTCTTGGAGAGACTTGGGGGAAAATTGCAGTTATAACGCACGTCTGCCAAAACTGGCAAAGGTGTATGCGATGTACCAGCCGGACGTTCTTTCCTTGCAGGAAATGAGCCTGTATTTTATCAACGGACTGGTGGATTCCATCAATCAAACGTGTGAAAATGGCGGAATCAAAGCCAGATACCGTGTGGCGGATTGGCATGTGAAGGGATTGGCGCAGAGAAATTACACACCTATCGTCTATAATCAGAATACGCTGACACTGCTGGATACCGGTTCGCATTTGTACGGATACGGTCAGAACCGCAACACCAAGTCCTACACATGGGCATGCTTTGAAATCAAAAAGACAAAGCAGAAATTTGTGGTTTATTCCACTCATTTTTGGTGGAAGAGCGATAAGATCTACCCCAACAGTTCCACTTACCGCAAAAGACAGATGGCCGAAATCAGTGAGGATTGGAAAAAGCGACAGGAAATCTACCATTGCCCCTGTTTTGTTATGGGCGATATGAACTGTAACTCTCAATCCAAAGAGTTTAAGTCCCTGATAGGGCTGGGATTTGTGGATTGTTACAGCGAGGCCTCCGAATTCGCCAGAAATACCAGCGGGCGGTTTATCTGCAACGTCGAGCGTTTCAGCTACAAGGTCAACAACGGTACATACACCAAAAACGCGCTCGATCACATCGTCGCTTCCAATCTCAAAAAGAACCAGATTCTGGTGTATGACTATGTGACGCCCAATTTCTTTGGAAAGCTGTCCGATCATGCGCCGGTGTACATTGATGTAAAGATGAAAAATTAATACATGGATGTCCGCGCCGTTTCCGGAACATTTTGCCGGAATGGCGCGGATTTTTTGTTCGACGAATATCAAGAAAAACGTCACTTTTTTGGGCAATTGGCTGAATATGCTTTGGGAGAGGGGTTTGGAGGTTGACAAAGCCCTGCGGCTGCGATATAATTTTTGAAATAATATATTTTCGGACAAGCGGTAATGCCCCGCTGTCGCGGCTTTATCGCGCCTATTTTCTCCCAAAAGTGAAAGGAAGGTTGTTTGTATGCTGAACACAAATTACGAGACCAAATTTGTCAAGGAAGGCCTTACATTTGACGACGTTCTGCTCATTCCGGCTCACAGCGAGGTCGAGCCGAGAAACGTAAAAATCTCCACCCAGCTCACCCGCAAGATCAAGCTCAACATTCCCCTCATGACCTCCGCCATGGACACCGTTACCGAAACCCGCATGGCGATCGCGATTGCCCGTGAAGGCGGCATCGGCATCATACATAAAAATATGTCCATCGAACAGCAGGTCGATCAGGTGGACCGCGTCAAGAGAAGTGAAAACGGCGTTATCGACAATCCTTTCCATTTAAGCCCCGATCATCTTATAAGCGAGGCCAATGCCCTCATGGGCAAATACAAAATCTCCGGCGTGCCGATCTGCGACCCGGACGGCAAGCTGGTCGGCATTATCACCAACCGCGACCTGCGGTTTATGAACGAGCAGGATTTTGCGCAGCCCATCAAAAACTTCATGACCCATGACAATCTGGTGACGGCTCCCGTCGGCACCACCTTGAATGAAGCGCAGGAAATCCTCAAAAAGCACCGCATTGAGAAGCTCCCCATCGTGGACGACAATTTCAAGCTCCAGGGCTTGATTACCATCAAGGATATTGAAAAGTCCGTGCAGTACCCCAATTCCGCGCGCGACAAGGCGGGTCGGCTGCTGGTCGGCGCTGCCATCGGCAACACTCCCGACGTGCTGGAACGCGCGGGTATGCTGATCGACGCGGGCGTTGACGTGCTGGCGCTCGATTCCGCGCACGGTCATCACATCGGCATCATCAACTGTGTCAAGAAGATCAAAGAAAAATATCCCGACATCGACCTGATCGCGGGCAACGTCGCCACGGCCGCCGCCGCCGAGGAACTCATTCTCGCGGGAGCGAACAGCATCAAGGTCGGCATCGGCCCCGGCTCCATCTGCACCACCAGAATCGTCGCGGGCATCGGCGTGCCCCAGATCACCGCGATTTATGACGTGGCCTGCCTCTGCGACAAATACGGCATTCCCGTGATTGCCGACGGCGGCATCAAGTATTCCGGCGACATCGTTAAGGCGCTGGCTGCGGGCGGCAATGTGGTCATGGTCGGTTCTCTCGTGGCGGGCTGCGAGGAATCCCCCAGCGACACCGAAATTTACCAGGGCAGACAGTTCAAAGTCTACCGCGGCATGGGTTCCATCGCGGCGATGGGCAAAGGCTCCAGCGACAGATACTTCCAGACCGGTCAGAAGAAACTCGTTCCCGAAGGCGTGGAAGGACGCGTGCCTTACAAGGGAATGCTCGCGGACACCGTCTATCAGATGATCGGCGGTCTGAGAAGCGGCATGGGTTACTGCGGCTGCGAGACCATCGAAGATCTCCACAGAAAGGCGCAGTTCGTCAAAATCACCGGCGCGGGTCTCAAGGAGAGCCATCCCCACGATATCTCCATCACCAAGGAAGCCCCCAACTATTCCAGCAATCTGTAATTTTTTCGGTTTTTTACGCAAACAAGCGGGTTTTTCTGCGGCCTTATGCGGCGCGCGGAAAAAACCGCTTGTTTCTTTCTTTTTTTTTGTAACAAAAGCCGCATTCCCACGTCTCTTTTTATAGAAGGAAAGGCAGGTGAGATTTTATGAATGATTTTGACGCCATATACCGTGCGTATTTTCACGATATCTATTACTATCTCAAATCGCTCAGCCGCAGCGACGATGTGGCGGAGGAACTGACGCAGCAGGTATTTTTCAAAGCGCTCGAGGCACTTGACCGCTTTCGCGGGGACTGCGATATCCGGATATGGCTCTGCCGCATCGCCAAAAACGAATATATTTCTTATTGCCGCCGAAGCGGGAAAGAGCAGCCGTCAGAGCTGAGCGAGTGCGAAGCGCAACTAGCGAGCGAATGCGAGCGCGGGGTCCTAGGGGGCAAGGCTCCCTAGCGGGTCAAGGGCAGCGCCCTTGTGGGGAGTGGGGCAAAGCCCCACGAGTGAGGCGTAGCCGAACGAGCGGAAGATTAAGAAGGCAGTCGGGCGAATACGGATAAGCAAACTCCTCGTATTCGCCCAACCCCGCTGCAAAAGATCAAGCGGCAGATCAGGAAAGATAAGCGGCAGATCGCAGCCGTGGCTGTGGCGGTGATGGCGGGGATTTGTGTCTGGGCGGCGTTTTTTGTCGGTATGATAGAATTCGACATGTCCTATGGCAGCGTAAAGGACAGAATGGCGGTCGTTTCCGTCAGCGGCTTAACGTGTGATGCAGGGCAAAAGCCGGAACAGGGCGCACGCATCCTTTACAGCGGAAAGCCGGATTTTCACGGGAATGTCTGTTATGAAGTCACGGGAGAAAAAGACGGCATAAAGCAGGTCGAGGTCACGATGTATCTGTCGCGCGGCTGGTGGGATATCGCCGATTATTTCGGCAAGGTACGCGAAACAGCGGGCGATATCGACTGGAATCACCTCGGACAGCCGTATTCTTTGACGGAGCAGATCCAAAGGATGGCGGCGCAGGTGCGGGCGCTGGACGGGCTGCAAGTGATTTATGAGGTGACATCCCCGGAAAGCGGCGAGGATCATCTGCTGCTGCGGGAAGATATCCGCGAATCTTCCAACGGAAATCAGGGGAACGTAACGATGTATTATGATATCGAATCCTTTGACAAGGCGGAAGGCGGCGAGATTGTCGCGGTCTATTACGGCAAGTTTAAAGTCAACCGTGCTTCGGAAATCTCCCACAGCGGCAGCCGTCATCTGCTTTGGTCGAAAGAAGGATTTGACGGACCGATTGAAAAATAGTGGAAAAGCGCAAAAAAAGTGAAAAATTAAAATTTAAATTTTTCTGTTGTATTGCAATTGATGTCTGCTTTTAGTATAATAAAAGCAGACATTCTTTTATGAGGGGAGAAAAGCGGCCCTTCCCACAACGCGAACCCGGTAAATGGCAAAAGAGGCGAATTTTTTCATGGTATGTCCCCATTGCGGAAGACGCACCTTTCGAGGTGAAACAATATGCCCCAAGTGCGGCGCGGCAATGCCGCCGAAAAAAAATATGACAGAGGGAGAGAGCTATATTATGAACGAAATGTATAACCTGAATGAAAATGCGGTGCCAGGCGAGGACGCCATGTCAGCCGAACCCGTCAAGTCTCCGCTTCCGGAGGAGCCGACGGACGAGGTCTTTGTGCCTGCCATGGAGTTTCCCACGGAGACGGCCGGTGATGCGTCGGATCTTTCATCCGATGATTTGTCATCCAGTTTCTACGGTTCCTATGGGGAGGCCGTGGAAAATATGCCGATGACTGTGTCCGAGGTTCCCGAAGCGACTGCCGAGCCGGAGGAAAGCTCCTTTGCTGTGTCTGAACCTGTTTTGCCGTCCGACGACGGATTTGAAGATCTTGTGCTGCCGGACGATTTGCCGCCCATTCCCACACCGGCCGCGGACAACACGGTCAAAAAGAGCATGGGCTACGAAACGACGGTGAAACTGAAAAACGCCAGGCGTGCCGACAAAAACGAAAAGCCTGTCAACGAGCCGATCAAGACGGAAAGACCCTCCTATACGCCCAAGCACCGCGAATTTGACGGCATTGCGTCCGGAACGGCGCATGTCAGCGGAGGATTGCCGGAACTGCGGGACGATCAGATGTATGTTGCGCTGACAAATAAGGAACTCCGGCGCCTGAAAAGCCGTCGGTTCAGGGGACTTGGCGTTTTTGCGACGCTTTGTCTGGCAATTATCGCTTCCTTCTGTATCTGGAATTATGTTCATTCTTTTGCCGATCCGCTGGTTGGTCGCTGGAAGGGCAACATCGAATCCGCCAATCTTCCTATTGAAGCCATTCAGAGCATGAATGCAAGCAATGTGGATTCCACGTGGGAATTCGGTGGCAGCGGTTCGCTGTACCTCAACCTTGTTATCAATGAAACGCCCATCAGTCTGAGCGGCAGTTACACCGAAAAAAAGGATGAAAAAGGAGAACCGTATTTGTCGATGGAGCTGACTAATCCTATGGATTCCAACGCTTATACCTTTAATATGTACTACACCGTCACCGGAACGGTGCTGCAATTCAATGACATGGAAGGCTTGGGCATGGAAATTGATCTGACGAAGGAATGATAAACGATGTATTGTAATCAGTGCGGAGCGAAGATCGACAGTAAAGACAAGTTCTGTCCCGGCTGCGGCAGACCCGTCCAGCCGTCCGCAGCCGGCGGAAATTCCCAGTCCGGCCAAGCCCCTTATGTGAACCAAGGCTCTCAGGCCAGACAAGCACCTTACGCGAACCAAGGCCCCCGTCCGACGGCTCCCTCCGCCAATGCGGAACGGCAGAACAGACCCTCATCGGGGATGAGTCCGGAAAACGTCAGATATGTACAGGTGGATCCCAAGACGGGAAAAATTGCTTCACTGCCTCACGGCAAATCCCGTTCCGAATCCTTTATGCAATGGATGACGATCGCGTTTATTGCCATCGGACTGGTGATCGTGATGGTGGCCGGTTCCATGTTTATTTCGGGATATATGGTCAAAAGCGTCTTTGCCGACAATGTGGTTTCCCGTCCCATGGATGACTTTGTGACGACAGAGGAAGAGACGGCGGTCAGTTCCGAACAGGAACCCGTTTCGTCGGAGGAAGAAATTGTTTCGGAAACACCGGTTTCTTCGGATTATGATGTATCCTCTCAGGAAGAATCCGCCGTTCCCGAAAAACTGCGCGCCTCCTATATTCAAAGTCGTTTAAAGGGAAAATGGACTACCAGTATTCCTTATAAATCCATGTCGCTTCCGGCCACTTTTGTGTTTGACGGCAAGGGCAAGTGTAGCTGTGAAATGAAAGCATTGTTTATTACCAAGAAATTTGACGGCACTTACACGGTCAAGGATGGCGGTCAATGCGCTATTACCTTAAACGGTCTGGAAGAATATGTCAGCGACGGCAACACGCTGGAAGGCGATATTGAAATCGTCAGAGACGATAAGATTTATTTTACAGTCGGGAATGTAGTGTGGGAGTTAAACAAAGCGTAATTTTCAGACGCGATTTTTGGCAATATTTTGTGAGGTAGATTTGATATGAGATGTCCCAAGTGCAATCTTGAATTGAATCCGCTTTCGGAAAGATGCCCGAATTGCGGCACCTCCGCCAGACGCGCCAAGCCTGACGGGGATACGATGACCAGAGTGCGCCGACAAATTGCCGTTGTCCGGGGAGAACGTGAGGTTTCCGACGAGGATTTGTCGGACGCCTCTTTTTCTCCTGTGCTCAAATTCGATCGGCCCGACGAGAAGAAGGAACCCCAGGAAACCGCAGGGCAGCAGGAGGCGATCCCCGGCAATCCTGCGGACAATTTTGAAACTCCCGCCTTTACGCCGGTGGATATCATCGACATGGTGGAATACGACAGCGAAAGCGAAGCGCAGCGGCGGCACAGAAATCTTGCCTCCAGCATCCGCCACATCCAGCGCAACAAAGAGGACGATCTGCTGGCGGCGTATTATTTTAAGGACGGCATTTCCGATCTGGAACGGCTTCAATTGGAGCGCAGCTTTGCGGAGCTGGAAAAAGAAGAGGCCGAGAGTGCGCGGCACCAAGCATCCGAGGAAGCACCCGCGGCAGCCAATGACGCGCCGCAGGAGGAAGAAATGTCCGAAGCGGCCAAACGGCTGAGCGTATTTCCCGAAGAAAGCGGTATCGACAAGCTCCTGACCTCCGTTGGAGAAACCTATGACGCGCTGCTTCTCAAGGGAAAACAGCGCGCAGACAGGCTGGTTCACGGGCGGCTGAGAAAGATTTATGACGGATTTGATCGCCGCACCGCGCCGTTTCTGGATAAACTGCTGGAAAAGTTTTACTACGTAAAATTCAAGGATATGCGTCGCAGAAAGGCGGATGACACGGCAGAAAAAAGAAAGCTGCGCCGCCATGTGTGGAGCGTTTGCGGCGTACTGCTGGCGGTGGCAGTCTGTGGGATTTTCTTTTTTATGTCGCTGCTTTCGGAGCCGATCAACGGAAAATGGATCGTATCATATGATGTGGGCGGCGCGCCCAATATTATCATGGAATTTAAGCCGGGAGGGAGCGCCTCGATATCGGTTCGATCGGAGGACGGCTGGCATATTCATCGGCAGGGACGCTATCAGACGCAGCGCAAAAACGGACATGACATGCTGACCATCACCTATGAGGACGGCAGTGTGTCGCGGTTGTATTACCAGATAGACGGCAAAATCGGCACCTTTATCAATGTCGATACCAACATGGAAAACCAATACACAAGAAAATAGGTGCGGTTTTTTCATCCGGATTGGCAAGAATGCTTTTAAAATATTACAAATTGCAAATTTATGAAATAATATTACAAACCAAGAAAGGATCATGGAAATGAATTTTAACGCATTCAATGGCATGGGACAACCAAGGGAGTCCACCTTTGGGGTAAACGAAAACACAGCGGCGGTGCTGACGCTCGCAGGCACGGGCGTACTTCTTCTGGTGCCAAAGCTGTGCTGGCTGGCGTGGATTTTACCGCTGGTAGTGTTGATTGTGGAGCGGCAGAGCTTCTATGTCAAAAAATGTGCCGCACATGGACTGGCCGCTACGCTGGTGGCTATGGCATTCATGGCGCTGTGCAGTACGCTGTTTGTAGTGTCAGGTACGATGACGGTTGGCAATCTGATTACCGTTTTGACGCAAAGCGGAGACAAAAGCGACTGGCCTGCGATCATCGGCGCGCTGCTGCTGACGGTGACAGGCATACTGTTCATTTTGATTGTCCGGATTGTGTTTGTGGTCTTTCTGGGAATAGCGGCCTACAAGGCATGGCAGTACGGCTACATCAACATTCCGATCGCCTCCGCATTGGTCAGAAAAATCAATAAAAATTACGTATAATCATTTTTATGATAAAAATTACATTTTGTAATAAGCAAGAGGTGCAGACAGATGAATACAAAAAAATCCGATTTGTTTGACTTGGATGAAAATATAGCCGCTCTTCTGGTGGCGGTTGTGCCGTTGGCTGTCAGTATGATCGGCTTTGTGAGTTATGTGGCATGGGTGGTGCCGCTGGCAGCTCTTCTGATGGAAAAGCACAGCGGACTGGTGCGCATCACGGCCGGACAGATGCTGGCGCTGACGGTAGCTATGACCGCGTGCGCGGCGTGCAGAGGCATTGTCAATGATGTCTGGGAGGGGGAAGGGTTGTTTTTCATTCCGCGGATGCTGATGGGAATGTCCTTTTCACTCGCGCAGATCGCGTGTCTGGTGCTGGGAATCGTGGTGGGCTATCATGCTTATCACGGCAGAATCTTTGAAATTCCCAGAGTGACGGCATGGATCAGAAGCCAGATTCATTCCGACGGTACAAATTTTTAGAGATAATAAAGGAGAATGTATGTTTTCCTATCAACTCATTCGCTCTAAACGAAAAACGATTTCGCTGCAAATCAACGAAAACTGTGAAGTGGTGGTGCGCGCGCCGATGCGTATGCCCCGCGAAGAAATCGACCGCATGGTGGAGCGCCACACCGACTGGATCGAGCGGCATATGCCGGCGGCAAGAGAGCGCATGGAGCGGGAACAGCGCGTGACCCCCGCGCTACTCGCGGAGCTGGCGGAACAGGCCCACCGCGATATCCCGCCGAGAGTGGCGTATTACGCCGCGTTGATGGGCGTGGAGCCGACAGGACTGAAAATCACGACCGCCCGCAAGCGCTTCGGAAGCTGCAGCGGCAAAAACAGCCTGTGCTTTTCCTGTCTGCTGATGCTCTATCCGCCGGAAGCGGTTGACTGCGTGGTGGTTCATGAGCTGGCGCATATCCGGCATCATAATCACAGCGCGGCGTTTTATGCGTTCATCGAGCGATTCATGCCGGACTACCGCGAGCGGGAAAAGCTGCTGCGGCAGCCGCCGGCATTTTATGCGTGAATATTTACAAATTGCTCATGAAATAACCTTATAATTGTCATGAATCAAAGGTATAATGAAAGATACCCTAAAAATGATGTATGTACACTGTAACCTGAAAAAATGATGAGAATTCGCACGAAATCGGCGGCGGGCGGGGGTTATGACGAAATCGTAACTTCTTTTTTACAAGGTTTCTATTGACGAAACCGTGCGTTTTGATTATCATTATATTAAGTAAAGAAGAAACCCCGTTTCCGACTCAATTTTGTAAAGGGCGTGTTTTTATGGATCAAAAGACCAAGAGCATGTTAATTGGCGTAGGTTCCGCGTTTGCGGCGGTGCTGGTGATCGTGCTGCTGTTTTTTTCTATTTCTGGCATCGGCTCCGGCAGCGGCGACTCCAAAAGCGCCAAGGGCTCCAAAGATACTACCGTGCAGGTAGTAAGTGTGGATTCCGACGGCAACACGGTCGTGATGTTTGACGACGATGACGAAGGCAACGACACGGCGAGCGCTTCTTCCGAAGCCGAAGCGACCTCCTCCGAGGAAGCCGCCACGCAGAATACCCAGCCGTTCGGCCGCAGCGATATCGACGGCATCACGGGCGGCATCAGCACATTCGCGCAGTTTGTGTCGGCCGTCTCTCCCGTTTCTTACGAATGGTCGGCCCAGAAGATGGGCGCTACCGGAGAAGTGACCGTGAAGCTGATTGCTGCCGACGGCAGCTATGCCGTGATCGGCGTTCCCTATGAATCCGGCGATTACACGGTAGACGGGGAAACGCACGGACTGGGCATTGATGTGACCGACTGGACGGTATATGACAAGAGCAAAAAGGAAGAATGCCGCGTGACCGAAATCGTGTGGCTCTCCAATAAAATGAAATTCACCCTGCCCAGAGGCGTCAAGATCGGTACGGCGTACGCGGATATTACGGCGGCCTATTACAAACTGGAAAATCCCGAAAAGAGCTATTTGCTCTATGAATTTACCGATGTGGTGAGTGACGAGGCCAAGTTGAAGGCTTACAAGGGCGACAAGTCGGCGTATGTCGGCGGCAAGATCTACAAAACCACTACGCTGCTGAATTCCTACTATAAGGACAACAACGACGCGTATCCCTTTGCGACGACGAGCAAAAACGTCATCCGCTACGGCTTCAATTCGATTGTAGATACCACCGAAACCTCCGGGCAGTGGTATATTGAATACGCCACTATGAATTCAAAAGTCATGGGCGTTTACTTCCACATGTCCGGCGCGGACGATTAGGAATAAAAAAGAAACATTTCAAAAGGGCCGTTGATCATCACCGCCGATCAGGGCGTAAAGAAAGGAAGTTATCAGGTATGAAATGGGAATGGAATAACCGTCTTATCAGTCGGATCATCGGGCTCAGTCTGTCGGTATCCGTTATCATGTCGGTGGCGATCGCATCGCAGATTTCCGCCATCAAGCAAAGCGTAGCCGTCAGTTCCAACATCAGATCCCGTGTCAGCCAACCGACAGAGAGCGTTGTCATTCCCTTTGACGATGTGCCTGAGTATGACCTGAGCGGAGAGGATTCCGAAAAGTTGTACAAGGTGTACAGGGAATTGGTCAAGGCGGAAAAGAAACAGAACAAGCTCGCCGAAGCAGCATCCGACGAGACGGCAGGTTCCACGACCGAAGCCACGGCTGCCTCCGTCACTTCGGAGGAAACTACCGTCACTACCACTGCGGCGACCACGACCGTCTCCGAAGCGCCCCAGAACACAGAGACACAGTCGGAGCCGACGGTGTCCAACGGCAAAGAACCGTTCTGCTACAGCGATGTTTCCTCCATTGCCAGCCATCTGCATACGCTGGGCGATTTTGCAGACAAACTGCATCCTACCTCTTATCGCTGGGATACTTCCGAGTATGAGAAGAAGGGGTGCGTCAGCGTTTCGCTCACGTCGGAGGACGGCAGCGTGACGCTCGACGTCAAGCCGCTGCATGCGGAGAACGCACCCTATACGATTGACAGTCAGACAAGCGGCGGAGAAAACGCGACGTCCGTCACGGAGTGGGATTGGTTTGCTCAAAACAAAGAGGCGGGCTGCAACATAGCCTCTGTCTGCTGGAAATCCTCCCGGTTTGCCATTGCTCCCGTGCGGGGTCTCGGCGTGGGAAGTTCTCTGACCGAAGTGACCGACAGTTATCTTTGTGTCAACGGCGGCGCTACCACGCTTTACAAAGCCTCCGACGTTATAAACGACCAGACCAAACTCAATACCCTGCTGCTCATGGAAAATGCCTATACCTTTGTGGGAGGCAGATTCTACACGATGAGCAACTATCTGGAAAAATATTATGCCTCTACACCTCACGCCTTCCCGTTCTCTGACTGTGAATATGTGGTGCAGTACGGCTGCAATTCCATTATGGAACATGATTACGCTACAGGCAGTTGGATTATGGAATATGCCATTAAGGACAACGCGGTAGCGGGCATTACGTTCCTCAACAAGAGCTATTACAAGAGCGAAACCAAGACCGCTGTGAGCACCGAAGCTTCTCAAAGCGAATCGGCCGTTTCCTCTCAGACCACCGCCAGCCAGCAAACGGAGCAGCCTGTGGAAAGCGACGCGCCAAAAGAAACGGCAAGCGGCGAAACGTCCTCCGCTCTGCTGACTTCTTCCCAAGTGAGTTCCTCGGAGGCGACTTCTTCGGAGGATGCTTCTTCGGAAGGTTCTTCCACGGAAGTGCGCAGCGGCGAGAATGCGTCGGAATCTGTCGTGAGCGTCGAATCGGCTTCCACCACCGCGACTACCGACAGCAGCGGTACCGAAGAAGAATAACAGTAAAATACCCCTGTGAATTTTTTTACGAAACTCACAGGGGATTTTTGATTTTTCAGCCAATCAGAAGAATATCGGTGACGCGTTTTTTTTCCCAATACATTTCAAGAATGTGATCGGGAAAAATGCTGTCGCCGCAGGTGATGACCGCGCTGTAATCGGTTTCCGACGCGAGGCTGATCTCCGCGCTATAGACCTCCAGTGTGTCAAACCAGTCGTCAGGCAGTGGGGCTTTGAGAAGACCGCCATAAAAGCGAGCGGCTTCCTCTCCGCTGTTTTGCAGATCCCGCAGGTAATCCTCGACGCAGAGCAGCATGTCGGCTTGGTTGAGAGAGGCGGCAATCAATACGCTGACCTGATCGAGTTCGTCCTCCGGCATTTCATAGTGCAGCACGGTGACGGGGTTGGCGGGATGGTAACACTGATAATCCGCCAAGCTGTTTTCGAGGTCAAGGACAAAGGACCCCATTACGGATTCCTCCCGCAGCACTTTTTATATTTCTTGCCGCTGCCGCAGGGACAGGGATCGTTTCTGCCGATTTTCGGTGCGATTTTGACAGGCTCCGGCTTGGCGGCGACGACTTGAATCTGCGGCATGATGATGGGAGCGGTTCCCTCCACCTCGTTGTAACGGTGTCCTTTCAGGCTTTGCCGACGGGTTTTGGCCGCCAATTCCCCCACCATGTCCAGAATGAAGTTGAACTGCTGCTGCGTAACGGTGAGCTGCGCCTGTTCGATGGCTTGCAGAAGCGACGGCATCTGACCGTCGGTGACGCACCAGTTGGCGATGAATCGCATCAGCTCATTGGCCTTGTCAAAGGTGTTTCCCGCGTTGTTGTACACCACTGTGACGATCTGGCGGTAATAGTAATCGCTTGTATCCAGCCCGTAGAAGGCGTATGCTTCGATTTCCTTGCGGAACGGCAGGTCGTAATCAAGGTTCTCCGCCAATTCGTCGGTGGCGGCAGGCGAACCGAGGGTATAAACGGCCACACCGTTCGCGTAGGCGAATTCTTCCGCCTGTGCGCCCGACAGAAATTCTTCCGCCTGCTGTTGCGTTACATTGGCTTCATAAGCGGCGTTGACGGCGTTGGCAAGCTCTTTGGCGGTAAACGTACCGTAAATACGGGCGCAGGCCTTGGCGGTGCGGGCCAGTTCGCTCTCTTTGCTGCCGAAATAACGCGATACGCAGCGGCTCATGATTTTTCCGGCCAGTTCCGGGGGAATGACAGGATAGAACTTGTCCTTTTTGGCGATGAGATACACGCCGCCGTCCTCAAACGGGGCGGAGGAAGCGATAGCGGCGGCGGTTTCCTCGCCGACCTCACTGTGGAGGAAACAGTTGAGCAGCAGCGCCAGCTCGTCATTGGAATATTGCTTGAGTTTGATGCTGAAATTGACTTCTATCGCCGGAGAAGCTGCCTGTATCATTTGGGGTTTGGTATTTTTATCGGAGAGTTTGAGGCCGTAACGGGAGGCAATGGATTTCAGGCGGTTCTTTTTGCTGTTTTCCAGCAGTGCCGCGAGAGAATGTTCCTCGGTTTCGTTTGTCAGGCAGGTTCTGTTGAACAACTCGTTCATTATTTGGTACATTCCTTTCAAGATGCAGTGCTTTCTGCTGTTCCCCGAAGGAGAGCAGTATGAAATAAACAGAAACATATCGTTCTGTGTATGATTTAGCAAACAGTGAAAATCATTCGATGGCGTCGGATTCGCTGACGTCTTCCTCTTCATCGGAAAAACTGTTTCCGGAAGAATCGGCGTTGGATTCTATCGGAATGGAATTGACGCCGGCATACAGCTTATAAGTAAAGGGATAATAATTCAAAATCTGCTTGTCCTCGTCGGTGGAATAAAAGGTGATGACCTTATAGGCAAACTGCTTGCCGTCGGGAATCTCCACATCCCACGGATAGACGGAGTAGGTGACGATAAAATCACGCCCGTTGTCCTCGGTATGTTTGACAAATTTGGTAGGCCAGAAATGTCTGTCATACTGTGCAAAGGATTGCTTGAAGTCGTTGTATTCATCCATGCTTTCAAAGGAATAGCTGCCGTTGAAAAGTTCGGTGTAGATGACGAGCGGCAGGAGAATAAAACCGATGAGGGCATATTTGAGAGGCGAAAAGGATAACAGACGGAGCCAGGGAATTTTAGGATAGATCATGATGAAGATGAAGACCGTGACGATCAATATGACAATGCCGCAGCCGACGGCAATCGCCTTGTTGCCCATCGAGATAAAGACAATGCCGTCAATGACAATGGCGGGAAATTCAAAAATAGCGAGTATGATTTCAGCGAGAATCATGAGCAGGAGCACCAGCGTCATGATATCCGATACCCTCGGCATGTCGATGTTGACACAGTACATAAAAATACGTATGCCAAACACCAGTAAAAACAGAAGCAAAAGCAATAAGCTGAATGTGCTCACGTTTTTGATTCATCCTTTCGTGTGAGGTTTCCTGTGCGGGGAGATTATTTGAAAACAGCCTTTTGGTTGTTGGCTTTTTCGACAGCCCGGAAAGAGGCCGGCATCTGAGAGGCGTAATTTTTATCGTTGGTGTAATACCGCATTTCCTGGGTATCGTAAAACAGCACATAGATCTTTGCGTCGTTGGAGCAGATAAAGATCATATCGGCGGCAATGCCGCTGAGGTGCGCGTAATATTTGACAGCGTTCATCTCCGCGTCCACATTGACCTTTTTTCCGTTTTTGTCGAGGGTACGTTCGTAGGGAATGGGGGATTTCAGTCCCTTGGCCATCATTTCTTTGTAAAGGGCGTAATCCTCAGCGGAAAGGGTGGAGGAAAGCGCCTTGATCACCGCGTCGGATTGGTAGATGTTGTAATCATAGCCGCCCGTGCCCTCTTCCTTGACATACTTCGGAGTTCCCTGGGTATATTTTCCGTCGATTTCATAACTGTCGGCAATGCCGAACGCCTTGTTTTTGCCGGAATGGTAGATCGAAAGATACTGCGAACCTTGTTCCAGTGTGATGGAAGCGGCGCTTTTTTTGAAGACGGCGGTGGATTCGTCGGTAAAAAAAGCGGTTCCGGTGATAGTGGCGGACGTAGTGCCGGACCACATTTCCAGCGTGAAATCAAAGCTGTCGTCATACTGCGCATTGACGGTGACGGTAGCTTTGCGGGACTCGTAGACGTCGGTTTTCTGCCATGTGCCAGTAAAGTTTTTGTAGTTGACGGCCGAAGAAGTCTCATCCGATTCCTCGTCCTCGTCGTCGGTGTCGTCAAAGCTAATAATGGTAGCTTGTCCGTTGTCCGAGTGGGAAACCCCCGCGGGAGTGTCGGCTTTGTTTTTACTGCCTTTGCCGAGCAGCGCCGTAGAAACCGTGATGAGAATGACAATCAAAATGACAACGGCCAGTCCCGCCAGAAGGTAAAGGGGCAGATTGCTGTCGTTTCCTTCGGGTTGCTCATCGTCGGGAGGGACATAGGAGGAACGGCGGCTATTGCCTGAGCCGCGTGTGCGCTCTGGGTAGCTTCTACCGTACCCGTCGTCCTGCGAGTAGCTTCGTCCGTACCCGTCGTCCTGCGAGTAGCTTCGTCCGTACCCGTCGTCCTGCGGATAGCTTCGCCCGTATCCGCCGTCCTGCGAGTAGCTTCGTCCGTATCCGCCGTCCTGCGGATAGCTTCGCCCGTATCCGTTATCCTGCGGATAGTCTCTTGTGTAGTCCGTATTTTGTCTGTATTGCGTTCTCGTATTCCGTGCATTTCCGGTACTTCCGGAATGTCCGGAAGTACCGTTGCGGTAGCTTCTGTTATTGTTCAATTGACCGGACTTCTCCTTTGTTTCAGTTTCATATTTTACAATTTTACAATTTTATAATTTTATAATATATTAATGCAATCTGATAAAAATTTCAATACATGAAACGGACTATTTTATTATTTTTTCATGTTTTTTTCCGCCCAAAGTTTCAAAATCAGTGTTTGTGTCTTGGCATCGGGAAGTTTGCCATCCATTACCATCTGCATGGCGGTTGCAAGCGGCAGATATTCCACCTCCAGAAATTCGCCTTCGTCGGGATGGCTTTCTCCTTCCGCGTCGATGTCGCAGGCGTAGAGACGGATGATCTCGTCGGTATAGCCGGGGGTGGGATAGAGACATCCCATGCTCCGCCAGTTGACGCAGTGTGCGCCCACTTCCTCGGCAAATTCACGTTGTACCGCGTCAAAGGGGTCTTCGCCCTTTTCCAGCTTGCCGGCCGGCAGTTCGAGGACATTCTCCCGATAGGCGTAGCGGTACTGGCGCACAAAGGGCAGCCGTCCGTCCGGGGTGAGCGCCGCCACGCACACCCCGCCCGGGTGTTCTATAATTTCCCTGACAGATGTATTGCCGTCGGGCAGTTCCACGTCGTCCACGCGAAGATTGATGATTCTTCCTCTGAAATGATAGGTCTGTGTGAGTGTTTTTTCTTCGAGATTCATGTGCGATGTCTCCTTTTTATGTTGGAACTCACGGTGTTATGAAACGCCGTTTTTTTTCATATGATAAACTTGAATGAATGATGGGAAAGAGGGACTGCCAAATGAAAGAAAGCGAGAGAATTGTGAAGATCGAGCCGCCGGATGACGGCAGGCTGAAAATGTGGGTCGAGCGGCTGAAAGAGAACTATGGCGATTGGCTGAAAGTGTCGGTGATCGGAAACAGTCTGCTCGGACGCAGCATATGTGCGTTGCATATGGGCACAGGCAGCAGAAAGGTGCTTTACTGCGGGGGCGTGCACGGCCGGGAGTGGATTACCACGCTGCTCATGATGTATTTTGCCGAGGAACTGCTGTACGCCTGCCAAAAGAACCGGAGAATGTGCGAAATGGACGTCGGCAAGATGCTGCATACGGGAGGACTGACGATCATTCCCGCACTCAATCCGGACGGCATCGAGATTGCCATCAACGGCGGCGACTGTCCCGGCCTGCAGGATTATCTCAGCGCCGATCTTCTCAAAAGCTGCCGCAGCCGCGCGTTTTGCCGCCGATGGAAAGCCAACGCCAGGGGCGTGGATATCAACCGTAATTTCGACGCGGGCTGGGATGAAATGCGCTCCGTCGCCATGAGCGGCGGTATCTGCGGTCCCTGTGCGGGCGGCTGGACGGGGGAATATCCCGAAAGCGAGCCGGAAACCCGCGCAGTGGTAGGGCTTTGCGAGGAAGTGAGATTTCGTCATGTGCTGGCGTTTCATTCGCAGGGAGAAGAAATTTACTGGAATTACCGCGGTTTTACCCCGCCGCAAGCCCATCTGATGGCACGGGTGCTGTCCGTATCCTCGGGCTATGCCCTGCGCCAGCCGCAGCCCGACGCGGCCGGCGCGGGACTGAAGGACTGGTTTATGGAAAAATATCATGCCCCCGCCTTTACCGTGGAGATCGGCAGAGGAGAATGTCCCATCCCCCTGAGCTGCTTCCGTTTTCTTTACAGCCGCCTGCGTGAAATGCTGGTTCTGGGAGCCGCCATATGACGAGGTGATTTTACAGATAAAATCACAGAAGAAACCGTAAAATTCCTCATTATTATTATAGCACACTTTTCTATAGAGGACAACCGTATATTTTCCCCATTTTTCCCAAGGTACCACATCAATTCAAAAAAATCATGTTGTATTATTTTGTGGATGTGGTATAATAAAAGACAGGCAGTTCGCCATATGCCGGATGATTGCTGATTTTTCAACCTAAAAATTACGAACTGTATATTAATCAAAAATATTACAATATCTGAGGTGTATCGGGATGGAGAAAATGCCTTCGGTGACGGCGGAGGTTGGTACGTTTTCGGCGGCGGCCACGCTGACGAGCGGACAGTGTTTTCGCTGGACGCAGAGAGAAGGCATGCTGTGCGGCACGGCTTTGGGAAGATACGTGGAAATGCGGCAGGAGGGCAGCCGGCTCACCGTATGGGGCGCTGATCAGGAGGAATTCGACCGTCTTTGGCGCGGGTATCTCGACTTGGACCGCGATTACGAAGCCATCCGGAGGGAAGTGACCGGCCTTGAACCCCGCCTGGGGGAATGCGCGGCCTATGCGGCAGGCGTTCATATTCTCTCGCAGGAGCCGTGGGAAGCGCTTTGTTCCTTTGTCATTTCTCAAAACAACAATATCCCCCGCATCAGGGGAATTATCGGGCGGCTTTGTCTGCGCTACGGCGCCCCCGCCTTGCGGGGCGAACGGGCAGCGGACGTAGCCGAGGGACATGCCTTTCCCACGCCGGAAGCGCTGGCCGGGGTATCCGAACAGACCTTTCGGGAGCTGGGCTGCGGCTATCGCGCCGCCTATCTGACAGAGCTGTCCCGTGCCGCGGCGGAAGGGCGTATTGATTTTGAGGCCATAAAAAAAGCCCCGATTGACGAGGCGAGAAAGGAACTGCGCTTGCTCAAAGGGGTTGGCCCCAAGGTGGCGGAATGCGTGCTGCTGTACGGATTCGGACGGCTGGAATGTTTTCCGGTAGATGTATGGATACGCCGTGCGCTTGAAACGGAGTTCACAGGCGGCACGGCGCTCATTGGCAGCGGGTTTGCCGGAGTTGCGCAGCAGTACATCTTTGAATACATCCGCCATCATCCGCCGGAGTGATACCGTCATCGACAAAAATAATCTTTAAATATTCCAATATGTAATAATTGATTTATACATAACAAAGTGAAATAGCGAAAGGCAAACATCCGTTTATTTCTTAAAAACCTCTTTTTCCCCATCCGGATTGGAAAGGGTGAGATGGCTGGCGTCCTTATCCGAAACGGTGGCCACGATCTTGTATTTATCGCCGTTTTTGTCGGTCAGTGTCATCACGATATTGCCTTCCTCGTCTTTTTCCCATGTGCCGTCGATGCGGAATCGGCCGTAGGTGACGCGCACCTTGCTGCCGGAAAACCGGATCCTGGTGTCGGGGTCCTTCTGGGAACGCCATGTGCCGTCCAGATCGGAGCCGCAGGAGCAAAGCAGCGCAAGAGCCGTCAGCAGGGCGACGAAAAAGACGACGATTTGATGGGGCACATGCTTCCTATGCATTACCATTATACATTACCGTCCTTTTTGGATATGATATTATATTATTATGAACCGCCGTCTTTGTCAATGACAGAAGATTGAATATTCAGTAAAAATAAATCCAACATGAAACACCGACAGGGAGGAATCTTGCAATGAACAGAAAAAAACCGCAGCTCAGCATGCACCTGAACAAAAACGAATCCGCACTTGACGTTCTGATCAGGGCGGATATGGAAGAGTGTGACGTCAACGGCTTTTTGTTTACCGATGAAACGGTGGAGCATCTCAATATTTCCGATGTGGAGATTTCGGGCTGCATCTTTATCAACTGCCGGTTTTACGACTGTGTTTTTGAAGGGGTGAGTTTCAGCAACTGCATTTTCAAGAACTGCGACCTTTCCTTTATGAACATGACACAAGGGTCGATTTCCTGCACCGAGATCATCGAGACCAATATTTCGGGGCTGAATCTGACATTCGGCGTGATGAATCATGTGCTGGTCAGGTCCACGGCCTGCCGTTACGTGAATTTTTCCGAAGTGCGGATGATGGAAACGGAATTTGTGGGATGTGATATGACTTCCAGCAACATTGACCGCGCACGTCTGAAAGAGACGCATTTTGTCCAGTGCGATCTGACGGGAGCGGATTTTGCGCACACCTCCCTCAAGGGAATGGATTTGCGCGGCAACCGACTGGATAAGCTCGTCTTTCTCGGCGGCGAACTGGAGGGAACCACCATCGACTATGGACAGGCGATTGCGCTGGTGAAGCTGCTGGGGATCGAAGTGGTGGATAACAGGAGCGCGGGCGGCATTTTTTAAAGCGGGGAGAACCGCATGCGTTTCGCCATTGATAAAAATCGGTTGGATGCGCCGGGCAATGAGAGCGGATAACATTTTGCGCGGCGATGTTGTATTATTCAAACAGCATCCGGCAGGCAAAGGACTGTTTGCCGGTCGCATCGTTGATGCCGTCGATGAGCAGTTCTCCTGTTGTGACATGAGGGGTACTGCGGCGCATGGTGAAGCTGTCGCCCAGACGGAGTTCGGATTTATAGTAAATATCCATTCTGCGCATTGCGTCGAGGCGGCGCAGTTCGTCGTCGGTCAGGGTGTCGTAGGCGAATTCGCTGTAGCGGCAGTTATTCGTGTGACCTAAGCAGTCGATGTGGCTGGGGTAGATTTTGCGGCGGTCGCAGGGCTGCATATCGGCGTTTGTGTGCAGCTTGTGGGAGGCTTCCATGACAAACTGCGGGTACGGCTGCCCGACGGAAAACGGCAGATGATCGGGACGGACGATTCTGCGCGTGTCGGTGTCCATCAGCACAGAAAAGGTGACGGCGTGAAAGAGCGGCGTGCCGTCCGTGTCGGTGAAGGAAAAGTCCCGGCGGAAAGTCAGCCGTTCCTGCTCCGAATGCCAGGTGCGCCCGATGACGGTGGGCTGCCCCACGATGGGACGGACGATTTCAAAGGAGGAGGAGATCATCACCCATGATGTATGATACGGCGCCAGATCATCCACATTCAGGTGAAACTGCCGCAGGTGCCGTTCCGCAATCTCACAGATGAGGGTCTGGTAGCCGCAGGGCTTCATGCGACCGTCGCCGTTGAGCATATCCATGCTTACGTCGTAGGAATAAGACCGTTCCGTTTCATTGTTCAATGTCATGGTGTCACATTCTTTCTGGAAGAATCCGATTTTTTGGGTATTATACCATTCTCACGGATATTTGTCAAACGATGTTTTTCCAGTTTATATTATCTCACACAGATTCTTCAATTTCATGTTGAAATTCTCTGTCAAATCCTGTATAATAAAAAAATCCTGAAATCTGTTAATATGGAGGAGTGTATTTCGATGATCGAAGCACTGCAAACCTTTTTCCAGGAAAATTTTCCTCCGCAGCTCGCGGTCTTTTTAATCTCCATGATTCCGCTGGTAGAGTGCAGAGGCGCCATTCCCTTTGGCATCGTGGCGCTTCAGATGCCGCTGTGGGAGGTATTGCCCCTTTCCATCGCCGGCAATATCCTTCCCGTACCTTTTATTCTGCTGCTCATCCGGCCTGTCATCAACTGGTTCAAAAAGACCAAACTGCTCAGCCCTTTGGCTCACTGGATCGAGGGCAAGGCGGACAAGAAAAAGGACAAGGTACTCAAATACAGCAAGTGGGGGCTTTTCTTTTTTGTCGCTGTTCCCATTCCCGGCACAGGCGCGTGGACAGGCGCATTGATCGCCGCGCTGCTGGATATGCGCATCAAGAACGCTTTCATCACCATTCTGTTCGGCATGATCTGCGCCGCGCTGATTATGACGCTCGGCTCCACACTGGCGGACGCGATCATCAGCGGCGAAATCTGGACATATATTGACACGGCGAAGGATTACATTATGTCTCTCACAGGCGGACAGGCCGCGTGAGGAAGATTCCCCGCGGAATCCGCGGAGAATGCCGTGACAATCTGTAAAAAAAGCGGGTGTTTTTATGAAGAAACTGTTCAGGGGCGTGTTGGGATTGCTGGCCCGCATCGCCGTTGTTTTCAACCGTATGTTCAACAAGGGCGACGCTGCCGCCAATCCCGCAGGCAAAGGCACCGGCAATGAAGCCCGGCCCCGCCGCAGACTGGTGGACGGTGTGGACGCGGATAGATTCACTCGGCTCTGCGTGGTTCTGGTGATCGGCTTTGTCAGTCTGCTGGGAGCGGTGCTGATCGCGGTGTCGCTGCATTCGGGCGGCAGACGCATTCCCATCGAGGAGGACGAGGCCGGCAGCGCAGCGCCTTCCGGCCGTCTGACGATTTCTTTCGGCGGCAACATCATGCCGACACAGGACATGGTGGACGCGGCGCTCACCGACAGCGGCTATCAGTTTCACAATGATCTCTCCGAGCTTTCGGAAGTGCTGGCGGGGGATATCACCGTCGCGGGACTTTGCGGACAGGTGGACGCCTACGGAAAGGACAAGGATGTGGGCGGCATTGACACCGACAAAAATTACCCCGACGCGCTGGCTTCGGCTGTGTCCGAACTGGGCGTGCAGCATATTTTCGGCGCGAATCAGCACGCCTTTGCCAACGGCTATGACGCGATGTGCGCCACCGTGACCAATCTGCATATGCATTCGGTGGGCATGATCGGACTGACCACCACTGACCCGAAAAAGATCAATACCCGCGTGGTGCGGGTGAACGGCGTGAGCGTAGGACTGGCGGGTTACAACTGCGCCGACAGCAAGGATTACGACGCGCTGACCGACGAGCAGAAAACCTACATCGCGCAAACGCTGCCCAACGCCGACGACATCGCGGAGCGGGCGGCCGCGGATATTGCCAAGCTGAAAAACAGCGGCGCGGAATTTATTGTGGTGTGCATCACATGGGGCGGCAAAGGTACCGTCGCGCAGAGCGAACTCATGAAGCAGACCGCTCCCAAGGTGGCGCAGGCGGGCGCGGATGTGATCGTAGGTTACGGCCCTTGCGTCACGTTGGACGCGGAGATTCTCACCCGCGAGGAAAACGGCGTGAGCAAGGAGTGTTATGTGTTTTATTCGCTGGGATGTCTCTTCGGAGACAATAGCTACAGCGGCAATCAGAAGATTCTGAGTCAGAAGGGCAAATTAACCGACGCGCAGAAGAAATCCGTGGAAGAAGAAAAGAAAAAAATATCAAAAATCAACGCCGCCATGAAGCGCAGCATGACGGTGACGCTCAGCGTGGCGCGCGGCAAAAACGGCACGGTGTCGGTGGAAAGCGCCGGGTACAGCCCCATCTATATCATACGGAACGCAGGACAGGGAGAGGAAAACGCCCATCTGAAATATATGGCGGTGCCGGCGGCGAAGTATGTCTCGGCGGAGGAACGCCCCGCGATTTTTGCGGACGACGCGCAGTGGAAGAGCTGCAAGGAGGCATTCACCGCCATCTGTGCCATTGCCGACAAGACGGACGGCAGACTGGTGCTGCGTCAGTTTGACCAGAGAGAGGAAACCGCTTCCGATCCGGCGGACGGAAAAATTTAATTGTAATGACGGTTGCAGTCGTCGGTTTTGCGTGATATAATAAGGTATAATTTAGTTTGGAGTGCCGGAGGTACGAATTTATGAATGTGATTTTTATTTCGCCCAATTACCCCGAAGATCGCTGGAGATATATTCATGCGCTGCGAGGACTCGGCGTGAATGTGCTGGGCATCGGTGACGCGGTGGAGGAGAATTTTCCTCATGGGCTGCAGGGCTGCCTGACCGATTATTACCGCGTGGATGATCTGCACGATTATGATGCGGTGTACCGTGCGGTGTCCTATCTTTCCTATCAGTACGGCCGACCGGACGGCATCGAGTCGCTCAACGACTACTGGGCGACGCTGGAGGCGAGCCTGCGCAGGGATTTCAATGTGGTGGGCTTTGATGTGGATTATGCCCGCCGCGTGTTTGACAAGGCGAGTGTGAATGACGCGGTGCGTGCCGCCGGCGTGAAGCTGATGGAGCGCGACGAAGAGGGCAATGCTGTGCTTCTCGAAGGTTCGCGCGTGATTCGCTGCTGCGGCATGGTCAACCGCTACGGCAAGGTGATGGGCGCGGCGGTTTATGAATTTTCCGATCTGCCGGAGCGCATCGCACAGAAGAAGGAGCTTCTCTCGTTTTTCAGCATTGCGCCGGAGGAATGCGGCACCGAAAGCGAGGACTTCATGGAGACGGCGCTCAAAGTGGTGGACGCGGTGCGTGTGCGGGGCGGCTTCTTTAACCTGACCTTCGCGGTGGGAAAGGATATTCTGCTGGCCGACGCGTCGTTCCTGCCGCCGGAGGAATATTTTGCCGACGTGATGGCCTGCACGGGCAGCAGCGATGTGTGCCACCTGTGGGCGGCGGACAAGGTGGGTATGAACATGGATTACCACATTCTGCCCGAAACCACGGTCTTTGCGACCCGTCGCTTTGACCGCAGCTACCGTTATTCCCACGACAGAATCATGAGCAAGCTCAAATCCGTCATCCGTCGCTATGGCAGATGCTACACCGATTTTGACATGACGGGTGACTATTTCTATATTTTCAAAGCGGACAGCGCCGCGAAGGCACGCGAGCTGATTCAGTTTATTCAGGTGGATTACGCGGACGTCAGCCCGATTGCGCAGTTCCCCGCGCTGAAAGCGGTTGACCGCAGAAATCTCAGACAGAGCGCCATTCGGGAGCAGTCCTCGTATGACGCGAGGATGCTGCTGAATCGTAAGGTGGAGGAGAAGATTCATCAGAGCAGCGCTTATGAGAAAGCGAAGAAAAAAGCGGGAACGGCGCAGAAAAAGAAAAAGTAAGAAAAGCGAAGCGTAATTAGCGAGCGAATGCGAGCGTGGGAATCCAAGGGGGCAAGCCCTCTTGGCGGGTCAAGGGCAGCGCCCTTGTGGGGAGTGGGGCAAAGCCCCACGAGGTCGGCATAGCCGACCGAGCGGAACGAGCTTGGATTTGCAACGGGGTCGGGCGAATACGGAGAATCTTCCGACAAAATTCGCCCGACTGCGTTTTATATCGGGGGGCTGATCTTGCCCGCCTGCCGTCAGAGATGATGCTTGCCGTCATCGGCCGCACCCCGCGCCGCCTGAAAAAAAGACGCGGCGGATGGGGCTTCGCTTTTTCTTTTTCTATTTTTTCACTAAGGAGCCTGTTATGAAAAAAATAGTTGCTTTGTTATTGTCCGCTGCCATGCTGATCGGTACGGCGGGCTGCGGCAAGCCAAAAGAACGGGGAGAAAAAGAAATCATCCGCGACATCGTCACCTATTACGGCTCTTACAGAGGGCAGTCCCGTGAGAAAGTGGAGCAGCTTCTGACCGAGCTGGAGCAAAAGGACAGCCGGCAGGGACAGCTCTGGAAAGGCATTATGGATTATTGGGCGTATGTCGATGACGAGATGGAAATCAATACCGATACTTTGCCGGATGATCTTTCCGATGCGAGCGGCGACCTCGCCATTGTGGTGCTGGGCTATGAACTCAACCCCGACGGCACCATGAAGAACGAGCTGCTGCAGCGCCTTGACGTGGGGCTGAAGTGCGCTTTGCAGTATGAAAATGCTTATGTGGTCTGCACGGGCGGCGGTACGGCCAGCGGTAACAAAAAAGTCACCGAAGCGGGTCTGATGGCGGAGTGGCTGAAAGATCACGGCGTAAAGGAGAACCGTCTGATTGTGGAAAATCAATCCTTTACCACCGCGCAGAACGCTTTATATTCGTATGCCCTTTTGTCGAAGCAATATCCGCAGGTGCGTTCTGTGGTCATTGTGAGCAGCGATTATCACATCCCATGGGGTTCGCTGATGTTTGAGACGGTATTTCGTCAGGCCGCTTCGGAAGACAATGCGCCTGAACTGCATGTGGTTTCCCACTCCGCGTGCGTTGTGGAGAACCAATACGATATGCTGCCCTATGAAACGGGCGGTATGCTCGAACTGTTGCAGGAAGGCAAGCTCGCCAATCGCTATTACAGCCATACATATTCCAAACCGAAACTATGAAACATATCAAAATCACGCAAAAAAAGATCACCTTTGCGGTGTGTATCGTTTCGCTGCTGATCGCTGTCTGTGTGCCGCCGATGATGCACCGTCGCCGCATGGAAAAGCAATGGGAAAAGGCGGGCATCTCCACCGCCTGTCCTGTGCTGTGGGAGAGCCATTATGACGAGGACAGCGTATTGACGTATTATTACCGTTACCAATACAACGAAGCGGGGCAAATACTGAGCAAGGAATATTACTCGCTGAAAAACGCGGAAGACCTCGTGCCGACCCTGAACTGGCGGCAGACCTATGTCTATGACGGTGAAGGTCGGATGCTCGCGCATATTTCCGATAACATTATCTATCGCACCGTGACCCGCTGGCAGTACGACGCACAGGGACGGATGCTGCAAAAGACGGAACAGCCATACGGGAATGTGCGGCAAGCGTCTCTTTCTCAGACGGAAACGACCACCTGTGAATACGCGGAGGACGGGTCATCCGCCAAAGTGACAGTGACGCAGGCGGACGGTTCCGTCCGGCAGTATCAGGAGTCGTTGCTTGACGGAGACGGCAGAGAAATCCGTTGCGTTTGTTACGACAAAAATCATGTGATGACATGGACGAAGGATCATACCTATGATGAAAAGGGGCGTCTTGTAAAAACCGATGTGGTTTACGAGGTCGGAGATGTCCCGTCTGCGTCCGGAAGTGTGTATCAATATCAATCGACCTGTGGTGAATGGATCTACGACCGGGGCGATCATTTGCTTTCCTATGCCGTATATCAGGAGGGACGGTTTTTCTTCGGGCAGACCTATGCCTATGATGTACACGGCAGGCTTGCCAAGCTGACCTTGCAGGATGAGGACGGCGTGACGGGTTGTTATCGGTATATATATGATAAAAAGGGCAGAAGGATTGAAAGAGCGTACTATAATCCGGAAGGTCAGATGACAGGGCGGCAGCGGTACGGCGATTTCGACCGCCACGGCAACCCCCGTGAGGTGACCGAATACAAAGACGGCAGGGAAACCGGGCGTGTCGTGAGAACTTACGGCAGCCGCCCCATTCCCCAAGACCGACCTTATGGCAATCAGACGGAGGAATACATGGGAAATGCTGCCGTCACTGACGTGCCATGAGTTTTTCCGAATATACATAAGATGGAAGAACAGTGTTATATTCAAATATGATGTATATAATACCTCGATTATTCCCCGAAGTTTTTAAATGTAACGCTTCCATGGGCGGCGGATACTCTCCATCCTCTTTCTCTATAAATCATGGAATACGATCAAAAAAGAATGTCTCGGTGCAAAATCAGGTGGAAAGAGGTGGAGAAAGGTGAACAAATGTGAAAAACCGTGGGCAGATTGGATATGGAAAGATGAATGAAAATGTGCAAAGCGTCAAAGATAAAAAAATCGCGAAAAAAGGCAAAAAAAGGCTTGACATTCGCGTGAGGGTGTGATAGAATAATCAAGCTGTCGCGGAGAAGTCCGGCGGAAAGTACGAAAAGATTTGACAATCCGGCTTAATTTTGAAAGGGATTTCAAAAGGCCTGAAAGTTAAATGAAAAAATCTTGAAAAAAGATGAAAAAAGGACTTGACAAACGGGATTCGATGTGATAGAATAGAAAAGCTCGCGAACGGAAGTGAGCGAGGACAGAACCTTGAAAATTAAACAACGTAAACTAAGAATTAACCTGTAATTCCT